>JAFYOU010000008.1 GCA_017560095.1 Candidatus Gastranaerophilales bacterium
AAAAAGCTTTTTTAATTTAGCGTCTTTTGCTTCTTTTTCCTTGCGCGCTTTTTCTTTTTCTTCTAATTCTTCAATACATTTACATGTAGGTACTTGCACCTTTGCCGGCTTTCTTCCTAAAACTGCCGGAAGCGTAAACCAAGTAAAGGTAGCGCCGCAATGCGCACATTTTTTTAATTCTTCTACTTCAACTTTTAAAGATTCTTCTAATAATTCAGAATCTATTTTTTTAATATTTAAAGCGTCCATTTTTCTTTAACCCCGTCGCTTTCTGCGTTTTCTGCGCTTTCGTCTTCTATAAATTGGTCGCGTTCGCCGTTAAGTATTCCCGCCCAGTTACCCTCGTTAATAAGCCACTTTAGCGTGGGTTTTCCTATACCGTTTGAAAATTTAATTTTGCTAAATTTTTCAACAATTAACGGTATATTTTCTACAAATTCCGGGTAATCTATGCTAATTTCCAATAGTTTATTAACTTGGTAATTATCTAAATAACATCTATTTAATTTGAATCTTTTTTGATACTCTGCCTTAAATTTTTCGACCGCCGGATTATTAAAATATGGGTCTATTTTTTTAGAAGTATTTGTATTTGTTTCTTCTTTTATATATATGTCTTTATTAGATGTATTTATAATGTCTTTAATAATGTTTTTAGATACGGTTGTATTATCTGCGTCGCTTACGTTTTCGCTATCGCTTAGTAAGTGATTTACTAACTTATTTTCATTTTTAGTAAGTGTTTCACTTACTCCATAGTTAGTATTTTGCTTACTATTTTCTAAATTTGGTAAGTGATTTACTAACTCGCTTGTTAGTGTTTTGCTTACTTTATTATCATTATTAGTAAGTGTTTCGCTTACTTTATTCGGTAGTATTTCGCTTACGCTTTCGTTAGTATTTTGCTTACTGCTAAATTGAGCCGATTTTAATAGCGTAAATTTTCGGTCGTCGAAATTTTTAGGAAAACTTACTAACCATTCGTCATAATTTTTATTTAGCGAATAAATATTATTTCCATGAGTTATTATTACTTTTTTAGCTATTAGCCCGTTTAAAGTGTCGTTAATGTCGGATTTATATAAACCGGCTACGCTAAACCAAGTTTTAGGCTTAATAATCGCGGTTTTATGGTTGAATCCATAAGACAACCTAACGACTAGCGAAATAATAACTAATTCGCGCTTTGTAAAATTCCTAAAATACAAATTATCATATAGACTATTTGATATTTTTAAATAGCCGTTTTTTAGCTTAACTTCAGCCACTACTTAATAACCTCTACTAAATCAGCGGCAATGATGAATAACAAATAATAGCCAAAGCATAAAGCCGCACCGAATAAACCTTTAATATGAAGTACAATAAATTGACCCCATGTAACTCTTTCTTCTAAGACCCTAAACGGGCAAATAGTTTTTAAAAAATGTTTCTTTTTCATTTGTAGAACTCCTGCTATTTTTATGCCGCTTTGTTGTTTGCTTCGTTATCCATTTCTAAAAGAATTTCCGCTAATCGCGTCCATAAAAATAATTCTTCTTCTTTTGTGTACTCTTTTTCGTCAAATTTGTAGATAAAGTTTGGTTTTTTTGTACTCATGCCGGGGTTTCCTCTAAAATACTTGGCATTTCTTTTTTAATTTCTGCTACTATCCAGTCGCGCAAATATCTTGACCTAGTTATAGCGCCCCTTTTTTTGTCAATTACTGCAACTATTTTAGGCGGTAGACCTATTGGTACTTGTACCTTGTTGCCTTGACATTCCGCTTGATAATTTAAGCTTGTCATTTTTGCTCTTTCCTTTCCAACACAAAGTAACGCAATTTAAAGCGTAATTATTTACACTTTTTACGTTTTCGTGTTATTATGTAATTAAATGATTTAATTGAATTGCTTGAACTTATATTATCAAAATACCAAGTTAATGTCAAGTATTTTAATTATAAAATATCTAACTATTACCAAGCAAAGGGGCAAAGATATGAATATAGAAGAATTACAAGACATTTTGAAAAGTAAAAAAATAGATATTACCGCACGCGAAATATCAAGTATTTGGAATATGAACGAACAAAGCTTTAGTAAAAAGAAAAAAGCAAAAACCGCTATAAAAGCCAAGAATATTAAGCAATTAGAGGAATATTTAAAGATTTCTTTAACTCCGTTGAGCATGCCGGAAGAATACCAAGTAGCCTATAAAATTATAAATGAATTTGACAATATTAGCATGCCGGTAGATACAATAGCGGTAGATTATTACCCGGACGTCTTCGGGTCTTGCGGGTCGGGGTCTTTTGTTTTTTCCGAACAAAAAGAAATATTACAAGTTCCGCGCCGTTGTTTTCAGTCCTTTTCAGATTTTCGCAAATATTCAATAATTAACGCTACGGGCGATAGCATGACGCCTTATATATGCGACCGCGACCGTTTAATAGTTGAACATTGGCAAGGCGAACAAATCCGCGACAACCGTATATATATTTTTAGATTC
>JAFYOU010000009.1 GCA_017560095.1 Candidatus Gastranaerophilales bacterium
ATATATCAATAAAGGGGTTGAGAATTAGAGTATATGTAGGAAGAGTGATTGTTATTCTAAATAAAATGAAGAATCTCATTGCAAGTTAGAATGTCATTCTAAGACAAAGCTGAAGAATCTTATTGCAAATTGGAATGTCATTCTGAGGTAGAGCCGAAGAATCTCTTTATAAATATTGCAAAAGATCCTTCGCAAATGCTCAGGATGACTATAAAACATCCATCATTCTGAACAAAGTGAAGAATCTCATTCTATGTATAGCAAAAGATGTTTAGTCTAAGAATGTTCTTTTCTTAAATTAATTAATGGAAAAAACTAAAAAACCGACCTTAGGGTCGGTTTAAATGGAGGAGGATCTGGGATTCGAACCCAGGGGACACTCGCATGCCCGACGGTTTTCAAGACCGCTCCGATCAACCACTCCGGCAATCCTCCGTGTCGTTACTTTATTATAATATCTGAAAAAAATATTATGTAAAGTATTTTTTTTGAATGATCTTAAAATAGCCAAAAATATATTTAAGTATCATGGTTCTTGCGTTTAAAATAGTGGCTTCTTAGCTCAAGCAACTAACTAAGAAATAAAAAGGCTTATTAAATCATTTATTGCTATGGTGAACACTCTTGAATGAGATAAAACCAGAAAGTTTGTGTAAAATTCTTTTAGGGATGATGAATTAAAAACAGCTAGTATTGTAACTGTTGTATGAAAGTTATTTAAATTCTTTAAAAAATACCTAGACATATAAACTTTGCGTTTAATATAAATAAAATTTAAAATAGGCAATTCAATAAAAAATTAATCTTTTTTTAGATCCAGCAAATCTTTTTCTAATTTTTTTAGGTTCAAGCATGCTAGCAGACATATAGCGGACATATATAATAAAAACCGCTGAAGTTTTGATTCTTCAACGGTTTTTGTGGTGGAGGTTAGGAGATTCGAACTTTCGTGAAATAACCTCAAATCTTGATATTGCCACTTTAGCTGAATTTTAATTTTATACCTGTAGCCGCGAATCTTGTGTTTTTGTGGACACAATATGGACACAAGAATCAACCTTGAATAATTATTTAAAATATTGTATAATATATTTATACTTTTATTTAATATTATATTTATCATTATTATTGCTATTTTAATTTAATTATTGGTTGGAATTATTAAACTAACGAGGAGGAATTATGCAAAATGCTATCTATTTGGGCATGAAATTTAAAGAAAAGAAAAAATCATTAACTCGCAAAAAAGTCTTATCTTTGATTAAAGGCGAATTAACAAATGCCAAAATTCTTTATGCAACAAAAGAAGAATTAATTGAAATTTTAAAAAACGAAAGAAAAGAAAAATTTTTATTAGAATTTGAAAGATTAAATAATCAAAAAAGCAGTGAAAAAATTGAAGAAATTTTAAATTTTATTGAATTTATTGCTCAGAAATTAGATGAAAAACAAGCTGTTGTTGCACTTCAAACAGGCTTAAGTTTATTAAATAAAAATAGAAAAGATTGCATTATTGAAGCAAAAAACACTCTGAAAGAAGATGGGATATATGGCAATAAAACTAAAGCTTCTTTATGCGAAGCCTGCAAAAACTATAATTCTAGAGTAATTAAAAAATATATTTTAAAAGGAGTTTTAAATAATATCATTTTTAACACTAAAAATGAAACTAAAATCGATACTCAAAAATTATTACAGAATACAAAAGTAACCTTGGAGGAGAAAATTTAAATGTCAGAAACTGTTTTAAAAGGTGGAATTAGCTATACAGAAGGTGATTTTGAATATATTTGGCATACAGAAAATGGAGCTTGTGAAAAATGCCAAGCGTTAAATGGTTTAACATTTAAAAATATTGATGAAATTCCAGATAAGCCTCATCCAAATTGTAGATGTTGGGTTGAGGTAATTGATGAAGACGAAAATAATCATCAAAATCCAAATACAAATGAGCCACCAGAGGATGATGAGCTTTGCGATTGTTGGAAATTCTTTGATGAAATTGAAGAAATTATTGGTGATGCAAAAAGTTTAGAAGGCGAAGTCGTTTTAGGAATAGAAAATATAACAAGAAAACTGCAAGTAAATTCAACAAATGCAATTAGAATAAAAATTGAAAATTATATTGATGAGCTCAAGCAAATTTTTAAAGCGATTAATATTTTTATAAAGAATTACAATGATATGAAAGAAGCAAATACTAAAAGAGCAGACAAATATTTTCATTCTAAAGCTAATTGCGAAGCTTCACAATTAGGTAATTTTGGAGAAATTACAGCAAAAGGCATTAGCGATTTAAGAGAATTTACTGATTCATTTAAAAATGTCTATATAAAGGGTATGACTGAAGTAGAAAGTGCTAAAGATAGCGCAGACGACGAAAAAGCTAACGAATATGGGAGAAACCAAGGGAGGAATAATCCAAATGAAAATTGTGGTAATTTGGTCGAAATATATAGACCTAATGGGTTGCCAATAAGATATTAGAAAATATAATTTCAATATGAAGAAAATAATTTTAATTTTAGTTGTAACTTTTATTGCAATTTTATTTGTTCGATATTTATTTAGCGAGAAAGATTATTGTTTAGATAAGGGTGGCTGTTGGAATTACCATGAAAATAAATGCGAAATGAATGACCAATTAAATTGCTTAGAATAAAGATTGCTTACAAGATTTGTATGTTGATTGGGAAGGAATTAAACAAGGATTAAAAAGTGGTGTTTGTGAAACCAAAGCAATAGAAATGGAAGAAAAATTTAGATATAATAAAAAATAAAAATTGGGTTGTTCTATGAAAAATATTCTAAAAAATATACTTATTATAGTTAAGGCAATAAGTATCACATTTGTAATAATATTTGCCGGATTATTAATTTTCTTGATTTTACTAGCGTTGCTTGCGATTATTTTATCGCCAATTTTACCTAAAAGTGATTATTGCTTAGAAGATGGTGATTGCAAAGCCGGAAGAATAATTATAATTAACAACAAAGAAATTTTAATTGATAAAAATTCTTGTATTGAAAACCATTGGGATTGGCATGAAAAAAGCCAATATTGCAAAATAAAAAATATGAAATTTTACCCAAAAGAAATTATTTATGAATAATATATTAACTTTTTATTCTATCAGATATAAATGTTAAAAAGAAAAATGCAATACAAAAAATAGAAAGAATTGAATAAATAATTATACTAATTAAATTCAAAATCAATTTTTCATCATCTTTTTTGGTTTTGTTTTTCTTAAATAGACTCACAATAAATGTAAGGAAAATCATTATAAAAGTAATCAGATAAATAAAACTTCCAAAAAGCGAGATAAAAAAAGCCAAATAAAAAAAATTGAGAAATTTTTTCTGGAATTTGAAGAAAGCTAAGAGAAAATATAATAAACCATAATGGTAATATAATACAAAAAGTATTAACTAAAGCAATATATTTAAAAATTGCATCAATTTTTGTAGGTTTAATAGAAGAATGAGAATAGGGGAAATAGGGAGAAGATTGGCTTTGTGTTTAGCATAGAGGCTAATAGTTAAAATTGACAAAAATGGGGAGAAATGCCCCTTTTCTTTCCATTTTTTGCACTTAATTTTCAATAGATTAAAATTTTTAAATGCCTGTGTTATCGATATCATTAGGGTTTTAGCAAATAAATTCAAATGGCAATAAAAGGGTAATTTGGTCAAGGTGGAACTTATAGAGGAACTTAGTTCCAGCTTAAAATATAAAACAGGGCGATTTCAATAACTGAATTGAAGTCAATAATTGCAAATTTTTCATATAAAAAACTGCCCTTTGGGGCAGTTTTTATGGAGTTTTATTATGAAGTAAGCTTTTATTTTGCTAAAAAATATCTCATAAAATGTCCGTTTGGCAAGAAAAACGGCAAATTAATCAATATTTTTGTCTAAATTTTCCATTCTATCAACATATGCTTTAAAATATGTATTTAAAATATTTTGTGATAATTGTTTGTCAGCAGAAATTTTTTCTGCTAAATTTTCTTTTATTTCTTTTTTATCTGAAAAAACTAGTTTTTTATTAATTACTTCTTCCATGAAGAATTTACCCGCAGAAGTTAAAATATCTTCAATTACAGCATTAGGATATTTTTGTTTAATAAATTTGCCAACTGCAATAATGTATGAATTGTATAAACTTATATGATTAACTAAAGGTACAAAATTATCCATATTGTCAGCAAAAGATATATTTTCTTCATCTTGGTAAAACATTTGCCCTTTGTTGTTTATTAACCAATCCAAAGAAATACCATACTTGTCTGAAAAAATAGATATTTTTTCTTTGCTTAATTGCGTATGACCATTCTCAACTTTACTGAAATATTGTTTGCTTACACCTAAAGCATCGGCCATTTCTTGTTGAGTTAAATTTAGTTTTGTTCGGATCTTTTTTATTTTTTCATGTTCTTGCATATTTTGTAATCCTATATATTGACAAGTAAACTAATTGATTATATACTTTGATTAAAATATATCATAGAGTTGACAAAAAATCAACAAATATATTTACAAATATTGATAATTGATTAGTCAATTTTAGATACAAAACAACACAAATAACCAAAAGAACTCCAATATAGGCTACTTTTGAGCTAATGTTGTGTGTGATTTATGGTGCTAATTTTGTGCACTTAAAATAGGAGAAAAAATGACAGATTGGATAACAGTTAACGAGTTAGCAAGAATACAAGGTGTAACTCCACGAGCAATTAGAAAAGGAGTTGCTAATAATAAATATGTTGTCCGACAAGTCAATGGTACTACAGGTTTAAAGTATGAAATCTTTGTTCCTGCACTAAATGAAGCAACTCAAAATTTGATAGATTTTGAGAAAAGCAAACATGAAATTGAGAAAAATAGGGAACCTGTTTTGAGAAAAACACCTATTATTCCACCACATGCACAACAAATTGCTTTAGCACGATACGATTTAGTAAACTTATGGGTTGATTACAAAAAGATTTCTAAGAATAAAACAAAAGCTGGAAGAGAATTTATTGATATCTACAATGATGGTAAAATTTATTCTTACCTTTTTAATATTTTAGGAAAAATCTCTATTGGCACTATTTATAGATGGCATAAAGCGATAAAAGGTAATGATGATTATAAAAAACTAGTTCCTAATTATGATTATGGGGAAAAAGAATCAAATCCAAAACTTACACATGCAGAAGAGCTCGTTTTTAAATCATTACTGCTTACTCCAAATAAAACCAATATTGGAAAAGCTACTAAGCTTACAAAATATCTGTTAAAAAAGAAGGGGGTAGAATCTCCAACTTGCGAAAGGAACTTTAGACGATATGCAGAACATTTTAAACGCAATCATTATGATGAATGGATATTAGCAAGAGAGGGGCAAAAAGCCTTAAGAGATAAAGTACAGCCATACATAACTAGGGATATTTCAAAGTTAGAAGTTGGAGATGTATTAATCGCAGATGGACATAAATTGGCAGTTCAATGCTTAAATCCATTTACAGGCAGACCTTGTAGACCAACTTTGATTGGCTATCTTGATTGGAAATCAACAGCATTAGTTGGTTATGAAATTATGCTTGAGGAAAATACTCAAGCAATATCTTCTGCCTTAAGAAATTCAATTATAAATTTAGGCAAAGTTCCTAAAATTTGTTATCAAGATAATGGGAAAGCTTTTAGAGCTAAATTTTTCACAGGGGATTTTCAAGAATGTGGGATAAATGGTTTATTTAATAAGCTTGATATTACTGCGGTATTTGCGCAACCTTATAATGCTAGAGCAAAAGTTATTGAAAGATTTTTTAAAGAATTGCAAGACGGATTTGAAAGATTATTACCGTCATTCGTTGGGTCATCAATAGTTGATAAACCTGCATACATGAAAAGAAATGAAAAATTTCATAAAGAAAATCATCCATTATTTATTCCTACAATAGAACAATTATCACAAATGCTTGATGCGTATTTGAATTTTCATTTAAATCTCGAGTGTCCAAATATGAAAGGCAAAACAATTGGTGAAGTTCTTGAAGAAGGTAAAGGCACTGGTGTTGATTTAGAAAAACTTGATGATTTAATGATGAGTTGCGAAATCAAAAATATCAACAGAAATGGAATTCGATTCTTAAAAGCTGATTATTATAATGACTGTTTATACGGTTTAAAAGGCAGAGTAATTATTAAATATAGTTTATCTGATTTAAGTAAAATTAAAATATTTACTCTAAATAATGAATTTATATGTGAAGCACAAAGAGTTATGCCTATTCATCCTATGGCAAATTATTTGGGTGATATCAAAGATCAAGAGGAATTAAAATTTAAAATTCGTCAACAAAAACGTTTAGAAAAACAAACAATGAAAGAATTAAAAAGTTATCTCAAATCTCAAGATATCAAAACTTTGGATTGGCAAGAAATCCCTAAGGTTGAAGCATTTGAACAACCTCAAATATCTTTAAAAGTTGAACTTGAGCCTTGTGGTAGTAGACCAAATTTTGAATTTAAATATCAGAGATACGAATGGCATTTGCAGAATGGTTTTGAAAACGATAGGGATGTAGCTTGGTTTAAAGAATATGAATTGAGTGAAGAATATAAGCAAATTTATAGAAAGGAGAAGAATGAAGCCAGTATTTGTTAAAACAAAAAACGTGAAAAATTTTGTAAGTACTCTTGCTAATCTACAAAATAGAGCAAAGGGAGTTCCTGGAATGGCATTGGTTTATGGTGAGCCTGGACTTGGGAAAACGCAAGCTGCATTATGGTGGGTTGCAAACAATCAAGAAGATGCAATTTATGTTAGCGCAACTCAATCTATGACAACAAAATGGCTATTGGAAGAAATTATCAGAGAATTAGGTGATAGTCCTTTTTATAGAACTTCTGAAATTTTCGAACAAATTGTACGTGAATTAATAAAAAGACCAAAAGTGATAATTGTAGATGAAATTGATTATTTAGCGCATGAAAAATCAACAATAGAAATGCTTCGAGATATACACGATAGAACTCATACTCCAATTGTTTTAATTGGAATGACTTATGCAGATAAGAAGCTTAAAAGATATAGGCATTTATATGATAGATTATCGGAAATATTGCAATTTCAGAAATTTCCATTTGAAGATACAAAAAACCTAATTAATGAATTATCCGAAGTTAAATTTGACAATTCTGCAATTGAATATATGCAAAATTGTGATAATAGATTTAGGCAAATAGTTAAAATCATAGATAAAGCTGAAAGTTTTGCAAAATCGAATGAGATATCACTTATTGGTCAAAAAGATGTGCAATTTTTATTGAAATAGAAAGGAGATTTATGGGAAAAATTATTTATCTTGCAAGAAAATTAAAAGCATTTACCTTTGATGAAATTTATATGCTTGCTGAATTACCAAAGGAAGAATTAAATTTACTTCTTGAAAAATTGGTTTCAGAAAATGTTTTAAAAGAAGATTCACAAGGTTATCTTTTTATAAAAGGTTTAGATAATTGGCGTCCAAAAGGTAGTGTCAGAACAAAACCTTTTGTAGAAGGCGCTGAATATGAAAAATTCAAACAAGAAAAGCCAAAAGACAAAATTAAAAAATCTGATAAACATAGAAATTATGGGCTTTTTGTGCCAAATAATGAATTAACAGATAAATTATCTTTTTATGAAATTATAAATAGTTTCCTTGAAAAATATGCTGCAAAATTTTGCACCCCAAGCACAATACAAACTTATCAATCTTTATTAAAAAATCATATTTTGCCTTATTTTAAAAATCAAAAACCAGAAGAAATTGACGATTTAGTTATTAAAGATTTTTGCAAATATTGCGTAGAAAAAGATTTAAGTCCAAGAAGGTTTAAAAATACACTGGCATTGTTAAAACAAGTACTTAATTATGCAAATGACAAAGGTTTCACAAATAATACTTTTAATTTTCAGGTTAAAAGATTAACTCCAAGGAATGAATTTAGCTTGAACAGAATTGTTTTTAATTAAGGAGAGAATCAATGTTTTTAAGAAAAAGAGAATCTACAATTCGTTATTTTATGAGAAAAAAACGTTACACTCAAAAGAAAATTGCAGAAAAATTAGACTTATCCGAATCCTATATAGCAAGACTTGTTAATGGTCAAAGATATAATCCAAAGTTTGAAATTTTTATAGCAATGGAATTAGGTGTTAATTACAGAAAATTATTCTAAATGAAAGGTGATTTTATGACAGATAAAAAACAAAAAATGATAGACGCATTTATAGAAAAAGATGATATTCTTGAAAAAGAGTCTGCATTGATTCGTAGAGCAAATGAAGCTGAAGAAAAAATAGTCGAACTTCAAGAAGAAGCAGAAACTCTAAAAAAGAAAAGACCGCAATTATTAGCAGACTGCAAAGATATTTCAAAATTAAATAGCAGATTAAAAGCTATTGAGGAAGAAATTGAAATTTTAAAAGACACAATAGTTGGAGTCAATGAAAAACAAGAAAATTTAAGACTTGAAATCCGAGAAAAAATTTGGGATGCACAACATGCTTTTCAAGAATATATAAAAGAAATATTGGCAAATCTTGGTAAAAAATATATGAAAGTCATCCCAAAACTTATAGATATAATGACTGAATACATTACATTAGAAAGTATTTGCTATGGCAATATGAGTTATTTAACCAAATTTAGTTATGATGACATAAGTAGAATTCCAAACTTACTTGATAGAGACAAGCCCCTTTTTGAAAACAGATCATATGATATTTGGAAAAAAAATAATAAAAGACTTCGTGAAAAATATGAACTTCCAGATTATCAAGCTAGATATTCAATTGATTATTAAATCCCGTTTAAACGGGATTTAATTTTTGTTATATATGAAAATATCTCTTTTGCATTTTAAATCGTTTTTAAAAGGAGTTAAAAGGGTTTTAAAAGATGTTTTAATATCGTTTTATAATTGTTTTTATTTTATTTTTACAATATGCCCGTATTTGTCGTTATTATAATATAATATTACTTAATTGAAACACTTTTAATTAACAAAAAAAGGATGGCTATATTTATGACATTAGCAGAATTTTTTCAATCACAGTTATTTGGAATAATATTGGGAGGTTTGTTAACAGGAGGTTTTACTCTTTTATCTGAAAATATAAGATTTAATAGAGAACAAAAAATCTATTTAAAAAGAAAAAGAGAGTCATTATACCAAATGATGTATGAATTGGTTATGAGAATAGAACATGACATAAGAAATAATAAAAAAGATATTTTGTCCAAAAGTTCAAAAGATCTTTGGAATGAAATCCAAAACGAAAGCATATATGGTAAACAAGTAACAATGAATTATTTTTATAAACTATGTGAAAAATTAGATTCTAGTTTTGAAGATGAAACCAAAGAAATGCTTGATAAGCATATTGAAAATAATACAAAAATTTTAGAATTTTATGCGCATATCAAAAAGGAATTGGGTATAAAAGACTAAATTAGTCAATACTTTCAGGATAATTTATAAAAAATGCATTAACTTGGTCTGCATCTTTGCGTAGATTTTTGACAACAGGAGCTAGATTATAAAGTTCTTCATATTCCTTTTGTGATGAGCAGAAATAATCAATCACAACAGCTGTGTTATAAATATTTTCAGCATATCGTTCTAGTTTCTTAAAATCTTTTCTTTTAATAACAAACCTTTCTTTCATATGACCTCCTTTAACACACAACACATTAGCGTGAAAGAAGTTGAAAAGCATTAAAATCTTTACAACGCAACACATTTGCTTGATTAATTTTCTTGTTTAATAGATTAATGTTTGCACTTAAGGGAAAGATTATCCTTTATAAGGAAGCAATTATTTGTATGAGAAAGTAAAAGTGAAGAAAACTTAAAAACGTGCATTTTAGTTATTTTAATGTTATATTAGCAAAGAGAAGGATTAAGAGAATGAAAGCGTTATCATTATTTGCCAACATTGGTGTGGCAGAAGCTTATTTAAAAGAGATAGGTATTGATGTAAAAGTTGCTAACGAATTAGTTAAAAGAAGGGCAGACTTATATTCTGCTATATATCCTGATACCGAAATGATTTGTGGAGATATTACTGATAAAAATATCTTCAATAAAATTTTAGATGAATCTTTAAAAAATGAAATTGAAGTCATAATGGCAACACCACCCTGCCAAGGGATGAGTACGGCTGGACAACAACTTAAAGGGGATAAAAGAAACGAATTAATAATTCCAGTATTAAAAATGGTAAAAAAAATAAAACCAAAATATGTTTTTATTGAAAATGTACCAATGTTTTTGAAAACCGAGATTGACTACGATAATAGCAAAATTCTAATTCCTGATTTAATTAAAAAAGTTTTAGGAAAAGATTATCACATTGAAATTTCTATTATAGATACAAAAGACTATGAAGTACCACAGATGAGAGAACGTGCAATTATTCTTTTATCATCAAAATCAGTTAAAGCTATTTGGCACTTGCCACCTAAGTCTGATAAGCTCGTAACATTGAAAGATGCTATTGGTAATTTACCTGAAGTTGATCCTTTTATTAAGGATGTTTCTAAAGAGGAATTGTTAGAAATGTTTCCTGATTTTGAAAAAAAGAAAAAACACGCTTTAAAAATTTCAAAATGGAATAATCCACCTCATCATATAAAAAGACAAGTGGAAGTAATGCGATATACTCCAAGCGGATGTTCGGCATTTGCTAATAAAAAACATAAGCCTGTTAAAGAAGATGGAACATTTGTTAAAGGATATTTTAATACATACAAAAGACAGAATTGGGATACTCCCGCATATACTGTTACAATGGATAATAGGAAGATTTCTTCCCAAAATAACGTACATCCCGGAAGATTTATTGGTAAAAGTGCTGATGGATATGATTTATATTCCGATCCAAGAGCATTAACACTATATGAATTAATGATAGTTTCATCTTTACCTACAAACTGGAACATACCTTCAAATACCCCTGAAGCATTTCTCCGTTCAACTATAGGAGAAGGAATCCCTCCTTTGTTTGTAAAAAAATTATTCAATAATTTAAAGAGGGAAGCATGTCTAAAATAAAAGGAGTGTCGTTATTTGCCAATGTCGGAATCGCAGAAGCTCTTTTTAAAGATATTGGGGTAGATATAAAATTAGCAAATGAAATTGATGAAAAACGAGCTCAATTTTATCAAGAAGTTTATCCTGATACAGAAATGGTATGCGGTGATATTACTGATGATGACTTACGAAATCAAATTATAGAAAAAGCAAAGAAGTACGGATGTAATTTTGTTATTGCAACTCCTCCATGTCAGGGGATGAGTGTTGCCGGCAATAGATATGAATTTGATGAACGTAATCAACTAATATACTATGCTATTGATGTAATTAAAAAATTGAAACCGGATTATGTCTTTTTAGAAAATGTACCAAGACAACTACAGACAAAAATAATTGCTGATGGTGTAAAAATTCCAATACCTGATTACATTAAAAAAGAACTATCTTCAGAATATAACTTTAATAAAGAAACTCTCGTTAGAGCAATGGATCATGGAGTCCCACAAATGAGAGAAAGAAATATATTCTTGTTAGTAAAAAAAGATAAAAATATTACTTGGGAATTCCCTGCAAAGAAACCAATTATAACTTTACAAGAGGCAATTGGCTCGCTTCCTTCTTTAGATCCGTTATTAAGAGAAGGTTTAGACTTTACTTTAGAAAAATTTCCTGACTATGAGAAAAAATTAAAAGCTGCAAAAAAGGTTTCAAAATGGCATTATCCACCGTTACACTCTTGGAAGCAAGTCGAATGGATGTTACATACACCTTCAGGAACAACGGCATTTAATAATAAGGTTTATTACCCTCAAAAAGAAAATGGTGTAAGAATTGTCGGACATCATAATCATTATAGAAGAATGGCTTGGATAAAACCCTCAAGAACAATAACTCAAAATAATGGTGTTATATCTTCTCTTTGCTGTGTTCATCCCGGCAGACCTTATAAAAAAAATGGTGAAACTTTATATTCAGATCCTCGTGTTTTGACAATATACGAATTATTAATAGTATCAAGTTTACCTTTAGATTGGAATATTCCTGCTTGGGCAAATGAATCATTTATAAGAAAAGTAATCGGTGAAGGTATTCCTTCAAATTTAGCAAAAGAAATTATGTTGGAATTATTAAAAAAGATTTAGTAATACTTATTCAATAAGTCATCCAATGTTATATTTATTCCAAGATTTTTAAGTTCTTCTTCCTTCGCAGGATTGTATATTCTTGATAATAATTCTTTTTTTAATTCTTTATTAGCGTGGTGTATTGCCTTGTGGCAAAGAGGACAAAGGGTAGCAATATTTTCAATTCTATCTATATTTGCTTCAAAATCTTTTTGAGCACACATAGGTATAATGTGGTGTCCTTCAACATAGTTTGTATCGCTTGTACTAACAAAAGTCGGATGGCTTGGATCTACAATACAACTATAATTATTTAACTTGCAAGCTGTTTTAATTATCCGTGCATCAGTTTTATATTTTCTTCCATTTCTTGTGTTTATACTTTCTGGGGGACGGTTATTTAAATTATTTAAAGTTGATGAACCTAATTCCAATACACTTGCTTGTTTTATTTTTTCATCGTGATACTCTTCAACATTATCTAACAATGTTTCAAAAGCTTCTATTTCATCATTGTTAATCGAAAATTCTTCAACTACTATTTGTTTATCTGTATTATAAATATTTAATTTATTAAGTCGCTCTTCATAAGCATTTTTAACATATTTTGAAACTGAAATTCGAGTATTTTGTCCGACACGTTCTTCGTTAAAAAAGCCCCATCTTACAAGTACCATTAAAGGTTTTGCATCTTGATATTTATTTGCTTCTTCTGATAATGCTAAGGTACTATCAGTATTTCGGCACCTTATAATTTCTTTTAACGCATCTGAATATTCTTTATTTTCATCAGCTAAACTATATAACAAAAACGCAAATTCTTTATATGTAATGTATTCCAAATCAAGAATTGCTCTTATACATAATATAGGAGGTTCTACATCAGAATCGCTTTCTGGACAGCCATAATTATCACGACCAAATTTAATTGTTTCTAAAGACTGCAAAAGTAGTTCTTGCATCTTCTCTTTGTCATTATTTAATAAAGATAAGTAAAATTCTCTACCCAAAGCTGTGATTTTTCTTAAAGAACGTGGGTTATGGATGTCTTGCCAAATAGTCATACCAAAATAAGAAGTTATTTGAGCTTTTTTTGTATATGAAGAAGAGTATTGATCTGCCCCAATAATATCTTTTAAACGAGCTTTGTAAATATCATTTGAAAGCCAATCATTTTCTTCATAGTAAATTTTAAGAACTGCTTCTATTTCTTCCAGCAAAGCACTATTTTTAGGCATGACTACTTTTGTTCTGTGTTCAGTATGATTTTCAGCATTAATATTTGTTAAATGTGTTGAATTTACTAATATTGGTTTATTAATTCCCTCAACATTGATCCCTAAATAATCTGTTAACTTATACCATTCATCACAATTTTGAATTTCTTGTCGTACTTGTTTTAATAGTCTTTCTTCGAATACAGGATTACCTTTTATGTGAGTCCCATGAATTTTATCATATAAAGCATAAAATCCAGAACCAGGTTTTTGAAAGTACTTGTCACCCTTTTGATTATTAACAACAACTGCTGACAACATTGGTAGATTAAACATATAGTGACAAATTTCTGAGATTTCTCCAATCTTATCTTTTATTCCCAAATGGGGATCAATATCTATACCATATTTTGTCTTAAGATTATGCGATAATTCACCATATTCAATTCGATATCCACCATTAGCAACAACTAATAGCATTTCTGCTGTTAAATATTTTTGAATTTCGGATAGATTATAATCTTTTTTCATGTTTACTCCCCATTTTTAAGGTAACATAAACATGCATTAGAGTACATTTTTCAAATAAACAATTTTTATTAATAATAGGTGATTTTTCTCAAAACTCCCTGTCACTTTTTCTCAATATCGTTGTCAATTTATA
>JAFYOU010000010.1 GCA_017560095.1 Candidatus Gastranaerophilales bacterium
AATTCTTTTATATCAGAATAAAATTGCTCTAAAGCTTCTTTTTCACCTTTTATTAATAAATTATTTTGAATTGTGTAATACATGATTAATTACTCCCCTTAAATGGATAAAAACCAATTCCAAATGTATTCGTTGAGCCCGTACCCCAATATATAACATCACCCTTGCTTAATGGTACTGTTACACTTGCCCTATTATCACGGTTGCTATCGCCTGTTTTCATCACAATTTCAGTTTCTACACCATTTACGTACAAATGTGATATATTTCCTGTACTGTAATAAAAACAATCAACAAAAATACCATCAGCAGGCGCAGTAAATGGAGCGGATGAAGTAGGATGACTTGGAATAATTCCACGGCTATAATCAGGTATGCCCCAAGATATTATTTCTTCTTTATGTCCTCTATCAAGCTTATCTGCTAACCCTTCTAAAACTTCCCCAGCATCTAAAAGTTCAAGGTTTTGAACTCCGTTTGCCACTTTGAAGTAAAGTTGCGCTGTTGATTGTTCAGCTATGATACCTGATTTTGCTACAATAGTTAAAGGTGTTCTAAAAGTTAAATTATCTTGATCTAAAACCCAATACTCATCATATATAACACCGCTAACTATATCAGCTTTGTTAATTACTTTTAAATCATAATTATTTACACCATTAACAATTTGAACTAAAGTATCGTAACATGTTTTATAAATTCCAGCGTTATTTTGTTGAACGCCCGCTTTTAACCAAGATACATTATTTGGTTTAAAATCGAAATACATTCCAGTAAATAATGGAATAGTATCGTTTTCAGATGTTGTCACTTCAGCTACATTAGTAATCGCTTGGGTAACTTCTGTATTTCCTACACAATAATAAAGAAGTTTTAAACTTGAAGGTGGTTGAACTGTTGTTGAGTTACCGTAGATTTGGTTAGATAATGAAGCGTCAAACGAAGCTTTACCTAGAGTATTGTTTGCCCCATCACCCCTTCTGTCTGTATAAGTAGAAGGCTTTATAAAAGCACCGCTATATTGCGAAGTATCCCTATAACCGCCAGATAATGTACCTGTAATATTAGGCAAGCCAGCTTCAACTATTTCATTAACTTTTGAAACATCATCAGTTAATTGTTGGAAATATTTGTTTCTTGGCAAAAATACTCGTTCATTTTCTTCATCAATTCCGTAGAAATCTGCTATGCCACAAATATTATAAAATGCATCTACAATTGATTTATCAGCAATATTATAAAATTGATGTCCATTAGAATTAACAAACATTGTCAATGCGCTATCCGCCAAAGTTGTTTCAGTTGCAGTTGCATTATTTTTTTCTTCTAAACATTTACCGTAAAAATCAGGGTATAAAGCTCCGCTAACATAAGTCCCCTGTAAAGCCCAACCTTTTGTTTTACTTCCCTCTAAAATATGATCAGAAATTTTAGTATCAAAAAGATTAAACTTATACATGCCATTTAATCTAAATTCGTCATAGAAAATTGCAATATCATTTGAAATTTCTTCAGCATGTTTAAGATATTTTTGAGCATTTTGTGCAGCAACTTGAGCTGAAAAGCTTTGCGATTTCGCTTCTTTGGCATCTAAGCTTGTGCTAACATGTGCATCATTAATTAATTTAATAAGTTCTTCAGGAGTATTATTTGAGCACTCTTCAACCTTGACACAAAGACTTAATTTTCTTTTTAAAATCTGTATTAATCTTGTTAAGTAATCAAAAGAATACTCTAATGTCCCCAAATTCAAAAGAGAACTATTATTGTATTGGGTTTCTTGAGAAACTGGAATATCAAGCTCTAAAGAAAGCTTTTGACCTTCAGATAAAATACTATAATTAGAATCTTCTAAAGGAAAAGTGATGTAACCACCATTAGGGTTTTGCTCACCTTCAAGCGAATAATCTATTTCATGCTCCAATAAATATTTTGCACCGTCAGAATCAAAAAGATAAACTTTTAGTTGAGAGGCATTATCAATATAAAAATCAAAATCAAAAACTGTAGAAGACCCATTACCCTGGTAATTATTAACAGGAAATATATCATATATCAAAGTATTTTTTCTCCTTTGTTAAAATAAAATAATTTATAATCAGGCGTATCTAAATCAATAGTTAAAAAACCAGATTTTTTTAGCCAACTTAAAGATGAAAAATTGGATTTAAAAATGAAATTATATAGAAAATCAAATCGTTGTTTAAAATAAGAAATTTTATTTAAAACATATTTATAAAGGGAAATTTTATATTTATCAATTTCATTTGTTGCTAAAAACCATATTCTTGCAATTTTATTTTTAACTTTATAAGCTCCACCTAAAGCAAGAGGTTTGTTGTCATCAGTGAATAAAAAATATGTAAAATTATTTTTCTCCAAGCAGATATTTAAAAAATCGTCAAGCGAATAGCTCTTAAAAAACTCGTTCATTTCGAGTTTATCCTGATAACGCAAATTTTTTAAAAATTCAATAAGAGCCTTTTTTGTTATTTTTGCTTCAATCATATTGCTTCAACCTCTTGAATGGAAATTGTTGTGCTGACAGCCAAAATATTAATAGGCAAAGGGAATTTTTGAATTATAGTCACATTTTCCTCTTTGGAGGGCGTTGAAAAAGGACAAAATTCAACATTTTTAGAGAATAATTTCAAAGGATTATTAATGCTTTCATGGCTTCTTGGATTTTGCGAAATTGTACCATTATCATTTTTAATAAAAAAATCTTCTCTTGAATTCAGAATTTTAACTTCAATTTTATTAATTAATTTATTTGTCCCAAGAGTATTTTGAGTCTCTAAATTTAAAGTCTGAAAAATAAATTCATAAGGCAATCCAATAACAATATTTTTTGCCTTATAAGGTAATTTAACTGCACCATTTTCATCAACCAAGAGTTCCTCAACAACTCCATAATCCAATAAAGCGCAAACTTTTTTATTTTTCAAATGTTCTAAATTTGAAACCTCTTCAACAAAATCATCAAACTCAATTTTAAGTGCAGAATCCAAGAAAAAAGAGTCATTCATTGTATTGTTAATTCTGCTTTTAAAACGCTCTATATATCTAACTTCTTTATTATCTATAATTCTTTTTACAACAAAATACGCAATATCCTCATTATTTTCTCTAACTGTTGTAACGCTTTCAAAAAATCCGTCAGTCGTATGGGTATGCCATGCGCTTATTTTTTGCTTTGGATTATATGTAAGAGCATTTATACTGCCATCATTCATAACACACCACAAAATCCTGTAAGGTTCTTTAGCATAAGCCATATCAACAATTTGCTTGCCTTCAAACAAATGATTACAAAGCAAAGTTAATTCTTCGCCATCATATGAATCAGATAAATAACTATAGCCCAAATCCCTAACAATATTTCCGCCACCTTGAACAAATAAAACCATTGAACCAGAAATTACGGGTTTAATTTTTGATGAACCATAACAAGACTGCATCTTAGAAACAGGTGAAGGATTAGCACAAAAAACACCATCTGAACCATTAATAGCCCATTCCGCATTAGTTGTCATTACAATTAAATCATCAAAAGGGATTAAATGCTGAATAACATTTGCTACATTATCATGCACCGACATTGTTATTGAATCAGTAGGATTTAAAGGGCGAGAAATATTAAAATTATTATTTGAGCCACTCTGCGTAGCCCAAAAAGTTTGCGGAGAAACATTTGACGCGGCAAATATCTTCCTTTGCTGATAATAACAAACACAAGAAGGGTTTTCTTTCTCAAAAGGATTTATGTACACCGGTGCACAACTAGTTAAATCTGGTTCAATATTATTATCTTTAAAGGTGGTGGTATTTGAAGTTCCAACATAACCATATATGCCATTGACTGCTCTATAAATATTGTATTCAACAGCATTTTCAACTTCTGTCCATGTTAAAGTTATATATTCAGCAGTCGTCCAATATGCTTCTAAATGCCCAACAACATTAACAGGGTTACTTCTAAAGCTCTCTTCATTTGTATTAATATCAACCGAACATACAACATAAGAGTATGTTGTAGTATTAGAAGAAGTTGATCCAGTATAAGTAGCCTTTAAATCCGCAGGCGGTTTAATTGATGATTCAAACAATATTTCATTTAAAGTCCAATCATTATGAGATAACCTTGATAAATCCATAGGCTTATAATTTTTATGCACAAAAGTAATTACATCTGCTTGCTGTATGTAATCAATCTCAAATAAGTCATCTTCCAGATAAGGAGTTTTGAGCTCATAAATTTCATTTAAATCATTCAATATATACCCACCATTTTTTATAAATCTGAGATACTGATGACCAAACTCTAATACATAATTTTCCAAAGAATCAAAAACAAATGGTATTAAACGAACCTTTTTATCATTATATTTTGCACTACCTAAATATTCCAAGCCTGAACGATTAACTACGCATCCTTCTTGCATTACAATTCCATTTTGTAGATTTTTCAACCCAAGAGAATATTGTTCTAAATCCACTCTTCCTTGCAAAGCCGGTGATAAAATTCCCTTAGAAAAAGAATTTTGCGAAACTCTTACACTCATTAATTAACTCCTTGAATCCAAATATGTATTATCGTCGTATAAATTCTCACCAGATTCATAAGCATTCAAGACTTTTGCATGGCTGACTATTTTCACATACTTATCCCAAGCCAATTCACCTTTTTGTATACTTCCAACGATTACATTTGAAGTTAAAGATGCTAAATAATGAGCTAAAGCCATGGCAAATTCACAAGAAAAATAAACTTCTTTTTCAACTCGTTTCGTATATCTCAAGACTGCATCATCAACATCTGTTAAAATAACTGTTTGGCCTGTTTCTAGTGCGGAAACTGAAAACTTTTGCTGAACAAAAGAATCTTTTTGGAAAACATCCCTAGCGCAAACACAATCATTAGGATAATCATAACAATATTTATATTTAATAAATTGTGGCGGTTTTTCACACAATGTTAATACTTTAAAAGTAGAGGCAAAATTCCAATCATGATCCTTTAAAACATAATCTCTTGCGAGTTCGTAATAATTATTTAACAAAATTGCCCTACTATCGGTAGAATTTGGATTTTCCAAAGGCATTGAAACTCCAAGAATATTAAGAGTTATATTAAAAATCTGCGCTTTTGAAAGTGTCATTTACCTTTCCTCCCCATTTTTATACCAATCAGCAGCAACTCGATTAAATTTACCTAAAGCATTAAGCGAATAATCAAATATAGACTGATTGTATTGATTTTTATAAATTTGAGCTTGGTTTAAATAACTATTTGCTTGATTAAAGTAATTATTAGCTTGCAAATCATACTGACTTTTTGCAGTTTGAGAATTAGTATCATAAAAATTAAGCACATCTTGATATGCAATTTTATTGGTATATGAGGACATATCTAAATTTGACGCAGAATTTTTTGCTTGCAATCTACTTATTTCTTGCAAACCGGAAATTTTTTCACGCCTCGCTTTTTCTATACCTAATTGCTTTTGCCTTAATGCTTCATTTTGCGCAATTTTCGCATTGTTTAGCGCAACTTGCATGCGGTATTCATTGTTATCTTTATTTGTTTTGTAATCAGATACCGTTGAAACCACCGAACCAAGTACTCCAACTCCTTTAAATATTCCGCCAAGCAAACTAGAAGATGCATTAGAAACAATTGCACCTGGTGTACACATTTAATACTCCTTTCATTTAAAAAAAGTGGGTAGATAACTACCCACAAAAAGATAGAAAAAGAAATAGAGGTTTAAATCTCGTTAATTGATAAACCGTTACCAGCAACCACTCCAGAAGTTATTTTTCCTGTCTCTTCAACTCCATCAATTGTAAATTTTAAACGCATATAACCCTTGTTTCCTTTGGGCAAAAACGAAAAAGGGAAAGTTGAGCCCGCTTTTAATTCTGATAAAGACAAAGAAGATTCAGCCAAAACAATAGCCTCACTAAAATCAGAACTTTCAGAAGTTTCAAAGGCAACTTTTAAATTAGTTAAGCCTGAAAAATCTTCAACCGCTTGAACAACAACAGGTGCAAAAGAAACATCATTTTTACCAAAATTAATTATATTTTGAGAATAAATAGTGCCTGAAGTAATTTCTTGATTTTCGCAAAATAAATTTTGTGTATCTAATAACATGTTACCCTCCTAACTAAACAACAGCTTTTTCATCATTTTTAATTTGATCTGCACACTTAATCGGAATACCAAGGAAAGAAACCAGTGGTTTTCCTGCAAAATCTTCAACAGCAAGTTTAACATTTGTTTTATTCATTGCCTGAAAATGAAGATAAGTTTGAATAGTGTCATTGCAATAAATTATTGTATTACCGGTTTTAGCAAAACGATTTACACGATGATAAGCCTGTACCATTAATTTTATTAAATCTGGAGCATCATCACTTTCAAGCGCATCAACATCGATATTTGCGATTCTGCATGTCGAGCGAAAATCGCGAACTGTCATGCCAATATCCCACTTAAAATGATCTCTATAAACTTCATACATATTTCCATTAGTGTCAGTTGCAGTCTGCGCACCTTTATCAGTATGAACAAGACCGGCTTGAGAACCTTTTGGATACAAAAGATGAGTATGCAAATCACCCCAGGTAATAAACCAAATTGAAGTATTATTTTTGCCAGTTCCGCCAGCATCTAAAACTCTATAACCAATTGAACTTTTATCATCAGAAATTTTATTATATCTTTGAGCTAAACCGTCAAACCCAGCAGGATTAGTTGCTTTTGAACCATAAAAAATATTTTCTTGAACAGTATTATTCATAGATTCCAAAAAAGCCTGTGCTTCATTCATTCTAAATTGCTGAGTATCACCTTCTAGATCTGCTAAAGACTTATCTACTTGCGAATAAA
The DNA here is from genome assembly GCA_017560095.1 of Candidatus Gastranaerophilales bacterium. Taxonomy (GTDB): domain Bacteria; phylum Cyanobacteriota; class Vampirovibrionia; order Gastranaerophilales; family Gastranaerophilaceae; genus RUG14156. The sequence goes on from JAFYOU010000010.1 coordinate 6,899, forward strand.
CTTCAAGCATACCTGTTGTATCTGTAATTTGAGTGTATTCACCCTTAGAACAATTTACACCTTGATAAAATTTTCTAAATTCAACTTCAGGTAAACCATTTCGAACAGTAGTTTTATGAGTTGAGCCTTCATTACACTCCCTAACAACCGCATCTTCGATAATTACATTAGATTGCGCAAGTAAATCAACAATAGCACTTGCCGCACGACCGTTTTCTGTTTGAGCTAATTTATCTTTTAAAGTAATGTATGTATTTCCTACAATAGCCATTTTTCCTCCTTTTAATTGCTAGTACCATACAAAATTTGAGCCGGAGTTAATTCTTCAATACTAGGTGTTCCACAGTGGGATAAATTGTCCTCTTGTGATAAAACGCCAATTTTATGAAACATTTTAATCATTTCGGGATGATAAACAAGACCCGTTTTTTCTAAAATTTCTTTTAATTTAGGCGTTGCAAAATCACTGTACGCACCATTTGCCAATTCCATAAACTTTCTTATTTGAATAGAATTAACTTTTGGAAGCTCGTTATCTTCACTGAAAAGCTTGTTGTAATTTAAAATATTTTCTACTTGTTTTTGTTCTTCATCTTTTTCATATTGAGCTTTTTGCTTTTGGGACATCTCAAGTGCAAGCTCCATTAAAAGTTCAACTGATTCTTGAGAAAGATTTAGTTTTTCAGCCAAGGGAGTCAGTTTATTCATTAATTCATCATCCCAGCCGAATTCATCAATTGATGAAAATTTTGAGTAATCATATTTTTCCGGTTTTCCAAAAAAAATAGCTTCTGATTTATCTGTCAATTTTATATTTGTATTTAAATTTTGTTGCATATTTAACCTTTCTATGTGTTATAATTAATTCAAGGGGAGATTTTAAGTATGAAAAAAAGTTTTTTAATCATGATAAGCGCATTATTATTTGTACTTTCAATATATAGTGCATATGCACAAAGCAATTTTTCTCAAGCAATTAAAACTTGCGAAAACTATAGCAAAAATGGCTCAATAAAACATAATGGGGAAATTTTTAACCTACAAATTACACTAACTAAAGCAAAAAATGACAAATGCATTTACAGAGAAAAAATCCATCAAGACAAAAAGCACCAGACACTCACCTGTGAATTCAAACAAATTCAACAAGATTTTATATCTGATTCAATGAGCAGATTCAACAAAATATTCGAAAAAGAGATTGCAAAAAATGATATTTTTGAAGCAAAACTAACAACAAACGCAGAAGTTTTTCAAAAATACCTTGTTGATCCACAATACTGCAAAATAACATATTCTAAAAAGTAAACAGCTTCTTGAAATAATTTTTACCCTTAGTACTTTTATCAGTAAATAATTCAATTCTACGTCTTATCAAGCGAACTTTGTCTTCTTCAGTTATTGTTTTATTTTGCTCAAGAAAAGCAACGAAATCAAAATGAACTTGTTTAATAAATTCGTATTTAGATTCAGCTACATCAATTTTTGCAATTTCCATAGCGCTGACAATTAAATTAATTTCATCCAAAGTCACTGTTTTTTTGCAACTTTGCAATTTAATTTTAATATTTTCAAAATATCTAATATCTTCAATTGTCAATTTTGTTTGATATTGCAATAAATCCTCAGATAAAAATTCATTCAAATTTTCTAAAATCAAATTCCATAAATAACAAAACTCATCAGGATTACTTTTGTTTATCGTATTTAATGGCAAATAATCACTATCATTACTTTTTAACACATTGTTAAATTTAAAAGTTATTTCATTAAGTATAGTTTGATGTGCTTCTTTAGAAATTTTTTTTACCTCACATAACCAATTAATCGCTTGGATTAATTGGTTATAAATTTCTTGCGATTTTGTTTTATCAATAGATAACTCAAATAATAAATTTTCAACAAAATCATTGTAAACCTGATCCGCCCAAAGCAAAATTTGAACATCGTAATGCTTTTGTATTTCCTTAATCAAATATACTTTTTTAGTATTAATAACATCTTCAACATCGGAATAATTAACATTTTTAACTAGTTTTAAAGCTTCAGAATCAAACTTTTTGACAATATTTTCAAAGTTTAATATAGCATCTTTTGGACTCCAACTATAATATCCATCTTGTTGAGAATACAAAAGATTGTTAGTTAAAGATGTAATACTATTTATAAACTCCAAATAAACAATACTTTTTGCAACATTTTGTTCCATTTTGACTCCTAAACTATTCCAAATCTTGATAATAAATCAGCACCATACGAATCTACACCACCCATATTTTGAATTATTTGGCTTCCTTCCTTCAAGGCATTGATTTGCAATTGTTGATTTTGATTCAACTTCATTTCCTCTCTGATTTTTTCAATTTCATCAGACGGAACTATTTGAGTAGGGCTAATGTTTGCAAAACTTGCATAATCTTCGATTATTTTTTCGCCATTCAACTTTGATTTTAAAATAGGGTCTATTGCATTAGCAATATTAGAAACAAATGTAGTAAATCTTTCAATACTTGAAATATTAGAAACCTTTTGAGCTTGCGCTAAACTTGAAACAAATTCAATTTGAAATCGACAATTTTTATACTTTTCATTCAAAGGTTCAATTATTCCAACTTTTATTTGTTCATCATAAATCCAATTTAAAATTTCCCTTAAAGCGCAATGTATTTGCTCCAACAATGGAGATAAAAGAACCATCTTCTCTTCTTTCAATTCATTAACTTCTGTTGCGGTTCTTCCGCGTTCTGCCGTATTCAATATCATGGCAAATAAATCGTTATAAAAATGTTCTTTTATTGCTTGTTTTAACTCATCTTTTTCCTGTTTTAATTCTAAAACTCTTGGGTTAACTTCATATACAGGACTTATTCCACGGCCATTTTCATCTTCTTCAATATACGCACCTGGAACATCTGCCAACTTTTTATTTTTTAAACTAGCAGGCCCTTTATAAGTTGGGCAAACTATTTTTTTAACAGCTTTAGCATACTCTTTAACCATGCTCATTAGCTGCTTTACATCTGCTAAAGCATTAACCCCAGGACAGTCATGGGGATAATCTGTATCCGATGGATTTGACGTTTCAAAAACTACAAAAGGAAATTTTTTAAATCCTTTTATTGATAAAAATTCATTCTTTCCAGACAAAATAACAACAGACACATATTTTGAATATTTAGAAGACAAATGTTGTTCTTTATAATACTTATTTTCTTCAACAAAATGTATTAATTCAAATTGTTTTAATGGATGTTCTATTGAAACATCATAAATTTCTTTAGGAACGGCATTACCAAACTTTTCAACAATATTTTTTGCAGTCTCCATATAAATTCTGCAAAACGAATCAATTTTTCCCTTAGAATTTCTTGCATAATAATACGAACCAATAGGCAAAACTTTAAAGTTAACAACATTATCGTAATCAGGCTCAATACCAACAGCACTAAAACCAAAAACCCCTAGTTGCTTATAAACTTCTGGCAAGCATTGATAAAAATTTGAACTATAAAGAATTCTTCTGGTTAATTCTTCCTGTTTTGCACACCAATTTTTTAAATAATAATCATTAGCTAAATCAGCACCAGAAAATACTGTTTTAAACCAACGGTTAGTCGGACTAGTTGCACCCGACATCATACCTGAAGAAAAATTTCTTAAAGCAATCAAGGGTGTTGAATCAATTATTTTTCTATTTTTTACAATTGGCTTTCTTGAGTTCCTTGCGATAAATTGAACACTTCTAGGAAGAAAATAATCAGCAAGCTCTTGCAAGTCAGGCTTAACCACATTAAATATATCCTCCATTTCTTTTGCACGTTTTTGAAAATAATCTATATTATAAAAAGTCATTTTATTCTCCCAAAAGTGTCTTTTTGGCAGTATTTGCTTCATCTTCCAAGCCCAAAGCTGAAGTTTTAATATTTTGTTTAAAACCACTCGCCAATTCATTATTTTGAGAATTTTTAGTCAATGAAGCGTCCGCCTCATGTCTAATAACAGGGTCTTGAGGTTTAACAACAGGCACAACTGGCGCACTTTTTGCAAAACACATAATAAATCTCCTTTCTAGTTTAATCAAAAATATCAAAATCACTCTCAACAAAACAGGAATATTCTTGAGTCTGTTTAATAATTAACGAAGAACAATAATTAATTGCATAAAGCGCCATCATAACGCAATCTGCAAAATCCGGGCTTTCTCCATGCTCTTTTCTTAATTCCTTTTTATCTTGAATAGCAATTAAGCCATTCGGTTTATAAACCTTTTTTATATATTCCAGTTGACGAATTGAATTTCTATCGGTAAGTTTTAAATACTTTCTCTCCAAAAAATCTCTTAAAGCTAAATATCCATCAGCCCTTGCATTTAAGGCAAATTTTGATTGAGCTTTATGTGCACCCCTAAATCCAATTGCATTACTGATAACTTTTTGTATGCTTATCCAAATCGGATATCCTAAACCATCTGCATCCATAATTAAATTTTTAGGATTCCACGTTGAAAACAAACTTATAATTTTTCCTTTTGTAACATCAGTATCTGATTCAGACCAACTAACCGTTTCTTTTTCAAGCCATATAAAATTATTTTGTTGCACAAACAATTTAGCAACACATAAATCAGCACCACTTGCGGACAAATCTACGCTCATAACTGAATTATCAAGATAAGATACATCAACTTCATATTCAAGACTTATTGAATCATCTAACATTTTAGATGACAATAAAAATTCATTATTATTGCTCAAAGGATGCCCCAACCAAATGTGATTATAATCATTAATATTTAAATTTTTTGCAACTAAAGCTTCATTTGTAATTTTTTCGTCAACAAAAGGATTGTCAAAATAATTAATATTTATATGTAAACAATCGCTTCTTTTTGCACAAAAATTGTACACAGCATCAAATCTAGTATATCTATTCATTGTGAAAATTATTACGGAGTTCTTCTTTCGAACAGTAGGGACTGTTATATCAAGAGTTGTTTTGGTAATCGACTGAGCTTCATCAATCCACAAAATGTCAATCCCTTCAAGGCCTTTGATATTGACACTTCCTTGTTCCCTAAAACCTTTAAAGAAAATTTTTGAGCTAGTTTTTTTATGTATTAATGAATCTTTTTTAATTACATAGGTTAAACCATAAGCTTCAATCAAATCCACAAAAACAGTTTTTACTGACTCATTAATTGAATTTTGAATTTCTCTTCCACAACAAATTCTAACATGTCGTTTTTCGCAGATATACAACAAAAATCTTGCAACACTTTGAGTTTTTCCTGAAGCCCTTCCGCCTTCAAGCAAAAAATAAGAATAGTTATTAAAATTTAAAATAAAAGGATACATTTTTGGAGGAATATTTAAAATTTCAGGAACTATAATTTTATTCAAAAAATTCTTCTCCAATGTTTAATTTTAATTGTTCGCCATCAATTACAATTTCTTTCATTTGAATTGCATTAATAAATTGCTTATTTTCAACTTTATATAATCCTGCCACTTTTGCTTTATTCTCAATCGCTCTTAATGCAGCAGAAATATTAGGATTACCGTTTTTATCGAAACAATTAAGTGCAATTTTTTTAATTTCATCAAATTCTCTTAATGCATCATCTAAAGAATAACCAATATTTTTATCAACAACTTTTGGCTTATATGAAATTAAATTATTTATTTCATTATCCATTTTCGATTTTTTTAACTAAAATCTTATTTCCCCAAAAATCACAAGCGTACTGTTCAATAGCGATTGTTTTTCCATTTTTCTTAATTTCTTTATTTAAACCATACTTAAAACCAGAAGGCATTTTATATTTTTCCTTAAAACCAAGCATGGTTGACACTATATCTTTCTTAAGCTGATTTTTAATACGAATTGCCCCACCGGAATAATAATATTTTTCAAAATATTCTTCATTATCATTAACACATGAATATAAAACCATTTCTTTATTACAAATAGGACAATTTGCAAGATATAACTTTCTTTTAGTTTCATTATCTCTATCAAGCAAAAACCAAATATCTTGAGCCCTAAAAACACTGTTACAGTGACGCATAACTATTCTATCCTATACTTTAAGTTGATATCAAAAATAAAATTCCAGACATAATTATCCTATATTTATTTCGCCAGCCTCGTTTCTCAACCCCAAACAAGCGAGCTTAGCCAGACTTGGCTTAGCGAGGGCAGGTTGGGGCATAAGGCGTGTGAGCAATGGTACAGCAAGCGTTGAGCTTGGTGAACTATTGCAAAACCGTACCCCAAACAAGCGAGCTTAGCCAGATTCACCAAAGCCACAATGTTGAAGTGATACAAATTTGAATTGTTCGAAATTTACATTTTCAAATTAGCACATTTACATCAAAATCTCTCGTATTTTAATCAAAATTTGAAAGAACTTACAAATTTTATCGCAATTTGTTGAAAATTATTTTTGTTTATTCTATAATTGTTTAGCAATACTCATGGCGGGTGTCGCCAAGTGGTTAAGGCCTCGGATTGTGGTTCCGATATTCGTGGGTTCGAACCCCATCACCCGCCCCATATTAAAAAATAGAGCCAAAAACAGGCTCTATTTTAGTATTCACAACAGTTTTAGCAGGTTTGATGTATTTTTTCATCTCAGTGTATCTGTACGGCTAATATTTTCAAGTAATTTCAATAACATTGATTTTAATCAACTTTATTAGTAATTTGTTACTCGCAATTTAATCTAAAATCGCTAACCGTTCAAGGTCTTACAAAATATTGATTCCAGTCTTCTTGGCTTATTGAATCATTGATATTTGCTCTTGGAGTGCCGTTTCTTGATACATCTGTAACATATAATTTGTCGTCAATATTTTCAAAAAGAAGGTGCTTATCTGATATTGTGGCATACGATAGTTCTTCAGGCACATTAATTCTCTTCATATTATCATCCGGGCTGGGGTTATATCTTCCAACCACTGCCTTTTCGCCTTCTTTTAGGCTTGTAAGCCCTTTTTGTTCTCTTGGCAAAAATGATACATAACCATTTTTTCGAGTCGGTAAAACAAATATATCTTTGCATTTATCTAATTCGTTCATATCGCAAAGAAAAATTCTTTCACTCTTTGGAAGCAAATAATTTTGATAACCATACCTTTTATAATAATATTCAGCTTCCTTTTGAGGAATTGTATTTAAATATTGAGTATTGTAATCAGTATCTTGCGAAAGTTGAGATTTTCTTGCAACAGCTGTTCTATGAATTGCGGATGCGCTGATAATAAAATTTCCATCTTTTTTTGCAATAGTAGCACGGTGGAGCCAAGGAATAAATAATTGATAATCAGCTTTTGATTTTTTATTACTGGAAAAAGGATTATTATTTATCATTTCAACACTTTCACCGTCTTGAAGTTTTTGAAATACTTCCTGTTCACCAAGATCTATAGCATATTTTCCGTCAAATACAACAACTGTATCCATTAAAGCATTTTTATCGCCTAAATTTTTTGCTTCAAAAGTTTGCATGCCGCCATCGTAGCCAACATCAGTACTTGCAAGATAGTATTGGAAGGCTTCATCACCTTCTATAAGTCCTCTTGTTACATTGAATTTAGTGCTATTTATTCTTTCAAAACTGTCGCACGGCATTTCGGGTAATTTCGTTTCACCACCTTTAAAATTTAGCAGACTATTTGTTAAAACGCTAGCTTTCGAAACACTCATCAGATTATTTATATTCACATACAAATCCTTTCTTGCCTTTATAAAACTATAAAACATATCATGAATATAAATTGCCAAGATATTTTAAAATATGAAGAATTACAAAAATTACATATTTGTTGAGTCAAACTAAGCATATAATTTTATTTAGTGCAAAATTTCATTAATTTCTAAATGCGCTAACTCTTGAGCTATTATTTTAGCGAGGGGTTGTAACCAAGACACGCCACCCGCCCCATAAAAAGACCTCTCAGGAGGTCATTTTTTAATAATATTATCAATCAACATTTTAGAATTATTTGTTTTGCTCCAAAATAATGAATCATTAAGTAAAACAAACTCTTTCTCAAGGTTAAAATCATTATTTATGTAAAACAAGATTTTATCAATTGCAAACTTTTGATCTTCAAAGACATTATAAATATTTTTACTGAATTCCAAAAACTTGCTTTCAATTTTTACATCTGTTTCATTAAAATTACAAGAAATAGGATTATAAAATACAACAGGTTTATTTTGATAAAAATAATCCCAAAATATACTAGAATAATCAGTAACAAGTAAGTTGGAATTTTGAATACAATAAGAAATCTCGTTCGGTTTTACAAATTTTATTCTTGGATTTAATTTTGGCAAGTGTTCAGTTTTTCTATACACTTCATGATGCCATGCAAATGCAATTTCGACTTTTTCTGGAATAGCATCTGATAACAAGGCTAAAAAAGAAGAAATTAAAGAAAAATAATTAGCAATATCTGCTTTTTTATCAAGAAAAGCTTTTCTCCAAGTAAGGAATACAAAAATACTTTTGTTGGATTTTAAAGTTGATAACCTATCCCATCGTGGCAAACCCGATAAAATCATCTGGTCATCAGACCAAGAATTATTTTTTTTATATAAATCATAAGTATATTTTGTTGGGACTAAAATTTTATTAAAATTATCACAAGAATACAAGTTATCAATAAACTCTTGATGAAAAATTACTCCGTGTTCAATAAAAATATAATTACTCGATATAGATTTAATTATTTTATCAAGACCACATAATAAACCGTAGCTTGTTAAAATTGCTCTTGATGAAGCAATTAAAGAGCTATACCTAAAAACAAAATCCCACCTGTTTTTAACATATATTACATCGGAATAGTTTTTTATTTTTTCACAAGATGCGCAATTTTCAAGAGCAATATATTTTGATGGAATTTTATTTTTTTGCAACTCAAGAAACAAACTAAAGGCATCTATAGATTCCTGATTTATGTCGTACAAACAATCAAAACACAAAATAACATCGTTTTTTTTATTTCTCAAAAAAAACATTTTTAATCCAAAAACACCACAAAACAAAAGATTTTTAATTTTTACAAGAAATCTTTTCATACAAAATCTATTTTAACAAATATAAACAAATATAGCCACATATTTTGCAATAATAAAATTAATGACTATACTAGAATATAGAACATGAGGAGAGCAACAAAGAAGATGAAAAATCCATTTGGCTTTATTTTCAAAATTGAAAAAACAACACCTAGCCATATCTCATTTAGAATTTTTGGAATAAAATTAAATTTTTTAAATCCCTCAATAAAAAAAGAACGCAAAAAAATAGCCGCCTATTATCAATCATTCACTAATGCCAGTGATATTCCTAAAGCAACGGGTGATTTAAGATTAATCCAAAATGCTAATATGGGTTTTTTATCAATATTTGACAAAATTTGTGAAGAAAATGACTTAAAATACTGGCTTGATTTTGGCACTCTTTTAGGAGCAATACGTCACGATGGCTTTATTCCTTGGGATGACGATATAGATATTTCAATGCCAAGAGATGATTACGAAAAATTAATTGAAAAATTTAAAAATGGATTTGAAAATCACCCTGAACTAAGTTTAACGTTTGAAAACAATAAAAAAAGCAAATGTTTTATTAAATTCACACACAGAGATTCAAACAATCTTTTTATAGATATTTTTCCATATGATTTTTATTATTCAAAAATAAACAATGAAGAAAAACTCGAACTTTCAGTTTTAATAGACAAAGTAAGAAAAACTAAATTAAACAAAAAATTTAAAACAATAGAAGAAATAAAAGAAAATTTTAAAAATATAACTTCTAAATATATTCTTAAAGGAAAAAATCCAAACACGCAAGAAGGTGCATTATTTATGGGAATAGATTTTCCGCATTCGCACACAAGAAAAGTAATGGATTTTGAAACAATATTTCCACTTCAAAAAATCAAATTTGAAAATAAAGAATTTAGTGCACCAAACAATCCAATAAGTGTTCTTGAGACAGAATTTGGAGATTATACGAAAATCCCTAAAGATTCATATCCAAGACATTCAAACTATAACGATATAACCAAAGAAGAAAGAGAATTACTAGAAAATCTGGCTAAATAGAGGATATATGAGCATTTTTGATATTTTTAAGAAAAAACAAAAAACACCAATAATCAAAGATAATACAGTATTAGTTTGGGAAGCTTGTAGCTTATCACATGCAGAAGTTGTCCCTGGTTTTGTGAAATACTTTGCCGATTTGGGTTATCATGTATCAGTTTTGGTTGACCCAGACAGGCTAAAAGAGGGTCTTTTTGATAAATTCAACCTACCAAACGTTACGTTTAACGAAATCAAAACAAAAGACACAAGAAAATTCTTTTTAAATGCCGATTTAAGCAGCCTTAAAGCCGTTATGGTTACAACTGTTGGAAAGATTCATAATGAAATAGGCTACAACGATTGTTTTGATACATTTAACGAAACTCTTAATAAAGAAAAATTATTATTAGTAGAACATGATATTAAAGCGGCAGTTGATAACAATGTTTTAGATGAAAATATCATTACACTTCGAGAAATGGACTATAAAGGTGCAAAAACAGTAGCTATAAATCCACATTATTTTGGAGATGTTAAAATAACTCCCAAAAATGAAGATATAGTAAATTTTTTAACTGTAGGCATAATAAGACCAAGAAAGAAAAATAATTCAACAATAATCAATGCCGTTCTTGAGCTTCACAACAAAGGAATTACAAACTTCAAAGTAACAGTTGTTGGTAAAGGAAAAATTAAAGACATCCCGAAAGAAATAAGAAAATATTTTGATATGAAAGGCAGGTTGCCATTCAACAAAATGTATGAAGAAGTTGAAAAAGCAGATTATTTAATCACTTCATATGATACAGATAACGAAAAACACCAACGCTACATTACAACAGGCACAAGCGGTAATTTTCAACTTATATATGGCTTTTTGAAACCTTGCATAATAAACAGAACATATGCACCACTCAATTCTTTTAACGAGGATAATTCTATAATTTACGATGAACCAAACCAATACGCTCAAGCGATGGAAAAAGGAATTAAACTAACAAAAGAAGAATACTCAAATATGCAAGAAAAACTAAAAACAACGGTTGATGGCATATACAAAAAATCACTAGAAAATTTAAAAGGAATGTTAGAAAAGTAATGACAAAAGAAAAAGAAAAAATATTTGTCATAATTAACTCATATCTCGTTGGAGATATGCTTTTGGTAAATTCATTAGTACAAAACATTAAAAGACTATATCAAAATTCAAAAGTTATAATGTTAACCAATAAAACCTTTTATGATTTATCTAAATACCAAAAAGATGTCGATGACGTAATAATTTGGGATAGACACGGCGAACACAAAGGGATTTTAGGAATGTTTAAATTCATAAAAAACTTTCCATATAAAAAAATATTTGCATCATTTCCAATATACGCCACCGATAGACCAATTATGCTTGGTTTTTTGTTGGGTTCTAAATACAACTTATTTTATAAAAAGAATAATATATTTGACCTATTTAAAAAATCAAAATATTCATTAATAAAAGAAGACTTAAAGATTCAAACTCAGCACGTAAATCTTTTAAAAGGAATAACAAAAGAAGAATTCATAAATTATCCAATTAAATATTTTGTAGATGAAAAAACTGTTTCGCCAATCGAAAACCAAGGTAAATACTACGTTTTATGTCCAATTAGTTCAAAAAGAATTAAAGACATGCCTTTTGAAACAATTGTCGATTTAATCAAAACTCTTCCTAATAAAGTTGCACTTTTAGGAAGTGGCGAAGTTTCAAAAGAACTATCGGAAAAATTAAAAAATTACAATTTTGAAAATTTAATTGATTTGACAAATAAAACAACTCTTCAACAAGCTGCAAAAGTCATCAATGAATCAATAGGAGCAATTGCAGTTGATACAGGTTTAATGCATATGTCTTGCGCACTGAATAAACCAACTGTTGCGGTATTTTACCAAGGTACAAAATCAGAATTTGCACCCGATGAAGAAATTTATAATGCAAAATCTATTTTCAAAAATCAAACTTGTGATAATATAATAGAAACATTAAGCGAGCTTATAGATAAGGTGAAATAAAATGGCTAAAATACCAGTAATTTTAACTTTTGACAAAAGAATAATTTTAGCCGGAGCTGTTGCAATACAAAGCCTCATTGATAATGCAAAAGAAACAACAGAATATGATATTTACGTTTATCATCCAGATATTGATAATAAAACAATAAAAGAATATCAAAAACTTGTTGAAGGCACAAAACACTCTCTCACCTTTGAATATATTTCAAAAGAAAGGTTTAAAGGTGCCCCAATAAATAAGGGTGGCTCATGGACAGAAATAGTTTATTATCGTTTATTAGCACCAGAATTACTTCCTCAATATGATAAAGTTATTTATTTTGATACAGATGCGATAATATTGGGTGATCTTGAAGAAGTTTATAATGATGATTTAGGCGATTATGATTGCTCCGCAGTTGCTATGGAAATAAATAACGACAAGATGATTAGTCATAAATATTTCCCCGAGAATAAACACGATTTAACATTTATCTCATCTTTTATTGTTTTCAACACAAAGAAAATGAGAGAAACAAATTTTGTAAAAAGAATTTTTGAAAACATAGAAAAATTCAACACAAGATTGAAATTTTTTGATGTAGATTTATTGAATTTAACTTGCGAAAAAATTAAAGAATTGCCATATCGTTATGGAGTGTTCCAAAGTATTTATTACCATGATAATTTTACAGGCGGATACGAATATTCATTTTTGAAACATGTATATAGTGATGAAATATTGCAAAAAGAAAAAGAAAACACGATAATGCTTCATTTTGCAGGAAAACCAGGTAAACCTTGGAGATTTAAAAATCCACCAAAAGAATTTCTAAAATATCAAAACAAGCTACCAAAAAAACTTATTAAATACACATTTAGGGATTTCAGAAAAAGACTATTTAGCAAGGTATAAATGTTATCAATAGTAATTCCGACACTACAAAAAAATAAAGAAATATTATACAACCTTATCGATTCGCTTGATACGGATAAATCTGTTGGAGAAATATTAATTATTGATAACTCTCTTAAAGGAATAGATTATATCAGTCAAAAAGTTAGAGTAATTACCCCAAGTGAAAATCTCTATGTAAATCCAAGCTGGAACTTAGGCGTAAAAGAAGCAAAGTATGATATAGTAGCTTTATTTAATGACGACATAAGCGTAAGCGAAGATTTTTGTACTAACGTAATATCAAAAATGATTCCCAATATGGGAATAGTTGGCTTTAATTCAGGCGATTATATGGAAGTATGCGATAAATTTAGTGAACAACCACAAAAAAGCATAATTGAACTTGAGCCAATTAAATATATGGATAAATATTTTGGTGTTGCAATGTTCTTTTTTAAAAGTGCATACGCTCCAATACCAAATGATATGAAAATTGTTTATGGCGACAATTGGCTTATTTACAATTGTCAAAATAATAAAAGAATTTGCTACAGAATAAATGGGCAAAAAATACTGCATATCGGCAGCCTCTCATCTTCAAACCCAAAATTAAAACCAATATGCAAAAACGATTCAAAAATATATAAAAAATTGACAATGACATTCAAAAAAAGAATGATGTCATTCGAAAACTGCTGGGATTGTTATAAATTAAGACTGTTTGGATTAACTTTTAAAATCAGAAAACACAAAGAAAAAGGAGTTAATCATGACAAGACTGGCAATTTTTGCACACTATGACAAAAACAATGAAATTGAAGATTATGTCATAGAGTATCTAAAAGGACTAAAAGAAGTAGCGGATAATATTATTTTTGTCTCTGATTCAGACATTTCACAAGAAGAGCTTGGTAAAATATCTAATCTAACAAAACACATTATATCAGGTCGCCATGGTGAATATGATTTCGGGAGCTATAAAAGAGGCTTCTTGTGGGCATATGAAAATGAAATTTTAAAAGACTGCAAAGAACTCATTTTTGCAAATGATTCGTGCTATGCACCATTATATCCATTTCAAATAATGTTTGACAAAATGGAAGATACCCCAGCTGATTTTTGGGGTGCAACATTAAATGATAATAAGAAATTCAAAACAGATGAAATAAGAAATCACGTTCAAAGCTTCTTTCTTGTGTTCAAACCTCAAGTTTTTAACAATAACTGTTTTAAAGCTTTTATTGAAAAAATTTGCGCCCAAAAAACAAAAGAAGATGTTATCAATAAATACGAAATAGGTTTATCAATTTATCTTCAAGAACACGGCTACAATTGTGATGCATATTCAAAAATAAGCAAAATAATTAAAGATTCCCAAGTTGGAAGATATAAAGAAATGGTAATAAGAGAAAAATTACCCTTACTTAAGAGAAATGTAGTTTTAAAAAAAGAAATAAAATCTGTTTATCCAACAAAAATCAAACAATTGATTTCAAAAACACAATACAATTATGATATAATCAAGAAAGATTGCGATAAAAATGAAATAAAAGTAAGCAATTTAAAAGATTATTTGCGCATATTTAAGCAATTCAAAAGAAAGATAATTAGAGTATCAATTAAAAATGGATATGTGACACTATTTAACAAAGTAAATATAAGTTGGTAGCAGGGGAGTAAATATGCCATTTGAATTTATAAAACAAGAAATCGAAGATGTAATATTAATTAAACCAAAGGTTTTTGGTGATAATCGCGGATTTTTTATGGAATCTTATAAAAAATCAGAATTTTTTGAAAACGGAATAACCGTTGAATTCAATCAAGATAATCATTCAAAATCAACTGCGCAAGTATTAAGAGGACTTCATTATCAAGCATTTCCTTATGCGCAAGCAAAACTAGTAAGATGCTCTAAAGGAAGAATATACGATGTAGCAGTTGACATTAGACCGAACTCAAAAACTTTTGGAAAATATGTTAAAGTAGAATTATCGCAAGAAAATAAACAGATGCTATTTATTCCAGAAGGATTTGCTCATGGTTTTGTTGTATTATCCAATGAAGCAGAATTACTATACAAAGCCTCAGGAGAATACAATCCACTTGCCGACAGAGGCATTTTATGGAATGATAAAAGCATAAATATAAATTGGGAAATTGATTTTGAACCAATTTTATCTGAAAAAGACAAAATTCAACCAAGATTAGAAGAAATTAATTTAGAGGAGCTAAAATAATGAGATTGTTAGTTACAGGTGGCGCAGGTTTTATTGGTAGTTGTTTTGTGAGACATATATTAAAAAAACATCCTGAATACAAAATTATAAACTTAGATGCCCTAACTTATTGTGGAAATTTAGAAAATCTTGATGATTTAAAAAACAATCCAAATCATCAATTTGTTAAAGGCAATATATGTGATAGAAAATTAGCTCAAGAATTAATTTCCGAAGTTGATTGCGTAGTTAATTTTGCTGCAGAATCTCACGTTGATAATTCAATTAAACATCCAGAAATTTTTGTTGAAACAAACGTTCAAGGCACATTAAACCTTCTTCAAGTTTCAAAAGAACTAGGAGTTGATAGATTTTTGCAAGTTTCAACCGACGAAGTATATGGAACATTAGGAAAAACTGGCTATTTTTATGAAACAACGCCACTAGCTCCAAATTCACCATATTCCGCTTCAAAAGCAAGCGCAGATATGCTTGCTAGAGCATATTATGAAACATACAAAATGCCTGTTTTAAACACACGTTGTTCTAATAATTATGGCCCATATCAATATCCAGAAAAATTAATTCCATTCTTTATTTCGCAACTTTTAAAAGGTGAAAAAGTTCCAGTTTACGGTGATGGATTGAATGTTCGTGATTGGTTATATGTGTATGATCACTGCGAAGCAATTGATGTTGTATTACATAAAGGTAAAGTTGGTGAAGTATATAATATTGGCGGACACAATGAAAAAACCAATCTTGAAATTACTCATTTAATTTTAGATGCCATGGGTAAAGATGAATCCTTAATTAAATATGTTGAAGATAGACTAGGTCACGACCGTCGTTATGCAATCTCAAACGATAAAATTACATCAGAACTTGGTTGGGCGCCATCGATTACTTTTGAAGAAGGCATCAAACTAACAATTGATTGGTATTTAAACAACCAAGATTGGATTAAATCAATAGAAAACAAGAAAGCGAGTCTTGTTTAATGAAAGTTTTAGTAACAGGAGCAAACGGTATGCTTGGGCAAGATTTATGCCCATATTTAGAAGATCTCGGGATGATGGTTATTCCAACAGATTGCGACACAATGGATATTACTGATTCTAAGCAAACTGACGAGGTAATTTCGCGCGTTCATCCTG
Source organism: Candidatus Gastranaerophilales bacterium (assembly GCA_017560095.1). Lineage (GTDB taxonomy): Bacteria > Cyanobacteriota > Vampirovibrionia > Gastranaerophilales > Gastranaerophilaceae > RUG14156. Next base: position 23,305 of record JAFYOU010000010.1, read on the forward strand.
ATTTAATTATACATTGCGCAGCATATACAAACGTTGATAAAGCTGAAGTTGATTTAGAATCTGCCACAAAATTAAATGTATTGGGCGCTAAAAATGTTGCTATTGCAGCCGAAAAAATCTCAGCTACCATGGTTTATATTTCAACAGATTATGTTTTTGACGGTACAAAAACGACACCATATTTACCTAGCGATAAGCCAAACCCATTAAATCACTATGGTTTAACAAAATATCAGGGTGAATTAGAAGTTCAAAAACATTGCAAAAAGCATTATATTGCAAGAACTTCTTGGCTATATGGAATCCATGGAAATAACTTTGTAGAAACTATGCTAAAACTTGCAAAAAATGATGAATTAAATGTTGTAGATGATCAAAAAGGATGTCCTACTTGGACAATTGAGCTAATTCAAGGAATATTAAAGCTTTTAAATAAGCCATATGGCATTTATCATGTTTGCGGCTCAGGCTTAACAACTTGGTACGGCTTTGCAAATGAAATCTTCAAAAAAGAAGATTTAAAAGTAAATCTAAAACCTTGCACAACCGAAAAATTCCCACGTCCAGCTAAACGCCCACACTATAGCGTTATGGAAAACGACGGAATAACAAGAAACTGGGAGATTGCACTTGGGGATTACTTAAAATTAAGAAAGGGGATATAAATGAAGGGTATTGTTCTAGCGGGCGGCTCAGGCACAAGATTATATCCAAGTACAACAGTTGTTTCAAAACAACTGTTACCAATTTATGATAAACCAATGGTATATTATCCTATTTCTGTTTTAATGTTAGCTGGAATCAAAGAAATACTAATTATTTCAACTCCTCAAGACTTGCCAAATTTTGAAAAACTACTAGGTGATGGTTCACGTTTTGGCGTTAAATTTTCTTACAAAGTTCAACCAAGTCCTGATGGACTTGCTCAAGCTTTTATTTTAGGAGAAGAATTTATTGGCAACGACTCCGTTGCGCTAGTACTAGGAGATAACATCTTCTATGGACAAGGATTTAGCGCAATGCTTAAAAATGCAGTTGAAAAAGCGGAACTAACAAAAGAAGCAACTGTTTTTGGATACAATGTTAAAGACCCACAAAGATTTGGTGTTGTCGAATTTGACAACAACGGAAAAGCAATTTCCATTGAAGAAAAACCACAAAATCCAAAATCTAAATATGCTGTAACTGGCTTATATTTCTATGATAATTCAGTTGTCGAATATGCGAAAAACCTAAAACCATCAGCTAGAGGCGAACTTGAAATTACCGATTTAAACAAAATTTATCTTGAAAAAGGTAGATTAAATGTTGAACTTTTTGGCAGAGGATTTGCTTGGCTTGACACAGGAACTCATAAATCGCTTCTGCAAGCAAGCCAATATGTACAAACAATTGAAGAAAACCAAGGTATTAAAATTGCCTGCTTAGAAGAAATTGCATACGGAATGGGGTTTGTTTCAAAAGAAGATTTATTAGAACAAGCATCCAAATTTAAAAGCAATGAATATTACAACTATATCAAAGAATTTCTTGGTAACAAATAATTTCACTCAATGAATTACAAACATATTTCGATGTTCTTAATAATTCATCTGCTTTGATTTGTCCTGACGCTACCAAAACCACATTTTCAATTTCTGCATTTTTAGCACTTATATAATCTATTGGAGCATCTCCAATCATAAGTGTCGTTTTTGAATTTGCATTCAATTTTTGAAGTGCTAACAATGTTGGTTTTCCGCTCTCTTTTGCGTCTTTATGAGATTCTCTTCCAATTACAATATTAAAATATTTTTCCCAACCAAATTGTTTCAGAGTCAATTTTGTAGAAATAATTGAATCAGATGTAACAATGCCTAGTTTTACACCTTGTTTATATAATTTGTCAACAAAATCAATAGCTTCGGGTATTGGTTTTGTATAGTCTAAAATATTTTTATAAAATTCATCTGCAACTTCATCAAAAAGCTCTTCTAGTTCCGATATGGTTGCATAAATGTGCAAATCTTCTAAATTTTTACAAAATATTTCAATTATTTTGGAACGAGAATAAAGAGCCGTTATTCCATCTGATAGCATTTTTTTAGATTGCACATCATATCCTAAAAAAGAACACAACTTTTCAAACATATCATTTTTAAGATTATATTTTTGAATAACTGCAAGAGAGCGTAGCTCCGTCATTTTCCCCCAAAAATAATGCAAATCGATTAATGTCCCATCCTTATCAAAAAGAACAGTTTCAACATTATTGATTTGAAAATTGTTAGTTTTTAAATTAATCATTTAATATTGTACCAACTAAAGCCCTTGCTTTTTTTAGCGAATCTTCGAAATTCCGTTCATCATCAAGATAATTTTTAACAATTTTTCGAGCGTATGATCCTACAGCAAGACAATGGGGTTTTATTTCGCAAATTTTAGCTAATTCAATTGATTTTGAATTTGTTCCACCAGACATCATAATATAACTAGGAATTTTTGAGTTAACAAACATTTGAGCAGTTGCAACAGCTTGTAACGTTGTTGCAAATTCGTCATTATTACCACTCATTGCAACGCCATCAGCTTGAATAATAGTTGTATAAGGAGCTTTTTTAGATACCATTTTTCTAACCAATTCAACCAAGTCTTTATCCCCTGAAGTTGATCTGTCAACGGAAATACAGGTCATCCCATCAAAAACAGAATTGATTTTATCCCATTTTTCTAAAACATCATTTTCATTTTTTGAAATAGCATGAAATTCAATACAATTAATTCCCTTAGAAATAATTTCAGGCAAAAGTTCATCATAATTTTGCTCCTTAGTTCGCATATCAATTGCTTTTTTAGGACAATTTTGCGCACAAATTGAACAACCTATACACCTTTTTTCATTTATTTTAATATCAGATGAAATAGCTTGATGAGGGCATTGTTCAAAACATAACCCACATTTAATACATTTATCATCATAAATATATGCTTTTGTAATATGAGGATCACCATCAATTCCAACACTTACACAAAGAAATCTATTTTCGTTTATCCCCGCTCTTTTTAACCCTCTTTTTGCAGCATCAATGACACTACTTTTTGCACAAACATCAAAAAAATTAGCTCCTGCTAGCGAATAAATATAGACAAGTTTTTCAACTTCATCTGCATCTTCATTACCTGCACCACAAACCAACTTAAAACATTTTTTTTGATTTAAAATATCTTGTAACATATTTGCCTTAATTATAATTTCCAAGGAAAATTTTAGTACGACTAAACTTAAAGGTAAAGAAAAAAATGAATATTCCTAATTGTTCAAAAAAAATTTTAATTAAACTCCTGAAAGGAAATGAGCAATTTATAAATGGAAAGTACGAAGCAAAAAATATAACCATTGAAACGCTAAAAGCATTAGCACATCACCAAGAACCCCACGCTTGCGTTTTAAGTTGTTCCGATTCTAGAGTAGTTCCTGAATTAATTTTTGAAGCAGGCATAGGAGAACTTTTCGTTGTAAGAGTCGCAGGAATTACAATGGGTGCAAACATTATGGAAAGCATTGAATACGCAGTAAAAAAACTTAATGTGCCTCTTTTGATTTTATTAGGACATGATAACTGTGGAGTTATGGAATACGCACAAGAACATTACCCTGAAATTAAAGAAACCTTTGAAACGATATTAAAATGTGTTTATCCTGCTATTGATTGCGACAATGGTGCCTTAACAAATGAAAACCAACTTGCAAAACAACACACACTTTGGGTTGAAGAATATATTTTAAAACATTCAAAAATAATCAAAAAAGCAGTAGAAAACAAAGAGCTATATATAGCAAAATGCCACTTGTCTCACGAAACAGGACAAGTGCATTTGCTAGATTCAAATTTAGATTATGTCGAAATCAAAGATATTTAATTTTTTGGGTAATTTTCCATGATAAAATTAATATCTTTATCGCCACGCCCTGAAAGATTTACAAGAATTCTTTTATCTTTAACTTCTTTAGATAACTTAATCGCATAAGCAACAGCATGAGAGCTTTCAAGCGCAGGAATAATACCTTCTGTTTTTGATAGCTCGTAAAAAGCGTCAATTGCCTCAAGATCACCAATAGTTTCATACTTGGCTAATTTATTTTCATTTAAATAACAATGTTTTGGCCCAATTCCTGGATAATCAAGACCACAAGCAACACTATATGCATCCATAACATTTCCATTTTCATCTTGTAAAACTTTGCATTTGAATCCATGCAAGATTCCATCCTTACCAAAAGAAATGCTTGCAGCATTTTCGCCAATTTTTTCACTTTTTCCTAGAGGTTCCACGCCGATAAGCTGAACATCTTGTTCATGAACAAAACCATTAAAAATTCCAATTGCATTTGAACCACCACCAACACAAGCAACAACGTAATCAGGTAAGCCATCATACTGTTCTTTCATTTGTTTGTTTGCATCAACCCCAATTCTTGTTTGAAAATATTCAACAATCATAGGGAAAGGATGTGGGCCAACAACTGAGCCAATCGCATAAAAAGAATTTTTAAAATCATTTTTATATGCAGTAAGCGCAGCATCAACCGCTTCTTTTAAGCTTTTAGTTCCATGTGAAACAGGAATAACATTTGCTCCCAAAAGTTTCATTTTATCAACATTTGTTTTTGCTTTTTCTATGTCTGTTTCACCCATATAAATGTCGCATTGGAGTCCTAATAATGCGCTTGCTGTAGCCAAAGCTAAACCATGTTGGCCTGCTCCAGTTTCACCAATCACTTTAGTTTTACCCATTTTTTTTGCCAATAGTGCTTCACCTAGACAATGGTTAATTTTATGCGCACCTGTATGGTTTAAATCTTCACGTTTTAAATAAATTTTGTTTCCTAATTTTGTCGATAAATTTTTCGCAAAATAAATAGGACTAGGGCGACCAACAAAATTTTTCATTAAGTAATCTAGTTCATCCAAAAAACTTTTATCTTGAATTATTTCCAAAAATTCTTTTTCAATTTTATTTAATTCATTTTTTAAGTCTTCTTCAATAAATTGACCGCCATAATTTCCAAAAAATCCATTTTTATCAGGTTTTATATTATTCATTTTCATATCCTTTATTTAAAAATTTAGTAGTAATAGCCTTTTTATTTTTTAAAATTTTTGCCCCTCGAGTAACTTTACAAAGACTAACATTTAAACTGCTTGCCACTTCTCTTTGAGTATTACCTTGAGCTAACAACTCCATGATACGCCATCGTTTTTCAATGGTTTCAAGTTCGTTTTTTGTAAAAATTTCACTCAAAAACTTTTCTATATCATATCTAGATTCTAATTTATATAGTATTTCAATTATATTTTTCATATTTTTTGTTTCTATTTATAGTAACATAGTAGCAAATCATACGATCCTGTCAAGATATAAAAATTTTATAAAGAAATTGCGATATAAACATCATAGTGCTATAATTTTTTCGATAAATAGGAGTCGAAGCACATGAACAATTACATCGAAAAAGTTTTAAATGAAGTTTGCGAAAAAAACACAACTGAACCAGAATTCGTTCAAGCAGTAAAAGAAGTTATTAAAAGCATTGCACCTGTTATAAATGATAAACATGAAGCAATTGCTCTTTTAGAAAGAATGGTTGAACCTGAAAGAATTATTACATTCAGAGTTCCTTGGATTGATGATTCAGGTAAAGTTCAAGTCAATCGTGGCTATAGGGTTCAATTTAACGGAGCTATAGGCCCATTTAAAGGCGGATTAAGATTTCATCCATCAGTTAATCAAAGTATTATGAAATTTTTAGCTTTTGAGCAAACTTTTAAAAATAGCTTAACAGGACTTCCTATTGGCGGCGGCAAAGGTGGTTCTGATTTTGATCCAAAAGGCAAATCTGATAATGAAATTATGCATTTTTGTCAAAGTTTTATGAACGAATTACAACGTCATATTGGTCATGACCTTGACGTTCCAGCTGGAGATATTGGTGTTGGAGCTCGAGAAGTTGGTTATTTATTTGGTCAATACAGAAAAATCAAGAACACTTATGAAGCTGGTGTTTTAACCGGAAAAGGCTTAGATTACGGCGGAAGTTTAGCAAGAAAAGAAGCAACTGGCTTTGGCTTAATTTATTTTATGAGAGAAATGCTAAAAGCAAACGATCTAGAACTAAAAGGAAAGACTGTAACAATCTCAGGTTCAGGCAATGTTGCAATCTATGCAGCTCAAAAAGCCCTTGAGTATGGCGCAAAAGTTGTTGCAATGTCAGATTCAAATGGTTGCATTTACGATGAAAACGGAATTGATTTAGATGAAATCAAAAGAATTAAAGAAGTAGAAAGATTGAGAATAAAAGAATATCAAACAAAATATCCAAATGCCAAATATTTAGAAAACATTAAAGGCGAAACTCCAAAAGTTTATACAATTAAAGCCGATATTGTTTTACCATGTGCAACACAAAATGATATTAATTTAGAAACAGCTAAAATTTTAGTTCAAAATGGCGTAATTGCAGTTGGTGAAGGAGCAAATATGCCAACAACAATTGAAGCAATTGATTATTTAATTGAAAACAAAATTCTTTTAGCTCCAGCAAAAGCAGCTAACGCAGGCGGTGTTGCAACATCTGCGTTAGAAATGAGTCAAAATTCAATGAGATATTCTTGGAGCTTTGAAGAAGTAGACTCGAAACTAAATCAAATTATGACAAATATTTTTGCAAACTGTCAAAAAACTAGTAACGAATTCAATTTAGGAATTAATTATGTAGCTGCAGCAAATATTGCAGGATTTAAAAAAGTTGCAAACGCAATGATAGCACAAGGCGTTATTTAAGAAATAATTTAAAAGCCTCGAAAATCTCGAGGCTTTTTTTTATTTTGTTATTTCAAACATTTTATCGATACATCGAACTGCTTTTTTAGCTGTATCTAGTTCGATTTTGATTTCACTTGTTTCGTTTAATAAAGTGTTATAAATACCTTCTAATGTATTTTTTTTCATATCAGGACAAATTATATTTTCATTAATTAAAACGAATTCTTTACCCCAATTAAATTTTTTAGAGTCTCTATTTAATCTATCCACTACACCTTTTTCTGTTGCAATTACAAATTGTTTTTTATCTGATTTTACAACATATTCCATAATTTCCTTGGTTGAACCGATGAAATCAGAGCGCTTTGCAACTTCCTGGTTGCATTCTGGATGAGTAAGTATTAATGCATTTGGATAATTTTTTCTAGCATTATCAATTTCTTCAACCCTAATTCTTTGATGAATTGGACAAAAGCCATTAAATGTAATTATTTCAATATTTGGCAATTGTTCTTGAACAAACTTTCCTAAATAATTATCAGGAACAAAAAGAACTTTTGGCACATTTAATTTTTTAACTACTTCAACTGCATTTGATGATGTACAACAAACATCGCAAAGAGCCTTTACTTCAGCAGTTGAATTAATATAACAAACAACAGGAATATTGGGGTATTTTGCTTTAAATGACTTCAAGTTTTCAACGTTAATCATATCCGCCATCATGCAACCAGATGAAATCTCGGGCAAAAGCACTTTTTTATTTGGAGATAATAATTTTGCACTTTGCGCCATAAAATAAACGCCAGCAAAAAGAATAATATCAGCACTAGTTGTTGCTGCCATTTTGCTTAAATATAACGAATCACCAACAAAATCAGACACTTCATCAATTTCAACATTTTGATAGCAATGCGTTAATATAATCGCATTTTTTTCCTTTTTTAATTCGTTTATTTTATTTATTAAACTCATAATTTTTCCCGTATATAAAACCGCACAAAAATTGCGTATCTTTTTAATTAAACTACAACAATATTGTGCGGTCAATTATTTTCTATAGCATTGTTGCTATTAATTCTTCAGAAGTTTTTGAGCTTAAATACATAGGAGCTATATCAAAAACGGTTTTACAACCATTATTTCCTTCTTTATTTAATCTATGGGCTGCTCTTGCATAAGCGACTAAAACCGAAGAAGTAAATTCCGGATTTGAATCTAATTTTAAGCTATATTCAATTAAATGTTTTGTATTACTTGATGTTTCTCCGCTTCTCAACACAAAACCGCCATGTGGAATGCCTGAATGATTTTTGTTTAATTCTTCTTGGGATATAAAATGAACTGTCGTATCATAATCAGCAAAATAGTTTGGCATAGTTTTAATTTCTTGTTCAATTTTAGATGCATTTGCACCTTCTTTTAAAACAACAAAGCATTCTCTTTTGTGTTTTTGCTTTGTTGACAATTCCGGATTAGAACCACTTCTTACTGCATCAAGTGCTTCTTCAATAGGAATTGTATATTGTTTAGCATCAGCTACCCCTTCAATTCTTCGAATAGCGTCACTATGTCCTTGACTAACACCTTTTCCCCAGAAAGTATAATCTTTTCCATCAGGTAAAATTGCGCTTGCATAAAGTCTATTTAAAGAGAACATGCCAGGATCCCAACCAACAGAAATAATTGCTGTTTTATTAGCGCATTTGGCAGATTCATCAACGTTTTTAAAATGTTCAGGAATTTTGGCATGTGTATCAAAGCTATCCACAACATTAAATATTCTAGCATATTTAGGAGTTTGCATTGGCAAATCAGTTGCGCTTCCACCACAAATAATCAAAACATCAATTTTGTTTTGCCAATCTTCAATTTCATTAATCGAAACAACCTGAGCATCGGATTTTATTTTTAAATCATCAGGATTTCTTCGTGTAAAAATTGCAACAAGCTCTATATCTGGATTTTTCTTAATTGCAGCCTCAACTCCTCGACCCAAGTTTCCATATCCTAAAATTGCTATTCTTGTTATCATAGACTCCTCCTACATATTTTTCTTTATTATATAAAAAATTAGTCGAGATTAAAACCCGACCATCTATATAGGTGATCAAAATCTTCTAATAACCCAAAATTAAATGTTTCTTTAACATATGGGTTAGATTCATTTTGAGCTAACCATGCAGTAAGATCAACAGCAACTTGCTCATAGCCCAAAGTTGTGTCTAATATACTCTGTCTCGAAGGAGTCAGCCAATTCATTGTAGTCTGTTGCATATCTTCAATTCGGCGAATTGAAACTAAAAGTTTCCTTAGCTCCAAATCATCCAGCTTTCGAACCCAAGCATGCTTAAATCCCCATGCTTCAACTTCAATTCCATTCATTAAAATTTGACGAGTTCTTGTATAATTATCAACAAAATCTCGACTATATGGACGTTTAACTATATCATGCCAAGTTCTAACTTGCTTATCTAAACTTATTCCTTTTTCTTTTAAAATATTCATTATTTTTTCCTTTCTATAAACAAAGCGTATGCACTAATAATTCACCAACTTGATGGTTATAATTTCTACCGTCATCAAAAACAAATAAATTTTTTATATGACTTTCAGAAGTGGTTAAAATAATTTCTGGAAAATCTTCATAAAAAATTCCACCCTTAAATAATGTTGCAATTAAATTAGTTGATTCTTTTAAATCAATATTTAAAATATCAGATGGAACAATATTTCCTATCCATTTTTTAGAACAATTTAAAGCTTTGTATGTTTTATTTTCAAAATTTTTTGCTTTAGTATGTTCAATCGAATAATTAAATACTTTTAGTAATTTATTTACGTAATTCATTATACGTTAAATAAATCTAAAATAAATTTTAAACATTACCAAAAAGTCCACTACCCCATCGAAACAGGTTCTAGTTTACCTAATGTTTTTAAATATGAAAGCTGAGAATTAATTGTATCCGGACTCGCCAAAATTGAAGTTGTAGGATTATAAGAGAATATAAATTGCGCAGCTTGTTGTATATCTTCTTTAGTAATTTTATCTATTGCTTCCACATATTTATCAATACGCTTAATTCCATACGGCTCAACAACGTTCATAGCCAGCAAATCAGTTTCACTTAAAGGATTTTGACATTGACCAATTATTTTTTGTTTTAATCTCATTTTAGCAGATTCTAATTCTTCATCAGTTACCAGTTCGCTACATAGCAAATCTCTATGCTTTTTAAAGCCGTCAAGTGATTTTTGAACATTATCAAAACTTTCAACACCAGCATCTTTATTATCTGTTGTTGTTTGAATTTGCATTGTAAGAATTCCGGTATTTCCAAATGATTGAATATTAGATGAAACAGCATATGCAAGATTTTGCTTTTCTCTTAAATCCGAGAACAATCTAGCGTTTGAACTTCCACCCAAAATTGTGTGTACTAATTCAAACTTAGCTTCATCTTCAACGTTTCCAGACATCGGAAACTTATATGTTTGATAAATTTGAGCTTGGTTTAAATCATCAGTATCATATATAACATTTGGTTCAGGATTTGCTTCAAAAATTGAAGATAATTTCGGAACGTTTTCTTTGAACACAACGTTTGGCATATTTTGATGAGATATAACCATAGTTTCTAATTCTGGATGTTTGTCCAAAGGCAAAGTTGCAACAAACGACGAAGAAGCGCTTCTTAGCAATTGTTGGTAAAACTCTTTAACATCAGATAAACTTAGGCTTTCAATTTGTTTTAACATCTTTTCGCTTGTTGGGAAAAATCCTGGATACAATCTATCCAACAAGTTTTCATTAGCATTTTTTTGACTTGCTTGCAACATAGATTTAACATATTTTTTTGCTGCATCAAAATCAGCCTGAGTTAATTTTGGATGATACATTAATTCGTTAATTAAAGCCAAAGTTTTCTCAGCATTTTCCGGTAAACAATTGCCAGAAATTTCAATACTTCGTCCATTAACAAATACATCAACATCAATACCACTTAATTCTTTATATCTTTCTAACTCATTTTGATTTAAGTATTCAGAACCTTTAGTAAACATGTATCGCATTACAGCAGGAATATTAGGATTTTTAGGCTTAACTGGTGGAGTATTTACACTCCAATTAAAAAAGCAAAGATTTGAATTTGTTTTATTTAAGACCAAATGAGTATTATTTGAAAGTTGATATTCTTTGACAGAATCAGTATCTACTTTTTTGATTCCTGTAAATGAAACATTTTTTTGTTTTTGAATATTATGAAGCGCATACTTTGATGTTGCAAAATTTCTTTGTATATCAGACTCAGTAACACTTGAAGGGTGTACAACAACAATTGATGCCTTATTTAAATCATAATATTTTCGAGCAAAATTCATTATATCTTCTTTTGAAATAGAAGCTGCAATTTGTTTAAAATTAGCAAAATAATCTACTGACCCATCCCTCAAGCAATCACCAAGAGTATCACATATTGCTTCAGAATCACACATCATAAATTCAAGACTCTTATTTAAATTATTTAAAATAGCAGTCATATCATCATCAGATAATGGCTGTGTTTGAAGTTTCCTTATTGCGTCATAAAAATAATCAAGAGCTATTTGCTCCTCATTAGGGTTTGTCTCAATTAAGCTAACTAATGCATATGGATCACTATCTTTCAGACCAACTTTTTGAAGAGCGGAACTATAAGAAGCGTCAATTTGTTGAAGATTATTTTTTAAATCAGAAGTTGAACACTGAGAAACATAATAATCTAGCATTTTTTGAATAATAAAATCTTTAGAATCCTTTGGCTTAGGGCCTGCAAAAGCTAAAAATACACAAGTAGAATTTGTTTTTGAACTTCTAATATCTTCACGTTTAGCAACTTGTAATGGATACAACTCTTCTTTTCTTACTGCAATTTTTTGATCATGCGCATATGCAGGTCTAAAGCTCTTAACAACTTCTTGCATAATAGCTGATTCCGAAATTGATTCATCTGCAATAATTACAGTATGCATATTTTCGGGCGCATAATATGTTTGATGATAATTATGCATGTCTTTTTTTGTTAAAGCCATAACTGTATCAATCGAACCCGCAACCATATTTTCACTATTTGATTGAATTTGGAATAAATTTCTAATAACTTTATCAAAAGCCTTCGTTGTAGGATCATCATTAATCATAGAAATTTCAGAACAAATAGGCCCTTTTTCAGATTCCATTGCTTCAACATCAAAAGTCGGGTTATAAATCATATCGCCTTGAATTTCAATTGTTTTCTTTAATTCATCAAATCCCATATAAGGAGCAGAAATATAATAATTAATTTGAGCATAATCAGTTGATGCATTTGTATAAGCACCCATTTGCCCTGTTAATTTAAAAACGTCGCCGTCTTTTAATTTTGATGAGCCCTTAAACAAACCATGTTCGTTAACATGGGATACGCCACGCTTTTCGTCGGTTTCATTCATTGAGCCGGCATCTACAAAAGTTTTAACGATAGATTGTTCATCTTTTCTTCGCATAATAGCAATAGTATGGCCATTATTAAGCTTATATAAATGAGTTATTTCACCATTAGGCGCAACAATCTCGCCTGTTTTTACATATTCGGAAGTTTGTGTCTGAAACGGAATATAAGGGAAATTTATCTTTTGATTATAAAAACTTGCATCAAAGGGATTTTGCGCATAAAACGCAGGTATTTGTTGCATTTGTGGCACAGTATAAAATCCGTAATTTTGCCTAGGTAAATAATATTGATTTATATTTTGTATAGACATAGTTATCCTAATTTTCCCTTATATTATTTTAAAACAAAATGAAGAAAAAAATTGTTATAATTACAACAAAATTGATAAATAATGTAAAGTTCAAAATGTTTGATGTATCATTAATACATTAGACATATTGGATATTTTTATGAAATTAGAAAAAAAAATCGGAATTCCCAAGGCAATGCTATACTATACATACTTTCCATTTTGGTATGGCTTTTTTAACAACTTAGGAATAGAGGTAATTTTATCAAATAACACAACAAAAAAAACAATCTCAGATGGTGCAAGCCTTGTTGTTACAGAAACTTGTTTACCTGTCAAAGTTTATGTTGGACACGTTCTAGATTTAATCAATAAAGGAATCAAAAATATATTTGTTCCTTCAATTCAATCAATAGCGCCAAAAATTTATAATTGTTCCAAAATAAGAGGACTTCCCGATTTAATAAGAAATGTAATAAAAAGTGACTTTAATCTAATTGAAGCAACACTTGATAAATCAGAAAAAGACCAAAATCTAATTGATTTTCTATTAGAAACAGCAAAATATTTTAAAATTGAAGATTTTGACACTGTTAAAAAAGCACAACGTGCAGGATTTGTTGTGCAAAATAACTTCAATGTAATGGTGCAAAATGGCTTAAACTTTGAAGATGCACTAAAAAATGCAAAAGAAGGAAAAATTGTTATTCCACCCAAAAAAGAACCAAAATCTATAAATGTAGCCCTTGTTGGACATGGTTACAACATATACGACAAAAGAACTTGTATGGACATTTTTAAAAAACTTGAAGATATGGATGTACAGGTTTATAGCGCATACCAATTAACGCTTGAGCAAATGAAAGGCGGAATGCATTCATTAGGTTCATCACTATATTGGGCAAATCAATATGAAATGACAGGATGTGCAGGTCATTACCTACAAGACGACAAAATTGACGGAATAATAACCCTAACCGCATTTGGATGCGGGCCTGATAGTTTAATGTTAGAAGACATAAGAAGAAAAGCAAAAAATTTCAATAAACCATTATTAAATTTAACAATAGACGAGCACACAGGAGAAGCAGGCTTTATTACGCGTCTTGAAGCATTCTGTGACATGCTTTATAGAAATAAACGAGCAAAAATTTTAAAAGAAAAACAAAAAGTTGACGAACTAATTCAAAGATAAAAAGATTTGCATATCTTTTTATCTTTACGCAAGACATTCTAACATGTTTTTTATTGAGTTATACAATATCAATTCTTGTTCTAGAGTATTCTTTTCTTTGGGAGAAATTTTTGGATCATCAATTTTTTGATTCAAGAATTGTATTTTTTCTTCTACTGCTTTTAAATTCTCTATACCCACACCTTCATTATTAACATCAAAAAAGCTTTTTTTATTTTTTTTAATTTCATCATTCATATCGTTAGCACTTTCACAATTGGATAAGTTTGTTGGAGTAGTATTAATATTGTTAGCCATTTCAGCTAATATTTGAATAATGCAATCAATATCAACATTATTTAGCTTTAATTTATTGAGAATTAAAGCATAGCTTTTCAAAGAACTTGTAAACATTATCAATTTTTCACTTTTCAAAACAGCTTCTTTAAATATTTTTTGAATTTTCTCTTTTAATAATTTAATTTTTTTATTTTTTTCAGAATCTGACAGACTTTGATTAGCTAAAATATTTGCAATTTCTGCATTATAAATACCGACTTGAGATCGCACATTGGCAATTATTTTAAAAGCTTTTGAAACAACAGCATTTCCAACAGAGGCCAATTCTCCAATATTGGACTGAGATAAAACTTCAACGTTACTTAAAGTCTTATCTGCATTTTTTGACAAAGCAAAATAATAAGATTCATAATTTTTTGTAGCGGATAATATTTCTGATGCTGAACGAGAAACACTTGTTTGTTTATCAGTATTTATTAAATTTATATTAATTTTTTTTACTTCTGCTTTATTTGTTTTTTTTGCAAAACTAAATTTCCCAGAAATTGTCTGTATATCCATATTGCTCCTCCAAAATATAAATACGGCAAAACAAAGAAAATCTTAATAATTTTCTAATTTTGTTTTACATTTGTTTACAAACACAAAAAAACACTTTACAAAATAACAATACCATGTTAAACTCATCACACTTAAGGAAGCATTATGAAAACATTACTTATCAACAAATTACATCATCATTCTCATATTATCCCGAAGGGGTAGTGGGAATTTTTGACGTTTTGATAAGTCTCGATAATTCTTTAACACACCTCTTCGGGTAAACAAGTTGGTGTATTTGATTAAAGAATTGGAGAAAATTATGTCACTAGTTAATATTATTTCAGCCCTAGGAAACAACAACAGTATATATCCATTATTAGTGCGTGATTGTGGGATAGAAAACGTAGCAAAATGCTACATGACATACAAGCAAAACGCAAAAGAATCCGAATTTGTTGCAAAACAAGCAACAAGAGAACGTATTGTGGACGAATACGGAACAAGCGCTGTTTGGCTAGGCGGAATTCCAATTTTAAACAAAATTTGTGACAAATTAATTGATTTTACAGGCTTGTCTAGCAAGGTAGATAGCGCTTTAATCAAAGGAACAAAATATCAAGGACTAGATAAAAATATTGAAAAATTTGCCAAAAACGCACCCAAAGAAGTAGCTGAACTAATAAATGTTAAAAACAATAAAAAACTATTTCAAGGCTTGCAAGTTGGAAAATTTTTTGCAACGACTGCAATACCAATTGCAATTATGGGTTTCATTCTACCTAAATTAAACTTCTCATACACCAAAAAGAAAGTTGAAGACAATAAACAAGTTAAGTCAAATTCTAAAACATCGGGAATGAAAAAATACATGTCATCTTTAAAGAAAAACAACCAAGTAAGCTTTAAAGGTATTGAAAGATTAGCAAACATGTCTGATTTGGAAAAAATGATGATACTAGATGGAGGATTAACTGTTGGCAGAGTTAAAACAGGTAGAAACAAATCAGAAAAAGCAGAATTAGCATTTAAAATGGCTGGCATGTGCTTTTTAAACTATGTTGCACCAAAATGGTTAGAAAAAGGTTTTAATAAACTAACTAAAAATATTTTCGGAATAAATACAGATTTAGATGTAAAACTACTAGATAGCCAAGACTTTATAAAAGCTATTAAAAATCGAACATTAAGCTTGCCTGAAAATATCGACGAAAAAACAATTTTAGATTTTATTGACCAAAATCCCGACTCTATCTTTACGCAAGAAGCAAAAAAATTAAAACTAGTTTCGTTTTTGGATAACAAAGTTCGTGACCCAAGAAAACTAGTTAACACAGAAGAAATTGGCAAATTAAAAGATTCAATAACGCAATTTGTCAAAGACGCACTAAATTCAGATTCTGTTGAAAAATTTGCAAAAAGAGCATTGAAAGCTAAAAGTTTTAACACTATCTTAAATATCGTTACAAGCAGCGTACTATTAGCATATGTCTTACCAAAGCTACAATTCTTATTAAGAAGGCTAATAACAGGTACAAATGTAGATCCTGGAATTAACGAAATTGTTGGAAAAAATAAATAATTTCAATTTTACCTTTGTTTAAATTAAAACATGCCTTTTTTTGCAAAGAAAATGGCAGCTAAGATTGCCGCAATAAGAGAAATAACACTTACAATTAAAAATCCAAATTCATTACTTGCAAACGGAACCGCAACATTCATACCCCAAAAACTTGAAAACATTGTTGGAATAGCGAAAATAATTGCAATCGAAGTTAAGAACTTCATCACAATATTCAAATTATTTGAAATAATTGAAGCAAATGCATCCATCATATTCTCCAAAATGTTTCTATGCATCTCAACCATTTCAAGCGCCTGTTTATTTTCAATAATTACATCTTCCAATAAGTCAATGTCATCTTCGCTAAACTTAAGTAAAGAACTCTGTTTTGCACTTTGACTTATACGCATAATCTTTTGCAACACCATGTAGTTATCTTTAAGTGCTGTTGTAAAATAAACAAGAGATTTTTGCACTTCAAAAAGCTGAAAAAGTGCCTTATTTTTCATTGTTTTTCTTAATTCTTCTTCAATTTCTTCGGATTGTTTTGTAATATTATTTAAATATCTCAAATAATATTTAGTTGAACGGAAAAGAATATCCAACAAAAACTTAGTTTTATTTTTTGTGTCAAAATTCGCAGCAGTATCTTTATTGAAAGAAGATATAATATTATTCTTTTTAGATGAAACAGTTATAAAACCTCTTTGAGTGAATATTATACCCAAAGGCAAAGTGTCATACGCTCCTTCATCTTCCATTATTGGAATATTTGTAATTATCAACAAGCAATCGTCTTCAATTTCTATACGAGAACGCTCATCAACGTCCAATGAATTGCGCAAAAAACTTTCATCTAAATTCAAAATTAATGAAACCTTTTGAATTTCATCATAACTGGGATTAATCAAATTAAACCAAGAACCGCTTTGCGCTTCATTAATTCCTAATTCAATAAGTTTATTATCAGTGGTTTTTAAAATTTCTATCATATCTCACCACGCAATCCATTAATGGGTTCTATAATTATTAAACTATAAGTTTCAAAATATGTAAATACAAAAAATAAACCTCTTCGAAAAACAAAGAGGCAAGTTTAACACACACAAAACCAATAAGTAAAACTATTTTAAGCAATAGAAGGTCTAGGTTCTTTTGCTAATTTTTGGGCTAATGCGTTTTTCTTAGCCATTTGAGCTGCAACAACTTTTCTTGCTGCTTCCTGCATACGCTCTTTTTTAGACTTAACAGATTTCATTTTTGTATATTGAATATTCATTGAAATAGCTTTGTTGCAAAGATCACGCAATGCATTTTGAATTCTAAAAGCTTCCATATGTGCATTTGCATAATCATTCATTGTTTCCATCATCTTATTAGGATCAATCATTGAACTTTGAATAACAGCATTATCAACTTTTAAACTTTGGTATTTTTTAACTAAAGCTCTATCTAAATTATCGTGAGCGCCAACAGCCATAATAGTAAAATCCTTAAATATCTCTCGTACCTATATAAAGTTTTTTTTAACTAAAAAATTGACTTTTTATTACTTTTTAGTTAATAAAAGTTTACAAAAGAATTATCTTAGAAATAGGCACGCTTAATATTTTATTTATATACTATTTGTTAATATTTCAAAAATAGATTAAAATATATAAATAACAAAAGGAGTATATTTTGAAAGAAGAAAAAGTTGTATCTTTTGGCAAAAAACAAACAAAAAATCAAAATGAAAAAAATATTGAAATAGAATATTGTAGCTTTTGCAAACGCCCAAACACACAAGTTCCTAAAATGGTTAAAGGACCAGGGGTAAATATATGCTCAGAATGCACACTAATTGCTGTTCAATATCTAATCCTGCAAGATGGTTTAATGAGTGCAGAAGCACAAAAGATTTTAGATCTACTATGGGGCACTAACAGAAAATAATGTCCAATAATTCTCAAAAGCTGAAACAAAGAGCAGAATTAATTTCAATCCTGAGCACATATCGCAATGCAATAAGAATTGATAATAACAAATTAAAGAAAGATATAGACTATATTGCAACAATTGACGATAAAGCTTTTATTTTCAAAACTCTTTTAAATGAAATAACTTCGACAAAAAGCATTTATAGCGATATATGCTCTATTATCATTTTTGAAGCAATTGAAAATGAATTATTCAAAGAACTTTCAGTAAAATTACTACAAAACGAAAAAATATCGGATGATAAAAAAATTCTTATCATGTCCTTAATGAAACAAAAAGGGCTTGATTTTGAATACCATGATATAGTTGATTACATAGACAATCCAGAAGATTTGGCGCACAATGGCATTAAAGATTTTTTAAAAAATGCATTAACAGAACCCGAGGTTCAACTTGATTTACTTGATTTTTATTTAAATATTCCACAAGAAGAAAAAATTGATTTTCTTGAAAACTTAGAATCAGAATTTGATGGAGATAATCTAGCTAATGCTTTTTCTATATTAGCACATCTAAAATTAGACAATACAGAATTTGATTTTATCTTTAATGCGCTTTTAAACTCAAGTTCTCCTTATGCTCTTTCTGGCTTAAATCAAGCATTGGAAAATAAAACATTCAACACAAAAACTAAAGCAAAATTAAAAAGGGTAATTAAAAAAATATCACAAGAAAACCCTGATTTTTTAGTAGATTTTTTAACAAAAAACAGCACTATTTATAAATCTCAAATCAGTTTTGTAGATGGCAGAAGTGATTTTTCAATGATTTTTTCAAGAAAAAAAGAGGACGAACTAATTGATACTCTATTGCTAACAATAAATACGACAAAAGGAATCACTTCTTGTATGGGTTTTAATTCCATAGATACTTTTAATTATCAATCAATTATAAAAAGATTATTTAGTGATTCAATTCCAATTGACATAAATCCTATTGCGCTAAAAAGCCTATTTATACATTACACAAACAAAACAAAGAGCAATAATTTAGAACTACCATACGAGTTAATTGTATGGAAAAATTTACTAAATGATGTTCGTTCAATAAATTTTGACGTTTCTGAATTTATTAATTCAAAACTAGAAATAATAAAACTTACCCAAGAAAAAGTTAAAAAATTTATAACCAGCAAGGTAACAGAAACATGGTTTTATTCGTACGGAGAAAATTGCTTTGTCGATGAAATAATAGATAAAATAGAACTTGAGCACTGCACCGATTTAGATACAATTAACGAATGGGTAGATGCTTCAATTGAAAAAAACTTTTTACCAGATCAAAATTATATGTCACAATTAAAAAGCAGGCTACTTTTACAATCTTATGTTGCTTCGTTAGCAAACTTAAAAATCACTTCTGCTTGCGCCTATAGCTTATGTTTCAAAAATCCATACATAAAAATGCTAATTAGTTCTTTCATTGACAAAAGTATATACTATACCTTTATGTCAAAATTACAGCAATTAGAAAAAAAGAATATTTTTAGAAAAATACCACCAACAAAGCTAGCAAAAGATGAAGTCCAAATACTTATGGCACAATTAGAGGAAAAATGGAAATAAGAAAAAGAATAATAGCATTGGATATCGGAACAAAAAGAATAGGTATTGCCACATGTGATGCTCTATGGATAAACGCAAGTCCTCTTAAAACAATTAATCGAAACAATGACAAAATTGCTCTTGAAGAAATTGAAAAAATATGTCAAGAATACCAAACAAATATAATTTTAATCGGAGTTCCATACAATATGGACGGAACTTTAGGTTTTCAAGCTAAAAATTGTTTAAACTTTATTAAACCATTAAGAAACAACTATGTTATATTAGAACAAGATGAAAGATTATCTTCTTCTGCGGCTGAAGAAATCTTAAGAAATCAAGGTAAAAAATATACAAAAAACAAAGCCTTAGTTGATGCTATGGCAGCAAGTGTAATATTAAAAGAATACATAGAAAACAATAGATAGGAAAAGTTATGCAAGAAAACGCACCTGAAATTATCACAGTAATTGGTGAACAAGGCGAAGAAATTACCATGAAACTACAAGAAATAGTTAATATTGAAGATCAAGATTATGCTCTATTATCGGTAGTTGAAGAAGGCCAAATGCCAAACGACGAAGAAGAAGATGAAATCATCATTATGAAAATGAATAAAACAGAAGATGATTGCACTTTTGAAATCATTGAAAGTGATGAAGAATTCAACATGGTTGCTTCAGCTATTACTGATGGCGATGAATTTGAAGAAGAATAAAAAATTTTAAAGCCTCGGAAAATCCGAGGCTTTATAATTTTATACTTGATTCCTGTATCTTATATTTAATTCCTGTATCATTTCTGATGCATTTTCAAAACCAAATTTTTCCAAAACTTCTATTAAATGCTGAGGTGTTGTTTTTTTATTTTTTTCAAAATCATCAATATAGTATGAGTTACTGCGCTCAAGATACTTTAAGGTTCCGTAATCTTCACCGCAATTAATACATGTAATTTCACCGTTTCGAATATCAAGACTAATTTCAACTTCATTCCCATCTAAATTGGTGATTTTTTTTCTAGCATGCATACCGCTTAATTTGTCTCCAGCAGCCCAAGATTTAAAAAATTCTCCTTTAGTTAATTTTGCTGGCTTGCCATACATATTGGTTTCTAAACATATTTTTTCTATGCCGTATTCGGAAGCAGTAAATCTATGTATTTTTCCATCCAAATCACGTTCATATACTGCTTTAGCCAAAACGCCAGGTTTTTTTGTAATCACTTTTTTTAAAAATCTTTCTTCTGGCGAATATATAAATGTTTTTAAAAAATTTATAACGCCTTTTCTTTCAGACATCTGTAACAAACCGTCTTGGTAAAACATTTCAATTGTGTCACCATTTTTTAATGTATCTGAAACAAGTCCAGAAAATGATTTGCCATCTGCTTTTAAACATGCTCTTCCATGAAAAAATTTGATATCGGATATTTTTGGGATGGCGTCTTGCAATTTATTAATGCTTCCAGTAAAAGTTAAACTAGCTTTTGCGTTAAGTGCGAGCGCATTAGCTTCTTTTGCTAATAATTCAATGCCATTTTTCTTTTGTTCTGGTGCTTTTAGAGTTTCTTTTTGAATTTCTTGTTTGTTAGTAAAAGATGCTTGACTAACTTGTGATAACTTTACAGCTTCCATAATAAATTCCTTTAATAACTATATATTTATGAAAGCCGTATTTTTATTTTTTTGATATTTACCATATCATTTATTACAAAAATTTTACAATTGTATAAAATGTATTATTTTATTCAAATGTTTATATAAAAGTCTAAAATCCTAGTTCATTTTTCTATTCAAGAAGCTAAAGCTTCTTATTCACTTTCTTTTCTTTGTTCAAGCGCCTATCAAAGAAAAGAAAGTGAATCGAAAGAAAAGAAAGAAGGCTTAGTTAAATTCTTTGTTTCTTCTTTTTTAAATTTTTTCCTACTTAAAAAATAGTCAAGACTTTGTAATTAAATTATTCCCATACAAAACAAGCAAAAACACAATCAAAAATTATAAGTCACAAAGTCTCTCCGATTTTTTAATGTTAT
>JAFYOU010000011.1 GCA_017560095.1 Candidatus Gastranaerophilales bacterium
AAACGAGGCCGTTGAATCACAATGAGATAAATTTGCTTCCGCTCTTTTTAGATGTATCATTGATCTATCATAATCTCCGTTTGCTCGCAACTTATAACCGATAAAAGCATCGCATAAACAGACTTTCCCCTTTTCTCCCTTTCTTTCATATATTTCTATACTCCTTTCCAAAGCTTCTATGTCGATACCGTCATCGCTCTGATTTCTTGCAGAAATCATCGCTTCTATCAAAGCATAATCATCATTTATATCCAACTCCTCGTTTTTGCGACACGACACAAAAAACATCAGCACTACGACTATAAGCATCCAAAAAATTTTTCTTTTCATACTTTTATAATTTATCATTAATTGCACTACAAATTTAGCTAAAAAAACGCAAAAAAACAGCATTTTTTCATGAACCTCAAAATTTCGAATATTAGAAAAAACCTCACCCCCCCCCATTAACATTTTGACTAACAATATTTTATATGCCATTTTCACCACATCCAACAAACATCATTTTCGAATATCAAAAATTTTGAGGTTGAGTGCAAAGATAGTAATTTTGCATCAAAATCCTAATTATTCACACTAAAAAATTTTCAATTATGAAGAAAAAAATCTTTTCAGTAGTAGCAACATTATTGCTTTCTTGTTATTTTGCCTTTGCCCAGAATGGAGGAATCCCTGTAGAACTCAAACCATTCAATCCTCCAACCAAGCCACCTTATGGGAACATCTTTGACCCAGATGATACTATAAAATACGAAAATCCATATTCTTTAACAAAACAAATTATTTTTGAATGTTTCCAAAATTCAACAAATCTTACATTGCAATGCAATGAAGACGAACGAGTAGAAGTCATGATTTATGAAATGCTTTCGGGCGTGAAATATACCTCTACCCTTAATATGGTAGCTGGTGAGGTTTACACAATCGACACTCCATGGGGTGTAGG
Source organism: Candidatus Gastranaerophilales bacterium (assembly GCA_017560095.1). Taxonomy (GTDB): domain Bacteria; phylum Cyanobacteriota; class Vampirovibrionia; order Gastranaerophilales; family Gastranaerophilaceae; genus RUG14156. Next base: position 947 of record JAFYOU010000011.1, read on the forward strand.
TCTGTACACAATTCGTTTAACACAAACAGATGGAACAATCCTTGAGGGTGATTTTCAAATTAAATAAGTTTTTTTTGATAAATAAGTTCATTTTTCTTATATTTTTAGGCACTTCCCTAATTTTCGAATATTATAAAATAATCTATATTTTTGCAATGCTTTGTATTTCAACCAAATAAAGACACATTCTAAAATATTCAAAAAGATGTTTTCGAATATCGAAAATTTGGGTTATAAAGAAAAACAATATATATTTGCCGAGAATATGAGTAATAGATGTGGGTAATAGATAAGTCTATTGGTAAAAAAAAAAAGAAAGTGCGGAATTTTATGTCGGACTAACGTTATTATACTTTTATATTGTATTTTTTATGGAATTCTTTTTAAGGAAATTTCCAAATTAAATAATTTATATATTTTAATAACATAACGTTAGTTTAATGTAATTTTTCTCTTTTGAAATTTTATATTAAACTAACAATTACAACAAATTCATTTTATTTAATCTTAATACACTTTAAAATTTTTAATCTAATAACTCACATATCAAAGAATGAAATATAGAAAATAAATTTATCTAAAATTTTAATTTTAAATTATTTATATAATGAAAAAAATAACATTCCTAATTTCACTAACCATATTGATATTGGTAGGGTGCGAAGAAAAATTCAAAAGCCAATTCTGGATAAATCCAGATATTGAATATTGTGGAGCAAATGTTCCAATTGATAGTCTAGAATGGTTTAAAAAAGATTTTCTACCTCTATTTGATCAATTTAATGATGATTACGAAAATTTTTATCAATACTATTCTATCTATATATATCTATACAGAAATAATGCAACACAAGAAGATTTTGTTGTTACTACTTCGTATAGCGGTGATTATTTTATTAACATTTATAACTGTGATGGAACAATAATAGATATGGGATACTTTAATCAAGGAAACGAAGATTGGGATAATACTCCTATAAAAAAGTATAACAAAATAAGTCCTAACAATAATTCATCTTCTGCATTAAAATGTATATCTTGTGACAAATTTTTTGAAACTCATACACTAACTGAAACTATAGCTTATTGGAAAATTAATCCAAATTTAGATGCTATAAAAAAACTTCTTGAAGAACTATGAAAAAACTAATTGTAAAATAGTCTAATTTTTAAAATAAATATTATGAAAAAAATAAGTTTATTTTTGCTATCTTTTATAGCAAGCCTAATTTTCTTTTTCGGCTGTGAAAGAGATGTGTTTACACCTCCTACAAACACAGAAAATCCAGATTGCGAACGTGTTGTTAATCCTGTTTATTTTATTAACAATCTCGAAAAACCAATAAAAATAGAAATTCATCGAGATTCTATGAGCATAATCAATCCTTCTATTAACAAAGAAGAAATATTTTGGAAAATCGACAGAGATGTTTTAAAATTTAAAATACAACCTAATGACACAATTTGCTTTGACTCTATAGTTTATGCTTGGTGTAAAAATGAAAGATATTATATTTCACCAAAAGCTGTTGCTCTCGATAGACTAATAAGCACTTATTATTTTATTAAAATAACATATAACAAAAAGCAATATAAATATACAGATCGTGAATCTATAGACATTCTTTTATCAACAGGTTCTCTTGATTATATTAGATTTACAGAAAATAAAAGAGAACATTTTGGTTGGGAATAATATTACATAAATTTTTTCAATAAAAAAATTGGCAGACACTCATTTATTGGGTGTCTGCTTTTTTTGATAGTTTGTTGTTGATGGATATTCCAGAGGGGACGGAGCGCTTCGCT
>JAFYOU010000012.1 GCA_017560095.1 Candidatus Gastranaerophilales bacterium
CTGACAGTTAGTTTTGAAAACATTATAATTTCATAAAAGTATGGGAGAATATTTTTAAATTTAAAAGTTGGACAATTGAAACCAACCAATAAAGAATATTTTTTATTACGTCTATTTTGACATCGCTTTATATATAATAATAAATAATATAGGGAATAATTATGTTTATTTGTTATAAATTCAATTTAAGTGTAAAACAAAAAAGCTTTTAGTGTTTGTTTGATGCTATTTCAATATATTTATTATACATTGGTGCAATTTCGATGTTTGAAGGTATTTTATTATAGTTTGCGTGTTGTATATTTAGATATTTTTCAATATTATTTGGTGCATTCCATAATTTACCCTCAAACTCAACCTTTTGAAGTGGAAAAATATCGTTTTCGTTTAACCAATAATTGTGTTTTGGAATAAAATGAGCCATATAGTTATCAAAACCATAATAAATTTTTGAGCTATATTCTTTAATTGCAGAGTGATTTTTTAAATAATTTTTTATAAAAATCTTAATTTTTTTATGATTATCGATTTGGGTTATTTTTTCTTTGACAAATTTTGCATCTTTACTAAATTCTTCAATAGAATAATTTTCATCATAATAATCAAGTGGAAAAATATCGATTGTAGTTGATTCTTTTATGTTTTTACCATTAAACAATTGAATAAAATAATGACTATTTGAAAAAATAGTTTTATTTTGATTTCTTTTTATTGTTTCATTGATTGTTTTATATCTGTTGTTTGAGCTTGTATGTATTTTTGAATCATCTAATTCAATATAATTATTTTTGCAGTATTGAATAAATTTTTCGTAATCTTTTCTAAGCATGCAAATGTCAATGTCGTCATCCCAAGGAATAAACCCTTTGTGTCTAATTGCGCCAATTAACGTTCCTGAAGTAATAAAGTAATTTAAACCCAAGGATTCAAGCAAATTAATTATTTCTTGTGTATAGTTAACTAAATTTAATTGATATTTTCTTAAATCGCCATTAACAGGTTTTAAATGGTTGACATCGATAAGCTTTCTTATGAAGTAATTTTTTTCTATTGTTTTTTTGTATAAATTAAAATATTTATCTTTATAATGTATTTCACTTATGTTTTTTATTAGTCTTTTATAGATTAGATTTTTAATTTCATAGTTATTTTTATCTTTACTCATTTTTTGAAATTTTTGGATTAAAGATATTATTGGATTTTCTTCTAGGCATTTTATTTTTTTAAAATGACTAGCCCTTAAGGCGTAATGAGGGGCTATTGTTAGATTATTAGGCATAGAAAGATAGTCTTTATATTGTCTTGAAGTATAATGATGCATGTCATTCATTGCTAAAATTTGTTTGTTTTCAAAAGCAACTTTTTGTAGTGGAAAAATTTTATTGATATCAAACCAATCAAAATGATTCATTATATAACTATTTATACTATCGATTCCGTAATATAATTTGTTTCCATTTGAAATAATATTTGGGTTGTTTTTTCTTTCGTTTTCGAAAAAATCTAGCGCTTTTTTAAAATTATCTAGTTCAATAATTTTCTCATTCATTTTTTTGAGATACTCTCGATGTTCTTCAATTGTGTAGTTTGAAGCATAAAAATCATGCGGAAAAATATCTATGTTGACACAATTTTCTATATTTGTTCCATATATAAGTTGAATATGATGGGGGGTTAGGGAATACAAAATTTGGTTTGGATATTTGTTCATGTATTTTTGCCAAACAGTGCTTCTGTTTTCTTGGGAAAAATAAATTTCTGAGGGGTCAATTGTTATATAATTTTTTTCACAAAATTTTTTAAATTTTTCAAAATCTTCTCTAATCATCCCGATATCAAAATCATCATCCCATGGGATAAAACCATTATGGCGAATGGCGCCAATTAAGCTACCTCCTATAGGAAAATAGCCTAAATTTTCTTTTTCTAAAGTTTCTAAGATGCTGAAACAAAAATTAAATACTTCAAGTTGATATTTGCGTAAACCATTGCTTGCTGGTTTTAATTTGTTAACATCAAGCAAATTATATAAAAAGCTATACTGGGAATATAATTTTTTATATTTCTTTTTGTATTTTTGTTCTTTGCTAATCAATAAATTTTTGAATTTGTATTTTAAGTTTGATTTAATTTTTTCTTTAATAGTTTTTTTCAAAATGTACCTCAAAAGTTCATGAGAATATATATTTAATGCATTTTAAAAATGGAATTTTAATTAATGGCTCTATTTTTATATTTTCATTAAGGGTGTTTATTAAAAGCTCATCTTTTAAGTAGTCTATAATTTGTAATTCTTGCAATAAGAGAACAAAGATTGCATCGCATTCAAACTCTCTTAAATCTGTTGGTTTTATGGTTTTGTATCCACGAAATTGTTCATCTGTTGTTTCGTATTTTTTATCACAAATTGCAACTATATTTAATTTTGATAAATCAAAATTTTTAAATAAAATTTCTGACATTATGCCTGCGCCATAAATGACTATTTTTTTATTTTTATATTTTTTTGTTAATTTATCGATTTGTTTTTGAGCTTTAACTTCGTTATAATATTTCAAGTAATTAGTCATTACGTCCTCTTTTCTTGAAAAACTCCTAAACATATAATATCATATAATTATTTTTAAAATAAAGGATTAAGACGTGTATATTCCTTATGACTTTTTGTATCAAAAAATAAGTATAAAATTTTTAAAAGACTTTTTTTACAAGAAAAAAATCAAGCAAAATTGCAACTATATTTCAAAAAATAGAAAAAAAGTTTTAAAAAGAATAAAAAACAAGGAAATTTTAAATGTTGTTTTTTATGTTTATGATTGTTCAAAATGGAAATGCCAAAGTTTATATGAAAAGTTAGAGTTAAATGAAAAATTTAAACCTTTAATTGTTGTCACAAAAAATTCTGCAAAAAATTCGGACAATCCAAGTTATCAAACAAAAGAAGAAATTATAAAAACATATGAATTTTTTAAAAACAAAAATATGAATGTTGGGTTGGGTTATGATTTTAAAAAAAACCAACATATTCCTTTTAAAACTTTTAGGCCAGATATTATCATATATCAACATCCTTGGTATGTTGAAACAAAGCAAGGGCCTGTTGTTTGTTCAAAATTTGCACTTACTTTTTATGTCCCATATAATATTCCAACAACAAATCTAGAATCAGATTGCAATTTAAGATTTCACCAATATGTGCAAACTTATTATTTGGCACATGATATTTTAAAAGAAGAATTTAGTGCTCTTATGGATAATAAGGGAGAAAATTTAAAGGTTGTTGGCGCACCTTCTTTTGATTTATTGAAAAAAGCTGAAAATAAAAAATATGTTATTTATGCTCCTCATTGGACAGTTAATCATAAAAAAACAATAGCATATTCAACATTTAAAGAGTATGGAGAGTTTATTTTAGAATATGCAAAAAACCACCCAGAATTTAATTGGGTATTTAAGCCTCATCCACTATTAAAAAAAGCAATTATTGATAATAACCTTATGTCTATAAACGAGGTTGAAAAATATTATCAGGCTTGGAATGAAATTGGAATTGTTTGCGAAGATGGTTCTTATTACGAGATATTTAATAATTCAAAATTGATGATAACTGATTGCTCAACTTTTTTAATTGAATATTTAATGAGTGAAAACCCTTTAATCGATATTGTTTCATTTTCTGCTTCAAAGTTCAATAAAATAACTAAAGAAATAACTAAAACATATTATAAACCAGAAAATATAAATGAATTTATTATGTTGCTTGATAAAGTTTTGATTCAAAATAATGATTATTTGCTTGAAGAAAGAAGGAAAGTTAAGAATAAATTTTTAACAAATGCAAGTGAAAAAATTTTAGAAGATTTGTTGACTTATGTGTAATTAAATCCGGCGTTAAAATGCAACATTATTGAATTTAATTGGTAAAATAAGCATATTTTTTTATTGGTTAATTAAGTCTTTTATAACTTCGCCTGCTATAATTAGTCCTGCTGTGGGAGGAACAAAAGAAATTGAACTTGGAGTTCTTTGACCTGTTTTTGTTGGAACTTCTTTAGAATATAGTACTTTTAAGTTTTTTATCTTTCTTTTTTTAAGCTCAGCTCTAACAACTCGAGCAAGTGGACAAACGGATGTTTTTGAAATATCACTTATTTCAAACTTTGTCGGGTCAAGTTTGTTTCCTGTTCCCATGGAAGAAATTATTGGTAGATTTAAGTTTTTACAAGTTTCAATTAACAGAAGTTTTGATTTAACTGAATCTATCGCATCAATTACATAATCATATTTAGAAAAATTAAATTCATTAATTGTTTCTTTGTCGAAAAATGTTTTAAAAGTGCAAATTTTGATATTTGGATTAATGTCTAATGCGCGAGCTTTCATAACATCAACTTTATATTGCCCGAGTGTTGATTGAAGTGCAATAATTTGACGATTTAGATTGGTTTCGTTAATTGTGTCATTGTCGATTAAATCGATTTTTCCGATTCCTGCCCTGATTAAAGCTTCGGCAGTCGATCCACCAACGCCACCAATTCCAAAAATAGCGATGTGTGAGTTTTCTAATTTTTTAAGTGCAATTTCGCCTATTAAATTTTTTGTACGTTCGAATTGCATTTAAACACCAAAAAACTTTCTTGTGTTAATTTCAGGGTTAATTTTAAGCAAGATTTTTTTAGCCAAAAATAATGAAGCAAGTGAAACAATTGCAACAACAATAAAACGAGTTAAAACAATTCCAATTGTTATCAAATAATTTTCATTTATAATAGGTGCAACTGTTGGAAGATTAAAAATTTGATTATATACAAAAAACCAGTACCAATGTACAAAAAATAATCCAAAACTATATTTTGCAATAAAATCTAATATAGCATTAGTTTTTTTATGTGACAAAATAAATTCGTCATAATGCTTTAAATAAGCCAAAACCAGCATTGTTAAAAATATTTTTGAAATCGTATAGTTTGAATATTGATATTTATATTGCGCATAGATATCAAGTGCGCTTAATCCTATCATTAAAATCCATAATAACCATCTTTTGACGTAAAACTTATCAATAATTTCTTTGTGGGCTGAACAATACATTCCAAAAACATACAAAGAAATAAAGTGGAAAAAATTAGTAATAATGTATTTAACATAGACTTCATATTTTGTTAAATAATCAAGTCCTATTGTACTTTCGTATTCTGCTACACCTCTTGGTAAAAAGATTGTTATTAAAAATAAAACAGGTAAAAGTTTATATAAAATTCCTTTTTTTTCTAATTTTAAAAATAAATAAGAACATAAAAAGAAAATAATAATCATTGGAATAAACCAAGTAGGGACATTATGAACTCTTCCGATTGTCAAATGAAGTGGTATTTGGATCCAAGCATTTAATCCTGCAAATGAATTTTTATATGTAACAGGACAAGTTAAACAAAGAACTATTCCAGGAATTGAAACTATTAAATAAGGCATAATTACATTTGTCCATTTTTTAGACATATAATTTTTGAATTCATATTTTGTTGATAAATGTTGAAATAAAAATCCTGAAATAAAAATAAATAATGCAGTACCACCACAAATCATTTCGCAATTTAGCATATTGACTATGCTCTTTGAATCTCCAAATTGCATAGTGTGCCCCATAATAATTAATAAAATTGCAAGGCCTCGGAACACATTTATATAATTTAGAATTTTTGTTTTTTTTGGCTGTATTGGTGTATTTTCCATAATTTCTCCTATAATTCAAGCCAAATGGTTTGATATGGTGCAACTCTTAAATGCATTGTTCTATTTTGAAGTGAAATATTTACTTTTATATTATCTTTGTTGATAAGATTTTTTAAAGATTTGATTTCACCTTTGTTTTTAAGGACAATGTCAGCAGGTAACGTAATTTCGGCTACAATTTTATTTTTTGCAAGGTTGTTAATTACAAGGATTTGTTTATCTTTGTTTTTTCTAATGTAGCTAAAATCGCTTTTGTTTTTAGTTTTTAAAATTTCAAATTCACCATCTGACATAACGGGTAGCGATTTTCTTAAAGTGATGAGATTTTTAACTTTGCTATAGACTTTAGAATTAAATTCATAATATCCTTTACTTGAGTCATAGAATAATTTTTGTGCTACTTCGCCTCTATTGATATCACGCGAATCAAAAATAGACAATAAGTTTAGCTTGTCTTTTGCTCTTAATAGTGCTGATTTTTTAGCATGTTCAAAATTATTTGCAGCGCCAATTTCATCACCATAATAAATTATTGGAATTCCAGGAAGAGAAAGTAAGATTGAAAAAGCTTGTTCGATTCTATTCGGGTCTTTATCTAAAAAGTTTGCCATTCTTCCAGCTACACCGAAGCCTTTTCTGAAACTCGCTCCTTTTTGAACTAAATTTTCAAAAACGATTTCTCGCACCTCTGGGCTTACCATTTCCAAAGTTAATTCGTCATGCACTCTTAAAAATACTCCCCAAGTTGCCGTTTTTGGAATTGTTGGAGTTTTTTTGTATGCATCTATAAAATATTTTTTATCTCCGGTAATTAAACTTGCCCAAATAGCTGGCATATATGGGAAATGATAAGCAATTTGCGCTTCTGTTGTTCTTTTTAGAGTCTTAATGTCTTCATCAATTGGGATTGTTATTTCTCTATCTTTTCCAAAGTATTCTAAAATGTCTTTTGGGGTTTGGCATGCTTCCACTTGAATAACACTTGATGGTGCAGTCAACTGAATATAGCTACTTAAAAGTTTTATAATTGAGTGTGTTTTTGGTTGGTTTTCAGCGTTTGTTCCTATATCTTTTGATAAATATGGGATGGCATCCATTCTAAAAATATCAATTCCTAAATTTGCCCAATGCGAAATAGTTTCTAATACGTAATATAAGACTTTAGGGTTTTGCCAATTTATATCCAGTTGAAATGGGTAAAAAGTGTGATATAAATAGTAGTCTTTGTTATTGACAGTTATTTTTCTATAATTTGTTTCGCAATTTTCAGGAAAAATTATTCTTCTTTTAGAAATTGTTCCATTACCTTCATTATATTCAATAACTGTTCCTAATTTTTCATCTTGATATTTTTTATATTCTGGCATTTGCGTTTTATAAATAAAATAATCAAGATATGATTCATCACCAGCTTGAAGCTTTTGGAACCATTCGTGGTTGTCTGAAAAATGGTTTAAAACTAAATCTGCTTTAATTTTAAAACCTCTTTTTTTTGCCTCTTTGATAAATTCTTTAAATTCAACCATTCCGCCAAGGTCTCGACGTATGTTTTTTGGGTCTTTGACATCAAAGCCAGCATCTTTCATTGGAGAATCAGCAAAAGGAAGCATATAAAGAGTGCTAACCCCTAGATCTTCGAGGTAATCCAACATTAAAGCAGTGTCTTTAAAAGTGTTTTTCTTTTCATCTGATATAACGCCAAATTGGTCAACATAAAACATATAAATAATTTCGTTTTTATACCAAGTTGATTTTCTTTTGTAATCTTGGTCTTTCAACTCGCTTGAGCGTTCATCAATGGCTTTATAAACTTGAAAGATTGTATTGGCATAAATATCTTCGGCTGATTCTTTTCCATAAATTTCAATAATAGCTTCTTTAATTTCTTTTTTTAGTTTATCGCTAGCAATGGAAGTTTCGATTTTATTTTCGTTTTTTAAATTTTCGGCGATTGCATTTAAGGGTAAAAATAATGTTGTTAATATGATTAATAAAAATAATACTCTTCTCATAATTCAATTTTATCAAAAATAAAAAATGTTGTTTTTGTTTGTATGGTTTATATCCAATTAAAGTTTTTAATATAGTCTTCTTTGTTAATATCTCCAAGCACTCTTACTTTAAAATAGCGAGGAGTTGTTGTTTCGTTTTCAATTGGTGGAATTTTATCTAGCTTTTGTTGAAGTTCTGTATTTTTTTCGTTTTTACTTCTTTTAACTTGTGTCAAGGTTTCAACTAATTGGTTGATTGAGGCATTTCCGATTGCTCCTAAGGCATTTGAGATATTTTGTGATAATTTTCCGTAAATTTTAATATCTGCAAAATTTTCTAAAATACTATAGTTGCCATCTAAAAATAAGCTCAAATTTTTACCTTTGGAAAAAATATTTAATTTTTCAATTTCGCCATTATTTATTGATAAATTACCCGATATTTTTTCAAATTCACCTGTTTTATACGGAGTTAGAACCTCAATTAAATTGTTTAAGGATAAACCAAGAAGGCCGTTTTTAAGCAAATTTCCCGCCCTTAAAAGGTATTCAAGTGAGCCTAGCTTTGGCATTTTTCCATTATCGATTGAAAAATTAATGTTTGATTTAATGCTGTTTATACCTTCGTATGCGTGTAGATTTTGACCGCTTAAAATCAAGTTTCCATCCATTTTTCCAAAGATTTGATTTGGTAGTTTTAGGAAATTGTTAGTTAGTATATTGGAATCGCAGTCTATCATTTTGGCGCTTAGAGTAAGTTTTGCTGAATTAATATCGTAGTTTCCATTAGCTTTAATTGAACCTTCAGCAATATTTAGAAAAGCGTTTTTTATATTTGCAATTCCATTTTTATAGGCTAAGTTCCCAGTTAAATTTTGTGCTGTAATTTTATCGTATTGTACTTCTTTAAAGTCAAAAGATCCTTTTTCTATTATGATATCATTTGGTTTTAAAATTATTTCATTTTTGATATTTATGTCTGTTTTTGAATTTGTTGAGGGGTTATAGCTACTTAATAGATTATTAATATCAAGTTTGTGTGATGTTAAAATAAAATCCTTAATAACATACGGGTTGTCGAGTTTATTTAAAGCATGTATTTTTAAGTTTGCATCACTTTGTTTGTTTTTAGCTAAAATTTCTCCATCTATGAATTTGTTTGAAATATTTAGTTTGATATTGTCAATTTTTGTATCATATAGTGGTATATCAAGATCATATAGATTAATTTTTCCGCTAATTTTTGGTAATTTTATGTCTCCATTTAATGAAATATTGCAATCAAAATTTCCTTTCTTTAAAAGTGATTTTTTGAAAATTAGATTTAAAATACGAACATTAATTGGAGTATTTGTTGTTATTCTTAGATTATTGTATGAAAAATTTTCATCGTTTTGAATAATCTGTCCGTTTGCTTTAAGTGCAATTAATGGGTTAATTTTATTATTTTGGTTGGCAATATATTTGATTAGTTTTAAATTATTTATTTCTGCTAAGTTTTCGGCAACACTTATATTACCTTGCAATTCTCTTTTGTGGCTAGTATCTCCTAAATTTGCGCCACCAAAAGAAATATCGGAATTCTTTGGAATAATTGCACTAAAATCTATTGTGTAATCGTTGTTGTTACCTTCAAAAGACCCTTTGATTGGTATTTCGCCTGTAATTTTGATAGGTGTAATCAGGTGTGGATTAATAACATTGTCCGCTGTTTTTTCATTGATTATTGTTGAGAAATTAGAGGCAATGTTTTTTGTTTTGTAAATATCTTTTATGTTTGCATTTAAAAATAGTGGCGCATCGAAATAATTTAAACTAATTGAATTTAGTTTTAAATTGTTATTTTTAAATATTATTTGTCCATTTTTGATTTTTCCTAATGAGATTTTTATTTTTTCGTTATTTATCAATAAGTTTTCTAAATCTAAATTGTTTAAATCTACAACCATATCACCTATAGGTTCTTTAGATAATATATTAGATATGCTTCCGTTTGCTTTAATAATTCCATCTTTAAAACTAATATTTAAATCATCAATGTGTGCTTTATTATCGTTAAATTTTATGATTCCTGAATTAAATTTTATATCTTTTATATCTGAGCTATTTAAGCCTATTAGATATCCATTGTGTTTTAGATTGTCTGGGTTAATTTTGTTTAAAGATATATCCCCCTGTGTTTTAAGGAATAATTTTGAATAAAAATTGTAATTGTTGAGACTTGGAAAAATATCTTTTAAAGCAATTTTATTTGAAAAAATTTGAGTATCAATATGAAAAATTTTGCCTTTTGCAATTTTTCTTAATGGATCTTTTGAGATAAATTCTGTATTAAATTTTGAATTGTTTATATTGAAATTAAAATTTCCGACTTGTTCTTTTCCAAAATTTAGTATTCCTGATAAATTATTTAAATTGATATTATTAGCAAGAGTTATGCTGTTTTCATGAAGTACAATATTTCCTGATGGTTCTAGTAGTTCAAGAAAAGATTCATTTTCGAAATTTTTTATTGTACCAGATAAATCAATATTTGCTTTAATTCCACCATTTGCTTTGATATCTTTTGTGTATTTTAAATATGGTTTTGAAAAAATACTTGAATTGAAAATTTTTAATATTTGTTCTGTTTTGGCATTATTTAATTTTATGTTTAATTTTGTTTCACCTTTTATATTAGTTTTGCCTTCCAGAAGAAAGTCCGCATCATCTAGTTTACCTTTAATTTTTTCTATAAATAAATCTTTATCGTCAAAAATTAATTCGCAATCGGCTTTTGTTAATTTTGTTTGCAATCCTTTTATTGTGGTATTGGCATTGTGTGCTCTAAAAGTTCCGAAAACTTGTGCATCGGATAATGTGCCTTGTGTGTTGATATCTATGTTCCCGTAGCCTGAAATATTCATAATTGGGACTGGGCCAATGTTAAAACCAATTATTTGCTGAATTGGAACAAGATATAGTTGAGCGAAAGCTAAATCAATTTTTGATGTTGATTTAACGCTGTATTTTCCCCATAAAGAATTGTCTAATTTTGAAATACCATCTACCAAAACATATTCATTATCTGGTGTGTATATTCTTGTGTAGATTCTTGCAGTGTCTCCTGAAAATCTAATGTTTACGTCGTTTTGCTTGTATGGTTTTGGGTAATTAGGTATGTGTATATTTTTGATTTTTAAGTCACCATTGGCATTTAATGGTAATAAGTCAAGGTTGATTTTTCCTTCTGCAATTCCGTAAAAATTTGATTTCTTAAGGGTAGGTATTCCTTCTGAACGATATGCAATTGCATTGTCAGGTATAAAAGGAATTAAATTGTTTATTTGAGTATTTTTTATTTCCGTGTTTAGTTTTACTTTTGGTTTTTTGGAGCTAGGATTTAAAATTTCACCATTCAAATAAAGTAAAAGATTTTTTCCATCTATTTTGGTTTCTTTTATTGTTATTTTACTTTTGTCTAATAAAATTGTTGAACTTAAATTGATTCCATCTTTGTAAGGCGAGATAATTTTTTTGTCGTTTAATTTTAAGGTTGGATTTTGAATTTTTAAATTTAGTTTTTGTTCTTTATCTTCAGTTTTTAATGTTAAATTAATTTTTCCTTCAAGGGATTCAATATCTTTTGAGATGTATTTTTTTGCAAAATCTTTAAATATATATAAGTTGATATTTTTTAAAGCTATGTTTAAATTTGAATTGTTTGAATTGATTGTATTAAAAGGAAAACTTGAATTGATGTTTAGGTCTATAGTTGCATTTTGTTTGTTTTTGTTTAATGTTGTCTCAATTGTTCCTTGTTGAGAAAATGTGAATTGTTTTTTTCTTTTTATAATTGTAGCGTTTGTATTTTTTAAATTTGTTTTAATTTTACTTTTGATTTTGTATTCATCATCAAAGATTAAATTTATGTTTTTAATATTTGAATTTATTCTTGTTAAATCAAGTTTGTTGCTTGTTGGAGCAAACAAGTTTTTGTTGATTTCTTTCAAGATATCAATTTCGCCTTTTGTGTTTCTTTTGATTTTTATTTGAATATTATCTATATTCGCTTTTTTTAGATATATTTGATTAAATAACAAATTTATTGGTTTTATTGAAATATCGGGGTTGTTTATTGATATAAACTTTGTTTTTTTATTTTTATCGTAAATATTAATTTCTTTGGCTTGAGTATTTAAATTGAAATGAAAATCTAAATTTGTTTTTGGCTCTATGAATTCAATTTTTAAGCCCGTTGCTTTGTTGAAATTTTTTTCAATGAGTGAATATGGTAATAATAAATTGGATATAAAAACAAATAAAACCGCCATTATCAGCACTGTTACAGTGCTTAAGAAAGAGTATTTAGTAAATTTGTTTTTATTGATTTTTAAAAATAGTTCATGCATGTATTTTTATTATAGATTTATTTTTTATTTAAGGCTAAAAATTCATACAATTGAAAGGTTGAAAATATGTAAAAAACCATTAATATTGAATTATGATAAGAAAAACACTATTAACAATTTTAATATTTTTTGTAACAAATTTTTTCTTTGTATTGTATGCCCATGATTATATTCCATATTTACAAAAAGGGACTTTAGTTAAAGTTCAAACAAAAACTCCGTTGTCTACGGAAAATCTTGAAGAAGGGTCCAGGGTGTATTTTATCGCTCCAAGTGATGTTTGGGTATTGGAGAAAAAGGCAATTGAAAAAGGCGATATATTTTGTGGTTATGTGAGTATGTTGAAAATGCCCATCCAAGGCGTTAATGCTGCAATGAGTATAACTGTGACAGATATTATCAAGCCAAAAAGCAAAGAAAAAAAATCAATTATAGGAAGGATTATTTTCTTTGGAGGCAGTGATGTTCTCGGTGGTGATTTAACCAATCCGGCTAGTTATAATACAACAATTCATCCAAGAAGGGTTTATGGTAATTATTGGGGTGGGACTTTGCAATATGTTCCTAGTGGCGAATATGAATTTGGTCAGCATGTGAGAATCACTCAAAGAGACAGTGTTTTTGTGCAATTTGATGAAGATTATTACATTTGGTAATAAAATTGCACAATTTTATACTACTGTGATAAAATACCTTTATTATTTGGTGAGGATTTTATGCAAAAAAGAATATTGGCAGTTATATTTTTTTCAATTTTAGGGCTTTGTGCTTTTGCCAATACTAATTATGACTATAACTTAACTACGCAAGGCCAAAGTAGTAATCTCCAAGGTTATGTTGTGTATGTTCCTTCTGGAGTTACAGTAGAAGCTGTATTGTCTTCTGAAATTAATTCCCAAAATGATATTGTAGGTACGGTCATTAATGCAATATTGCCAGAGGATTTTATATACAACGGCATAGTCATTGCAAGTGCAGGAAGTATTGTAAATGGTAGCGTTGTTAAGGCGAAAAAAGCAAGATATGCAAATCGAAATGCGCAAATGCAAATTAGATTTACGACTATTAGAACGCCATATGGTAATACAATTCCAATTAGTGCTACGATTTTAACAAATGATTCAACAGGTGTTTTAAAAGGTGCCACCATTAAAGATAGTGCAAAAGAATATGCAAAAGATACGTTGGTCGGTGCGGGTTCAGGTGCAATTTTGGGTACTGCTATGGGTGCAATATCAAGTGGGTCTGTTGGCAAAGGTGCAATATATGGAACTGCGCTTGGTGCTGGAGCTGGGCTTATTAAAAATGTTGCCGAAAAAGGTGAAGACGTTTTAATTCCTTCTAATAGTCAAATTAGTATATATTTTTACCAACCAATTACTCTTGGTGCGCAATAGATATATTCGGGTGGGTAATTAAATTTAAAAAATAAACAAATATAATTTAAAAAAAAGATAGAAATTATGGCACAAATTAAAAACAGATTTGATATAGAAAATTTTATAAATAACGGAGATTTGGGAAACAAAAAACTGCCTAATTTTTTCGTAGATAATTCTGATGGGATAGGTGTTTTTTCAAGTCTAGCTTTGTCTGTTATTTTTCATATTGCTTTTGTGCTTTTATTGATATTTTTTTCAATATTTTTTAATTTGGTTTTTCCGCATTTGCCAAAACCTGAATTGCCAAATAGAAATATAGAATTTAAATTGGTTCAGAATGAATCAAAACCGCCTATTAATAAAAATACTAAAAATCGTTCAGATAGAGATTCTCAAGCAGGCGGTAAGCATGACCCTAAAAAGAGTGAATCTGAACCAAGCAAGGCTGCTGCTCCTCAAGTTAAGAGTTCTGTACCTAAGAAACAGATACAAAAAGTTCAGCCAAAAAAACAGGTTCAAAAACCGGTTGCTAACCCTCAGACGCAAAAAACTCCTATAAAGCAACCCGTTAAACCAATTGAACAACCTTCAAAAGTTGTTTCAAAACCAAGTCCGATTAAACCTAGTGTGGTCAAGCCTGCGGTTATACCTGTTGCAAAACCACAAGGAACCGTTGTGCCGACTGCTCCAAAGGTTGTAAGTGCACCAAAGAGTCCCTTTGCTGTACCTGTTCCTAAAACATCAGCTCCAGTTGGTACGACATATAAGCCAAGCGGTGCGCCAAGTGCATCTTCTTCTGGTGGCGATACTGGTTCAGTTGCACCGGTTCCTAAATTTAGCTCAACTGGGGCGGCGTCTTCTAAGGGTTCTTCGGGAGTTAGTGGCGGGCAATATGCTTCAAAAGGTTCATATGGAGGATATGGCGCAGGCGGAAATCCAAGCCCAGGTAATCCTAATGGTGCTCCAGGAATTGATGCTATTCGTGAGCCAAATTGGGGACCATACATGAAAGATTTAGAGCAAAGAATTAAAAGAAATTGGACACCTCCAAAAGGGGATAGCTCAAAAAGAGTTGTAATTACCTTTACGATTGGAAGAGATGGAAGACTTTTGTCTTCGAAAGTTACAAAATCTTCAGGCGTTCCTCTTGCTGATAGAGCTGCAATGAGCGCAATAGAATTAACAGCTCCATTCAGACCTTTGCCACCTGAATTTAGAGGCCAATCGGTTCCGATTGAATTTACATTCGATTACAATGTAATAAACAGTATAATGAGATAAAAATAGAAAATGAGGATAAAAAAATGGATTTAATGTTGAAAGCAATTGTGCAAGATTGGTTTGTATTGTTACCAATCTTTATCTGTTCGATATTGGTTGTAGCTGTTGCTATTAATAAGATTATTTTCTATGAAAAGCACAAAAGAAATATTAATGACTTTATTCCAGGACTCCAAAAGGCATTAGAAAAAAATAATATTGGCGCTGCACAAAGAATGTCTTCTCAATTAGGTGGTATTATTTCCGAAATGGTTGATGAAGCATTGAGAATATATACTGAACAAAAAGCAGGCTTTTCTCGTGCTTATGATATTTCATCATCATTGGCTACAAGAAAATTGGAACAACATTTAACGATTTTAGGTACAATTGGAGGTGTTGCTCCGTTTTTAGGGTTGTTTGGTACTGTCGTTCGTATTCTTTATACGTTTCAAGATTTGGCAACGCAAGGTAATCAATCTGCTGCGGTTGCAACAGGTATTGCTTCTGCTCTTATCGCAACAGCGTTAGGTCTTGGTGTTGCTATTATTGCCGTAGTGTTATTTAATTATTTCCAAACAGTTGTTGCCAGATTTGAATCTGACTTCAAATTGATAAAATTAGTATTTTTAAGTTTTATTGATTCAGATGAAGAAATTGCGCTCAATAAAGATAATTCAATTGCTCTATAGTTAAGGATTCAAGATGGATTTTAGTTCTTCTAAAGATAACAAAAGAAAAACATTTAACGAGATCAATATCACTCCTTTAACTGATATTTTTCTTGTTTTGCTAATCATTATGATGGTGATTGCTCCAAGCTTTCAATCAATTGATAATAATATTGATATGCCTAATATTAATTCTGGACTTTCTGTGGAAGAGACAAATGCAACTGTTTCTATTACTAAAGATGGTAGTTTTTATGTGAATGAAAAAAAGACTACATGTGATATGCTAGAAAGCAATTTATTTTCTATAATTGGCAAACTAGATAAAAAAGAAGTAATTGTTCGAGCAGACAAGGAAACAAAAAGTTCAGAAATAATGAAGGTGATGAAGGCTGCACAAAATGCAGGTTTTGAAAAATTAGTCGTTGCGGGTGAGCCTTTAAATGAAGCCGAACAAAAGCAACTAAAAGAGGAGGTTGAGAATAATGAATAGGCAAACTTTTAATGAAATCAACATCACTCCTTTGACTGATATTTTTCTTGTTTTACTAATTATTATGATGGTAATTGCACCAATTTTAGATCAACAAGGCCTATCGTTGGCCATTCCAGAGTATGTTGAAAAAAGCTCAATCAACAAAGAATCTAAACTAATTACGGTTACAGTAACCCAAGACAATAAATATTTAATTGATGATAATGAAGTTTTTGAAAATGATTTATTGGTAACTATCAAAGAGATGTCTCAAGAAAAACCAGATGGTTTATTGATACAGGCCTCTGGTAATTCAACTCATCAGAGCGTTGTAAGGGTAATGGATAGCGCAAGAAATGCAGGGGTTCAAAGTATTTCAATTGTTGAATTATAAGAATGATATATTATAAAAAGAAAAGTCTGATTAAGAAAGCGTTTAATAAAATTTGCAAATTTAAGAAAAACACAAGTTTTTCGTTTTTGACTTTTTTTAAAAAAATATTTTATTTATTTGTTTTTATATTGATTTTTTTGTATTCAAGTTATTTGTTTTTGCTTCCTAAATATTTAGATAACTCTATTATAGAAAATGCTATCAACTCTTTTATTTTAAAGGATTCTAAATTAACTTTAGATATTGATAAATTTAAAGTGCAACCTAATTATAAATTTGATATTAATTTAAAAGCCGATTCAATTAAAATAATATATCCAAATAAAAAGAATTTTTTGATTATAAAAAATCCAGATATTGATATTAATTTATTTTCTTTGTTTTTTGGTTATATTGATTTAAATAAAATTAAAACTGATGAAATTAAGGTAAATGTTGTTTTTACTAAGGATAACGAATACAGCTGTTTTAATTATATTGATTTTAAAGATAGTAATGTTAAATTTAAAATTAGAAATATAAATATTTTTGCCAATTCTTTTGAATTTAATTTGTTTGATGAAAATATTCAAAAGAATTTTTTACTTAAGACTGATAAAATTCATATTGCAACTTCTGATTATAAAAAGCCTATAGAAATTTCAACAAAAGGAATGGTAAGAAGTTCAAATCATAAGATTTCTGATTTTGACTTGAAGCTATTGGTTAAATTAAATGAGACTTTTGCAGGCGAACTTAAACAAAAAATATGTAATTTAAATTATAATCCCTTTTATTATGCTGATAAATATAAGTTTTATTTAAATTCAAAAATTGATTTAAAGTTTAATCCAACAGATAAAAAGAATAATGTTGTTGGTTTTATTGCTTTAAATGAATATACTTTTGAATTAAATGGTTTAAAATTGCCTAAAAATTATCTCATTTTAAATTTTAAAAATAATAAAATTGTAACAGATTGTGATTTTAAGTTTTTAAATGAGCAATATATTAAAATTAAATCTACATTAGTATTGAATAAAAATTTTATTGAAACCAAGTTAACTTCAAATAAATTAAATCTGTCAGATTTGAAAGATGCTTTAAGTGTTGTGGGTAAAATTTTTAATTTTAATATTGATTTAACAAAAATCAATATTAGTGGACAAGTAGTTATAGATGCATATTTAAAAAGTAATTTTAAGTCTATTAGTTCAAATGGCGTGTTTTTGGTAAAAAATGCAGAAATTTTGCATAAAAAAACAGGATTGGTTTTAAAAAATATTAATTCTGATATCAATTTTGCAAATAATAAAATTGATATTTTAAAAACAACCGCTTATGTTAATGGCGCAAAGTTTAATTTATTTGGGAATATTGATTCTGAGACAAATTTAAATTTAAAAATTAATTCTGATGAGATGAATATAGCGCAAGTTCTTGCTTTATTTAAAGAGTTACCTTTTTCAAATGTTATTGTTCCTAAATTAAAAGATTATCATTTTAAAAGCGGGCTATTAAAAATGGATTCACAAATTTTAGGGACTTTAAATAATCCAATTATAAATTCAAAATCTTGTTTAACGAATTTGAGAGTGTTTGCTAAAAAGTATAAAGCAAATGTTTGTGTGCCTAAAATTGATGTTAAATTTTTACAATCAGATGTTATAATACCAAGAACAAAAGTGTTCTTTGAAAGTGTTCCTTTATTTGTTGAGGGAAAAATTAAAAATTACAAAACAAATAATTCTGAGGTTATTTTAAATATTGATTCAAATTTGGATAAAGATAATAAATTCATTAAAATTAAAGATAATGACGCAGAATTAAAATGCAACTTAAATATTAAACAAAACAAATTAGATATTTCTACTTGTAATATTTCAAATATGATTTTTATTGGTGGTGAAGTTTTAAATTTAAATAAAAGTCCGCAGTCAAATTTAAAAATTTCTTTTAGCGAAAATTCAAGTTTTATTTTGCCTAAAATGGAAAATTTAGAATTTAGCGTAAAAGGAAATATTTTAATTAATGGTGATGTTGAAAAGCCAAATGTTGTAGGAAATTTAATTTTGAAAAATTTGAGATTGGCTAACATTGGTTTAAAAATTTCAGATTTAATTTTAAATATTAAAAATTCAGAACTATATTTTAATGTGGCTAATGGCAATATTTTTAATTTTAATTTTAATTTAACTTCAAATGTTCGAATTCAAAAAGATAAAATCATTATAGAAACAGCAGATATTAATTCAGATTATATTAATATTGATAATTTTGTTAAATATTCAAGCAGTTTAGACTTGGTTAAAAAATTGAATTATGAAATAAATAGCTTGAAAGCAAACATCTTAGCTATTGAAACCTCTGATATTCTTTTGAATTCTGTAGTTTTTGAGGGAAATGTTAAAGATAATATATTGGATATTGTGCATTTTAATGCTGATGTTTTAAATGGAAAAGTTGATGGCGTAGGAAGGGTTGATTTTTCAAATAAAGAAACTCGAGCCGAATTCAAATTAAATGATATAAATATTAGACAGTTTCCACAAAAACTTAAAGAATTATCTATTGCAACTAGTGGAAAATTGAGTGCTGCTATTAACGCAAAATTTATTGGATTTGATTTAGATAATATTTTAAACACACTTGTTGCAGATATAGATTTTAGTGTAAAAAATGGCGAATTGGCACAATTTGCAAAGCTTGAAAGATTCTTGCAAGCAGGGAATATATTGTCTCAAAGCATTTTTAAGTCTAATTTTTCTGCTTTAACAAAGCAAAGCAGTGGTGATTTTAAAATTATTCAAGGTAAATTCGGAATAAAAGATTCAATAGCTGATATTCAATATATAAATACTCAAGGCTCAAATATGAGCTTAAATATTGTCGGTGAATTTAATTTATTAAACCAAAATATTGATGTAAAGATTCTAGGTAGAATTCCAAATGAAGCTGTAAATATCCTGGATGGTTTTGATAAAAAAGATTCAATGACTTCAATTGAAAAAAGATTTACTACTTATTTGAATGAAAATGAATTTGATAAAATCCCGCAATTAGCTTATCAGGTTGGAGAAGTGCAAACAAGGGAATTTTTTGTTTTAATTGATGGTATGATTAATAACTTAAATTCAATTAAAGAATTTAAGTGGGTAATTAAAAATTAAGATAATTTTTCTCTAATTTCTTTATCAATTGCAAAAATTTCTTCAATTGTAGGATTTATAACATTTTCAGCTTTTTCAATTTCATTGAAGATGATTTTTTCAATATCTAAAAATTTAATTTTACCTTTTATGAATTTGTAAACAGCGATTTCATTGGCTGCATTTAATATTGCAGGCATAATGCCACCTTTTTTCCCGCATTCTATTGTTAAATTTAAAAGAGGAAATCTTTTGTGATCTGGTTCAAAGAATTCTAAATTTTGATTAAATATATTAAAGCTATTTGTTTTAATCCCTTCCAATCTTTCGGGATAAGTTAATGCATATTGAATTGGGATATGCATTGAAGGTACACCCATTTGTGCTAAAAATGAGCCATCGACAAATTCAACAAGTGAATGCACAATGCTTTGAGGATGAATTACAACTTTTATGTTTTCGTAATTCAAATTATATAAATGATGCGCTTCAATTACTTCGAGTCCTTTGTTAACTAAAGTTGCACAGTCTATTGTTATTTTTTTCCCCATTGCCCATCTTGGATGATTCAATGCTTCTTTTGCTGAAAAGTTTGCCATTTCTTCTCTTGTGTTGTTTTTGAATGCTCCACCTGAGGCAGTTATCCAAAGATTTTTAGCGTATGGGTTATCTGCTTTGTTTAGACATTGCAAAATGGCAGAGTGCTCTGAATCAATTGGTAAAATTGAAACATTATTTTCTTGAGCTTTTTTCATAACAATATTGCCTGCCATTACAAGAGTTTCTTTATTTGCAAGTGCGATTGTTTTTTTATTTTCTATTGCGCTTAATACTGCTTTTACACTTACAATTCCAGATGTTGCAACAACTAAAATATTATTTTCTTTTATTTTGGATAATTCCAATAAACCCTCTTTGCCATGGAAAAAGAATATGTCTTTGTAGGTTTTTTGAAGCTCAAGCGCATCTTTTTCGTTAGCAAGAGAAACGTATTTTGGTTGAAATTTTTCAATTTGCTTTTTGATAAGTTCAATGTTGGAACCACATGCTAAACCAAGGATATTGAATTTGTCTTTTAATTTTTCAATAACTTCAAGTGTTTGAGTTCCGATTGAACCGGTTGAACCTAAAATAATAATATTTTTCATGGTTAATTATTTTCTTTTACACTTTCTTGCTTAATAAAATTGCAAACATTTTGCAATCTATTATCTTCGGTTTTTTCCATGAATTCATCAATATTTTGAACCTTGCCTAGTTTAAGTGCAAGCTCGTACATTAAAACACAATTATTACAGAGTCTATGAGTTTTGTATTGAATTGAACCCGCTAACATTGCATCATTAGCACATGCAGAACAAGAAAACGTTTCGAATTCACTATCTGGATTTTCTTCAATGTCATCAAGCACCATTTGATGAATAACTGCTTGCATATCTTTAATTATTTCTTCTTGATTATTCATTATTATCTTTCAAACTTGTAAACATACCTTGCATTATATTTTGAAAATCTTCGTCTTGCAAGCTGGAAGCACTTTTGAAAATACGATTAATGGGGAGGTTTTTATCATACCACCTTCTGCCATAGTTTTGAGAATATAGCCCTAAAACCCTCTCAATACCAAGGCTTAAAGGAAGTTCATTTAAGTCTCGAGAATTTTGCTTAATTGTTTCAATTATTTTTAAAACTTCTCTTGCAATGTCGTAGTGAGATTGCAGAGATAATTCTTTCAAAATAGCCAAAACTTCGCCTGTATAAGGTTTAACGTCATACCATCTTTTTGGATTGTAGTTTTTTTGTGTTTGCATGTCTTTATAATAAATATTTGCCTAGAAATGGGCAATTTCTTAACAATTTATAAAATCGCACAAGATTTCATTCGACAACAAAATCCCTTTTGTTGTTAGTTTAATTCCGTTTTTTGTCTTTTCCATTAGCTTTTGAGCTAAATATTTATCAAATTCTTTTTTGTATTTTTTATAAGTATCGATGTTAAATTTTTGGTTAATATAATTGAAATCTATTCCTTTGGTTAGCCTTAATCCGAGAAAGATTTCTTCTTCTATTTGTTCTTCTTTCGATAAAATTTCATATTCTTTTTGAATGGGGTTTTTTATGTATTCGTTGAAATTAAAAGTATTTGTATATCTTTTGTTTTTGATATAACCACTTGCTGAAAGACCAAAACCGTAATATTTTTCGCAATTCCAATATGCGCTGTTGTGTTGAGAGATGTAATTTTCATTTATTGCAAAATTGGAAAATTCGTAGTGTGTAAAATTTTTGCTTAGTTTTTCGATGGCTATTTCATACATTTTTGCTTGTAAATCTTGCGAAGGGAGACTTTTTGGTGGATGTTTTGAAAAATATGTTCCATCTTCAATTTTTAGTCCATAAAGCGAAATATGCTTTGCATTTGTTTGAATTGCAACATCGAGTGTTTTTTGCCAATTTTTTATAGTTTGATTAGGTAAACCATACATTAAATCAATGCTAAAATTATTAAAACCAGCTAATTCGATATTTTTTAGTGTGTCAAAAATTTCAATTGAGGTGTGAGTTCTTCCAATTACCTTTAAAATTTCATCATCAAAATTTTGCACTCCTACACTTAATCTGTTTACTTTTGTTTTCTTTAAATTTTTGAGCTTTTCTAGATTTATGTTGTGAGGATTTAATTCTAAGGTAACTTCTGCATTTTCTTTTAGATTGAAGCATTTAATTATTTTTTCAATGTCTTCAACTTCAAGTAAGCTTGGAGTGCCTCCTCCAAAATATAAAGTTTTAAGCTCTTCTTTTTTGTAAAAATATTTAATTTCTCTTAACAAAGCTTCAAGATAAATATTTTTCTTTTTAAGCAAGCTAAATGAGCAAAAAGAGCAGTAGTTGCATTTTTTTTCGCAAAAAGGAATATGAATATAAACACAATTTATCATTTTTCAATTATAATATGAATATGAGTTATATGATGGAAACGGAGATAAATTCTCAAGGCGCAATAGTTGAGAATTTAATCAATAGGTACGTAATTAATTATTGCGTTTTGATGGATATTCCTTTGAATATTAAAAGAATATCGATTATTGCTTCGGGTTCAAGTTATAATGCCGGAGTTTTTGGTAAGTATTTTTTTGAAAACATTTCAAAAATTTCAACAAGCATAGATTATGCATCTGAGGTTATTGGTTCAAAGTTTGATAGTTTTGATACCGAGACATTGTATGTATTTTTGAGTCAATCAGGAATGAGTGTTGATACTGTTGAGGCAATGAAAAAGGTTAAGGATTCAGGGGCAAAAACTCTTTGTATTACAAATAATCTTGATTCAACTATGTATCAATTGGGTGATTATCGTTTTTATCTTGATGCTGGCGAAGAAAAAGCGATAGCTGCCACTAAAACATATAGTGCAACAGTTGTTATGTTGTGGTTGATTGCACTTAAAATAGCTCAAAATAAACATATTGATGTAAGCAATGAAACAAAAGAAATTTATTCAATTAGAAAAAGTATTGAAGAATCAATGAAGAGTTTTGATAATTTAGAGCTAAGTGCAAAATTTTTATCAAAGTTGGATGGTTTTGCAATTTTTGGATATGGAATGTATTATCCTCTTGCTTTAGAGGCTGCATTAAAAATTAGAGAGACTAGCTATATTAATACTTCTGCTTATCCTTCAGGTGAATTTGTTCATGGACATTTTGCTGTATTAAATAAAACAAAAGCATTTGTTACTTTTTTAACACATGATGCATGTGATTATGAGCTAAATATCTTAAAGAAAGTTTTAAGAACATATAAAGCAAAATCTATAGTGGTATCTGATGTTTATGAAGATTACGATTGTGATATTTTATTAAAATTCCAAAAGGGAAGTTCTAAAATTGCAAATATTTTAAACATGATTGTTTTGATTCAAATTTTAGCACTTAATATTGCAAAAAAACTTAAAAGAAATGTTGACAACCCTCAGGGCCTAATAAAAATTGTAGAAAGTAAAGAATAAATGAATATAGTTGTTTGCATCAAGCAAGTTCCTGATGTTGAGGATATTAAATGGACAAAAGAAAACAATTTGGATAGAGCCAACATGCTTTCTAAAATAAACCCTCAAGATGAATGGGCGCTAGATTGGGCCATCTCAATAAAAGCGAAATTTGAAAATGTTAAAATAACTGCAATTTCTATGGGGCCTAATCAAGCAAAAGAGGTTTTGTCTTATGCATTAGCTAAAGGCGTAGATAGAGCAATATTGTTGTCTGATAAGGCATTTTGTGGTTCTGACACCTTGGTGACTTCAAAAATTATTGCAGCAGCAATAAAAAAACTTATTCCTGATTACAATTTAATTATTACTGGAAATGTCGCCTGTGATGGTGATACGGCACAGGTTCCTGTGAGTCTTGCGCAATTGCTGTTAATTCCCGATGTTATTGGTGTTAATGAAATAATTAATGCCGATAAAAATATGGCAATAGTTTCTCAAAAATTGGGACAAGATATTAATATTATAGAAATTAAAAACCCTTGTTTATTGGCTGTAAAAAGCGAAGCAAAAGAGTGTTATATTCCAAAAATAGAAGATTATATAAGAGCCCAGAATATGGGTATTGAAACCTATGGTTTAAATGATTTAAGCTTGGATAAAAATAATGTTGGAATTGTTGGCTCTCCAACTATGGTGTGGCGTGCATACAGACCAGAAATTAATAAAAGTGCAGTTGAAATAAAAGAAGAATATAGTGAAAAACTATTGGAAATTATATTAAGGGCAAAATAAGTGAAAAAGATAACTGTTTATTGTGAAGTTAATCATTTAAATAAAAAAATTGCTGATGTTTCTTATGAATTAATTACAAAAGCATATGAATTAACAAAGAAAGCTTTTGGTTTAACAAATGAAGAATATATTGTTGAGGCAATTGTTTTATCAGATGAAATAGATGATAATTCAATAAAAAAGACTTTTGCTGCTGGTGCTACTAATTTTGTCTTTGTTAAAAATGATTGTTTGTCCAAATTTTCTCAAACAGTTTTTGCTCAGTGCTTTGTTGAATATTATATTCAATCAAGACCAGAGATAATCATTTTTCCTGCGACTCCTATAGGTCGAATTGTGGCACCAAGAATTACGACAATGTTGAACACCGGTCTTGTTGCTGATTGTACGGATTTAGATTTTGTTGTAAGGGAAAATAAAATGTATTTTGCTCCTACAAGGCCTACTTTTGGCTCAGAATTAATGGCTACTATTTTATCAAAAACCTTGCCTCAATGTGCAACGGTTAGAGAAAAGACTTTTAAGGCTGAGTTTGATAAAAATATTGAAGGTGCCTTGTGTG
The DNA here is from genome assembly GCA_017560095.1 of Candidatus Gastranaerophilales bacterium. Classification (GTDB taxonomy): domain Bacteria; phylum Cyanobacteriota; class Vampirovibrionia; order Gastranaerophilales; family Gastranaerophilaceae; genus RUG14156. Next base: position 24,771 of record JAFYOU010000012.1, read on the forward strand.
AATTTTATCCAAATAGTTATGAAGAAAATAGAATTAAGCTGGTAAGAAGCATTTTTGATAAAGAAAGTTCTGTAAACGATTTTTTAAATGCAAAAATTGTTTTTGTTGCAGGATATGGCTTGGCTGATCACAGAGATAAAAAGTATTTTTTAAGACTAGAAGAAATAGCAAAAATAATTGGTGCAAAAGTTGGTTCAACGAGAAAAATTGTCGACTTAGGAATTATGGGTCATGAATATCAAATAGGTCAAACAGGGTCTACTGTCGAGGCGGATGTTTATATTGCTTTTGGTGTTTCTGGTGCTATTCAGCATGTTGCTGGCATGAAAAATTGCAAAACAATTGTTGCAATTAATACTGATGAAAATGCCGAAATATTCAATTATGCAGATTACAAGATTGTGGCTGATGCAAAAATGATTATTGATGAATTGCTTGAGAAATTAAGATAACTTTGTTGAGTTTGCCTGGGTTTGTTTGATTCGAGAATTCCGACTGAGCAAATTAAAATTTGCACGTCGGCTATCTAAGGTCTACGTGCTTGCCACCAGCTCAACGCTGCTGGCTGTGCACTTCGCACAGTAAGTCTCTCATCTGCGCTCACCAAGTGCAGACGCACTAGGTTCGTTTGATTCGAGAATTCCGACTGAGCAAATTAAAATTTGCACGTCGGCTATCTAAGGTCTACGTGCTTGCCACCAGCTCAACGCTGCTGGCTGTGCAC
>JAFYOU010000013.1 GCA_017560095.1 Candidatus Gastranaerophilales bacterium
AAACTTGCAGAACTTTATTCTTCTAAAGTAACTGTAAATTTAGATAACAGAGAATCTACAATTGATCCTAACAAATTTTGGAATTCAATGGAATTAATCGCAGTAAACCATAAAGCAATGATTAATTATAAAATCAGATAATCAAACAGAATTTCAAAATTTATTTAATAATAAGAGAGAGAAGTCAGCGGATTTGGATTTTGCCCCTTTTGAATTTAAAAGGGGTTTTAGTTTTTTCGAATTCAATTCTTTGAAAATTCTTACGCATAACCAACCTATAATTAGCTTTAAGTTCTGCCTTTAAAACTTCATTTTTATGTATTAAGGCTTTAAATTTCTTTGAATAAATAAAATCACTATTACTTTTTAAATAAATTTCAAACTTATTATTTTCACTATAAAAATAACCACAATAAACCCCAGCTGAACTTAATAACATGGAATCAAGGACATCTTTTTTTGATAAACTCAATTGTTTTATTTTATATTCATCTATATAATACTCGATACCCATGGCCCGAGAAGGAGTAAAAAAAATCTTATTGTTTAAATTTTTACTTTTTAAATTATCTGTCATTACAATTATCCTATTATCAAGAGTCTCACTAAATTGTTCATTATTGTTTGTTTTTGGAGACGCTAAAGCTAAAAAATAAAGAGCATTGTCTTTGTTACTTTTTTGAATATCTAAATAAGCTTTATACAAAGAATTGAATTTAAAATCATTAGGTAAATAGATTTCAGTTTTTTTGAAAAATTTTGGATTAATTACCTCGACATCCAAATTCATCAATTTTAACTTCAAAAGCCAAATTGGATTAAATTTCTTCAAAGAAAGCGCTATCAATAAAGCTTGACTGTCATTCCAATAAATCGCGCCATCTATTGGGTTTTTTATTTCTTTTTTAATTTCAAAAATATCTTTAAATTTCAATGAAAATTTTGAATTCTTATAATCTATTAAAATATCTTCAATATCATTAATACACTTAATTTTTGTATTAATCGTTTTAAACTCCTCTTTATTTACAAGAACTTGATTTAAGTTATTAACCTTTATTTTTTCCTTAATATCATTTAAACTTAAATCATATTTCAATAAATCATCATCAGAAAGATAAATATTAATAGCCTCCTGCTGCAACCCAAAAATTTTAACATTATAAGCTATCTTAAATTTCAATAATTCTTGTAAAATCAAATCAGTCTTAAGTTTAAGCGAATGGTAATTATTTTTTTTATCATTAACAACTATAAAACAGTTATATTTTAGATAATATTTATCATCAAATTTAATATCTTCAAAATTGTAAGAAATTAATGCTCGCTGAATTTCACTTATCAACTTTTCTTTATCTGAAAAATAATTAAATTTACAATAAATATTTATTCCATAAACAGACGAAAAAATTACCAAATCTTTGACGCCATTTATATTTAAAATATCTTGTTCTATGCTTTTTGCATAATTTTCATCCAAATCAATTGGTTTAATATTATTTGTTTTTATTTCAATTTTTAATTCATATATCTCTCTAGATAAGAAAAAAATTAAAAATAATACACTAGCAATAATAATGATGATAATTCTTGTCACAATTTAACCCTCTTGTTTGGATAAAAAGGATTCAAAAGTATCAAATCTCCATCTTTAATACCATTTAAAACTTCAATTTTGTCACCAACAATTAATCCTGTTTGAATTTCTATTTTTTGAACCTTGGCAACACCTTTTTTTATATCTATTATTTTTAAAACATATTTTTGCCCGTCATCATCACCAATCAAACTTATTGGAACTAAAATTTTATCATTATCGCTTAAGAGAAATTTAACATTAACGCTCATCCCCTCTTTTATATTTTTAATTTCATTAAAAGAAATTTTAATTAAATAGCCCCCAGAATTTAAACTTGTTTTTGAGATATGAGAAATTTTACCATTATATTTTTGCCCTTGTATTTCCAATAAAACAAAATCATTAATTTTTAATTTATTTATCAAGCTATCACCAACCATTGTTTCAACTTGAAATCCATCCGAAGAAATAAATTCAACAACCGGGGCAGCTATTCTTGCATAAGAATCATTATCTATAAATTTACTAGAAATATAACCATCAAAAGGCGCAACAATTGAACCGAATTCGATTTGTTTGTTGTTATATCTTATTTTTTCTTTTTGCATTTTTATTTGTGCATCAAGTGCTTTTAATTCAAAATAAGCACTTTCCCAATCATTATCAGAAATTGCACCTTCTTTATGTAAAACATTTAATCTATCGCAATATTTTTTTTGCCTGTTTTGCAAAACAAGATATTCTTGAAGCTTTGCTTCTTGTTCTTTTTTATTTATTTCATACAGAGTATTATCAAGACAGGCTATAACTTGCCCTTTTTTAATAAAATCACCCTTTGTATAAGGTAAATAAATAATTCGTCCCTCAGTTTGAAAACTTAAAACTGTACTGTTTTTTGACTTTACAACACCACTAAAAGATTCATTATAATTACTTTTTTCAATTTTTACATAATCAAGTTTCTCTATTAATCTTTCATCAAAGCAAGAAACTAAAGTTAAAGAAATTAGTACCAATAGAACAAAACAAAAAAACTTCATTCTAAAATTTTAATTTAGTTCAATCAATCAAAATATTACCAATTTGTCTAATTATAAGAATGTCTCAAAATTAACCCATTAATACTTAACATTGGTGTATAGTCTTCTTTTGAAATCAAAATCACTTCACGCTTGACACAATCATATCCCCAAGTACCAAGATAAAGCTTATTATTATCGTTATCATAAACATACAATAAACTAACAACAACATTATCATTTTCAGCACTAAATCCTAAAGGTTCAATATCATATCTATATCTAACAAGTTGTTTTGACTCCCAGTCAATATAGTACTGTTTAATTGCCTCGTCGAAGTCGTCAAGTTCAAGTAAATATCCATTTCTAATATCGGTTTTCATAAAATAAACATGTAGTTTTGTTTTGTACACGCCATTTTGAGTAGAACCAATTTTTTCTTTAATTAACAATTTTTTAGAATCTTTTGACCAATCAACCAAAGTTAAACCTTGAAAAAGATTTGAATATATATCTTGCATGCCAGATTCTAAAACAGGAAACCTTTGTTGTTGATTATGTTTAAAATCCAATATTCTTTTTGTCTTAGTTTTTGTTGTATCCAACTTTTCAACATAAAATTTTGACGAAATTTGATTTGTTTCTGGCTGATAAAAGTATTTTGAGTATGCTGCATATCTACAACTATTGTCAACAACTAAATAAGAAGTATATTGTAAGTCTTTTTTTACATTTTCAAAATTTAATTCTCTTTTGCCTTGCGGATAATTATAAGCTTCAAAAGTATAGTTTAGCTTGGGAACATAATATTTTTTCGCATCAATATTTTCTTTTTCTTCTTTAATTATTCTTTCGCTTAATGGAATATTTTGTGCTTCATTTTTCCATTCTTCAACGGTTTCAACCATTTTAGGCTTTTGTTCTGATTGTTTTTTTCTAAAAACTGTCCTAGTTTTTGTTTTGACTTTATCAAAATCCAAAATTAAATCATTAATGCTCGCTTCACAAATTAAAGTTAAACTCAAAAAAGAAAGTGCAAAAAACAAGATTGAAACAACAATCTTTTTCATCTAAACAAGACCTTCTTTAAGGGCAACAATTGCAGCTTTTGTTCTATCTGTCAAATATAACTTCTGTAAGATATTGTGTACATGGGCTTTTGTAGTTGAAATTGAAACAACCAATTTCTCAGAAATTTCTTGATTTGACAACCCATCAACAATCAAAGATAAAACTTCTAATTCTTTTTTTGTTAACCCATATTTCTTATTAGCCTCTTTTTGATTTTTTACATTAGATGAAATATTATTTTCATTTTGAATGCTCGATAAAACAACTCTTGCAATAGCTGAATCAATCCAGGCAGCTCTCGTTGCAACAGAATCAATTGCGTTTGTTAAATTTTCAGAACTTGATCCCTTCATGATATATCCATCAGCTCCAGCTTTAAAAGCAGCAAAAATATCATCTTTTGAATCACGAGATGTGAACATTAAAACAGCACAATCAAGTTTTAATTCTTCTTTAATTTTTCTTGTTGCAGTTATACCATCCATTTTAGGCAATCCAATATCCATTAAAATTACATCAGGATTATACTGACTTGCCATCATTACGCCTTGAGCACCATCTGTCGCTTGGGCAACAAGATTATACCCTGGAGTATTTTCTATTTTCATAGCCAAACCTAATCTAGTAAACTCATGGTCTTCTACAAGTAAAATGTTAGTTTGTTTATCTGTCATAATATTACCTTACAATCATTTATCGCATTTTTTAATTCAAAAGTAAATTTAGAACCCTTATTTAATTCTGATTCAACATATATTTTTCCGCTATGAGCTTCTATAATTTGTCTTGAAAGATATAAACCAAGACCAGTAGAGCTTGAACGTTTTTGATTAGTTCCTTGGGAAAATCTATTAAATAACTTTGCACAGTCTTCGCTTGATAAACCGATTCCGTCATCAATTACATCTACTTTCAAATCTTTATCATTTTTTTCTATATTAATTTTAACATTTGAACTATTTTGAGAATGCTTTATTGCGTTACCAATTAAATTTACCATAACTCTTCTAATTTCATTTTTATCAGCATTAACAAAAATTTCTTGTTCGTTTTTAGTAATTTCTAATTTAATTTCTGCTTTTTTTGCCAAAGACTGAAGCTCTTCAATACATTCGTCTGCAAGCCTTAAAATATCAAATTTTGTCTTACAAAGATAAGTTTTACCCGCTTCATATCGATAAACCTCCAAAAGTGCATTTACAAGACCAAGCATATCTTCTGAGCTTTTTTTCATAGCTTCAAATAAATTATTTTGCTTATCAGTTACTTCCCCTAAAGATTTATCTAATACAAACTCCAAACCCGATATTGTTGCAAGTAATGGTGTTCTTAAATCATGTGTTAATGTTGCAATAAAATCATCTCTTAGTCTTTCAGTTTCTTTTTGATAAGTACAGTCTCTAATAACAGCAACATAAAAATTATTTTTTTCGTCGTTAACAGGTGCAATACTTATTTCAACAGGGATTTTTGCATCTTTTTTATAATTTATTAGATAATAGTTTCTTAAAAATATATTTGTTTTAGATTTTAAATCAGTTGAGCAAAACTGTTTTTTTTCAGACACAACAAGTTCAAAAAGATTTTTAGAAATTAATTCTTTTTTACTTTGTCCAAACAAATAAAGTGCAGCATTATTTAACTCGGTTATTTTCATGTCTTGATTAAAAAGAATGATTCCATCAGCGCAATTTGTAATAACCGCATTTAATTTTGTATTAGCTTGCATTAATTCAAGAGTTCTTTTTTGAACAGTCTCTTCTAAATCTTTAGAATAATTTTCAAGCTTTTTGTTTACAATTTCAAGCTCTTCTATTTTTTTATCAAGTTCTTTTTTTAATCTTGTTTGAGTTAATGCATTTTTGATATTGATTATCAAGTTATTATTATCCCAAGGCTTTTCAATATATTTAAAAATTCCAATCTCATTAATTGCACGAATTGCATTTTCCTTATCTGCATAACCCGTTAAAAGAATAGTTGAAGTATCCTTTTGAAGTTTTTTTGCATTTTCTAAAAAATCAATTCCGTTCATTTGAGGCATGATAAAATCACTAATTATCAAATCTACTTCATTTTCTTTTAAATAATCTAACGCTTCAAAAGGACTATTAAAAGCGGCAACATTACTGAAACCTTCTAGCCCCAAAAGCATAGAAAGTGTTTTGGTGACCATATTTTCATCATCAACTATTAATATATTACCCAACTTGTCCATAATTAAAAGATAGATTATTTTTGCTTTTTATTCAAATTATTAACAAAAATACAAAAAACTTAAGATTTTAAGCAATTTTTTTTATTTACATGTTTTGTTGTGTTAGTGTATGAATAGAAGAATAGAATCGCAAAACGATTTTACAAGGAAAAATGAAGCTGATTTACAACAATAGAAGCAATGCCTACACCACGCATTATAAGACAAAACGAAATGCGCAGGGAGAAGCATCATCAAAATTGCCTCAAAACAAAGCTTCTCAGAACCAAATTAATTTTAACGGAGCATTAAAAACAACCAAAATTATACCTTATGCCGACAAAATCATAACAGGCATAGATGAGGTGTTGGGTGATGGTTACTTTGCAAACAAACTTAATCTAACAGGTTTTCTAGATGATACAAGCAAACAAATTCATTTGCCGGTTGAGAATTTTTTATCAGAAACTGGTCATGCTGCCATAAAAACTGCTATTAATTTAATAAGCATCCCATTAGATATTATTAATTCTATTTGCAAAAAACTAGGAAAGGAAATTCCTGAAGGAATTTTAAAAATTAGAAACAATGCCGTTCAAAAAGAACAAGCTCAAGAAATTGTTCAAGATATCTTGGCTAAATTTTTGAAAGACACAAATAATGTTTCAAATCTCACCGAAGATGCTGTTCAAGGATTAGCAGACAAATTTAGAAAAACTGCAGCACTAAATATAACAGACATTAATGCTTCCTATCATTCCGCAGATGAGCGCGCACTAAACAGAATAGGTACTTCGTTTGTTAGTGCGATTTTTTCTGGATATGATTTTTACAACATTACAATGTTGCAAAAAGACGACTCAAATGAAGCTAAAAAAGAAGAAAGAAAAAGATTTAATCTTGATTTTACAAGATGCTTTGCTAACGCAGCAATAACATTTATATTAATGAGCTTATTTGAAAAACCACTTAATAAAAACATGGGCCTAAGCGCTGGAACTCTTGTTGCAAGTTCTTTGATTTCTGAAACATTAACAAGAATTAAAAAGGGAGAACCTCTAAAAAGATTAACCCCTGAAGAAGCAAGAGAAATTGCACAAAGAAGAAAAAATAAAAACACTAAGAAAGAAAATGAAAAAATACAAGAAAATAAATCAAACAATAAAGAAATATCTTTCAATGATTTTCTTACGATAACAAATCCGTCAAAAAATATAGCCTTCTCGTCAAGCAAAAATATGCAAGTTGAAGACGTTAAAACAAATAACAAGAAAGACAAGGACGCGTCTTTATTAAAAAGTATAGTTAAAATTATGAGCATCGCTAGTTTGGTCTTTTTAGCAGCAGAAGCTTTAAATGGAAATTTGCCTGCAAAAATAAAAAGACTAAAAATTCACGAGGCAAATCCTAATGGTTTTGACGATGAAACCATAAAAACTATTAAAGATACTTTTAGCAAAAATGTTAAAAAATCTGAAGAAATTGGCATTTTGAAAAAACTTACCGATGCAATAACCAAAACAAACGCAGATATTAATTTAACAGAATTAAAAGAACAATTAGCAAAAATAAGTAAAGATAAAAATCTTCCTATAGTGGAAGAATACATAGAATTAATAGATGAACGCATTATTCAAGAAGGTACAAAAATATACAAAGAAGCAGCTAGTGGAGATATTTATTTAAGATCTACCAAAAACATACCTGTTGTAAGTGCTATTGTTGAAGGTGTTTCTAGATTATTTAAAAATGTATATCAGATATTATCTTTCCCTGGAAGAATAATAAATTTCATATTAGATAGCACTGTATTTAAAGACTCAGAATTAAAAACAAAAAAATATAAAATCAAATATAGTGATAAACAAATTGAAACATTAAATAACATAATCAGAAAAGCAAAAACGAACAAAGAAGCAATAAACACAATTGAAGAAAACATTAGAAACTTCAAAGAAAAACCAGAAACAGGTGAGCTTGCAAGTTTATCTCGTACTTTAATTACAGTTATTACATCTTGGTTTATGATTAATGATTATTCAAATAAAGTTTTAATTGAATCCGAAGGACGTGACGTCGAAGGAGCCGAAGAAGAAAGAGTTGACAGATTAATGCAAAAAATTTCAAACTTCTTCTTTAATGGAACATTAATGAATATGACAAACACATTATTTAAAGGTCCGCTAAATAGAAGCTTACTTGCTGCAACAATAATTCCAATGCTAACAGAATGGGCAAACCAAGTTTTAGTAAGAAAATCAATTTGCCAACCAGCAATAAAAATAAATTCAAAAGAAGCAATTGAAAAATATGAACTAGAACAACTAGAGCAAAAAGGCTTCATGGGTTGGTGGTCAAAAACATATAGAAAATTGACAGGTAAAAAAACTTTGACTCAAAAAGCAGGTATTGATAAGAAAAAACTGGCTCAACAAGATAAAACCAATGCCACCTTAAAAACACACCAAGGCTAATTGTTAATAAAAAAGTTACAAAGCATTCATTTGTTTTCTTTATGGTACAATTTTTAGGTAGTATCAAATAGAGAGTAGATTTTAATGAATTTAGAAAAAATGTTAATTGAAAGTGTTAAAAAAAACACTCCTGATTATATAAAAGAAGATAAAATTTTTAATTATAACGATAAAAACGCTTTTACTTTTAAATTAACAAAAGAAATCGTTGAAAAATTAGACCTTAAAACTTGGTTTGCTGGATACAAAAAAGAAGCGCTTGTGTCAACAGCAGGTATTCGCGGCCCACAAAATATCGTATATCCACATGATACCAGATTCCCAATTAATACAATTGGAATTACATTAGCAACATTGGCTAAAGCATTAGTTTTAAAAGAAAAATATCCAAATCAAAATTTAGTTAAACTTGTTGGTTGCGAAGTAAGATATAATTCAAAAACATATTTAGATATTATTGCCAGAATTCAAGGAGCATTAGGAATAAGAACCTTAACTCCAACAAATCGTCAAACAATTCCGATTTGGCTTGCTTCATTTTTAGCATTCAAATTAGATCTTGTTGGAGCAGAATATATCACAAGTTCTCATGGAATTTCAGTTAAAAACGCAACAAAAGATTTAAACAATCAAGGAAGCCAATTTCTTCCAAATGAAAGCATTGAATTTGTTAATAAAATTGAGCAAATTTTTGCTGAAGTTGATGAAAAAGGTTTTTATGAAATTGAATTTTGTGCTTCAAATGATTCATTAATTGATGAAGTTGCAATGGAAAAATTAAACAACGGAATTGATTTATATTGCAAATATCTTAAAGCAGGCGTTGCTAATAACAAAAATTTAACTGCAATTAAGAGTTTCGATAAAAAAATTGTAATTGATTCGGTTGGCGGATGTGCTTATAATTCTTTATCAAAAATTTTATCTCAACTCGAAATCGATAAAACTTTTGTTTGGCTAAATAAAGAAGAAGATCCATTTTTCCATGGTATCGGCAAAGACACTAAGAATGGAACATTTTATGATTGGTCGCTAGATGTAACAGTTTTAGCTAAAGACAACAATGGAAAGGAGTATTTTCCCGTTGTTAAATCACTAAACTATGGTGAAATTTTAAAAGACTATCCGCTTAATACTGTTGTATTAATTACAGACCCAGACCACGACAGATTAAACATTGTTCAAATTGTTTCTGCCGATAAAAAAGAAGCTGTAATTAAAGCAGGTGTTGATTATGTTGAACTAGATGAAAATCGAATTCTTTGTGTATTTAGCGCAAATCAATCATTCTTAATGATTATGGATTATTGGAATTCCTCATTAGATAAAAATTCAAACAGCCAATATTTCATGATTAAAACAACCGCAAGTTCAAAAGCTTGGGATGAATGGGCAAAATCAAAAGAAATTAAAATAATAAACACTCCTGTTGGATTTAAAGAAATTGCTGGAGCTGTTAAAAAAATTGAAGCTCAATACGAAAAAAATGTTGAAAATATAACAATTTATGATGTATTCAATAAAAAAGTTGAACTAGGAGCTAACCCTAGAATGATTTTTGGTGGCGAAGAATCAGGAGGCATGATTATTGGCGCAATTGAACCAATTAAATCATTAGGTGGTAGAATTGCTCTTGCCATGAGAGAAAAATCAGCAACCGAAGCAATAATTGTTGCAAGTGCATTAGTTTCATCAATTAATACAACGCTTGTTGAACATTTGCAAAAAATTTATGATGAAAATAATATCATTTCTCGCTATGACGTTAGAGTAGATATTGCATACTATAACGAATCTGAACCAGATATTAACAAATTAAAAGAAGCAAAAGTGCTTGGCGAAGCAAAAAGAACAAAAAATGACATATTCTATTTGGCTTTAGCTATGGCAAAACTTGAAGGAAAAATCAATCTTGAAAACATTAAAGAAATTCTATCTTCAACATTCCCATCATTAAATTTTTCTAATTTATTAGATGTCATTTTTGTTGGAGATGGAACATATTTAGATTTTGAAGATAAATTTGTTGAAATTCGCCCTTCTGGAACCGATGCAAAAACCAAAGCATATGCTGGCGGAGACAATAAAGAACTTCTAATTAATTTTGCTGACAGTTTAGGCAACTATAGTGGCGAATTAAATGAAACTTATAAAAAATATATAAACGAAAAATATGTTGATGATTGCAAAGAAAATTCATTTGCGGTTTACGAAAAATATTCAACTAAAGATGAAGACAATCGTCAATTCAGTATTCCTAACTACAAATTTTAACTAAGGAGAATATACATGGAAACTATCAACCAAAGCACTTCTCAAGGCGTTCGAGAAGGAAGAATTCAAAAATTAACAGATTTAGTTGATATGGGAGTAAATCCATATCCTTACACATTTGATAAAACAGCAAATGCTCAAACTCTTCAAGAAAAATATAAAGATCTTGAAGCTGGAGTTGAAACTGAGGATGTTTATAGCGTTGCAGGCCGTGTTATGGCAATTAGAAACACAGGAATGTTTATTGATTTAATGGATTCAACAGGAAAAATTCAAATTTTTTCACATAAACAAAATTTATCAGAAGATAAATTAAAAGTTTTAAAATTAATCGATATGGGAGATATTGTTGGATTCACTGGCACAATCAGAAGAACTCCTCGTGGAGAATTATCTATTAAAGCAACAGAATTAAAACTTTTATCAAAATCATTGCTTCCATTACCAGAAAAATTCCATGGTTTATCTGATGTTGAAATTCGTTATCGACAAAGATACCTTGATATGATTGTTAATCAAGATGTTAGAGAAACATTCAAAAAAAGAAGCTTAATTATTCAAAAAATTAGAGAATTTTTAACTCGTGACGGATTTAGCGAAGTTGAAACACCAATTCTTCAAAGTGCAGCATCTGGAGCTAACGCAAGACCATTTTACACACACCATAATGCATTAGAGATGGATTTAAAATTAAGAATTGCACCTGAATTATACCTAAAAAGATTAATTGTTGGCGGAGTATCAGAAAGAGTTTTTGAAATCGGCAAAAACTTTAGAAACGAAGGTATAGACACTCGCCATAATCCAGAATTTACCATGATTGAATTATATCAAGCATACGCTGATTATAATGACATGATGACTTTAACTGAAAATATGGTGGCTTATGTTGCTCAAGAAGTTTTAGGAACAACAAAAATCCAATATGGCGAACATGAAATCGATTTAACCCCACCATGGGATAGAAAAACAATGTTGGGTTCAATTAAAGAAACTACAGGTGTAGACTTTATGGAAGTTTATACCGCTCAAGAAGCAATCGAATTAGCCAAAAGCATAGGAGTTCATGTTGAAGACAATATGAACTGGGGTCAAGTTGTTGAAACTGTATTTGAAGAAAAAATTGAACCAAGCTTAATTCAACCATGCCACATTATTGATTACCCTCGTGAAGTTTCGCCATTAGCAAAAGTTCATAGAGATAATGACAGACTAACAGAACGTTTTGAAACAAGAGTTAATGGCTGGGAAATAGCAAATGCATTTTCTGAATTATCTGACCCAATTGATCAACGTCAGCGCTTTGAAGCTCAAGCATTAGCAAAAGCAAATGGAGACGAAGAAGCAATGGAAATTGATGAAGATTTCATTTGCGCTCTTGAATATGGAATGCCTCCAACAGGCGGTATGGGCATGGGAATTGACAGATTGGTTATGCTTTTAACTAATTCCCCATCAATTCGTGACGTAATCGCATTTCCAACAATGCGCCAAATTAATAAGTAGATTGCACAAGGGGTTTATTTATGGAAAACAAAATGAAAAGAAATGTAATTTGCATCAAATGGGGTACAAAGTTTGGTGCAGATTATGTCAATCGCCTTTATAAAATGGTAGAAAAGAATTTAACTCTTCCGCACAGATTTGTTTGTTTTACAGATAAATCCGAAGGAATTGTGGAAGGTGTTGAAATAAGACCACTACCCGAATTGAATGATGATGGAATTCCCGATAAAGCTTGGAAAAAACTTGGGCTATTTACAGATAAACTTGCTGACTTAGAAGGTGAAGCGCTTTTTCTTGACTTAGATATAATCATTCGCGATAACATTGATTGCTTTTTTGAAAAAGAAGGTGAATTTTATATCATCAAAGACTGGGATTTCCCAAATGATATTATAGGCAATTCGTCAGTATTTAAATTTAACGTTAAAAAACATGCTGATATTATTGAAAACTTCTACAAAGAAGGACTTGATATTAGAAAAAGATACAAAAATGAACAAGCATTTTTATCTCACCAAATGAATAATAAAGGAATTTTAAAATATTGGAATAAAGGCTGGTGTGTAAGCTTCAAAAGGAATTGTTTACAGCCATTCCCACTTAACTTTTTCTTAGAACCAAAAGACCCAATTGATGCCAAAATTTTAATTTTCCACGGACGTCCAACTCCAGAACAAGCTTACCATGGCTTTATGGGTAAAGGCGGCTTAAGATATGTAAAACCAACCAAATGGTTAGATAAATATTGGGAAAGAAATTAAAGAAAAAAGAGAGGCACTCCTCTCTTTTTTCTTGACTATAATTTTTGGTTATTGTATTATAATAAAGCAATTGGGCCTGTGGCACTCTGCCGACGAGAAAGACTGAATGTCTTTCGAGGAGAGGGGATAAGCAAAGCGGTTCCTTCGCCACAGATACTCAAAACAAGTTGAAAATTAAATACAAACTAATGGGCCTGTGGCGAAATTGGTAGACGCACTAGATTTAGGATCTAGCGCCTTCGGTGTGAGAGTTCGAGTCTCTCCGGGCCCAAATAAAAAAAGAACCCCAGCAGGGGTTCTTTTTTTATTCCATCAAAAGCTACGTCTTAGCTCGCATACTGCTTTGTTTCCAAAGCTCATATTCACTCATTCAAGAACCAAAGCATTACTAGCCTGACTTATTTAGGCTCAAATTCAAAAGAGGGCTTCTCACCCTCTTTATGATACCTTAACAACTACCAAGTGATTATGACTGCGCCATTACCACCTTGGAAAAATGTAGGAGAAGGAAATTCTGGATAATTGTCAAATCTCTTGTCTGTAGGATTATAAGGCCTATATATAAGAGCTCTATTACGAAAATCGCTAATTGGAGTTGAAGAATTTAAATAAACTCTATTACCAGGTAATACACCAACACCCGAAACAGAATTTAAACCTTGAGCACCTCTGCCAGCGCCTAGCCCTATTACTTTCGACATGCCAGTTACTGCTCTGCTATTTTCAAAATTACTTGTTTTTATATATGTTGCTTGGATTTGCGAGCTTACACCATATGCACCTCGAAACCCGCAACATGTATCAAGTTTTCTTGCATTAGGATCAGTCGGATCCGAACCTGGTGCGTAACAATCACCAGTTGTTTGGTAAGACCAACACAAATCATATTTATACGTAGAAAGATTGGATCTTCCTCCTTTTCCTCCAGGAGCAACAACTAACGAATCAGTATATTTTTTATTAAATTCTCTTAAATTAGAAACATTACAATTAAATTCATTTTCTTCACTTGGCACACAAGTCTTAATTGTTGTATCGCCACCACTTGGTGCTGTTTTAGCTCTCTTTTCTGTAATAGTAACAGCGCTTTTAAAGTTTTCCCATTTGCCGCCATCACCTAATTCAATTGCAATTCTATTTTTAATCAAAGGAATAACTTTATGAACATAAACTCCTGGTTCACCGGACGTACCATATTTTAAACTATTATATGCGTATGGAACAGACCAAGTAAAAATGTGATGATATGTCTTACTACTGCCCGCAGTCAAACCTGTGCCATTTACATCAACTCCATGTGCAGCCATAACTCCATCACCAGGACAAGCCATGTTGCCCCCTGTAATTGGCTTTGTGCACACCGGCTGTTCTATTGTGCCATCTGCTTTCTTTTTTATTGTTACAATATAATCAAAATTACATGCTCCATTTTTAACGCAATTTGTAGTACCCCAAGGATGCGTATGGTCAACATAACCTGGATCATTCGGCCCTACACCTTCAACTTGTAAAGGCATATCACCACCCATCAATCGCACCATATTCCATTTTTCAGGAGCCTGCAAACCTGTTCCTAAAACATTAGTATACTGCAAGAGTTGTTCGGGCATCACCCTAATACCATTTTGTCTTCTATCGACCTTAACATTTATTGAGCCATCATATATATTCAGCACGATATAATTTCTATCTGCAAGGCTAGAGTTACGATTTTTTCCGTCAAAAATTTCATAATATTGTTTTTTAAACAAATCTGGCTCATTTTTTATAGTTACAATTTCATCATCATTCCAGCCATTAGCTTTAGTGCCGACTATAGCTCTAAATCTTGCAGCCAAATCCTTTACAAGATAACCTAGTTCATTATGATTCACATCTTCAAACTCTTCTAGCAAAGTTGCGCTTCCGAAGTCATATATTCCTCCACCAGCGCCACCGCCACCAACGGCATGAATTGTTGCATTTTTTACAATATTTGTTGGGTTAAAAAATGCAATAGTTCTATCATCAGTTTTAGGAATTTGCCTATCTAAAACCAATTTATTACCATCATACATCCTCTCCCAAGGTACATATTGAACCTTACCACGTCTATTTACAGCAGTATCATATCCAACAAGGCTATTGTCATCACCGTTAACTATGAAAAAATTATTTCTGCATTCATCAAGCGAATCTCTTTCTTTGCACGCGTTAGGCTTATTCTTATCCTTATAGTTTGCAAGATGTGTTTGTTGCTGAGCAAACTTCCCTTCAATAACGCGCCAATCAAGACTTAAAGGATTAGTACAAACACTAATTCCTGAAAATACGTAATCAGAGGCGCAAGGGTTTGATTCACCCTCTTTTAAATCATCATCTAGCACCCATACATTTTTTTGTCCATCTCTATCTCGAAATGAACCTCTTCTATATACAACATTTTGATTTTCAATTGAATATCTTCCACCAATAGCAACAGTCTCTGGTTGCCCTGTTGCTTTCCAGATTATATTACCTTTTCCATCAGTAACATCTGTTCTAGTAAAAGTAACATGTGTTATTTTACCACTAGCGTCTCTGTGTGGAATAACATCTCTAAATTCTTCATACAAAATATGCGCAGGAAGTGCAAAATTTGGAAAATCCGGAGATTTTTTTGCAGATTTTTCATCAATAATATATGAATAATTAAATATTCCAGAAACCTGTTGTTCCACAGTAGGGTTTTCTACATCCTGATATCCTATAATATTATGCGGATCGGTTTCATCAATTATAGCTTGTCTCATCTTAAACCCTCTAGTAAGCATAAGCATTTCAGAATTTGTTTTTCTTTCATACAAAACAATGCCTTCATTTTTTGTTTCATCTATAGTTTTTTCATAAAAACCCATATCTTGAAGACTATAGATTTCTTTCATGTATACTTCATAGCGTCCATGACTGTTACCAGTTAAACTTGTACCATATTCCAATCTGTTTGTAATTTTTTTAGTAATGGTTGGAGTTAATGCAACCAAAGCGACAGCCATAACTATTAATACAATAATTGCCTCAATAAGAGAAAAACCATTTTTTTTGTTCTTTACCATAATATTAAAACAGCTCCATTCTTGCCCAAATTACCAAATTCGTTATTTATTAAAAATTGTATCAATGTTGAATTTCTATCCCTTGAAATTGCATAAAGCAATATTTTTTTAAACAACGTTTTATAAACATCAAGGCGAAGATATTGGAAACCTTGTGTTTCGCCAATAGCTTGTTTTTCTGTAGTATATGAAGAATCCAATAAATCAAAAGCCAACCTATAATCAGCTCCATCAACAGTATAAACCAAACTATGATTTTCTTCTGCACTAGGATATACACCAGGAATAATTGAACTTTTTGTTGCAATTACTCCAGTACCAGAAATGCTAAATTTGGTACTTAAATCATTAAAAGATATTAATTCGGGTTCAATATCTCCAAATTCATTTAAAATATCACAACCTATTATTTGAATTTGTTTTTCTATATTTTGTGTACCTGGAATTGCTTTTTCTACAATCACGCAACCTTCCTGGCTCCCATGACCACTTCTGCAATCGCCTTCACTTATCAAATGACAAGTTTTGATGTTGTCTGGAGCTAATCCATTGCTCAAAACATTACCCCCAGAAGCAGCAATAATCTCTGCAGAAGCACTATCACTATAAACGACAGTCGGACTGTAATCACTTAGTCCACAACCATAAGCACATGGCACTTCAATTTTTAAACTATTAGATATAAGTGGATTTTGAGATGTTTTAGTTTGCCCTACAGCTCTCTTAAACTGATCTGGACCCTCATAAAACAAGCCGCCAGAACCAATTGCAGCAATAAAAAAATGTGCAGGTCTATGGTCCAATTCAAAAGTGCATTGGTTACCGGAAACCTTATATTCATCCATGTTTTCAAATTCTAAATTATTAACCAAAGGAGGGCAAGCTCTTTCATCGCACCTCATTTGATATAATTGGCCATCATCACCCCTCCAGCAAGCATACTGTCCTTTAATTGCTGTTTTCTTAATGTCAGGTTTTGACTGAGTTAATACTGGTGTGACAGCCATCATAGCTATTGTTACTATAAGCATAGCTATTATCATTTCTATAATTGTAAAAGCTTTTTTTGTATTTTCTACCATGATATGTATGCTGCCCCCATGGTTCCAGCTTGTGTCGCATCTCCGCCAAAGCCACAACCATTTTCATCACTTGTTCTATCGCCCTTCAGCTGCTCAAGAACCCTACCATCTTCGTTTTCATTTATAGCAGCAAGTTCATTGTTTGCGCTACCCCCTCGTGCAGATTCTATTAAAATCCAACCACCGTATATGCCGCTTTCACAAGTAGATTCTTCTGGGGCTGAACCATTAGTTTTATAATCTGCACTTGAAGGACATACATACAACGCTGTAGTACCACCATTTTGTCCAGGGTTGCCACCAGGTCCCAAAACAACTCTATACACCCCGTTCATAGATGGAATTGCAAGATTTACAACCTCTCCTGCAGCACCACCCTTGCTATCAGATGTAGTACCACCTCCAGCACCACCGCCAACTAGAGTAATTTCAACAAAATCTGCTCTATCCTCATCCCTTATTAAAAAATCATAAAAAGACTTGCTTGGCACTGGGTCTTGTGCGCAATGGTAGCTATACCCGCCATCTATTCTGCTAGGATGTGTTCTTTCTGTTTTTGTTTTCTGATACACAACGGATGTAGTTGCTGCCATTAAAACCATAATCGCTACCAACGTTATAAGTAATTCTATTATCGAAAATCCGCTTTTTTGCAATCTAAATATCCCAACTATACTAATTATAATAATTATAATATACATACGACACTTTTAAAAAAAACTTTAATTTATTTAAATTATTTAAAATAAGTTAATATATGTTAAAATATATTAATAAATTGGGAACTTAACTACTATGAAAAAAAAAGCATTTAATTTAACGGAATTACTGATAGTTTTCATTATAATTGGAATTATTTTTGTATGCCAATTAACACTTATAAAAGACAAAATTAATCAATACGCAACCCCTTACTATACTACATATAACACATTAAAAAAAGCTGTGTACAATGTATTATCAGATCCATATTGCCCGAGTGATTCACTCATGGATGAAGGTGGTAACCTGCTATGTCCTAACTTCGCAAGAGAATTTCCAAGAGACACTAGTCAGTTATGTAAAAGATTGGTTGAATTTATCAATGTTCCAACAGGAGACCAGTGCAATACAGCGCAACCAATATCATACTCAACATCTAAAGATGAATTCAAAGATACCAATGTACAATTTCAAACAAGCAACGGTGTTAAATATTACATTAGTCGCTTAAAAACCGTAAAAGATATAAAAAATACAGAAACAGAATTTTTTATTGTATATGCAGATTTAAATGGAGGTAATGCTCCAAATAGATTTCATTGTGAACAAGGTAATGAAATCTTACCAGACATTGTTCCTTTTGCAGTTACAAGAAGAGGTCACGTTGTACCAATAGGTCTGCCCGCCAGATCCAAAGTTTACATGTCAGCATCGGTTAGATTTCCAGGAGATATCGACCAAAACAATATTTCAGTACAAGCAAACAGTAAAACAAAATCGTTAACGTTCAATGAAGCTCTTTTAAACGCTTGGCCAGGTTATTTAAAAGATGCAGAAGGAAACTTTACAACAATATACAGATGGGAAAATACGCCAGACACTTTATTGTATGATATATTTGGTATTGAACCAGATATCAATGAAACTGTCTTTAGCTACACATATAGAACTTGCATACCAAACCCTGAAAGTGACGCTATATCAGCAAGTATAACGCCAGGCACAGATATAAACAGCTTGCGCGGTACAGATACAGACACAGGTTGCCAAGGCGGAAACTATACATGTAGAGTTGTAGTAGACGCATATCAAACATCAAGATGGTAAAATATTTGGGGTGTTAGCGCAGTTGGTAGCGCACAACGCTGGCAGCGTTGGGGTCAGGGGTTCGAATCCCCTACACTCCAATTATACAAAAACAGTTAATCTCTTTCTTTGAAATTTAAAAAATTAATTGCTTTGCAAATCATTGCAGAACATTGTTTCGCACTATGGATTGCTTCAGACACTTTGTAGCTCTTTAAATTGTAATAAAAAATTAAATTATTTGCCTTTTGAAATACAGCATTATTGTCAGTTTCATCCACTATTTCATTTAATAAATTCAAAATAGCGTCATAATCTTTTATTTTTTCATAACAAAGAATCTTTTTAAATGGAACATATTTGATATTTTCAACACTGAATGGCAATTTATTTTTTTGCAATTCTGCTTTATCAATATCAAACTCTTGAATCTTTGAATAATATCTCAAAGCACTTGGAGCATCGTCAATATCATACAAAAGCCAATCTGCAATTTCTTCCAGAATACCATCTTTATCTTCAGTAAAACTTAAAGTTTTTTCATAATCAGTTATAATATTCTGCTTATAATCTACACTTTTTTTGCAATTAATGTAAGCTTTAGCTCTTTTGTGATAAACTTCGCTTGCATTATTATTAAGTTTCAAAGCTTTTGAATAATCATCAATAGCGAAACAATAATTCGATGTAATTGAACCTTCTTTTCCAAGCTCTTCAACAGACTTTATACTTTGAACATCGCCCCTTTCCACATAAAGCTTATAATCAGAAGTATTTTTTTCAATTAAACTATTTAAATTTCTAATTTTTTTAACTGAATCAATAGAAACATCATAATCTTTATAAATATCATTAGCCACTTCAAGATACTTTATTGTATTGATATAATCTGAACTTTTATATTCAAATTGAGCTTTTGCATATATTTCTCTTGATAAATCTAATTCATCAGTTTGTTTGGAGTATAAAAAACCAAACATATATCCAAGAAACGAAAATACGATTATTAAAATTGAAAAAACGACTATAAATACTAATTTCTTACCCATATTAATATTGTAATAGCTACTTAACCGATTGCAAGTAACAAAATAATATTAATTTTTGTAAATTATCTTGACAAATAAATAAAAAATTAGCAACTTTAAATTTTGACATGCGTTAAAAAGCATGTAAACTCCTCTATAAACTCCGTAATACTAATTCTATCCATCACGGCTTAATTTGTTCACAAATTAGCCGTTTTTTTTATAGAATTATTAGCGCATTTGTCTCAATATTGCTTTAACTTCCTCAGTGATAGCCATTTTAGGATATGTCATAACAAAATCATCAAAAGTGGCTCTTGCTTGAATTTTTTTATCAGTCTTTAAATATATCAAACCAACCACAATTCGATTATAAGGATTTATTGTATCATTTATGTATTTTTCAAGCTCAATTTCAGTAGTTTCTAGCTTAATAAAGCAATCAACTAATAATTGATAATATGTAATATGCATACAATCTTTTTGAATTGCACCCAAAACAACTCTTTTAGCTAACTGATAATCACCTAAAACAAAATAACACCTTGCAATATTATATAAATACGCTCCAGCAGCTTGTGTTTTATTCGCCAAATTATAAGCAATTTCATATTCTTTTAATGCAGCAATATATTTTTTTTCTTCAAAATAAATATTTCCCATGTTTGAATGCATTCTTGCATTTCTAGCTGCATCAATTTTTCCTTGAATAAAACCATCAAGCCCATGGTTTGATTTCATTGCATTAGCACAAGCAAAAAAAGCTATTACAAAAAATACACTAAAGGAAAACTTCAAGATTTTCTTTTGCAAATAAAACATTTTTATTATTCTTTGTAAACTCATTTTCTAACATTGTTAACTTATTATCATCATAATCGGGATCATAATGGAAAAAGAAAAGTTTCTTGGCTTTTGACAACATTGCTGTTTCAATAGCCATTTCATATGTAGAATGTCCAAAACCTTGTTTTGGTTGAATTGGATTAATGTAATCATGATAAGTATATTGAGCATCATGTATTAAGCAATCACAATTATAAGCAAATTGAATAAATTTTTTATCAGCACCAATATAACTTTCCTTATCTGTTGCATAGACCAGACATTTGCCTTTATACTCAATTTTAATACTTAAGCAACCGTTTTTGGGATGCGCCATCGTTTTACAAGAAGTAATAATTACATCATCATCTTTTTTTATAATGTTATCATTTGAGATATCAAACTTTTTAATTTGCCCATCTTGAGAAAGAACAATTAAATCATTTTGACTAAAGTTATTAATATTAAAATTACTACGAATTTCATCAATCCCAAGAGGAAAAACCTTATCAAAAAGAACCGTTTTTAAAGTATCTCTCAAATTTTCATCATTTGTATTTAAGCCAAATAAATTAATAGTAGAACTTGGTATAAATAAAGGTTTATAAAACTGGAGTCCTTGAATATGATCTTGATGTATATGACTCAAAATAATCATTGCTTCATGTGGCTTTTTATCCTCAGACACAATAGAATTTTTTATTTCATCAACACCAACATCAATTATTCCTGTTCCAGCGTCTAAAATAATTAATTGTTTACCACAATGAACTTCAACACACGCAGTATTACCGCCAAACTTTAAATAATTTTCTTTAGCAGTTGGATACGATCCCCTTGTTCCTCTGAATTTTATCCCAAAATCCGTTTCTTGCATTTTTTATCCTTAAACTTCTTGTGGTTTTGCAACTTTTTTTGTTTTTTTCTGTTTTTTAAGCTTCTTTGGTTGAGTTAACTTTTTAATTTCCTTTTTGGAAGTCTTTGTTTCTTTTTCGACTCTTTTAATTTTATTTCTCTTGTATCTAGCAGATTTATGCTTCTTTTTATTGTAGATAAATTGCGTATTCCTATCTTTTTCTAACCCCGCCAATGTTCCATACGAAATCACATTTTGGCGATTTTGTTCTCTGATATCTTCTAACTTTGTTTCAATAAAATCAAAATTATAAACAACCCTGTCTTTATAATTAGTTATTTTTATATGACGAAATGCCATCGGATAAGTAACCATGGAAGGCGTTGAAACAAAAACTAAATTGCCTATTCTTCTAATTTTAGTTGTATGATAATGACCAGATAAAACCACTATAGGATTGTTATATTTGGCCAAAATATCGGTCATTTCTTTTGCATTAACAATTGAATGTTCTTTTGCAACAAATGGTTCAACAACAGCATGATGCATCGCAATCACGACAACTTTATCTTGATTTTCATATAATTCTTTATCGAGAAATTCGAGCTGTTCTTGAGGAATTTCCCCCATTGCAATTTTATTATCTTTTATATTTGCATCTAAAACTATAATTCTATAATCAGTTTTTGGCGAAAAGGCATAATACGTATCATCAAACACATAATTAGGATTATACTTTCGAACAGTTTCTAAAACCTGTTCTTTAGTCATATCACCATAGAATTCATGATTACCAAAAGTATTTAAACTTGGATATTTAAGTTTTGATAAAATGCTATAAAAATTATAAAAATTTTCATCATTTGCACTATCTACCATATCTCCAGTAAACAATACAAAATCAAGTCCAACTATATTATTTATCTGCTCAACTGCAACTGTTAATAGTTCTCTTGAATTACCTAACGCCTTATAACTTGTTGAAGCCCTATTTGTTATATGAGTGTCTGATATTTGAACAAAATCAAGGGTCATATTGCGAAACGAAAAGGCATAACACCCTGTCGTTATCGCAATAATTAAACCTAAAATTACAAATATTTTTGTTAGTTTATTTTTCATTTACCAGTGATTCTAATTTTTCTAGCAATTCTTGATGGTTTTTGTAGAATTCCCACCCTCTAGCTTTCATAGCATAAATCATAACCAAAGGCAAGTTAAGAGCTTCTTCAGATTTTAATTTATCACTATATAATTTTGCAAAATCATCTTCTAAACGAAGCGTCCAGTTTGGATCTCCAGATGTTCCAGGAACATTATAAACTTCATTTATTCCAAAGAAATCTGTGAAGAAAATTTGCACGTTTTGTGCACTTGATGCAAAACATTCAACAAGCTTCATAAATGCCAAATATTTTTCATCGCTATACATTTTATGCCAAACTTCATCTTGATTTCCAAATTCAGAGCATAAATCTTCAATTAAGTTTTTAATATATGGGTTAACTTCTTCTTTGTTAACCATTTTAGAAGCCCACATTCTAATTGGTTCATTATCATGAGTTCCTACCATTACCCATGAATTTGGAACAATATTTCTGCATCGATATGGATGGTTTGGCTCAGTTGGTACAACAAATTGAACCAGCTTCATGCCTTGAAGACCATATTTTTTCATAACTTGAACAACAGGATAAGTAAGAGTTCCTAAGTCTTCTGCAATAATTTCATCTTTGGTTAAGCCAGCATCAAGAGCTGAAGCAATAACTATTTTTTCAATCATCCTGCCATATAAAGTTACTTGCTCATCGGATAAATTATCAATCCATTTTTCATCATCTGGGGTTACAAATTTTCCTTCAATTGGAGTTTTGTTGATATTTTCAACACGAGCTATTGAATATTTTGCCAACTCTGGATGATTTGGAGAGGAATATAGTCTTCCAGCACCTTCTTCAACTTTTGGCAAACTTCCTTTTTTATATACCCATGGATCAATCAAACCAACAGTATGATCAATTCTAACGCCACCCGGATTTTCTTTAAACATTTTTGTATAAAGTTTTTTAAGTAATTGACCAGCTTCACCTAAAGAACCATCTTTATTAAATAATTTATCTGGGTCTACTACTGAAAATCCCCAAGCTTGGCCATCTTCTGAAAAATAATCAGGAGGGCAACCCAAGCACCAACCGTCTAAAAATAATGATTGGTACGCCCAGTTATCTCTATCAGAAAATGCAACCTGGCGGTCTGCAATAAGTTTTAAACCTATTTTTTTACAATACTCTAATGTTTCATTACTTTGTTTTTGAACAATAAATTGTTCTAATTTATATTTTTCAATTGTATCTTCATATTTTTTAGATATTTCTTTGATTCTTTTTTCGGCTTTTTTCTTATCGGCATCTCCAAACAATGTTCTATCTAAAACATTTTTCCATTGTGGCCAATAATCTGAATTATTTTCAATAGATAATGCTTCATACAAAGAATCTTTATCTAGCCAAAAAGCATTTTCTTTTTTGAAGGCTTCAAATTCTTTTTTTAGATTTTTTGAAGCAGATTTTTTAAAATTTTTATAAAATTCATTTGCGGCTAATTCTACATTTTCACTAGCATATGCGTACGCAGCACGATTTGTTCCTTTATTTGGGTTCATTTCAATAATTTTATCTAATGTTTTTTGAGATAAAATCCTGTCCCATTTTGCAGTTGTTAACTCTTTCAAATTAATAAATAATGGATTTTTCGAAAAAACAGTTCCAGTATATGGAGAAGAATCGGACAATTTGGTTTTTCCGCAAGGTCCAAGCTGAATTGCGCTAAACACACCTTTTGAAAAATCAAACAATTCTTTTGCACCATCCGAATTATATGTTCCAAAACCTGTATTTTCGTTATTTTTAGATGGAAAAGAAACACCTTGAACAATCAAAGCAAGATTTTTTTTACCTAAAACTTGAAGTGCTTCTTGTATTGTTTCCTTATATTCTTTAGAAAACAGTTTGCTTTTTTCTAGTAACATTTATTCCTCTCCTATAGTTTATATGCTTAATAACTTGTTAAGCCGCGTCTTTGCAGGTATTCACGCACTTCATTTAAAGAAGCTTGAATAATTCTTGTAATACGCGAACTAGATAACCCAACCATTGATGCAATTTGCTTAACTTGCAAATTCCTATAAAACCTGTATTCAACAATTGTTCTATCTTTTTGTGGCAATTTTGCAATTGCTTCTTTAATTAATTTTGAAAGTTCGCCAATTTCAGCCTTTTCATCAGGAGTTGCCGAAGTATCTTTAATAAAATCAAATGGCGAATCATTATCTGAACTAGCAGACATTATAGAATCAATTGACAGTATTGTTTCATAAACAGCTTCACGAACCTTTAATGGAGACACATCCAAAGTTGCTTGATTATCTGAATATTCTTCAGTATTCTCATCTCCATCTTCATTTTTATGCTTTAAAGTATACCACTTATATCTATTTCTTAACTCATTTCTAATAGCCCAACGAACAGCTGTTGCAATATATGAAGAATTATAATTTGCTAATTGCTCTTCAGTTTTATTTTTAAATAAAGCCTGAAGCGCAATAATTCCTATTGAAACCAATTCCTCACAATCCAACATGTGAGATGGAATTCTTTTATATTCTACCCTTGCAACTTTTTGTATTATATCAATATAATCTTTAAGTTTAGCTTGCAATTTTGCTACCATCTTAATACTAATCTATAAATAAATTCTACTTTAATAAAATAAATAATGCAAATTAGTTAACAAAGTTCAATAATATGATATAATTTTCTTCATTAAGTACTGGAAAATAGAGGGTTAAAATGTTTAACAAACTTTTATCAAATAGAATCAAAAATACACCATCGTCATTTATAAGAGAAATTTTAAAAGTAACTCAAAAGCCTGAAATAATTTCATTTGCGGGTGGCTTACCAAACCCAATTTCTTTTCCTAGCGAAGAACTTAAAATTTCAATGCAAAATATTACTGAAAAATATGGTAATAAAATTTATCAATATTCAACAACACAAGGGCTAGATATTTTAAGACAATATATAGTTGATAGATACAAAAAACTATGGAATATGAATATATCAATTGAAAATGTCATCATTACAACAGGTTCGCAACAAGCGCTTGATTTAATAGGAAAAGTTTTTATAAATGAAGGTGATACAGTTTTAGTTGAAAAACCTTCATATCTTGGCTTATTGCAAGCATTTATGATGTATAATACAAATTTTATTCAAACAAAATTAAATGATGACGGTCTTGATATTGAAGAATTAAAGGAAAACTTAAAAGTTCACCATCCAAAACTTGCTTATTTAATTCCAAATTTTCAAAATCCAACAGGTTTAACTTATTCAAAAGAAAATCGTGAAGCCGTTTTTGAAGCAATTAAAGATGAAGATATGATTTTAATTCAAGATGACCCTTATGGTGAACTTCGATTCACTAATGAAGAAAGATTGCCATACATTGGATTAAACCAAACAGATAAAAATATTTACCTAGGATCATTTTCCAAAATTGTTACCCCCGGAATGCGCCTAGGTTACGTTATTGCGCACAAAGATATAATAAGAGCACTAGAAACCGCAAAACAAGCGTCAGACCTTCATTCAAACATTTTTGGTCAATATTTAATTGCAGATTATTTGCAAAATAACGACCTTGATAAACATATTGAAAAAATTAAAGCTTTATATAAATCTCAAGCTAGTGCAATGGTTGAAGCAATGAAAGAATACTTCCCATCAAACATCAAATTCACCATCCCAAAAGGCGGAATGTTTACTTGGGTAACACTTGAAGAAGGCAAAAGTGCACTAGAATTATTTGATAAAGCAATTGCAAAAAATGTTGCATTTGTTCCAGGCGACCCTTTTTATGTCAAAGAAACAAACGTTAATACTTTGCGCTTAAATTACACAAATGCAGACACTGAAACTATCAAAGAAGGTATTAAAAGATTGGCTTCATCGCTTAGAGAATTTTAATTTAAATTGTATGATAATTTGTATTGTGCTGAAATAATTTCAGCACTTTTTGTTTTGTAACATTTTTGCAATAAAAATTAATTTAAAGTCAAAAAAAAAAAAAAAAAAACGGTTTTTATTAATTATATGAGAATATTTGGAGAATTTTATGGATAATATCAAATTAAGTTCAGTTAATCAAATTCATATAAACAAACAAACAGAAAACAAAAATGTAACATCACCAATAAATTCATCACCAAATACAATTGAAGATGGCGAAAACAAAATGAATAAAGTTCTTATAGGACTTGGTATTTTAGGTGCAGCAGGAATTGCTGTTGCTTGTGCTATGAGAGGAAGAAATCCCAAAAACACTCCGGATTCTAAAGATGTTCAAAAACTTGTTAAGCAATTTCAAGATATAGATTTTAATAAAGGTCAAGCAAAATTAAAAGACGGAACCTTATTTACGGGTGCTATCGAAAAAGCATCTGAAAATGGCGATAAATTATCTATGGAATATGTTAATGGAGTTTTACAAAAATCAACAAAAACTACAAACGGAGTTGAAGTTATAAAAGAATATACAAATGGTGTAATTTCAAAGAAAAATGGCGAAGTTGTTGATATTAAAAAAGTGCAAAATGAGGTCAATTCTCAACAAGATAGATTAAAAAAATTATTAGCAGATGGCGAAATAACATCTGAAGAATTTAAAAAACAAACAGATGAAATAAAATTTAAATCCAAAAAGCAAGAGACGCAAATTAAAGAAACTTTTGATAAAAAAGTTCAATCAGAAGAAGCTGCAAAAGAAGGAGCTGAAGAAAAAGCAAAAGTCGAAACCGAAAGGCTAGCTAAGGAAACGGATGAAAAAACAAAACAAGCTAAAATCGACACTAAAAAATACGAGCGCATCCAACAAAATATTCAGCACAGCAAACAAATAAATGCCCAGGTTGACGAAATAATGAAACAAGATGATTTTGATGAAAAAGTTGAAAAATTATTAAAAGCAAAGGTGCAAATTCAGAAAGGACGATATGATTGCACGCTAATTGAAACAACAATCGATGATGTTTTAAATGGTTCAATCTTGGGCGAATATACACAACCTATCGACACTCTTTACCACGGAACCAATCAAACTTCTTATCAAGAAATAATGAAAAACGGCTTTTCGTTTGATGCTTGTAATATCGGTGAATCAGGTAAAGGAATATATTTTGGAACAAAACAATCAGGTGGAGAAAGATATAGCACAGGCGGCTTAATTAAGGCAAAATATACAGGCGAAAAAGTTGCAAATGTGCAAGCAGGAACACTCGAGAGCTTGCAATACAATATGTCGGTAAGGCAACTATTTGAAGATATTTTTGGACATGATTTCATGAGTAATGATTCAGATTATTTAAATACGGAAATTTTAAATAGAATTTATACAAAAAAACTTGCAGATATGGGTTATGATGCAGTCTATTCAGCTAGCGTGGGTGCAGGTTGTGACTATATTGCAATTTTAAATCCAAATAAAATTCAAATCATTGATTAATTATTGCGTTTTGTAAGAGAAATTTCATAAAATGAAATTTTAAACTCCGTCTATGCTAAAATATAAACCATGAAATACGTTCCATTGCATATACATACGGAGTATTCACTTCTAGACGGGGCAATTCGAATACCTGAGTTTTACAAATTTGCAGCAGAAAATGACATGCCAGCAATTGCAATCACTGACCATGGTGTTATGTATGGTTGTGCTGATATGTTTATAGCTAAAAACGAGATGCTATCTCACATGCTTGCTGAAGAACAACAAGAATTAAAAAAGAAAATTGAAGCAGTTAAACCAATTGTAGGTTGCGAATTTTATGTTTGCGATGGAGATGTTTTAGAAGATAGATCTAAAAAAACAATGTATCACCTTGTTTTGCTTGCAAAAAATCAAAATGGTTATCATAACTTATGCAAATTAGATTCAATTGCAACAACTCAGGCTTATTATTATAAACCTCGTATTAATCATGAGATTTTAGAACAACATTGTGAAGATTTAATTTGTTTATCTGCTTGTATTCAAGGTGAAGTTGCTCGCCATATTTTAGATGGTAATAAAGAAGAGGCAATCAATAGGGCAAAATATTATAAAAACCTTTTTGGTGATGATTTTTATATTGAGCTTCAAGACCATGGTTTACAAGAACAAAAAGATTCAAATCCTGCTTTGATGGAAATTGCAGAGCAACTCAATATCAAGACAGTTATTACAAATGACTCGCATTATTTAAGAGCGCAAGACGCTGCTTGGCATGATACACTTTTATGCGAACAAACAAAGTCAGCGAAATCTAACCCAAATCGCTTCAAATTTTCAGTTAATGAATTTTACGTAAAAACTGTTGATGAACTAAGAAAAGCATTTTCTTGGATGGATGAAGATTATTTCAATAAATGTATTGAAACTACTGTTGAAATTGCCGATAAAGTAGATTTCCAAATGGACAAGCTCGAATTTGGAAAAACTAAAGAATATCTTCCAAAATTCCCATGTCCTGAAGGATTTGATGAAGTATCCTATTTTGACCATTTGTGTCGTGAGGGGTTAAAGAAAAGATATGGCGATCCAATTCCGCCCGAAATTGTTGAGCGCTACGAATACGAATATGATGTAATTTGCAAAATGGGTTTCCCCGCATATTTCTTACTTACTTGGGATTTTATCAACTGGGCAAAAGAACATAAAATTCCTGTTGGCCCTGGTCGTGGTTCAGCTGCAGGTTCAATTGTTGCTTATTCTCTTGGAATTACAGAACTTGACCCAATTGAACACAAGCTCCTTTTTGAAAGATTCTTAAATCCAGAACGTATCTCAATGCCCGATGTCGATATTGATTTTTGCCAAAGAAGACGTGGTGAAGTAATTGACTACGTTTCTGAGCGTTGGGGCGCAGATCACGTTTGTCAAATTATCACTTTTGGAACCCTTGCAGCAAAAGCAGCTCTAAAAGCAGTATCTCGTGTATATGAAATCCCTTTTGCTCAAGCTAACTTATGGGCCGGCATGATTCCATCAGCACCTGGTACAAAATTAAAAGAAGCGTTAGCTGATGGGATGGAGCTAAAAAAACTTTGTGATGAAAATTCGCAAGTTCAAAGCCTTGTTGATGAAGCACTTCATATGGAAGGCTTAAAAAACCAAGTAGGTACGCACGCTGCAGGCGTAATTATTGCTCCAAAACCAATGAGCGAAATTATCCCTGTTGCACTTTCAAAAGAAAAATCTACAACAACTCAATATCCAATGGCAGGTATTGAAAAAATTGGCTTATTAAAAATGGACTTCCTCGGTCTTGAAACTTTGACAATTATTCAAGATGCTCTTGATTTAATCAAAGCAAGAACCGGAAAAGACATTGATATTAATAGAATTCCATTAAACGACAAAGAAACTTTTGAATTATTATCTCGTGGCGAAACCGACGCAGTATTCCAGCTCGAATCTGGCGGTATGAAAAAGCTGGTTAAACGTTTAAAACCAACAGTTTTTGAAGATATCGGTGCTCTTGTTGCTCTATATCGTCCAGGGCCTATCGAAGCTGGGATGATTGATGATTTCGTTGACAGAAAACATGGTCGTCAAAAAGTCGAATACGCCCATCCACTTTTGGAAAACATTTTAAATGACACTTATGGAACAATTGTTTATCAAGAGCAGATTATGGCAATTTTCCAAACTTTGGCCGGTTATACGCTTGGTGGAGCAGATAAAGTTCGCCGTATGATGGGTAAAAAGAAACTTCAAGAAATGGCTGAACAAAAAGAAATTTTTGTTGCTGGGGCCGCTAAAAACGATATGCCTCGAGATGCAGCAATGAATCTATTTGAACAAATTGAAAGCTTTGCAAAATATTGTTTCAATAAAGCCCACTCTTCCGCTTATGCTTTTGTTGCTTATCAAACAGCATATTTAAAAGCACATTATCCTGTTGAATTTATGTGCGCAATGTTAACATCGGTTGCAGATAAACAAGAAAAAACTCAACAATATATCTTGCAATGTCAGGCTCAAGGAATAGAGGTTTTACCTCCAGACATTAACTATTCAAATTCCCAATTTACGCCCGATGGAAACAATATTAGATTTGGCTTAGCTTCTATTAAAAACGTTGGCGAAGCTGTAATTGAACAAATCGAACTAGAAAG
Source organism: Candidatus Gastranaerophilales bacterium (assembly GCA_017560095.1). Taxonomy (GTDB): domain Bacteria; phylum Cyanobacteriota; class Vampirovibrionia; order Gastranaerophilales; family Gastranaerophilaceae; genus RUG14156. The sequence continues at coordinate 30,753 of JAFYOU010000013.1, forward strand.
AAAAGAAAAACCATTTGAAAGTTTTTATGATTTTTGCTCTCGTGTTGATTCAAAATGTCTAAATAAAAGAACTCTTGAAAGCTTAGTTAAAGCAGGTGCTTTTTCAAACATTGAAAAATCAAGAAAACAATTATTAGAAAACATTGATAGCGTTGTAGAATTTGTTCAAAACGCCGCAAAAGCTAAATCATCTGGCCAAGTTAGTTTATTTGCTTCTTTATCAGGTGACGCTCAAGAAGAGCTAAATATCCCAACTTTCCAAATGCAAGGAAATAGCGACGAAGAATTCTCAGATACTCAAATTCAAATGTTCGAAAAAGAATTAATGGGTATTTATGTTACATCACATCCATTAGGTTCAATTAAAGATACTTTAAAATATATAACGACTCAAACAATTTCAGATATCTTGGAAACTCCAAAGCATGAAGCAACAGTTACAATTTGCGGACTTTTATCTCAAATAGTTCAAAAACCAACCAAAAAAGACCCAACAAAATTCATCAAAACAGGAACAATTGAAGATCTGACTTCAAGAATAGGTATTGTTGCATTCCCAAAAGTTGTTGAAAGTTATGGAGCATTATTAGAATCTGATCAAAAAGTTATTTTAAAAGCCAAAGTCAATATAAGAGACGAAGAGGTTAATCTTGCGATAAATGAAGTTAAACCGATTGAACAAGTTAATTTGGTTACCTTGAAACTTCTAAAAGAATTTGCAATGGAAGAAAATGTACTTTTAAAAGAAATGTTAGCTAGACACAAAGGTGAAAATCCAGTCGTAATCGATTTTGAAGCCCCTGACGAATTTGATAACAACAAAAGATTTCAGCTTTTAACAAATAATCATCTATGGGTTAGTATAAATTCCGAAATGGAGCGCGAATTAAGTGCAACTTTTAAAGATAAACTTGAAATAAATGTTAAATCATTAGCTAATTAAAAACACCTATTTGCTTTGCCACTCCTTCGTTTTCAACCCAAATTTGAGCTTCCGGATGTAAGATTTGCATTTCATTAGCAATTTCTTTCAAATAAACAGCATAAGTTGCATCAATAAAATTAATACTATCCAACTTTTCAATGTAATACTCATGACTTCCACAATTTGCACAAAATTTTTCTAAAGGCACAATCTCACCCCAAGATATCTTTGCTTCTCTTTTAATATCACATCTCGAACACCTGATTAAATAATAATTCTTTATCAAATATTGTCCGCAATCTGGGCAATATCCGCTATTTGAATTTAAAAGAGCATTTTTATGAGAGCATTTATTTTGTTTTTTTAAAAAAGAAATCAAGACATTTTTCATATTTATTATTTAAGAAAAAGTCAGCAAAATTCATATTTACAAAGATAATTGTTAAGATATATTACAAAAATACAAAGAATATTAACAGGATATGGCAATTAATTATAAGAGATATACTTTATATATATGTAAGTCAAAACTAATAAAAAATAAAATAAAAGGAGAGTAAAAATGGCAAGAGTACTTATTTCAATGCCCGAAAAATTTCTAACACAAATCGATTCGGTTGCAGAGGGCGAAAATCGAACACGAAGCGAGCTTATCAGAGAAGCACTTAGAACGTATATTAATCGTTCAAAAATGAGAGAAACTACTTATGCAAACAAAAATGCAGCAATCTTGGAGGCATTACTGGATTAAAAAAATACTAAAAAGAGAGATATTAAGAGAAAATAAACACACAAGAAAAGAGATATTAAGAGAAAGTAAAAACACGAGAAAACAGAGAATATTAATAAATTTATAGGCATGATTGAACTCAATCATGCCTTACGTTTTTAAATCTTTAAAATCTTAATCTCATTTAATCATACGATAACAAACTCCTTGTTTTTTACGATAATAAGACAATAAATTAGGAGTTTTATACGGTATGGATATAGCAGCATTTATTGGTACAGTACTTGGTCTTGGTTTCATTCTTGCAGGACAAGCCCTTGAAGGCGGTAATATAGGTCAATTATTGCAAATCACAGCAGCATTTATTGTTGTAGGCGGTACTGCGGGAGCCGTATTTTTAAGTTTTCCTATTGAAGATTTTAAAACGGCAGGACACTGTATTGGTGTTGTATATTTTGGAAAACAACCAAAGCTCGAAACATTAATTGAAGAAATTATAGGTTACGCACAAAAAGCTAGAAAAGAAGGTGTAATTGCACTTGAAAAAGAAGCAAAAAAAGCTTCTCATTCATTATTAAAACTTGGCCTTGAAGCTGTTGCAGATGGCGCTGATCCAACATTGGTTAAAGACATGATGGAAACGCAACTAAGCCAAACTCAAGAAAAAATTGCAGCAGGCGCAAAAGTTTTAGAATCTGCTGGTGGTTATTCTCCAACATTAGGTATCATTGGTGCAGTATTAGGGCTAATTCAAGTTATGCAAAATCTATCTGACCCATCAAAACTTGGTGCTGGTATTGCTGTAGCGTTCGTTGCAACAATCTATGGTCTTGTTGTTGCAAACTTATTTACAATTCCGTATTCAACACGTGCAAAACGTAAATATGCACATATTTTTACTTCAATGGAACTAATGATTGAAGGAGTTTTATCAATTCAAGCAGGAGAATCTCCTGCATTAATTGAAAGAAAATTAGAATGTTATATTATCGATAAAAAACAAACTAAAGAGGCTAAAGTTTAATGGCAAGAAAAAAACCAGCTGAAGAACATGAAAATCTGGAGCGTTGGCTTGTTTCATACGCCGACTTTATGACTCTCTTATTTGCAACTTTTGTTGTTCTATATGCGCTAGCTCAATCCGATATAAGCACCTTTAAAGGAATAGAAGAAGCTCTTAAAAAAGCATTTAGCCAAAACATCTTTGATAATCAAACAGCTATAATGACGGGACAAGATTCAATATTTGATGGTCAAACGGGTGCAACTAATCCAATAATGCTAGAATATATGAGTCAAAAATACGAACAATCGTCATATGAAGACATTAAAAGCGAAATCGATAAACTAAAAAACGAAGGTATATCAGCAGAAATCAATGATCGTGGCTTAATTATCAGAATGAATGAACATTCAGTTAAGTTTGCCGCAGGTACTGCTGATTTAACAAAAGAATCATATGCAATTCTAGACTTATTAGCAGATATAATAAAAAGACGCTTTGCAATTCATTATATAGACGTAGAAGGACACAGTGATTCCGACAATATTAAAACTCCAAAGTTTCCTTCCAACTGGGAATTATCATCAGCTCGTGCATCAAGCGTAGTTAGATATTTAATAGACAACCATGATTTTAACCCAAAAATATTTACAGCAATCGGATTAGCAGACACTATTCCAGTCGCAAAAAATGATACATTGCAAAACAAAGCAAAAAATAGGCGTGTAGAAATAGTTATCTTAAGAAACAAACATAAAAATTTATCAAAAAAAGATATGCAACAAATTTTAAAAGAAGCAAAACTCCACCAAAAGAAAAATGCAATTAATTCAAAAGCCCCATCTCAAGCAATTGAAGGGCTAGTAGGTAATGACAGAGAAATGCTTAAAAATGTAATCGATATGTCAGAACAATATGAAAATGAAAGCAAAAGAATTAACTCGCTTGACGATGATTCATATTTACATGACGGTGCAAGACCAAACTTCATGGAGCAATAATGATTAAAAACGAGTATTTTGCAATATTTGGTGGCGGTGGAATCAGAGGGCTTGCATATTGTGGAGCACTTAAGGCTCTAGAAGAATATAATGTCAAACTTTCAAGCTGTGCAGGTAGCTCGATTGGCGCCGTTTTTGCAACTTTATTAAGCATTGGCTATAGCTATAGCGAAATTTATAAAATTTTATCAGATGTAAGCTACGATATGTTCATAGATATAAATATGGATATCAAAAAAGAATTAGCGATTTCAAAAGGTAAAATTTTTCTTGAATGGATAAGAGAAAAAATAGAAAAAAAATTTTATGGCACCTCATATAAAAAAGGCGAAATGCCGCCAGTTAAATTTAATGACCTAAAATCAGGACTAATAATATATTCCGTGGACTTAACAAACTCAAAATTCCACGAATTTTCAAACCACAAAACTCCAGATGTCGAAATTGCCCAAGCGGTAAGAGCAAGTGTTTCAATGCCTGGGTTATTTACACCATTAGAAATAAATGGAAATTTAATCGTAGATGGCGACTTATTAAAGTCTACACCATTATGGAGAGTTAGCGAAACGATTAAAAACTCTAAAGATAGAATATTAGAATTTAGATTAGAAGACAACGAAACACCTAAAAAAATAAATAATTCAATTGAGTATTTAAATCGTGTTTACAATACTATTTGCGGTTTTGCAACAGATTACATTATAGACTTATATGGCGAAAAAGATAAATTTGATTATATCAAAATAAACACAAAAGACGTTTCGGTTGTCGACTTTTTAATCCCAAAAGAAAAGAAACAAGAATTATTTAATATTGGATACGAAAAAACAAAAGAATACTTCAAGGAAAACTACCCCAAAAAAAGAAGATTTTTATTAGAAAAGTATAAAACCCTTATTTCCCACATTACTAAATTTCAAAAAGAATTCAACAACTCAAAAATTGTAAATTCATATTTAAAATTATGTGAAATTTTTATGTATTTATGTGATGAAAAAAAATATCTTGATTCAGATATTTACAAAGAATTATTTAAATTGAAAAATAAATTTATAGAAAATTATAAATATCTAAATTTCTTTGGTTTTAAAACCGCCGAACTAAACAACAAAGAAGAAATTTCAAAAATTCTTTTAAGCTCAATTAAAAACATAACAATCAAGATTAAAGAACTAGAAGATTAATATTTTTTATATATCAAACCTATTAAAGTATTTTCAAAATTCTTCAACAAGGATTTTCTTTTATTAGAATCTTGAATAATAGTTACAAAAACAACATTTGTATTATTTCTAGTCTTAAATATACCGGCCAAAGAAGATAATGATTTCATTGTGCCTGTTTTTGCTCTTAAATTATCACTCAAAAAACCAAGCCTTTCAGACAAAGTTCCTTCATTTGAACTTGGTAATAAGTTTTTATATTTATCACATTTTAATAACTTAGTTAAGCAATTTGATATCGTTTTAACAGATAAAAAATTTTTTCTAGAAACACCACTTGCGTCTGCTATAATATCACCTTCGGTTAAAAATGGAGCATAAAACTTATTAAACATTTTAATTGCTTCATCTAATGTAATATAATCTTTGCAAAAATATTTTGAAGCAGCAACTTTAAAAACTACTTCTGCAGAAAAATTATCCGAATTATGCAAAATTAATTTTGAAACTTTATCAATACTGTGCCCAACCGAAGCAATTTTAACAGAGTCAACAGGAACCTTTTTAGGTGTAATAATATTATAATGTATTATATTATTTTCATCCAAAGCTTGATTTAACCTAACATTAAAATAAATTTCCGGATTTAAAACAGGAAAATGTATTATTTCATCTTTGGCAACTGTCCCTTGAAGATTAACTATTAAAGAGTCATCACCATATAATCTTTTAATATCTATATTATGTATCTGTCCAACGGTTAACTCATTTATGAAGGCAATTTTATAGTCATCATTTTGAATAACTTCAATTTTTTTAGATAAAGAAGAACGATTGATTGCAACATCCACATAATTGCTATCAACGATATACGGACTAATCATTCTCTGGTTTGGCCATTTATCTTCATCCAACCAACTTAAAGGATAATACTCTTTACCAAAAATAGAATCATCAATAAAAATTTCTTTATAGCTTACATTCTTCAATGAAGATACAAGCTTATTTAAATCTTTTTGGGTCAATAAAACATCACCACCAAGTTTTACATATATATTTTTCTCAGCGTCTTGATATAAAGATGTTTCAAATATATAATCTGAACCAAGCACGTCATACGCTACGCCAAAAGTTAAAAGTTTTAAAATACTTGCAGGGTTCAAATATTTGCATTCATTTTTTTTATAAATTATTTTATTGTTATCTGAATTTAATACATAAATTCCAACCTTTGAATCATCCCCAAATGAATTACTTTTAACATATTTATTAATTTCATTAGCATGTACATTTAAAGCAAAAAAAACACCAACCAATAATGACAAAAATATTTTTTTCAAACTACAACTCCTCTGGGCTTCCAATTCGCCCCAAAACAGCACTTGCAGCAGCAATATAAGGACTTGCTAAATATATTTTGGAATCAATATGTCCCATTCTTCCAACAAAATTTCTATTTGTTGTTGAAACACAAACCTCGTTATCGGCCAAAATACCACAATGACCACCCAAACATGGCCCGCAAGTTGGAGTTGAAATTGCAACATTTGCTTCAATTAATATTTGATAATAACCCAATTCGATTGATTTTAAAATAATTTCTTGCGTTGCAGGAAATACAATAGCTCTAACTTTTGGATGAACTTTTCTTCCTTTTAAAATTTCAGCAGCAGCTTTAATGTCTTCTAATCTGCCATTAGTACAAGAACCAATTACAACTTGATCTACAATTATATTTTCTTTAGAGGCTTCAGAAATAGTATGAGTATTTTCTGGCAAATGCGGATAAGCAACAACTGGCTCAATTTTTGACACATCATATTCTATAACACGCTCATAAATTGCATCTTCATCACTTTTTAATATCAAAGGCTCTCTTAAAGAACGATTTTTGAGATATTCAAGCGTAATTTCATCAGGCTCAATTATTCCATTTTTTGCGCCAGCCTCAATAGCCATATTGCAAATTGTAAATCTTCCATCCATATCCATATTTCTTATAACTTCACCAGAGAATTCAAGAGTTTTATACAATGCCCCATCTACTCCAATGTCACCGATTAGATGCAAAATTAAATCTTTTGCAGTTACATATTTGCTTAATTTGCCATTAAAAACAACCTTAATTGCAGAAGGAACTTTGAACCAAGTAGAGCCAGAAGCCATTGAACAGCCTAAATCAGTTGAACCAACACCTGTTGAAAACGCTCCCAATGCACCATAAGTACAAGTATGAGAATCAGCTCCGATAATCAAATCACCTGCTGTTACAATACCTTTTTCGGGTAAAAGCGCATGCTCTATTCCCATTGTACCTACATCAAATTTATGAACCAAATCTTGTTGCCAAGTAAATTCGCGAAGAGTTTTAGCTTGTAACGCAGATTTAATATCTTTATTTGGAACAAAATGATCCGGAACCAATACAACTCGAGACTTATCAAAAACATTTTTATAACCAGTCTTTTCAAACTCTTGAATAGCAATAGGCCCTGTTATATCGTTAGCCAACGCAATATCGATATTAGCTTCAATTAAATCTCCAGCCTGTGCATATTCGCGCTTTGAATGTAAAGCAAAAATCTTTTCCGTTATTGTCATTGGCTTTTTCGACATTTTATTTTCCTTGCTTTTGTTTGATTTCCAAAACATTATTATGCGCAACTACATATGCAGCACAAGTTTTTGTACTTGATATCCACCAAGCGCATTTTTCCTGTAAGCAAATTTGCAAATTTCCATCATTTCCTGCAGATAATAATGGACAAAAAGGAATTCTTTTTCTGTTAATTTGTTCGCTCATTAAAGCCTCTACACTCTAGATTCTTCTAATTCTATACCTTTTTTAATTAAATTACATTTTGTTTCATCACAACGTTTTTCTTCTTCTTTATAAATTCTTGTTCTGTTAATAACTTCATCAAAATCAATTAAATGAGCATCAAAATCAGGGCCATCAACACAAGCAAATTTAACTTTTCCACCAACAGTAACACGACATGCGCCACACATGCCAGTTCCATCAACCATGATTGGGTTCATTGAAGCTTCTGTTTTAATTCCATAAGGGCGAGTTAATTCAGCAACTGCTCTCATCATCGGCATTGGCCCAACTGCAATAACGTAATCAACTTTTTCACTATCCATAATTTCTTTAGCAACTTGGGTTGTAAATCCTTTTGTCCCCATTGTTCCATCATCAGTTGTAATATGAAGCTCTTCGCATGCATTTTTCATTTTATCTTCCCAGAAGATTAAATCCTTTGTTCTTGCGCCCATTACCATATGCACTTTATTTCCTGCTTCTTTAAATGCTTTTGCAATCAAATAACAAGGTGCTGCTCCATATCCGCCTGCTACACAAATTACAGTTCCATAATTTTTAATATGAGTAGGAACTCCTAATGGTCCAACAATATCTTCTATTTCATCACCAACATCTAATGAAGCAAGTTTTTTAGTAGTATAACCCACTGCCATATAAACAATAGTTAATATTTCATTTTGCCTATCATAATCAGCAATTGTTAAAGGAATACGTTCTGAATTTTTATCTGTTCTTAAAATAATAAACTGACCAGCTTTAGCATTTTTAGTAATAAATGGAGCCTTAACTCTTATTTCAAACTGATTTGCACAAAGTTCTTTTTTATATAAAATTTCGTATCCCATATTTCCTCCTAAATAGTATCAATTAAGTACATAATATAGCAAACAATATGCTTTGTCACTTTGTAAACTTACACAATATATTTTTGTAACAATAATTTCTTTAATGCACGAGCATGGACTGCATCGGGTTGCAATTGAAGTAGTCTATCTAAATATTCTAATGCTTTATGATAATCACCTTTTTTCTTTAATGCAGCAGCCATTGCAAAAAGAGCATCAATAAAATTCTCATCCAATGACAAAGCCATATTTAAATCGTCAATTATTTTATCCAAATTAATTTCGCAATTTTTTATTTCAAGCATTATTTTTGCTCGATTATAATAAGCGTCACACATTTTTGGATTCAATTTAATCGCTTTTGTGTAATCCAAAATTGCTTCTTCCATATTTTCATTAGCTTGGTAAGCAACAGCCCTATAAAAATAAGATATTTCCCAATCATTTTTTAGCTCAATTGATTTAGAAATAGATTCTATTGCTTCTTTAAATTTTCCTTGATGAATTAATTCAATTCCATCATCTAATAAATTTTTATATGCACTCATACCCATTTCCTTACTTGTTTTAAAATTTTAACACAGAAACGTTAATGAGTTGAACTTTAAATTTGTTTGTTATAAAATAAACATATAAAATGTTAAAAATTGTTAACATTTTTTATAAAACTAGCAATTTTTTTATTTAGAAGTGTTGTATAGGTATAAGTAAAAAAAATAATTACAGAAAGTAAGGTGTTAAAATGGATTTATCAATTAAATCAATTCAAGAAAATTGGAAAAACAAATCAACTGCTCAAAAAGTTGGCACAGTTGCAGCAGGTGTTGCAGGTGCAGCGGCAGTTGGAGTTACTACAGCAGCAGCCATTAGAGGCGGCAAGTTAAACAAACTTGGCAAATATACTGAAGAAGGCGACAAATTTGTATTAAAAAATGCTGATGCAGCTAAAGATGCTAAGTTTACTGACAAAGTTAAAGGTGCTTGGAATGCATTAGTTGACGGCTTTAAATCAATCTTTACGAAAGACGGCAGAAAAGCATGGAATGGCGTAGAAGCTAAAGATGGTCAAGAAGCAGTTAAAGGTCAAAAAGAAGTTTTTGGAAAATTAAAAGAACAATTAAAAGCTGAAAAGGCCGCAGCTAATGTAACTACTGAAGCAGTAACTCCTGAAGTAAATCCTGAAGCAGATACTCCTGAAGTAGAAGCTTAAGATTAAGCATCAATAACATCTTAAATTTTTATAATATAATAAACCCACTTCAAACATAGTGGGTTTATTACTTTTAAAAAATAAAAACATGAAAAAAGCTCCTTGGAATTCAAGGAGCTTTTAATTTATTTAAACTCAACTAGCAATTTACGCAAGTTGTTTGTTTAACAACATTTTCAAGAGCTTCAAGAGCATCTGCTGGAAGTTTATCGATTCCTGCTTTTTCTGTTTCTCTTGATTTAACAAAGTTGATTCTATCTTGCATACGAGCTGCGAATTCTTTTGCATATTCTTGATTAGCAAAGCTTGCGTCAAATCCTTCAATATCCATAATTTCGATATCTGAGAAGTTTTCCCATTTATGGAATTGAGCTTCACCAGAAACAATTGCTTCAATAATTCCAAGAGTATGTTTTGGTTGAACTTTAGTACCCATGAAATCACCTGTATTTAAGATGTAGCAATCAACGCCATCTTCAATTAATTGTTTGAATCTTGTGTAATCAACTGCAAGTGGATATACACGGAATGGGTTAGCATATGGTTCAACAACTAATGCATTAGGATCAACTCCTGCAGCTAATCTTTCTGCTGAAGAACGTTTTGTAGCTAATGTTGCACCCATTGCAGAACCTAGTGCTGCACCTGATAATTTTAATACAGGAGGAATAGTTGGGTCTTTCATTAACCAGAAAATGGCATTGATTGGTTGATCAATTCTATCAACTCTGTTTGGAGACCATAATTTAGATTTAACAGCACGTCCGTTACCATTTCTGATATCTTCAGTAACTGAAACTAATTTACCATCTTCAAGAGCGATAACACCATTATTTTGTTGAGTTAAGATATATTTGTTATCATCGCAACCGATTGGGTAATCTGCAGTTTTATCAAAATATGCAGGTTCTAGCGCGATTGTGTATTTATCTTCAACATTAATGATGAACGCATCATCATGAAGAACTGTGATATCATATTTTCCACCGTGTTTAGCGTGAGTGATTGTTGATTTACCTGAACCAGATAGACCAAATACTGCTACTTGGAATGAACCATTTTCAAGGTTATATCTTTTCATACCACCATGACAAGAAGCGTAACCGTTTCTTGCTGCTGAACCCCAAGCAAGAGTTAAAGTACCTTTTTTATGTTCGCCAAAGTATCTCATACCTAAGATACAAGCGCAGTTATGTTCTGGATCAAAGAATGTTAAACCATATGGGAAGTCTGGATGTGTCCAATCTGGATCAGAGAACACATAGATATCGCCTTCATTATATAATTTAGATTCGCCGTACATTTTAGCATATTCTTCGTTAATGTATTGGAAGTTTAACATCCAAGAATACATAACATTTTCAAAGCCTGCTGGAATCATTAAATGAGCTTTAATCATAAAATCGTTGTCTAAACCAACAACAGCTTCTGTTTTATACATTAATTTATCACGTGTACCATAGATTGCTTCACGAATAATAGGCAATAAATAACCCATATCACAACCTGGTTCACCAACAATTTTTCTAGCTGCAGCGCAACGACCAACTACAGTACCGTCGTTAAATAATAATTGATTAGCACCTTTTGGTAAGCCTAATTTTTCAGGCTCATAAACAGGCATGCCAGTTAATTCAACTGTTCCTGAAGAATCTTTAGCTAATTTATAAGCTTCAGATACTGATTTAACCTCTTCAACATTGTTGCCAAAGAATGGTGCTGTAATTGTTGCACGAGCTGCAGACATAATTTTCTTCAACTCTTCTGAATTAGTAAAATGTTCTACTGTTGACATAAATTTACTCCTTATTTTTAGTCAGCATAATCAAGTTCATTTTATATCAAAAAAAATAGTGTTACAAGTGTTAATAATACATTCAATTAACAAAATTTTTTGTGATAATATTTTATTGTTAATAAGGAGTTATTTTATGCAAACCATGTTAAATTATGAAGTTAAAGATATTACTTTGGCTGAACAAGGTAAAAAAAATATCGAATGGGCACAAAAAGATATGCCTGTTTTAAATTCAATAAAAGAAAGATTCAAAAAAGAACAACCATTTAAAGGTCTTAAGCTTACCGCTTCTGTCCATGTTACAAAAGAAACTGCTGCATTGTGTATAGCATTAAAAGAAGGTGGAGCCGATGCAGTTTTAGCTGCTTCAAACCCATTGTCAACCCAAGACGATGTAGCTGCTGCTTTAGTTAAATATTATGGAATACCAGTTTATGCTATAGCTGGTGAAGATTCTGAAACATACCACAGACACATTAATGCAGTTTTAGATCATAAACCAAATCTTGTTATTGATGATGGTTGTGATTTAGTTGCAACAATTCATAGCTCAAAAAGAGATTTAATCCCAAATATTATTGGTTCTTGTGAAGAAACTACAACTGGAATTATTCGTCTTCAAGCTATGCAAAATGAAGGAAAATTAGAGTTTCCTGCATTAGGTGTAAATAACTCTTTAACAAAACATATGTTTGATAACCGCTATGGCACAGGTCAAAGCGCACTAGATGGCATAATTAGAGCAACCAATATACTTTTAGCTGGAAAAACTTTTGTTGTTTGCGGTTATGGATGGTGTTCTAGAGGAGCTGCCGATAAAGCTAGAGGAATGGGTGCAAATGTTATTGTAACAGAAGTTGACCCACTAAAAGCCTTAGAAGCTGTTATGGATGGCTTCAGAGTTATGCCAATAGTAGAAGCTGCTCCATTAGGTGATATTTTCTTATCTATCACGGGAGATATAAATGTAGTTTCAGCAGAACATATTTTAACAATGAAATCAGGAGCATTTGTTGCAAACGCAGGACATTTTGATGTCGAAATTGATGTCAAAGGATTAAGAAAATATACTAAAGAATTTAAAAACATTCGTCCAAATTTGGATGAGTGGGTTTTAGAAAATGGAAAATCAATTTACGTTTTAGCACAAGGTCGTTTAGTTAATTTGGTTTGTGCAGAAGGTCATCCGGCATCCGTTATGGACATGTCTTTTGCAAATCAAGCGCTTGGAATGGAATTTATTGTTAAAAATCAAGGCAAATTAGAAAATAAAATGTATACACTTCCAAGAAGTGTTGATGAGGAAATTGCAAGAATTAAGCTCGATTCTATGGGTATAAAAATCGACACACTAACACAAGAACAAGAAAGCTATTTAAACACTTGGTCTGAAGGAACGTAAAAAGTGTAAGCTAGAGTATATGCCACTATAGCAAGATTTTCGTGCGTCACACCAAACTTAACACTTGTCGCTTTGGCGCTTTGCACAAGGCTTCGTATTTAAACCACCTGAGCAAATTAAAATTTGCACGGTGGTCATCGATAGTTACACCTAAAAATGTCAAATCTCAACGATTTGACATTTTCTTAACGGCTTCACCCCGGCTTCGCATAAAAAAAGGGGTTAAACATTGTTTAACCCACTTGTATTGCCATCACCAGTTAGATTCTTGTATACACCTTTATTTAGGATTTACCTTATTATTTAATTAATTTGTATCGTCAATAAACCTTAACAAGCAATATTTTGCTATACTTTTCCTTCTTAGTGCTATCGCCGACCTTCAACAGGTCACCGATTTAGCACCGGTTTCACTTTCTATACTAAGCTCAATGCAATTGATGGAGCTTGGTTAGCTTGTGCTAATAATGAAGTTGATACTTGTTGTAGAATTTGTTGTTGAGTGAAGGTAGAAGCTTCAGCTGCAACATCAGCATCTGTAATGATAGATTTAGCACTTGATAAGTTTTCAAATTGAGTTGTTAAAGTAGATAATGCAGAATCCATACGATTACCAGTAGAACCAATAATAGATTTTCTATCAGTAATGTTGTTGATTGCATTGTCTAGTGCTCTGATAGCTGTGTCAAAATCAACTTCATCTGTACCCTTAGAGGCAACACCTGTTGCAGAGAAACTACCATCATTTTCAGCTAAATCACTTAAGCTAAATTTGGTTGTACCAATACCAGTCAAAGCCGAGAAAGTTACTTTATCAAATAATGCTTTGTCAGCTACGATAGTGTTGTCTACACCAGCATCAGCACCAACTTGGAAAGTAGCACCTTTTGCTGCCAATCCAACAGGATTGTCTCCACCGTCGCCAAATAATCTTAATGAAGAATATTCAGCCGAGTTGTTGATACGATCGATTTCAGCAATACGTTGCTCAACTTCATCTTGCATAGCTTTGATTTCTTCTTCAGAATAAGTTCCGTTTTTTGCTTGCAATGTTAAGTCACGAATTCTTGAAATGTTATCTTCAACTACATCTAAGTTACCTTCAGCAGTTGACAATAATGCGTTTGCGTTTTGTACGTTCTTTTGAGCGATTTGGTTACCATTCAATTGAACTTGCATTTTTGCAGAAATTACTGTACCAGCTGCGTCATCTTTAGCTGAAAGAATTTTCAAGCCTGAAGACATTTTTTGCATAGTAGAAGACATTTTGTTTGTTGAATTTGTTAATAAGCTTTGGATCTTCAACGAATCCACGTTTGTGTTGATAACTACTGCCATCTTAATACTCCTTTATTTTCACTTTGGTCGCATTGCTAAAAATGGGGAATTAATAGCAAATTCCATGCAACCTACATCCTTATTACTCTGTTAATATATAATTTTTTCAAAAGCTAAGGAATTAAAATAAAGGTGTGAATTTCTCATACTAAAGTATAAAAATACCACCACATAACGTGGTGGTATTACAAAGTTTTATTTTTCTATACGTATTCACTCTGGCTTACGCTTTTTTGCTCCTGTGGGTGTTTCGGCAATATTTCACTAGTCGTTCAACTGCCTCAACATCCTACGTCGCCTATCAATAGTTAAGACTAAAAAAGGCAAAATTCAACATTTTGCCTTTTTCTATACGTCTTCACTCTGGCTTACGCTTTTTGAGCTTCTTCTACTAACACTTTAAATGCTTCTGGTTCATTTGCAGCTAATTCAGCTAACATTTTTCTATTAACTTGAATGTCTGCTTTTTTAAGCATATTCATAAATTTAGAATAACTTAAGCCCATTTCTCTAACAGCTGCATTAATTCTAACAATCCAAAGTGAACGCATATTTCTTTTAAGAACGCGTCTATCTCTGTATTGATATTTTAATTTTTTCATTACAGCAATATTAGCAACTTTAAAGATTCTAGATCTAGCACCTAAAAAACCTTTAGCTAATTTTAAGATTTTTTTATGTCTTTTTCTTAATACGTTACCACGTTTAACTCTCATAGTTCACAACCTTCCTTATCTAGTGTATTTCTTTGCATACGGTAATTCTTTAGCAATCATTGCTAAATTTCCTTCGAAAACTTCAGTAGTACCTGTAAGTCTTCCTTTTCTAGCAGGACTTTTGTGAGCTAATAAGTGACCTTTACCAGCTTTTTGTCTTAAAACTTTGCCAGATCCTGTAATTTTGTAGCGTTTAGCTGCAGATCTGTGTGTTTTCAATTTAGGCATTTTATTTCTCCTTTTTATTTTCATCCCTTGTGGCATACCAAAGCCACTTTAGGTA
>JAFYOU010000014.1 GCA_017560095.1 Candidatus Gastranaerophilales bacterium
GCAGAAATTGGAGTTGATGCCTCATTAAGTTTATTAGCTGATTTAGTAATAACAGGTGAAATTGATTTAACAAGTGAAGGCTGGAGTCAATTTCTAGGTATTTTAACTAGTAGCACAAGAGCTAAGCTTGATAATATGAAAACCAGCACAAATGCTGGCTCAAGTTCAAGCAGAACAAACGAAACTGCAATTGCTGAACTTGCTAGAATGACTAATGCAGATGGTAGTCCAAGGTTTGATGGTTATGATATTGGAAGGTTAGCCGAAATATACGCAGGTAACGAAATTGCAATTGCTGAACTTGCTGAAATGACCAATGCAGATGGTAGCGCAAGGTTTAATGGTTATGAAATTGCAGAGTTAGTCAAAATATACGCAGGTAACGAAACTGCAATTGCTGAACTTGCTAAAATAACTAATGCAGATGGTAGCCCAAGGTTTATTGGTTGTGAAATTGCAGAGTTAGTCAAAATATACGCAGATAACAAAACCACAATTGATGAACTTGCTAAAATAACTAATGCGGATGGTAGCCCAAGGTTTGAATATTATGAAACCGCAAAGCTAGCTAAAATATATGTAGGTAACGAAACTACAATTGATGAGCTTGCTAAAATAACTAATGCGGATGGTAGCCCAAGGTTTAGTGGTTATGAAATTGCAGAGTTAGCCAAAATATACGCAGGTAACGAAATTGCAATTGCTGAACTTGCTAGAATGACTAATGCAAATGGTAGCGCAAGGTTTAAAGGAACAAACATTACTGAAGACTTTATAAATTTTTATGCTACCCATAAAAATAGCCTAAAAAGAGTATTAAATATTAAAAATACTGACGGCGAATATCTTATAGATAACACAAACATAAAAGAATTACTAGAAACATATGCAAAATACCCTAACGAGTTAGTAGCTATATTAGACTTAGTTAATACACAAGGAGAAAATATTGTAAGAGATCTACCTTCAATACAAAGATTAGCAAAATACATGCATGAAGAACCACAACTAGAAATACCGAGATTTTTAATGCACTTAAGACAAATAACCAATCTAGAAAACAATCCTCTTGAATTCAATATAAGAATGCTTCAATGTAATGGCGGGTACCTCCTTAAAGCAAGAAGAAGCATAGTCAATAAAAACACAACAAACGAAAATAATAAGAGAGAAATTTCACGATTTGGCAATTTTACAACTTATGAATATAAAGATTGCAAGAACTTTGACACAAATGCCACGCAGCAAGTAATAACATTATTGGAAGATGGCAATATTATTGAAAGCACAGGTATATGTTCAAAAAATTCTTCTTTTAGTACCACATACCAAGAAATTTACTATGAACCACGCTCTTATCTCGATCTACTTGATATAGATTCTCTTGATCTCGAAGATTCAAATAAACCTAAACCCCAAACAAAATACTCTTGCGTCAAAATTTTTGAAGAACATCAATACCAAGGAAGTTCAACAATAATGAGCAAAACATCTAATGATATAGTTGACTATCAAATCGAAATAATAAATAGTACAGATGGACAACCAAGTCATATTTTATATACAAGGTCATCCAATATACTAGATGGAGCATATAATACAACACGATATGATTTATCAAATTACCCAGAAGATTTTGACATTTTATCAGCACTTAAAGATGGTTCTATCGATGAAGTTATTAAAACCAATGGATACCCAGAAGGAATAAAACTATCTTCAATAAGTCAAGATGGAAATATAACAAATTACAATGAATCATACGAAAGGAATGGTTTGCAAACCATCAGAAGCTATTCTCAAGAAGTTAATGATGGCGGACGCATAATTTCAACAAATTACACCTATAATATTATAGGTGCAAATGAAGAAACATTAGCTTCAATCAATAGAAGTTGGAAACAAAATCCAGATGGAACTACAACAACTATTATTAACGGAAAGGAATACCAAGCAAAATTTAACGATAAAACATTGGAAATTGAAATCACTCAACCTGATGGAAATATAATTAAATTTAATATTTTAGATAAATTTGGCAAAATTGAAAAAGTACCACCTGTATGTGCTCCAAATAGCAAACAGCTTCTAAGGGAATTAATAGAAAAAACAATAGCAGATAATTATGGTACAGAAGAAAATGCAAAATTAGCTTTTTATGAATTTTTAAAATCAATACCAGCAGATCAATTAATAAATTACAATAATCACATAGATATAACATATATATTACCCGCAATAAATTCAGCCTATATGACAAGCTATGTATACCCGAATATTGCTTTCCTTGCAGTCAGTGAAGATCTCCCTGTACTTTCCCATGAATTAGGACATGCAATAGATGGTGAAAACTTTGAAATATCTAGTAAAAATCAAGAATTAACTAATATATACAATCAAGAAATGCTCCAATTCAAAAAAGACTATCCTGAATATAGTCAAGCTTTTATTGCATATTTCATGCAACAAGGAGGTAGTGCAGGCAATGGATTATCCGAATTTTTTGCAGAAACCAATATGCTTTTAACTACATATGGTCAAAACATACCAGTATTTACCACAAGAGCAGAATATCTTGTTAGATATTTCCCAAAAACAATTGCTGAAATTGCAAAAATTTTAGGATACACCAACTAACTCAAATTTTTCTATCTAATTTTTTAATATTATGTTACAATTTCAATTATGAAAAGGAAAATTGGTTTAGATTTAACTACCCAAAACAAGCTAATCATTACAGCTCTTGTTATTTCAACCTCATTAATCGTTGCAATTTCTTTTTGGGCAGTTAACAGGGTAAAGATAGAATTAGATGAAAGCTATAGAAGTTTTGGTCAGCTTTTAACCAAAACATTAGCAGTGCAAAATTATGAAATAACTCAAACAAGCACAAATCCAAAAGCTCTTAATTTTGTTAAAGCACATGTTAATTCAATTTTGGCTTCAACAAATGATATTTCATATATAACTTTTAAAAACAAACTAGGTGATGTAATTTATACAACAATTGAAACCTATAATAAAAGAGCAAAAAATGCAGATACAAATATTTCTTCTCCAATGCACGATACAGAAGGCAGGGTTGTTGGAAGTGTTGAAGTTGGACTATCTGCCGACCTTGCAAAAGGAGTTACAAACACCACAAAAAACTCAATGTTTTGGGTGTTTAGCGCAGTTTGGCTTGTTTTCACGCTTGTTATTTTAGGAAATGCTTTTTTAATAAGAAGAGAATTAACTTTATTACACCACGGCGTTAAAGAAATCGAACAAGGAAAGTTTGGAACAGTTTTAGACTATAACCAAGCATCTGGTGAAATTAAAGAATTGTTTGATGCGTTTAATGAAATGTCTAAAAAACTTCACAATTATGAAGAACAAAACGTTGATCAATTAACACTTGAAAGAAATAAGCTTGAAGCAGTATTGATGTCTATCGCTAATGGCGTTGTTGTTTGTGATAACTATGATAAAATTTCAATCATAAATTCAGCTGCTCAGAAAATTTTAGATACTAATAGTGCTGAAATTTTAAATACATCTATTCAAAATTATTGCGATACAACAGGAGAGCTTTGTTTCAAAGAGAAAATATCTATATTTAAAAACACTCCACTTGATGTTATTGAGAAAAAACCTCTTGAATTTAATATAAATGTCGATAAAAGAATTATCAAATCAATCATTTCTCCAATGTATTCAAAAATGCATGATTATTTAGGTTATATTATCGTCCTAATTGATATTACAAAAGAAGCAGAGGTAGACAAGCTTAAAAACGATTTTATTTCAAACGTTTCACATGAATTAAGAACACCTGTCACAATTTTGAGTTCTTATGCAGATACATTATACAATTATGGTTCAGAATTCAATTATGAAGAACAAAAAGAATTTATAGGAACAATTAATCAAGAAGTAGTTAGATTAAACCATATGGTAAATGATATTCTTGATTTTTCTAAACTTCAATCTGACAGAACCATTGAAAAAGAAACTCAAGATATTACAAAAACAATAGAAAAAATTGCAAACAGCCATAAGGTCTTAGCTGATGAAAAAAATATTTCAATCACTTTCATAAAAGAAGATGGCTTACCATATTTAAATTACAACACTCAAAGTATCGAAAGAGTTATGAGCAATTTAATTACCAATGCAATCAAATATTCTCCAAATGATTCAAGAATAAAAATTAGAGCTGAAATTGCTCGTGATCCCAATTTCTTAGAAGTTACAGTCGAAGATAACGGAATGGGAATTGCTCCAGAACATCAAAAAATGATTTTTGAAAGATTTTATCGAATTGAAAACCAAGTTCACACAGTCAAAGGGACAGGTCTTGGTTTGCATCTTGTTAAAATTGCAATTGAAAAACATCATCAAGGTCAAGTTTTTGTTAAGTCAAAATTAAACGAAGGCTCAACTTTTGGTTTCTGGCTTCCAATTGCAAAAAATAATGTTTTAGAAAATAAAAATATAAAAAACAATTTTGAACAAAAACAAAATAGTTATCAAAGCTTAAATATTGAAAAAATCGAAGATTATTCAACAAAAGCTCAAATTGATGCACAATATTTAGGTCAAAATACAGCACAACAAATCCAAGAAGATGATTTAGAAAAACCTCTTGGGCTTGTGTTTGATGAAATTAACGGAAAAACAAATAATCCAATTAGAAAAGATAATCTTTTAAACCAAGCCACCAAAGAAGCAGGTTGGGAAATAAGCTTTGAAGTAAGAGATAATTAACCCGAACAAAGCGAAGCCTAGTCCGATGGACTTGCTGAGCAAAGTGAGGGTACAGGTGTGCGAAGTGCGACGGCAGCTGCGTTGAGCCGGTGCCGAGCACGTAGACCGTTCCCGAACAAAGCGAAGCCTAGTCCGATGGACTTGCTGAGCAAAGTGAGGGCACAGGTGCGCGAAGTGCGACGGCAGCTGCGTTGAGCCGGTGCCGAGCACGTAGACCGTTCCCGAACAAAGCAAAACCTAATCCGATGGACTTGCTGAGCAAAGCAGAAAATCTATATATCAATCAAAACATCTTGAGGATAAACTTCATTAATCAACTCATTTGTTGAATCAATTATACAAAAAGAAAGTTCACCTTGCTCAATTCCTAAATCTTCAAAAGGTATCTTTAATTCAATCACACTTCTGTATGCAACTTTAGACTTTTTAGAAAGCATTTGACTCCATAAGCCATAAGGGCAAGAGTGATTAAAAAACAATCTTGAAATCCTTTTGCTATCAAAAACAAAACGAACTTCTCTTGAAAATTGGTTCATTAAAATAGGATAAATAACATTATCATTCTTGCTTACAAAACGAATTGGCGACAAAAATCTTTCATTATTGTTTGCAAAATATATTGCGATTTGATTTTGAATGCTCTCATAAGCCATCTTGACCGAATTTTTATTTAACACAAATCTGAAATAAACATATTCTGAATCTCTTCCAAAATATATATTTTTAATTAAACTTGAAATATTTGAAGTTGGTCCATCAGGAATAAAAATTGAACCCGCATTTTCCCACTCTTTCAAATCGTCATTTTCGTCGCAATTTAACTTTGGAGAAATTTCACCTTTTGGATTTCTTAAAGGTTTATTTGCAACATTAGCCAAAGGAATAGTCAAATAATGCGGAACATGTAGGTCCATTATTTCATAAGCATTCATTAAATGACGTCTAAATAAATAATCAAATATTCCGTCGCTTCTTGATTCATTTGGTTTACCATACCACCAATACCAATCTGAACTTTGAGAAATTAAAATTTCTCTATGAGCCAGTTTAAACTTTTCTTCCAGTTCTTTTTTTTGTTTTTTGTCTGTTAAATCTTGCAAACGCTCTTGATAATTTAGCTCAATATCTTTTGAAACACTATCTAGGTATAACCAAGCAACATTTTTTGTTGGCTCACCAATCCATAAATCAAAATTTCTATTAATCCAAGAGCCTGATTTCAAAGTCTCCAATTGGGCAGAAGAATTGTTTTCAAGAAAATCACCAACTAAAACCGTTTTTAGCGTTTTATCTTCATCAATTAAAGAATACAAAGTATCTAAAAACTCTGCACCATCATTCTGATATGTTTCCCAGCAATTTTCACCATCAAGCGCAATTGTTAACAAATGATTCTCCTTGGGAGAGTTTTGCAATTTAAATTGAATTGTTTTTATTTTTTCATATAAATCATTAGCTGCTATTTTTGAATCATAATTACCATATCCAAAATTTAACAGATTTGCAAAAAACGAATCAGCAAAAACAACATTCAATGGATATTTAGATTTTGTTTGATAATTTGTCATTAGCTCGTAAGGATTTTCAAGATTTCCCTCAAAATCTCTCATAAATTCTTTTTTAATAGATTTAGATAAAATTCCTTCATCTGCTACTGTCCATGATATACCTTCTTTAGACAATAATTCAGCACTTTTTGAACAAATACATTGTTCAGAAAGCCACATTCCCTTGGGTTTTCTATCAAAAATTTCATAGTATTTTGCAATTGCTAGCCTAACTTGCTCACGAGCGTCAGTATTATTTGAGTAATTTTCAGGTAAATTTTCATAGTCTTTAATTTCTTTGCCTTTAAAATCAATTAATAGTGGCAAAACAGGATGATAATAAGGACTTGATAAAATTTCTATTTTACTTTCATTTTGATAATTTTTATATTCATTCAAAATTCTTTTTATAATATCAAGCTGGATATCTACTATTTTTTTTCTGTCTTCTAATGTATAATTTTTTTCTTTTTTAAACAAAAAATCTAATTCAGAATAATCTTTTACAAAAAATTCATCAACCCAGCATAATGTATAATTTGCCATAATATCAACATATTCTTGAATAGAAAACATCGATGTGCTTAATTCTTTTGCATTTGCTCTTTTGTTATATAAAACAGTGTAATATGGTCTTTTTAACGCCATATTTTTATAGTTTAAATCGAAATAATTATTTAAAATAAAAACTTTATCTTGTTCTGTTAGGTTATTTTCATCCTTCAAAAGCACTTTTTGGTGTAAATCCTGAAAACCATTTAAATATTTTTGAAGTGCAACCAACAAAACCGGAGAAAAATTAAAATTTAATTTAATATTTGAAAAATTATCTATGCGCTTAAGCATATCAAGATAATCTTTTGACGCATGTAAACGTACCCAGGGAAGTAAAAAATCACCATTATAGTTTTCTTGATAGTTCGGCTGATGAAAATGCCAAATGAAAGCAATATTTAATTTTTTCATAGGTTAATTATAGCGATTTTTTTAGATATACGCAAATAAAATTTAAATTATTTTTAATTTTAAAACATAGCTTTACGAAATAATTTACTCTAATAAATCTGGTCTTCTTGTTTTAGTGCGCTCAAAACTTTGAGCTTTTCTATATATTTCAATTTCTTTATGATTTCCATTTAAAAGCACATCGGGTACTTTCATTCCCATAAACTCTCTGGGTTTTGTATAATGAGGATATTCAAGCAAGCCACTCAATCCACAAGAAAAACTGTCTTCGAATGCGCATTTATCTTTACCAAGATAATTCTCTAAATTTCTTGAAATTGAATCAATCAAGATTAAAGCACCGAGTTCCCCTCCAGTTAAAACATAGTCTCCAATAGAAATTTCACGAGGCTTTAAACCTAATCTTATTCTTTCATCAAATCCTTCATAATGTCCGCAAAGAAGAATTATCTGTTCTTTTTTGGATAATTCAACTGCTGTTTTTTGTTCAAATCTTTCTCCTTGTGGCGTAAGCATAATAAATTCAAAATTATCTTTTTTTTCAATTGCTCTATAACAATCAAAAATTGGCTGACAAGCCAAAACCATCCCGTCTCCACCTCCATAAGGAGTATCATCAACTCTTTTATGCTTATCTAGAGAATAGTCTCTTGGATTATAAGTTTTAACATCAATAATTCCTGATTCAATTCCTCTTTTTGTAATTGACTGAGCGCAATAGCTATTTATGATTTCAGGAAATAGTGTTATAACATCATATTTCAAGATAAAAGCCCTTCAATCGGTTTTATGATAATTTTTTTATTTTTAATATCCACAACTGGAAAAAATTCATTCACAAAAGGAACTAAATCAACCTTTCCAAAACCATTTTTAATATTCAATAAATCTTGAGAAGAATTTGTTGAAATATTAACGACTTCTCCAATTTTTTCATTATTTTCATCAAACACAATACACCCAATTAAGTCTTGAATTAAAAACTCATCTTTTTCAAGCTTATTTAGTGCTTCAGTCTTAGGAACAAAAAGCCTTTGACCTTTATATTGAAGAAGTTCATTAATATCATCAATTCCATCAAACTTTACGATTGCAAAATTCTTATGAAAACGAATTGATTTTATTTTAAGCTCACAACAAGATTCATCATCTAGCATAAAAACTGTCTTAGCTTTTTTGATTTGATTTTCATTATCAAATCCAACCTTTGCTTCACCTTTTATGCCAAAAAAGTTTGTAATTTTTCCAATTGAAATATATTTTGTTTTATCCATTAATATTTCACCAATGAAACAACCTTAATATCTTTAGGCAACTTTTCTTTACCATTTAAATCAACTAGCTCAATAACAAAAGCCATACCAACAACATCAGCCACTTGAGACACCAAAGACACTGCTGCCGCTGCGGTTCCGCCTGTTGCAAGAAGGTCATCGACAATTAATACTCTATCTCCTTTTTTAAGAGCATCTTTATGTATTTCAATTTTATCAGTGCCATACTCCAATTCATATTCTTGAGAAATTGTTTCTGCTGGCAGTTTATTAGGTTTTCTAACTGGAATAAAACCACATCCTAATTTATACGCCAACGGCATTCCATAAATAAAACCGCGTGACTCAATTCCTGCAATATAATCTATTTTTTCATCTTTAAACGCTTCACAAATTTCATCCACTGTTATTCTTAAAGTATCAGCATCTTTTAGTGCTGTTGTAATATCTCTAAATAAAATCCCTTCTTTTGGAAAATCTGGAATATCTCTTATCATACTTTTAATTTTTTGGATGTTTTCTTGCATTCTTTGATTCCTTAACTTATTACTTTTTAATTGTATCAAAAAAAATTTATTTAAGTAAATAAATTGCCAATAACAAAAATAAATTATAGAATAAGATTAGGTAATAAGGAGTTTATAAATTGACATTTGATTTAGACGATTTTTTAAAAAAATCACACAAAGCACAAGCATCTGATATTCATTTAAATTGCGACAAAGCACCATCATTAAGAATAAATGGTGAAATATATAAAATTGCATCAAGCACAATAACTCAAGAAGATATAAGTAAAATTTTAGATAGTACTTTGCCAGATGAATACAAAAAAAAGATTGGCGAGCTTCAAGATATAGACTACGTCTATGAAATCAAAGGTACTTCAAGATACAGAGTAAATTACTGCAAAGACATATGTGGTGGCAAGCTTACTTTTAGAACAATTCCATATTATATTAAAAATTTAAAAGAACTATCTTTGCCTGATTACTTGGCAGATTATGCAAATTTTAGCAACGGAATTGTTTTTATAACCGGTGCAACGGGTTCAGGTAAATCAACCACATTAGCTAGTTTGATTGAAATAATCAACCAAAACCACAAAAGACATATTGTAACAATTGAAGATCCCGTAGAATTTGTTTACGAAGACAAAAAATCAATAATTACACAAAGAAGCCTAGATATTGACGTTTCAGATTTTAAAACAGGCATCAAATATGCTCTTAGACAAGACCCAGATGTTATATTAATTGGTGAAATCAGAGATAAAGAAACATTATTAAGTGCAATTGAAGCATCGGAAACTGGGCACTTAGTTTTTTCAACACTTCATACAAACGGAACAGCAGCATCAATTAATCGCTTAAAAGGTTTCATTAAAGAAACAGGCCAAGAGCAATTCATGCAACGTTTAGCTAGTTGTATCAGAGGAATTATTCATCAACAACTTGTTCCAACAACAGAAAACGGTGCTTTGACTCCTGCAATAGAAATTTTAACCTTCACATCAACAGTAATAGATTACATCAAAGAAGGCAAATTGGATGATGTTTATCAACTTATGCAAAGAAGTAAGCAATCAAACATTTCAACAATGAATAATTCATTGTACAAACTATATAAAGCAGGAAAAATTACAAAAGAAACAGCATACGAGTTTAGTCTTGAAAAAAATGAAATGGATCAAAGATTAAGAGGTATGTATCAAGATAGCTCGTTAGACGAATCAATTTTATAATATTTAAAGGAGTAAAATAATGGCGCCATTCCCAGAAGCAGAAATAATGACAATCAAAAGACTTGAAGTTGCATTAAGAAAAATGGACTTTAAGTTACTAAAAGATGGAGCATATAAACTTCATGAAAAATACCATGGAGGACACAGGTTTGAATATCTTGATTTATTAAAAGATATCTACATTGAAATTACAAACAATCCTTCCATTCCAGATGATGTTAAAGATATTTTATCTCCTACGATAGAAGACATCTTAACTCAAGGCGGAGTACAAGCTGACATCTCAATGTCTCCATCTGAAAGCTTAAATAACTCAGAAGAAGCTGTTGCTTCAGCAAATAACTTTCAAGAAGAATACAAAGAAGAAACAAAAATAAATGCATTTGATGCATTTAGTCCGCAAAAAGTTCAAGCACCACAAACAAATCCCCCGCGTTATTTTACTCAAAGCCCATTCAGTGCTGAGCCTTTCAGAGATTTTAACATTCCAAAAGATGAACCCCAAGCAATTGCATATAAAGAACAATCTAACAAGCAAAATGAAGATCAAAAATATGAAATTCAAGAAGAGCACTATCAAGAAATAGTTAATGAAACTATTAAAGAATTTAGCAATCTTCAAGAAAACAAAGAAATACAACAAGAAGAGTCACAAAAAGAAATTCATATTTCTCAAGAAAAAAAATCTATAGGAATATTATATTTCCAAGATAACTCTCAAGAAAAAACAAAAAATATTTTAAAACTAAAAGAAATAATATCAGCTTCAAGAGAAAAGGAATCTTTGATTGATGATTTATTTGCATTAATTTCTGAAATCTCAACACAAACAGATACAAGTGTTGTTGAATTACAAGGGATTTTAGAAAACATAGCTAAAAATGGCAACTCAACAAATTTGATTACAAATTCCCAAAGTGCAATGTTTTCAGATTTATTAGATTCAATTAATGCAACACATAGTTTAATTAAAAATGAGGACAACAGCAAAATCAATTTTATTCCACTATTTGGCTTGTCAAACTTATTTACTTGCGAAGAATGCAAAGAAAAACACTTTAACAAAATCAAAATTCCTAAACCACTAGTGTTAGAATGTCCAAAATGCAAAAACCCAATGTACCCAGAATTATATGCAAACATTGATAATGGGGCAATTAATTTGGAATATTACAATGAAGCATTAGTTAATCTAGCGAACTCAAAAACTTGGCTTGTAATTCATTCATCATTCTGCGATAAAACAAGTCTTGAATTAATCAAAAGCACACTTAAAGTTTCAAAAGTTGAAGAAATTTATATTCTAGATAAAGATTTCAATTCAAGAGAAACTTATAAAAATCTTATCTCAAGCATCAAAGAAGAAGTCAAACTTTATACTCAAGGAAACATATTGGAAGATTTTTTTAACAACATTTAGGGGTTTAAATTGAAAAAATCTTTCATGACAGAAGCAATTAACCTTAAAAACTATCCTTTAAATGACAATGATAGCATTGTTGTTATGTTTTCAAAACAAAAAGGTTTAATAAGAGCCGTTGCAAAGGGAGTTAAGCGTCCAAAATCTAAATTAGGTGCTAGGGTTCAAATGTTTATTGCAAATCAGCTAATGCTTTTTGAAGGCAAAAATCTAGACACCATTGCTCAAGCTCAAAGCGTAAATACTTTTTCAAAAATAAGAAGCGACTTAGATAAAATGTCATATTCTATGTATGTTGCTGAGCTTGTTAATAATTTTTGTTCAAACGATTACAATAAAGATGAAAATTATTGCGAAATTTATGATTTAATTTACGCCACATATGATAAAATTGCAACATCTAGCACTAAAGAAGAAGTTATTTTTGCAACATTAAAATTTCAAATTAAATTAATGAATTTTTTAGGCTGGGGCTTAGATTTTGAATACTGTTCAAAATGTCAAAAAAATATTGAAGACGAGCTTAATCAAAGTTGCTTTTACTCTTACTCATTAGGCAGTTTTTTGTGTGGCGAATGTGGTGATAATATTAATGGAGTCAGAATTCATAATAAAATAAGACTATTTTTAGCTGAATTATCCAAAACAAATTATCTTAAAAAAACAAAATATGACGACTTAGTTAATTATGCAGTTTTAGAAAAATGTTTTTTATTCATGAAAAAATATATTGATAATTTAAGTAGTAAAAAAACAAAAATATTTGAAGTTTTAGAAAAAACTATGTTGGTGTAAAATGAAAAAAATATTAGGAATTATGCCACATAGTATAGGCGGAAGATTAACAATTTCAAGCATTTTAGATGGTTTTAGAGAGAATAATTTTGAAGTAATTATTTATGATGAATTAAAACAAGATAACTTTAATGAATTTTTAAATAAAGATTGCAAATACATAGTTGGTTACGATTTTTCACCAATAAAGTTAAAGATAGATTACAATTTAAATTTCACATGCATTGCTTATTTTTCCGATGTAATAGAGCAAAAAACAAGTGGGGTTGGATATTTAGAATATAATAAATATTTAAATAACTCCGATATTTGTATATTTTATTGGGATAGGGAATTATCGAAAAATACAAATTATTTTTATCAGCCTCATTTTGTTAATACAAATATTTATAAAAACTATCTAAAACCCGTTTGCGATATTACCTTTATGGGTAGATTAGATACTGATTTAAGATTGAATATGTTTCTTGAGTTAAACAAAAAATTAAAAGATGTTAAAATCAGATATTATGGGATAAAAAGACATTTTGATGACGCCATTGCAAGGTGTAATGAATCAGACAAAAAGATTTTAAAAAAATGCTATTGTGGTTTTATTGACAACGAAAAAGATATGGCACAAGCCATTAATGAAACAAAAATTGTTTATAATATTAATGCTCAAGGAATAAGTTCTTTAAATTATCGAACAATTCAAGTTCTAGCTTGTGAAAGACTTTTGATATCTGATAAAAGAGAGGAGCTGGATTTATTTAACGATATTATACCTGTTTATAATAATATTGATGATTTAGCTGACAAAATAAAATACTATTTAAATAATCAAGATGAATACTTGAAAATTACAAAATCTTGTAGAAAAATAATTGAAGAAAAATTAGATTCAAAAATTTGCGTAAAAAATATGCTTTTAAAAATTCAAGGAGAATAAATGTTTATTTTAAATGATCCATATATTTCAGATTTTTTAATCGAAACAATTAAACAAAATAATTATAAAGTTTTAGATTATGGCTTAGCAAAAAATTATTTTTCATCAAATAATTTAATTTCAAACGACAATGCAAAGGCTATTTCAAAACTCTATTTAAATTCTGAAAATTCTATTGATTGGATAATTCAAAATAAACCAGATTCTTTACTGACTAATTTAATAAAAATTAGCAAAGATAAAGCTTTATTTAGAAAAATGTTATCTAAAATTTATCCTGATTATTATTTTAGAGAAGTTAATTTAGATGAATTAAAAAAACTGGATAGCAAAAATTTAAAATATCCTTTTGTTTTAAAGCCAAGTGTAGGTTTTTTAAGCTTTGGAGTTTATCCAATTTATAATGAAAACGATTTTAAAAATGTTGTTTTAAAAATTGATTCTGATATTGAAAAATTAAAAGGGGTTTTCCCATTATCCGTCGTAGATTGCACCAATTTTTTAATCGAAGAAATGATTGAAGGAGAAGAATTTGCAATTGATGCTTATTTTGATGAAAATGGTGAAGCTATAATTTTAAATATTTTTCAACACCCATTTTTAGACAAAAATGATGTATCAGACAGAGTCTATTATACTTCTAAATCAATTATTCAAAATTATTTAAAACCTTTTAAAGAATTATTAGATAAAATTGCAAAAGAAGGAAATTATAAAAACTTTCCTTTTCATTTAGAATTAAGGATGAACGAAAACAAAATTATTCCAATTGAAATTAATCCAATGCGTTTTTGCGGTTGGTGCATAACAGATATTGCTTATTTTGCTTGGGAAATTAACCCATATATTTATTTTATGGAAAATAAAAAACCCGATTGGGAAGAAATTTTAAAATCAAAAAATAACGACTACTTCTATTTTACAATTGGCGATATTCCTTCGGGTATTGACAAAACATTCATAAAAAAAATTAATTTTGAAAAATATTTAAAAAATATTTCAAACCCACTTGAAATAAGAAAAATAGATTATAAAACAAAACCAGTTTTTGCAATTGTTTTTGGACGTTGTAATAATATTGAGGAAATCAACAATCTTTTAAAATTGAATATGAAAGAATTTATTGAGCTGGAAAAATACTAACCCCTTTAATCCCATGTTTAGCGCAGGCTCTAATTATTAAATCTATATCTTGAATTGTATGCCTTGTTTTCAAATTAATTGTTTTTGAAATACCTCCATCAAGGTACTTTTGCGCTGTTGCCATTGTATCAATTTCATCCCAATAAGTTGCATTAGGATTATCTACAGGCTCAATTGAAGGAGTTGTTTTTAAAACTCTTGAAGTTGTTCCAGATGGCGAAATACACATTCTTATATTTTCTTTTTGCGCTTGAGCTTTAATTATTGCAAGTGATTTTTCAAGCACTTCGATAGCTTCATTGGAGCCATATTCAAGCCCCATTTGATTTAATAAATCTTGATAACCTAAAATACTGATAAAACCATTTGGAGCAATTCTTTTTAGTGCCATAGATAAAACATTAGCACTTTGAGACAAAAAAGCATAATCGAAACTTTTAGATTCTTTATTGTAAAATCTAGCCAAATTAATTTGTACTAAGCTCAATCCTTCATTTTCATTTAGCTCACTTGCAGCACACGAATCGCAAATAAAATCCTTTTTGGATGAAAAAATAACTCCAGGTTCGCCTGATTTTTTCATCGATTCCAAAAGCTTAAAATAAACCTTTTTGGCATCAATTTTTGTTCCATCATCCAAAATTAAGTCTTGTTCATTGTCAACTTTTGTTAAAAAATCATCATCAATAACAACCGACAAATCAAAACACCAATCATTATAATTTGCACTATCTTTCAGACTAATAAAATCAATAATTTTTGGATGAGTTACATTTAAAAGAGCAATTCCTGCAGGGGGTCTTTTTAAGGAAGGTTCTCTATATTTAAAATATTCATTTATTTTTTTAATTTCATAAATTGGATTATTTAATTCAGAAAAATTTATCCCAACTCCGACACCATTTTTTATATATTCTTCCAATAGCGCACAATGCTGCACTGCGGATTTTCTTTTATCTAGTTTTATACCTATTGCGCTTTTTGGATCCGCAAGATTATTATATGTACTAGTTGAAAAAGCGACATAACCCATTTTTAAAAGATTAGACAAACTATGATGTATATTAGAATCAGGAAATATTTGAGTTGAAATTTCCTCAAAAAAAGCGTTTATATTTTTATCTGAAGGAATTATACCTCTTGCAATTAATGGTTTTTTATTTACAAAAATTGTTTCATATGACAAAGAATCTTGCTTTTCTTGAAATAGCAAAGTTTTATTCTTATTTATTAAAACATTTTGTTTGCTTCTGATGGCAATTGGTCTAATTTGCATTTTACAGGTTTTTTAAATCTTGAGTTGCGTCCAATTTTTTAACAAGAGCTTTAATATCCCCTTTAAGTTTGAAATATTCTTGAAATTTTTTTGTCGTCCTGATATTAAAGCTTCTTCCGTTTTTATCTTTAGATCGAGAAATCAAGCCTTGTTCTAGTAATTCAGCAATGTGCTCATAAGCACTTGGACGAATTTCTTTCAGATAAGATTGACGAATTGGCTCTTTAAGGGCAATTACGGTTAACGTCTTAATTACAGCAGGTGTTAATTCAACAGGGCAAAGTTTTTCAACTATATCCATATGTTCTGCCTTAACTTGGATAATATAACCGTCTTCATCATCAATTTCAAGTGCACCTTCTCTTGAAGCATAATCAAACATTAAATCTAATAATGCTTCCTGAGCAGTTTCTTCCTCTATCCCCAAAAGTTCTGCGATTTCAATTGGTTGCATTGCTTTTGATGTTATAAACAATATTGCTTCAATTTTTGATTTTAAAACTGACACTTCCATTAGTTTTCATCCCCAACGTTTTCGTCATTATTTTCGGTTTCTTGTGTTTTTCTAACAAATAATTTACCGTAAAATTCTTCTTGATAAAGCTCATACTTTTCTTCACGAGTCAAAAACAAAAGAGCAATATAAGCTGAACTTCTATCAAAATTCAATAAGCACAATTCTCTTAACTCAATATTTTCTTCTCTTTCTAAAATTTGAGCTAAGTTTTGCCTCATTCTTTCAACTACTTCTTCAACATATTCATCGTGCGCTAATTCTTTAATTTGATGAGCTTTTAAAGATGCATAGTTTCTAACTCTGCGCTCTTTTCTATCTAAAGCTGATTTAATTGCATATTTTTTTTCTAATTCTTCATAAAATTGGATATGACGAATTAAATCTTTTAACGTTACATTTCTTTTTCTATTCAAGCGAACAGATGTTCTTCTTTGCAACACTTCATCAAATGAAACAATGTTATTTGTCGGTATTTGCATTTGCTCAAAATCATCACCAAAGTCATCATCTTCAAAATAATCCAATGGCTCAACTTCAAAATCATTAATTGAAATACCTTGAAAAATATCAGATTTTATTTTTAATAAAGTTGAAGAAAATAATAAAGCTTTTCCAACGGAGCGCAAATTATCTTGTTTAAGTTCCGAAATTCGAGCCATATACTTATCATACAAATCAACAATATCAATATTCCATGGGTCAATTTTACCCATACGAACTAAATCAAGAATAATTTCAATAGCATCTGTTTGAACATCTTTTTTAATACCAGATTTAGATATAAATTCTGTATTTTCACCAAAATCTACAGTTCCATCAAGAACTTGTATTTCATTATATATTTGTTTATTATTTCCGTAAAAATCACTAACTGCTTGGCTCATTATTCATCCCTTAACTTAACACCAGAGATTTTTGTAACACCTTTATCTTTTTGAGTTACACCAATCATTCTATCAGCGTTATCTAACATTGGTTTTCTTAATGACACAACAACAAACTGTGCTGTTTTTGATTGATTTGTAATGATTGTTGATAATCTTTCAACATTTGGCCCATCTAAATGCATATCGACCTCATCAAATGCATAAAATGGAGATGGTAAATATTTTTGAATGGCAAATACAAAAGCTAACGCTGTTAAAGATTTCTCGCCACCAGACATGCCAGCTAATTTTTGATTTTTCTTATCTCTAATATTTGCAACAAACGTCAAACCGCCACTAAATGGATCAGTTTCATTTTCAAGATATAGACTTCCTGTGCCTTCTGAAATTTGAGCAAAAACTTCTTTAAAATTATTATTTATAGCATGGTATGCCTCTAAGAACGTTTCTTTTTTAAGATTTTGATAACCATTCATACGAGATTTAATTTCATTTTTCTCATTTTCCAGTGTCATCACTTTTTCTTTATAAGCGTTTTGACGTTCCATAACTTCATCATATTCAGTTAACGCACGCATATTAACATCACCTAGTGCGTCCATTTTCTTTTGAAGAGCATTAATTTTTGAAGTTATTTCATCAAGCGAAATTTCTGTTTTTTCAAGCTCTTTATAATTAATTCCAGCTTCTTCAAGCTCCTTAAGAATCGCTTCAAGCATTGGTTCTAATTCGCGTCTTCTTGCTTTATAGCTTTCTTCTTGTTCGGCCAATCTTTCAAGCTCATCAGAAGTTTTATTTTTAGATGTTTTTAAATTTAAAAGTTCCTCATTTAGCTCATCACGCTTAGTTTGAAGTTCTTTTAAATTTTTACCAAGTTCTTCGATTTCTTTTTCAAGATTTTCAAGCTCAATTTTCAGCTCACCAATTTCAGCCTTAAATTGTTCTTTTTCAACTGCAAGGCCTTCATTATCTTTAGTTAATTTTTTAATATCATTTTCACGAGTTACAATTTGACTTTGTTGGAATTTAATTTGATTTTGATCTTTTTCAATATCATTCTCTTTAGTCATTATTGCTTTTTCAATATTTTTAATATCATCTTCAACAACTGATGTTTTTTCGCGAAGTTTCTTTAGTTCACCTTCGTCAATTAATTTTTCAACTTGTTCAAGCTCTTCTTGTTTTTCTTGGATTTTATCCATTAATTTAATGTGTTTATTTTCCAATAAATCAAGTTCTTTAGATAATTTCGAATTAGCTTCTTTTAAAAGTTTTAATTGATTTTCACCTTCTTTTATAAAATCAGAAGAAGTTTCATTATTAGCAATCAAATTTTTAAGTTCAATTTTAGCCGAATTAAGAGCATTTAATGAAGTTGAATATTTTTGTCTAGTATCTTCCAAACGACGCTCTAAATCTTTTTGAAGCTGAACTAAATCGCGCGCTTCTTGTTCATATTTAACTAAAGCTTTTTTATATTTTTCAAGTTCTCTCTCTTGGGTTTTATCAAATAAACCTGTTGTTTTCTTTTTAGCGCCACCTGTGATTAAACCAGATTTTTCAGTAATATCCCCTTCAAGAGTTACTACCCTATATTTACCAGCGAGCTTTTTAGCGCAATTTTCATCTTCAACAACAACTGTTTCACCTAATGCAAAATAAAAAGCATCTAAATATTGATCATCAAAATCAATCAAGTTGATTGCAAAATCTATTACACCTTTTTCTTTAGGTAGCGTCATTCTAGTTGGAGCTTTTTTGATTATGCTCATTGGAATAAACGAGGCTCTATCTCTTCCTTGAGAACGAAGAACTTGAATTGCCCTATATGCTACATCTTGATCATCAACAACAATTGAAGCTGCACGAGCTCCCATAGCAACATTAATCGCATCAATGTATTCTTCTTCAATATCTGCTAATTGCGCTAATGGCTGATGAACGCCAGCAATTTTAGCATTCATTACAGTTTCAATACCTGAACCCATTCCAACAGATTTATAAGCATTTTTATTAGCATCTAAAATAGCTATTCTTTTTTGAGCTTGTTGAATATTATAATAAGCATCTTCTTTTTTAGTTTTTGTTTTATCTAATTCTTCAAAAGTTTTAGTTTGAATAATTTTACATTCTTCAACTTCTTGGCTTAAAGTTTCAACTTGAACACTTAATTTATCTTTTTCACTTTCAAAAACTTTAGCTGAATTTAAAAGCTTATCCATTTGTTCTTTAATGGATTTCATTTTTTCTTCATTGTTTTTATATGTATTATCAAGTGGCAATTGTTCTTTAATTAATTGAGTTTCAGAGTCTTTTAATTCATCTAATTCTTTTCTTAATTTATTTCTATTTTGAATATGCTCATCTGCTGATTTATTTAAACCAGTCATTTCTGAAATAATGTGCGCTAACTCTTCTTTTTTAGCTTTTAATTGTTCATTTAATTCTTCTAACTCTTTATTTTTTTCAACAATAGCTAGAGTATATTCTTGGATTTTTTGTTTTTGAACCTCTATACCATTTTTATAACCTTCAATAGCTTTTAAATTATCAAGGGTAGTTTTTTCGCATTGAGCAATAGCTGAATTTTTTCTCTCAATTGCACCTTTTTTTTCTTCCGCAGTTTTCTTAACTTCAAGTTGTTTTTCTTCACCTTGAGCTCGAACTTGAGCATTAACTTCATCATACTTTGCTTTAGTGTCTGCGATTTTTGATTCAGCTTCTTTTAATTTTTGAGTTAATTCTTTTTTAGTTTTTGTTGCTAATAAAATGTTTTGATGAACAAGTTCTAGCGCTCTTTGAGTATCAAAATATTTGGCTGATTGAATTTTTGTTTCAAGTTCAGTTTTTTCATCTTTAAATTTTTTATATTTAAGAGCAACTTCGCGCTCCTGTTTTAATTGTTCGATTCGATTATCAATTTCATTCATCAAGATATTGGTATTAGCCACCCTATCTTCAACACTTTGAATTTGTTCTGTTGCTAGGTTGATTTTTCTATCGAAATCAGCAGTTCCTGCAATTTCATCAATAATTTTACGGCGCTCATTGGGAGAACATTTTGTAATTTCTGTTACATCCCCTTGCATCATTACGTTGTAGCTATTTGGAGAAATATTGTATTTTTCTAATTCTAGGTGAATCTGGGTTAAGGTAGCGGGCTTATCATTATAATAATAATTTGACTGAACACCATTTTTACCTTTTTTTATGTGTCTTTTAATTGAAAACTCATTTTGCTCATCATCATCCGAAAAAGTAACTTTAACGGAAGCTTCCCCACGCTTATTGTGGTTTGTAATTAAATCTGCAACGCCTTGTTCGGAGCGCAACGTACGAGCAGTAGTTAAACCCAAAGCAAATAAAACAGAATCAATAATATTAGACTTTCCAGAACCGTTTGGCCCTGAAATCGCAGTAAAACCACGCATCAAAGGAACAGTTACCTTATTTGCAAAGGATTTAAAGTTGTCAATTTCAATCTCTTTTATATACATCTACTTATTTGTAAACTCTTAATCAGCCTAGTATATTAATTAGACTATAAACCAATAAGGCATGTCAAATTTATTATAAAAATTAATATCTATTTAAAATATAGTTTTTATTTATAAATTCACCATTTTGCTTTTTAGAATAAAGCTCAATATATTTATCTGTCATTACATTAATTCTCGATATTGGCCAAAACATAAAATTAGCTCTGCCGATTATTCTTTCTTTTGGCAAAGTACCCCAAAAACGACTATCTTGAGAATTACCTCTATTATCTCCCATCATAAAATAATGTCCTTCAGGAATTATGAATGGCCCACAAAACATATTGTCTTGACATGGAGTCCAATCAGTTTTAGATGCAATATATGGTTCCTCTAATGGTTCATCATTTATATAAACTTTGTATTCATCTAATTTTCCGTTATATTTCACTTCAAATTTATCGTTTGGCATTCCAACTACTCTTTTAATAAATGCCATATCCTTGCACATTATACCCGATAATCTTGAAAATATCGAAAATATATCATTTCTAAGTTGAACTTCAGGAGGATAAAAAACCAAAATATCTCCACGTTTAATTTCTTTTTTTGGAAAATCAAGCTTTTCAACAAAAACTCTATCTTTTTCTAGTATTGTATATCGCATAGAACCCGATGGTATCCATCTAAGTTCACCTATAAAAAATCTAATAACAATCACACAAACTATAACAAAAAGAATAGTCGAGATAATTTCACGAGTAAAATCAATTTCTTTTTCATTGCCATTTTCATCTTTAACTTCATCAAAAAGAATTTTTTTAAGAAAATAAACAAATCCTCTTTCTTTTGTTTTTTTAATAAATTCAAAAAACTCTTCTTTTTTATTTTCAAACCAAAAAACCAATGCCTCTTTTGCTTTTTTGACAAAATTTTTATCATCCAAAATTAAATACAATAAAATGATCCAAACAAACAATGAAACTGAAAATACTCCTAAAAATTTCAAGAATGAATTATATGGCTTATGATAATTATTGTTTAAAGTCTTAATATCATTTAATTTTGAATTAGGGTAAATTTCAAAAATATAGCTTGAAATATTGTTTATCAACTCTTTTTGGTTATCTATTTTAACTGGCAAAGCAAGATAAAAAATATCATCTTCTTGTTTACAAGACGAATATTTTACACCCAAATCTGCAATTTTATTTTCTAATTTTTCTACATTTACATTTTTTACGCTATATTCAAGAATTACTCCTCTTTTTAAAAAATAATTAAGGGTTTGATTATTTTGATTATAAATAATACAAATCAATACAAAAACTATCAAAAATATTATCAATTTAATTTTCTTTGCAAATATTATTTTAATCTTTTCCAAAATTAACTCCTTAATGTGTAATTTGTTAGCTCTATTAAAGATACTTTATAAATTGAATCTTCAATTAAATCTAGTTCTTTAAGCGCAATTTTTTTTATATTCTCAACGTATTCAATCGATTTTTCTATTGACGAGTATATCATAGGCAAAGTATAGTTGCCATTTTTAATATCTGATTTATCTTTTTTAAAATTATCTATATCATTTTTAATTTGAAAAGCAAGTGCATAATTTTTAATAAAATTTAAAAGATTTTCATTTTTCGATGTACTTGTAAATAATGCTTCAAGCCCTGCTATAAAAAGGTTGGCTGTTTTTGCTGAGGTTTTATTTAAATACGTTTCAATATCAGTTAATTGGTTTAAATTTTCATTTTGTTTAATTTCGCCTTGAATTGTAGCTTTTATTCTTTTTGCAAAAATTTTAGATATTTCAAGCGTTGTAAAGCTAATTTTTTCTAATGCAATAGACAAAAGCAAGTCACCTTCTAAAACTGCAAGCTTTGAACCATACTTTTCAAAAAATGTTGGATTATTTCTTCTTATTTTTTCCTCATCAATAATATCATCATGAATTAAAGAAGCATTATGAATTAATTCTGTAATCAATGCAATATCTACTACGAGCGGATTTTCTATTTTTAAAATTCTTGCAAATAAAAAAATAAAAATTGGGCGAAGTCTTTTAGGATTTGCAAAAATAAATTTTTCCAAATCATAAGTTAAGAAGTTATTCTCTTTAAGAATAACTTCTTTTAAAGTATTTTCAAATAATTCTAATTCATTTTTTATTGGGGAAATTATTTTATTCATTAAATTATAAATTTTCCGTTTTCATAAATTAATTTATCATCAACAAAAATTTGACCACCGTTTTTCATATTTTTAATCATATCCCAGTGGAGTCCAGATTGATTTTTACCACCAGCTTCAGGATAGCTTGCACCAAGCGCTATATGAATTGAACCGCCAATTTTTTCATCAAAAAGAATG
Source organism: Candidatus Gastranaerophilales bacterium (assembly GCA_017560095.1). GTDB lineage: Bacteria > Cyanobacteriota > Vampirovibrionia > Gastranaerophilales > Gastranaerophilaceae > RUG14156. The sequence continues at coordinate 23,108 of JAFYOU010000014.1, forward strand.
TTACCTGTAACATCTTGAATTCTGTCATTTGTTCCAATTGCAACTTCGCCAACAAACTTTGAACCTTCATCCATTTCTAGCATTCTACATAAAAAATCATTTCCAATTTCAGCATGATATTCAACAGCTTTACCGTTTTCAAATTTAATATAAACTTCCTTAGAAGTTGAACCATGATAATTCTGAGGAAAATCAAAATAAATCGTGCCAGATGCACTATCTTCAACAGGAGAGGTGAAAATTTCACCATCCGGAAAATTCATATTACCCGAGCATGGTACCCAAGTTCTTCCAGCAGTAGAAAATGTAATATCTGTCTTTTCTCCAACAATTCTGATTTTGGATGTTTTATTTAAAATATCAACCAATCTTTTTTGTTCATTATCTATTTCAATCCATTTTTGAACAGGATTATCTAAATCAAGATAACAAGAATTAATTAAAAATTCACTGTACTCTTCTAAACTCATATTTGCTTCTTGAGCCAAAGCATAAGTTGGATAATCAGCTATAACCCAACGCATATCGCCTGAAGCAGAACGTTCTAATCTTTTTGATAAAATAGGTAATGTTGCTTTTGACCTTTTTGCAACTTTAGAACTGTCTGCTTTAGCCATATTTTTGATGTTGTTTGGAGCACCAATAAATATCATAACATCTGCACACTCAACTTCTATTTTAGACATTTCATCAATGTATTCAAGTTGCTCATCTGATGCATATTTAATGAATGTTTCAGCTAACTCATCCATAGTCGTTCTAACAATTGGATTAGCTCCATTTTGCAAACAAAGCTTATAAATTTCTTTAACCAATGGTTGAGACTTATCGCCTCTAGCATAAATTATAACTAAGTCACCTTTTGAAACTTTGGTTGAATAGTTAACTAAAACATCTGCGTATTTATTTATCAGTGGATTATACATTATTCCTCACTTAAATCATTAACAAAAGCTTTATTTCTTAAAGTACAACCTCTTTTTGAAGTTTTTACAAATTCAACAAGACTATCAACGTATTTATCGCCCCTAAATTCCTTTTCAATTTCTTCTAGAGCTTGAGTTGTATTATAACTATCGCTTGTCAAAAGACGAATTGCTTTATGAATAGCATCGCGAGAGTCTTTTTCAACTCCTTTTCTTCTTAAACCGATTGCATTTAATCCTTTTGGAACAGCAGGAATTCCCTCTGCTTTGCAATATGGAATAATATCTAATCGAGCAGCACTTGCTCCTGAAACTATTGCCATATCACCAATTCTTAAATTTTGATGGAAAACACTTTGGCCACCCAAAAATACGCCAAAACCAACTTGACAATGACCACCCAATGTTGCAGCATTTGCCATGATTACATTATCCTTAAGAACACAGTTATGAGCAACATGAGTATATGCCATTAACAAGCAATTATTACCAATTATAGTATTGCCTTCGCCAGATGCACGATTAATTGTTGAAAATTCTCTAATCCAGCAATTTTCTCCAATTATAACGCCAGTTTTTTCGCCTTTATAGCCAAGGTCTTGTGGTTCTCCGCCAATTGAAGCAAAAGGCGAAACTTTTGTATTTTTCCCAATATGCGCAAATTGTATATTGGCACTTTCGCCAATTTTACAACCATCTTCAATTACTACATCTTCGCCAATTATAGCATAGGCACCAATTTCAACATTTTCGCCAATTTTAGCAGTTTCATGGATAATAGCCGTTGAATGAATCTTGTTTGTCATTTTTAACCCTTTAATTTCTATTTAAGAGCAACTGTCAAAGTTGCTTCTAAGCATAATTTACCATCTACAAATGAACGTCCAAAGCATTTAGCAATAGGACCTTTCATTTTAATAACTTCTGTTTCCATTTCAAGCTTGTCACCAGGACGAACTATATTTTTAAATTTAGCACCATCAACTCCTGCAAAAAGAGTTAATTTGCCTCTATATTCATCCATTAACATTAAAATTGGAGCTGCGGTTTGAGCCAATGCTTCAATTTGCAATACACCTGGCATAATTGGATTTTCAGGAAAATGACCTTGGAAAAAAGGCTCATTAAATGAAACATTTTTATAGCCTTTTGAATATTTAGAAGGCACACATTCCGTAATTCTATCAACCAATAAAAATGGGTATCTATGTGGTAACATTTCAAGGATTTCTTTATAATCCAAAGAAACTGGTGTGATAACTGAGTCCATTTTATATCTCCTCTTTTGAATTTATTTATCTAATATTTGTTTTAAATTTTTGGCTAGTTCACAGTGATATGCGTGCCCCGCTTCAATTGCAATAATTTTAGCATTAATTTTTAGCGGATTATATCCAGTCAAATATAAATCACCAATAATATCTAATATTTTGTGTTTAGCAGGTTCGTATTTGCTTCTGAGTTCTGTTGTATAACCATCATCGGTTAAACCAACAGTGTTTTCTATTGTAACCCCTTTTGAATATCCTGCAGCTTGAAATTTTTCCAAATCTTTTAAATATCCAAAAGTTCTTGCTTCTATAATTTCATCTAAATTATCATTTAATTTAACCCACCTATTATTTAAATCAGGATGGTTAAAATTAACTGCATAAAGTATTGTTGTTGGGTTTTCATCCGGAATTAATGTAATTGATGAATGGTTGCGCGAATATGTTACCACTTCTGTTAGTATTTTAGTTTGTTCGCTTTCGCCTATAAAACCAACTTTATTGAATTCTTCAACCCAAATTTTAGCACTGCCATCAAAAATCGGCATTTCGAATCCTTGAGATTCAAAATAAACATCAAGTGCATCTATTTCACATATTGCGCAAGCTGCCATAAAATGCTCAACTAGTGCAATTTTATGCTTTGCACCATTTGCAACATCTGCTAAAATTACACAATGTTCTGTTGAAACTACATTGTTTGCTGTTGCTTCTACTACACCATCCCCTATAAAAAAGCGAATTCCTTTTTTATCCGATGGTTTGATTGTTAATTCAACGGGTGCGGCGAACATCAAACCTGCGCCCGATAGTTTAAAACTAGATTTTACCGTCTTCATTTAAAAATTTCTCATAATCTTCTAATAAATGTTGATATTTTTTATATTTTTGAACCATTACTTCTGCTTCATCCAAGTATTTTAATCTCTTAATAAAATCCTTTCTTAATACTGCAGGAGCACCCATCACAACTGATTTTTTAGGGAAAGATTTAGAAACGCCCGCTTGAGCTAAAATAATTGAATCATCTCCAATTTCAATATGATCTTTTAAGCCTGCTTGTCCTGCGATAACAACTCTATCACCAATCACACAAGAGCCTGCAATACCAACTTGAGAAACAATTGTACAAGCTTTGCCAATTCTACAGTTATGACCAATCATAACAAGGTCATCAATTTTTGTTTGAGAACCAATTACTGTATCTTCTACGGTTCCTCTATCAATACATGTGTTTGCGCCAATTTCAACGTCATCACCAATTTCAACTGAACCCAATGATGGAATTTTAAACACTTTAACATCGGTGTTAACTTCTTTAATAGCGCCTTCAGCGCGAGCTTGTTCAATATTATTTGGAGCTTCTGTTACAAAAGAAAAACCATCCGCACCAATACTTGCACCATGATGAATTACACAACGAGAACCAATTTTAATAAAATCGCCAATATTAACGCCTGGATGAAATAAACAATCCGAACCAATTACAGCACTTTTCCCAACATAAACATTTGGCATAAGAGCAGTGTTATCGCCAATTACTGCATCACGTCCAACAAAAACATTTGCGCCAATTGAAACATTTTGACCAAGTTTTGCACTAGGGTCAACAACGGCTGTTGGATGAATATTTCTTGGAGTATCAGGAGCAATATAAAACACATTTAATAGTTTCATGAAAGCCAATCTTGGGCGCTCTACTTCAATTGTCGAAATGCCATCCAAATTAACTCCAAGAGGCACTAAAACAGCTTTAGCTTTGGATGAGCCCATATTTTGAATTTCATCTTCATTCATAGCTAATGCTAATGTATTTTCATCAGCAATTTTAGGTGGCGCTACTTTATCAATAACAACATCTTCAACTTTAGTCAAAATACCGCCTACAATTTGAGCTAACTCTTCAAGGCTAAATTTTTTCTCACCCATACGACACTCCCTTAATATAACTAGTCTTTGTAAAATTATTTTATAACAATTGCAAAAAAAATGCTAATTTCTTAATAAAATTTTTACTTTTGTTCTATTTTTTTAATAACATTTGTTGTAGATTTTCCTGCAACCAAATCAATAAATTCAACACATCCGCCATTCTTTATAACAATTTTTGCTTCTGGAAGTGTTTCAAGAGTATAATCTGCGCCTTTTGTGTAAATATTTGGTTTAATTTCATCCAATAAAGCCTCAGGTGTATCTTCATCAAATATCACAACATAATCAACAAACCCTAATTCAGATAACAATTCTGCTCTATCTGACTCATTGTTTATAGGACGAGATTCTCCTTTTAATCTTTTAACCGATGTATCTGAATTCAAGCCCACAATCAAAACATCGCCATATCTAGCTGATTCTTTTAAGTATCTTACGTGCCCAACATGTAAGATATCAAAACAACCATTTGTAAATACTGATGTCTTACCTTGTTTTTTTAATTTAAGCGCCAATTTTCCGGCTTCTTTTCTAGCAATAACTTGTCCCATATTCCCTCGCTTAAAAAGCCGCCAAGAAGGCGGCTTATACCTATTTTTTTATTGCCTTTTTCTTTGATTCACTTGCTAAAGACTCTTGAATTTTCTTTTCTATGCTTGTTGGATCTAAAGACGTATCAACAAATTCAATTTTAGCCTTATCTTTTAATCCCTTAATTAAATTATTAAATGCTTCAAATTTTGCTTTTTTAATCAAGAATTCTTTAATATCTGCTTTAACTGACGCAAAACTTTGAGTTTGAGCAGCTGATTTATCTTTAACGTAAATAATATGTGTTCCGAATTGCGATTTTACTAATGGACTAATTGTTCCAACTTTTTGACTAAATGCCATATCTCCAAATTCTTTAACAACCTGTTCTTTTATAATGTATCCCAAATCCCCACCCTTTTGAGCAGAACCTGGATCTTGAGAATATTCTTTAGCTAATTGAGCAAAATTTTTCGGATTATTAATTGCTTTTTGTCTAACTTCATTAGCTAATGCTTCAACTTTTGCTAATTCTTCTTTTGCTTTTCTTTCCACTTCTTCTTGTGATAAACTTGCATCTTTATCTGCAGCAACAATTGTTCTCTTGATAGATTCAATATTTGTGTCAAACAAAATATGAGAAGCTAATACTCTTTCCGGAAGGCTAAATTCTGATTTATTTTGTTTGTAAAAATTAGAAACATCGGAATCGCTAACTTTTATTTTTGCAATTGAATCAATTAACTTTGTAGTCTTAACTTCATTTGCCATATCTGAGTTCAATTTTTCTTGAGAAATACCATTTTCTTTTATTGCCTTATCGAATGCTTCTTTTGAACCCATTTGTTTGATAATTTGTTCTATTCTTCCTTTTATTTCTTCTTCACTCGCAGTAATATTTCTTTTTTCAAACTCTTCTTCTAAAAGCGCTCTCACAATAACATCGTTAACATACTTGCTTTTAATTGACAAAACAACATAACTATTATCTTTTTTTAAACCGTCTGGAAGATATTTAAGTTGTGAATTTTTAATTTTGTTGTAATCATCATAAAATTCTGACTTTGTTACAACTTTATCATTAATCTTTATTGCAACACTATTATCTTTTGTGCAACCACAAAATAAAATCGCACCTGATAAAAAAGTTAGTGCTAATTTTGTAAACTTCATAATATCTCCTTATTGATTAACTTTAAAATTTAAAATTACTTCAGAAATATAATAAAACAAATCCGCCAATTTGTTAAATATTTCATCAAAATCATCTTCATTTTTATTCATAAGCAATATACCTTTTACTTTTTGCATATTTTTTGGTGGAGTCGAATATGTAAAATATTTTATATATTTTGCTTCAATTTTTGTTTTTAAAATTATCCATTCTTGCATGGTAAATGGGGTATTGATTCTAATTTGATTCCCAACTTGGCGAACAGCTAAAATATTTGCATTTGTTGCCAAAATTCTTAATTTGATTAATTTAATTAAATTTTCAACACAAGTTGGAATCTTTGAAAATCTATCTTTTAAACTTAATTCCATATTTTCAAGTTCCGCAATTGTTGAAACATCAGATAGTCTTTTATATTCAAGAATCTTTTGCTCATATGTTTGCGCCCATTCATCAGGAATATAGGCATCTGCATTAATATCAATAATTGCAGGTTCTTTTTTGGATATAACCCGCTCTTCGTATGGATTTTTATTTTGCTTTTGTCTAATATCATCTATGCATTCAGCTAGCAAATTACAGTATGTATCAAATCCAACAGACACCATTTGCCCATGCTGATGAGTACCCAAAATATTTCCAACACCACGAATTTCAATATCTCGAAGAGCAATTTGATATCCACTTCCGAGACTTGAAAAATCTTTAATTGACTCTAATCTTTTTCTTGCTTGCTCATTCAATTCTTTGCCTTTTTTATAAAAACAAAAACAATATGCTTGCCTGTCAGATCTTCCAACTCTGCCTCTAAGCTGATAAAGTTGGGCAAGTCCAAAATTATCTGCATCATGGATAATTATAGTATTGGCGTTTGGTATATCTAAACCTGATTCAATAATTGTTGTTGAAAGCAATACGTCATATTTTTTTTGCGCAAAATCACAAATAACTTCTTCCAATTGCTTTTCAGGCATTTGCCCGTGTGCCACCGCAATTCTTGCATTAGGAACAACTTCACTCAATTTTTCCTTAAATTTATTTATTGTTTCAACACGATTATATAAATAATAAACTTGTCCTTCTCTTTGCAATTCTTGATTTATAGCATTTTTTACGTAAGTTTCGCTAAACTCCCCAACATATGTTTTAATAGGAAGCCTATTTTTAGGTGGTGTATTGATAACCGATAAATCTTTTAAGCCAGACAAGGCCATATTTAAAGTTCTTGGAATGGGGGTTGCGCTAAGCGATAAAACATCTATATTTTCTTTAAATTTTTTTAATTTTTCTTTATGACGAACACCAAATTTATGTTCTTCATCAATTACCAATAACCCTAATTTTTTAAATTCTATATCATCCGATAATAGCCGATGAGTTGCAACAACTACATCAATTTTACCTTCATTAATATCTATGACCACTTGTTTTTGTTCTTTTTTCGAACAAAACCTATTTAAAACCGCAATTTTAACATTGAAAGGCTCAAATCTTTCTTTTATTGTTTCAAAATGTTGCATGGTAAGAATTGTTGTAGGAGCAATTAATGCAGTTTGATAACCAGACATAACTGCTTTAAACATAGCTCTAAGCGCAATTTCTGTTTTTCCAAAACCAACATCGGCACAAATTAACCTATCCATAGGCTTTGAATCTTCCATATCTTTTTTGGTTTCAATAATAGCCTTCATTTGATCTATTGTTTCACTAAATTCAAAATTTTCTTCCATCTCATATTGCCAATTGGAATCAACTTCAAATTCAATGCCTCTTGCCATCTTTCTTTTTGCGTATAAATCCAATAAATCATATGCAATTAATTCAACTTCTTTTTTGGCTTTAGTTTTTGTATTTTCCCAAGCACTTCCACCCATTTTAGATAATTTTGGTTTAGTGGCTCCAGAGCCCCTATACCTACAAAGCAAATTAATTTGTTCAGCAGGCATAAAAAGCTTATCTGTTCCTTGAAATTGAATTTCAAGATAATCTTTTTGATTATCATCAATAACTTGTTTAGATATTCCATTGTATATTCCAATCCCATGAACACTATGAACTACATATTCACCTATTTTTATATCATTTATCGAATCTATAAAATCTTGAGTTTGTTTATTTAAATAATGTTTTTTTGTTGTAATATCACGATTATGCTGATTAAAAAGCTCTTTATCAGTCAAAATCAAAACTTTTTGTTCGTCTGATATAACACCGCCTGTTGAAATGTTCGAAAGATATGAAATATCCTCCGAAAAAATCTCTAACTCATCAAATATTTCTTTTAAACGGTTAGGGAAATTAGTGCAAATAAATATTTTATAGCTTTTATTTAAATATTCTTTTATAAATTTCTCAATTTTTTTTATGTCACAAGAAAAAATTGGAGGTAAACTTAAATCAAATTCTATGATTTTATCATAATCATCCTCTAAAAAATTATCTATGCCAATATTTTTAAACTTTTTAATTTGCTTTTGAAATTCAAAAAAACTTGTATGGTTTAGTTTTTCAAGCGGTAATTTTAAATTAGATTTAACAGAATCATCATACTCTTGAACATATTTTTCATCCAAATTTTTATATTTTGAATATATTTGACTTGATTCTTTAAATATTAAAATATAATCTTTAAAAAAATCTAAAACAGTTGAAGTCTCTTCAATAATATCGTTTATATAATACTCAATTCCTTCAAAATAACTCTGATTTTCATTTTTTTCTATTAATTCTTTTTTAATTTGTTCGATAAATTCGTTTTCGCTCTTAATTGAATTTATTTTTTTAATAAATTTATTTTGTCTTTCATTATCCAAAATAAATTTATAAAGAGGCAAAATTTTAGCTGACTCAACCTTTTTAAAGCTTTTTTGCGTATTTGGATTAAAATACCGTATATCTTCAATTGTATCAGCAAAAAATTCAATACGAATCGGATTATAATCAAGCCCGTAAATATCTAAAATATCTCCCCGAAGTGCAAATTCTCCAATATCAACAACATTTGCAACTCTCTTATACCCCAATTCTACAAGCTTTTTAACTATATTTTGATAATCAATTTCATCATTTTTTTTAAATTCAACTACATTATTTTTATAAAACTCAATGCTTGCATATTTTTCAAGAAGGGACTTAACAGGAGCAAAAACAATATCGGGTTTATCAAGGAAAATATTAATTTGTTCTTGATAAATATAGTAATTTTTTTCTAATTCGCTATATAAACCAATTTCTTGACTAACCAAAACTTCGCTTTTCAATTCAAGCAAAATTTCAAGATCTTTTTGCGCTTTGAGCGCAGTTTGCTCATCCAGCGTAATATATAAAACTTTTTTTCCTTTGGAAACAAGATTTTTAATCAAAAATAAATCAAAAGGAGACAATAACCCCGACAACACAAGACGATATTTGGAGTTTGATTTAATAAAATCATCTACAAAATTAAATTTTACAGAATTGAAAACCATTTACTGCTTATTATCGTCTTTCATTCCTATGTTTTTTAAACGACGCTCAATATCTCTCCACCAACTAAGCTTCTCTTTAAAAAGATATCTGTAGCCTTGAAAATCTCCGCTTGAAATTTGATCATGTTGATTTATGCAAAATTCTTCAAAACTTTTGCTTAAATTTGCACAAAATTCTTTTCTATCTTGTTTAAATTCATAAAAAGTTTGAACTTTACCAATTTCTATTATGACTTCTGGTTTGTCTTGCCTCAAGAAAGAATAATCAACACTAATTGGTGCAATATTAATCCCGCCATATTGCTTTATAGCATTTTCAATTAAATACGCAATCCCTGTCTGGAATTTTTTATTTTTATTTCTTGGTGGCCTAATTATTCCTTCAGCAAAAAGCCAAAAATAAATATCCGGAGCATTTAATGTTGTTGCAGCATATTTTAGCGATTTCATGGCATCCTGTGCTGTTTTTTTATTAATCGGAAAGCAACCAATATACTGAAACAAAGGAAATCTATTCATCTCTTCAATCATAAGACGGAGTTTACCTTTTAGGACTCTTCTTACAATTGTATAGCCAATAATTCCATCCCACCAATTACTGTGATTAACATAAAAAATAGTAGCTTTTGTCTTGTCTCGATTTTCAAGATTATCTATTCCTTTATACATCAAAGAATGAAATCTAGCTTTTACCATTTTGCCAAAAACATATTTTGCAACCATATGCCAAAAAGGATTATCTTTTGCTGTTCTAAATTTTTCTTTTCTGTTTCTTAAAATAGTTGGAGGTGTTTCACAGTACAAATGCTTTGGCGTTTGAATCGTTTCCATAACTTTACTTATCCTCTATTATTCTATTTAATTGGCAGTGCGCTTTAAAAGATGTAAGCTTCTTCTCAATTTTTCTTGTGTGATTTACCAAATTCAGTTTTTTAGACAAATCAATAGTTTTATCATACATTTTTATAACATTTTGAGCATATTCTGGTTTTTTATTATCCGATAAATCAGCGATTTTTTCTTGTGCAATCATTGCTTTTAAAGTATTCAACTTCACTTGCAAATATAACAACTCTTGAGCATTTGCACTTTGAAGCGCTAAATCACAATACATTTGAGCATTTTCTCTATCATTCAATTGCAAATATGCTTTCGCTAATAATTCTTGGAATAAAATTTTAAAATAATGATTATTATTTTGTGCATTTTCACATATTTTTACAGCCTTTTCGCATATTTCAATACAATAAGTATCTGCTTTATTAACTGCTGTTGCAGCTGCACTAATATACCAAGCTAGCAATGCACCGAATGCAATTTTTTTGCTTGAAAAATATTGCATTTGTTCAGTTGCAATTTCTATTGCTTTAACATAAGACTTTTCTTCAAGCATAACAAAAGCAAGAAGGGTTTTTGTGAAATTTTTCGCAACTTCATTATCATAATTATTTGCATATGTCGTCGCTTCAAATAAATCTTCTTTTACCGTATCAAAATCATATCTTAAAATTTTATTGATTAAACTTATTATATTCCAATCGCATACAAAATCAGGACTATCAACGATATATGTATATTCTTTAGCCATATTTTGTAAAATTGCATCCGATTCATCAAAAAAACCTCTTGAAGTATTTGCCATCGCATCAGCAAATGCTAATTTAACTCTTAATACATCGACTCTTACGCCTTTTTCTTTTTGAAGAACTTTATCAATTTCACTAATTAATTCAAAAGCAGTGGCCGATCCTTGTTGAGCATAACTTTGCGCCAAAATTATATTTGATTCAATCCAAGCATAAAAAATTTCAGTTTGACTAATCCATTTATGCTTTGAAAAGAAATTTAAATGCTTTTCTAAAGTTGGAGTAATTTCAGTGTTTACCAAGCTTGAAATTTCTTGCCAAGAACCAAGCTTCAAGAGAGCTTCTAATTTTCTTGTTTTAATTAATGCTATTTGTAGTTCTGTTGTTGATCTTTTTTCTGTCTTATCTGCTTTACTAAAGAAATTTAAAACATTATCCACAACCTCAACAACGCCCGTATAATCTTGTGTTAAGTATGCACTTTTTACCAAGAAACCAGATAATTCAATTATCTTATTTGTATCATTATTCTTTTGGGCAGCAGCTATAGCATTTGATAAATAATCTTTTGCCTCTATTGGATTTTTATCATAGATAAGCTTTCCTAAACGTTCACAAATATTATTTTTTGTATATTCAAAACTATCCAGCTTTACATTTTCAAGCAAAATTAAGCTTTGTTTTTGCGCCATCGCATAAATATTAATATCACCAATATAGCTTGCATATTGCAGATTTTTTGTCCACAAATTATATGCTAATTCTTTATTTCCAATTACTTGCGCTAAAATCGGACAAATTAAAGGAGTAGAAATAGTTTTATCACTTAATTCTAATAATAATTTTTTAGCATCTTCTTTGATTAAATCTTCTTCTTTCGCTTTTATATAACAATAAGACCAAGTGAGTGAATTTTTAAAGCCATATATGTCATCAACTTTTCTTTTTAAGTATCCTTTTTTATCTAAAAATCCGACAATTTCAAAAAACTCATTTTCTGTTAATTGAAAAATTCCCGCCAAAAGTCTATAATCAAGCTTGTCACCCAATAATGATGCAACATTTAAGAAGATATATTCTTTTTCGTTATTTTCTTTTAAGAATTCCAATCTCTCACAAAAACACTTTTCAAGAGTGTTAGGAATTTGCATATCTATATATTCTTTATTGAATTTAACAATTTTATCCTGAAGAACAATGATTTTTCTTTCAAATAAATATTGAAGCATTTGTTCAATATAAGCAATATTTCCTTGAGCATTATATGCAATATGAGATAAAATCTCATTTGGAATTTCGCAATCTTCGCCCAACACTTTTTTAATGAAAATTTTACTTTCGGAAGTATTGTAGCTTCTAAGAGAAATATTTAAGCAATTGTTATTATTTAACTTACTTGTTTGAAAATACATTGAAATCGAATGCTGATTTTTATATCCCAAAACCATTTTTGCATCACGTTCAAAATAATTTTCATTAACAAGATATTTTAAAAATCCATAAGATGATTCATCAATTAAATCAAAATCATCAATAATAAAAATGACATTTTTCTTTTGTTTAATATAATCGAAAACATCTTTTAAATATCTATAAGTTATTTCTTTGTTAATCAAAATATTTTCAAAGAAATCTTTTTTCATTGGATATATTATGTTTGCAAGTGTTTCAAGTTTTTCTATATCAATTTTATCAAGTTGAAGTCTATCCAAAACCTTTTTTTCAAAGCCTTGAATATTGAAATCTTCTCTCAAGACCGAAGGGCAATTAAAAAGAGTCGCAAAAAAGCTTTGAATCAATCCATAAGGACTAACTTGGGTCAAAGCGCTACATTGCGCATGGAAAACAACAGTGTTTTCAGGTTTAGCCAAATAAAGCTTATTATATAAATCATTCAACAAATGAGTTTTGCCAGCTCCCCTTTGAGCATTCACAGAAATTGCCCTAATTAAACTAGTGTTATCCGACAAACTTTCAAGCATCATTGCAAGAGCTTTATCGTATTTAACATCTTGAGCTTGCTCAAAAACAGGTTTTGCATCAAGAAAAATCATTTTGTAAGAATTGGCAGCAATTTTAATTAACGACAGCTCTGAACTTAAACGAGAATATGTGCCACTAGAAACAATAACATCTTTATCAGAGCCATGTTTTAATTGCGATACTTCGTGATTTTCCATCACTTCTTCTTGTGTTGCAATTGCAAATTTATAAGACAAACCACTATTTAGCTTCTTTTCTAAAATTTGATTAAATTTCGCAAACTCTTCTTCAAATTGATTAATTTTATCTAAAATTTTTGTAGATTTTGTATAATCAAACTTAAACATTACAACATGGGAATCAACAAAATCACACTGAACACCAAAAGAAATCTTAATTGTTGTTTTGATATTTTGGATTACCTCATGTTCAAATTCTTTTTTATTATATTTTTCAAATACTTTATCTAAATTGATAAAATCTATATAAAACAAAAGTGGTTTTGTTTCATCTTTTTTATCACTAGGAACATCCTTTATTTTTGCCTGTGTAATTTTATTTTGACTTAAATTGATTTTTTTTCTAGAACCTTCAACGGCCAAATTATTTATTTTGTCTATTTTGCCTTCATTTTTAAATTTATAATTACATTTTCTGCAAGCTGAACTTGCCACAAAATTTGCAGTTTTGCATTCTGGACAAAATTTAACAAACGTATGCCCACAATCTTTGCATTTTACAGAGCCAATTCTTGTTAAGGAATTGCATTTGGGGCATTTAAAAATCAATTTTAATTTACATTTTGGACAAGTTGCGTCTTCTTTTGACACTTTAGTCTTACATTTTGGACAAATCAAAATATATATATCTCAACTTTTTGTAACACTGCTGACAAAATTATAATACAAAACATGAGTTTTGAATATTTAATGTAAACTTTGTAAATTTTTTATCTAGATAAAATTTGATGTAGTAAAATAAAACTATGAAATTAGGAGTTAATATTGATCATATCGCAACACTCAGAAACGCTCGTGGCGGAATTGAACCAAGCATTATCGAAGCTGCAAAAATTGCACTAAAAGAAAATATTCTAGCTCTTACAATGCACCTAAGAGAAGATAGGCGCCATATTAAAGACGAAGACTTATATGAAGTAAAAAAACTTGGTGCAAAAATAAATCTTGAAATGGCAGCGACAGAAGAAATTCAAAAAATTGCACTTGATTTAAAACCCTATAGTGTTTGCATTGTTCCTGAACGTCGTCAAGAAATTACAACCGAAGGCGGGCTTGATGTTGCAGGACAAAAAGAATATTTAAAAGAATACATTAAACCATTAAAAAATGCCGGTATTTTGGTAAGTATGTTTATTGATGCGCACCCAGCTCAAGTTGAAGCTTCAAGCTATATAGGTGCTGATTATATTGAAATGCATACAGGTTGTTTTACTCACGCTTTTGAAAAAGGTGATTTTGAAAACGAATTAGAAAAATTAAAATCAGCTGCAAAATTAGCTCAAAGTTTAGGTTTAAAAGTAAACGCTGGTCACGGTTTAAACTATGAAAATGTTTATCTAATGAAAGAAATTGAAGGTCTCTGCGAACTAAATATTGGTCATTCAATTATTTCTAAAGCGGTTTTTGATGGGTTGCAAGCTTCAATTAAAAAAATGCTTGAATTAATAAAATAATAGGCAATTTTTTTCCTTCATACGTTTTTAAATATTTGTAGTATAGAAAGATTAATAATGACCCCTATCAATAAAATAACAGGCCCCGTTGCAAATGTTACTGACGGTATTCGCAAAAGCGAATTATTTACGCCAGATGGACTAAAAAAAGTATGTAAAACTATATACCCAGATGGAAAAATAGAAATTGATACTTTTTGCACTTCAACCGGTGAAAAATTATTTCATTCAACCAAAACACCAAAACAAAATGGCTCAAAACTTATTAAAGCATATAATTACATAAAGAAAACAGGAATTACAATTGCGCAATTAACTCTTGGTGGTAATAAAGCAAAAATGCAAACAACTTTTAAACATAACCAAATGCAAAAAATAATTCCAAATGGAAAATTCATACATATAGTAAATAATAAACTAGAAAAAGAAGGCAATGTAAAATTTATGCCTGGCAGAATTGCACCAGATACACCAGATTTAATTATAAGAACAGACATTTTTAATAAGCTTTTTGGAAAAATTCAAGAATAAACAAATAAGTTTTGTAAATATATTCTTGACATTAATTTTTGTCTTAGATATATTATTTAATGCAGATAGGTTGGTCGCGTTAAAATGCACTGATAAGTACAAATCAGAGCTGCGGTCCCTTAAAAGGAAGGATACACAATGTACGCAATAGTTGAAACTGGCGGAAAGCAATATAAACTTGAAGAAGGCAGATATGTTGATATCGAGTTGTTAGATGCTCAAGCTAATGACAAAGTGACTTTTGACAAAATCGTTATGTTAGTTAACGGCAAAAAATCAAAAGTTGGAAGACCCTATGTAGCTTCTGCTACTGTTGACGGTACCGTTGTTAAAAATGACAAAGCTAAAAAAGTAATTGTTTACAAACAACGTCCTAAAAAGGGCACAAGAGTTAAACAAGGTCACAGACAACAATTCACTCGTGTAATGATTAATAAAATCAACACAAAAGCTTCTAAAGCTAAAGGTGAAGAAACAACAGGAGAAGAATAACAATGGCACATAAGAAGGGTGTAGGTTCATCAAAGAACGGTCGCGATAGCGAAAGTAAGAGATTAGGCGTTAAGAAATACGCCAATGAACAAGTTATTGCTGGCAATATTATTGTTCGTCAAAAAGGAACAAAAATTCATCCAGGTAATAACGTAGGTATGGGTAAAGATTTCACATTATTTGCATTAGTAGATGGTGTAGTTAAATTTGAACCATACAGAAGAACAAGAAAACAAGTAAGCGTTTACGCTCAATAATTCTAGAATCGCTAGAATATAAATGAAAATTTAATATGGTTTGGGAGCGTAGCTCAGTTTGGTTAGAGCGCATGCCTGTCACGCATGAGGTCGCGGGTTCGAGCCCCGTCGTTCCCGCCATATTAACAAAAAAAGGATACCGCAAGGTATCTTTTTTTTTGATTTAAATACGAAACTATCTTTCAGACAAAATAAGCTACACGATTTGCACCGAGGTTGCATTTGTAGCCTTATTTATGTCACTTATGGCCTTATTGGCTTCTGGATTTGTAACAACATCTCTTTCGATTTTCTTGCTTTCAACACCCATTTTAACTGCAAGTGCTCTCAAGGCTTTCCCACCCAAAACAGTCAAGGCGCCAATACCTGCGCCAATTGCTCCCATTTTAGCTATAATTTTAAAATTCAATTTTCCACCTTTTGCAAAAGCAACAAGACCGTCAACTTTGTTTTGCAATTGTTTAAGAGCGGCTTCAGAATTTTCTTTTGTTCCCATGAAAAATGGCTCCATATATCTTGCTTCTGCGGCTGCTTTTCCTTTTACTTTAGTTATAAATTCATCAGGTTTTGCTAAAATTTTCTTTTGTACAATTAATTCTGTTGTTGCAAGAGCAACTGCACCAATAGCCGAAGCGATTCCAACATTTTTAGCAGAATTATTGGTATTGACTGGTTCCATTTTGTTTATCCTTTCATTTTAAGAATATTATGTATTTATAAAAATTAGTAATTTTCTTTTTTTGATATATAGTGATGTCATTGTAACGAAAATTTTACAAACAATTAAAACAATTCATCAAAAAATAAATTTTCTTGTAATTCATTTTGCTAATATTGTTATAATATCTTTCAAAAGTTCGAACCTGTAAGCGTCGTTCCCGCCATATTAATAAATAAAGAAGTCCCTTCGGGGGCTTTTTTATTTATTAATATTTTAAGATGGCAGGTTTAAACCCGCATAATGCGAACCATTATCGCGGAAATTCGGCAGATTTTTACTAAGGCGGCATATGACCGAATGCAAACCCAGACTGTTTGTTTAGTAAAATTCCAAACATTCAAATTGTCAAAAACCAAGAAAGCTTATTCTAAGTTTTCAATTAACATTAGTTAATATTTCAGACTTTTACTAGCAATTTATATTTTGACACTGCTTTATTATATCAACGAATAGATAAATGAAAGGGCAGTGTTATGACAATTAATTTTAGAGGTGGTTTTATTAAAACTGGCGGAATGTATATCAAACCTGAAAACATAATATATC
The DNA here is from genome assembly GCA_017560095.1 of Candidatus Gastranaerophilales bacterium. Taxonomy (GTDB): domain Bacteria; phylum Cyanobacteriota; class Vampirovibrionia; order Gastranaerophilales; family Gastranaerophilaceae; genus RUG14156. Next base: position 40,218 of record JAFYOU010000014.1, read on the forward strand.
TTGAACCAACTACCAAAGGCGGCACTAGAATTCATTTTAACACACCAACTACCACGAATGAAGACTATTTTTGGGGTAATGTATACGTTGAATCTAGCCATTCACCAGATAAAATTGCAGACGCTATAATTAAAACAGAAAATTGCGGACAGTTAATTAATCTTGATGCATAATAATCAAAAGAGTAGTGTTTATTACTACTCTTTTTAATTACAATTATTTTACCATTTAAACAAATTTTCTGCTGCTTCAACTTTTGATTCAATTACTGGTTTTGTTTTTGGAGTTGATATTTTACCTTTGTCACCCCAAGGTTTAAATGGGTCTTCAATTTTTACTTTTTTGTTAAATTTTCTTGATCAATTGGTTTTTTAACATAGCTTTTTCTTGCGCTGCAAGCGATTCAAGTGAACTGCCATCGCATTTTTTCGTTACATTTTTTTTAATTGTAGTGACAACTTCGTCCGTACTCTTTTTTGGCAGATTTGCAGTTAATTCTTTAGTAATAGTTTGCAATTTTTAAATCGACATGCAGGTTTCTCTTTTTTGGTTGATAAAGCATATTCCTATAAAAAGCGTTTTTTGATATTTAACATATCTTTTGTAACAAAAGTTTTATATATAATTAAATTTGCATATTAAATAATTAATTTTCTTGCAATTAATTTTCTGAATATTTAAATAAATTCTTTCAAAAGTTCGAACCTGCAAGCGTAACTCCACCATTAAAAAAGAACTCTATACAGAGTTCTTTTCACTTTTGTAAATTTATTATATTAATCATTTCCCAATTTTACCTGCTTGCGCAAGTTTTGCATATGCAATAGTTGTTATTGCTAATTGCGGATCGTACTGTGCAATATCATTCTTTATTCCGCTATCTGGTAAAAAAATTTTAAATGCATATCGAAATTGCTCATATGGATTACCATTTATTCTTTCAATCATATCGCGCGCTGCATTTGTAACAACACCTTTTTCATTTGTAGCTGGAATTACTATACCAAACTTATCACGCATGATGTCAACAGGAATAGCTTCTGCAGCACCAGTTCCTATAAAAGCTTCTTTTGCATCTCGAACAAATGCATGTTCTCCACCGCCAAACACTCCAAGCGGATTTTTCTTACCAACCATTATACCGTATGCACGAGCATAATCATCAATTTGAGTCATGTCCCTTGTTAATACTGTTGGGAATGGAAAATCTGCCATTATAAAACCGTTTGGAAATTCTTCACAAGCAGGCATTTCTTTGCCGCGCAAGTACTGAGTATATCTTGTTGACGTTACGGCAAACCCCCTCAAATTGTTTGTTTCCGTAATCTCTCTTGCGGCTCTATCTACTCCACAATCACTATGTGCAAATGCAAACCCAATATCTTCACTTTTTGCACCTTGCTCTTTTAAATAAGCTATAATTGGTTGATAAAAATCTTTTATCGCACCTTCGTATTTTTGAGAAAGCTCTTGCTTTGTTAAGGAACATCCACCATTAACTTGCTCTGGTTTAATATTACTATTTCCGACTGCACCAAAAATAAGCGGAGGCTGTACTCCATAAGCGGCTTCCCACAACTCTTTTGTGTTTACCTCTTTTGGGTTATCAATCCAACCAGCAAATTTAAAACTTCCTTTACTCGGAAACACAATTGGTTTTTTCCAGCCTTCGGCCATGACGGCAGTTCCTAAAGATGTTTGTTTTATAGCTGCAGAATGTGGCAAAATAGATTTTAATTCAACCGAAGCTTCAGAAAAAGGTACACCATCTGATATTTTTTCAATCATTCTTCCAAATGCATCAACAAAGTCAGAATCGTATTGTTTTTTAGCAAGCATTATTTAAATCTGCAATTTTATATTCAGGCAAATTTGATTGCGCTTCTTCAATTGAAGTTACAACTTTTGCATTGTTCCCAATCATATTTCTTTCTTCTTCAGTTAATTGAAGAAAATTTGCATAATTACCAATTAACGTAGGTACACCAACATTTGTTTCCAAGGATATTAAATTACAATTTAATTCAAACCAGCAAAGATAATTTTTAACATATATTAACAATACATTTTATTTATCTTTAAAATTAGGCAATTTTTTTTAGTATATATACTTTATATTAATAAGCCATATTACACGAGAACAAAAATGCAAGCGATATCATTAGAGAATTACAATACTTATTCCTCGCCTACTTCTAAGTATTCTTTGGACAAAAATTTAGAAGAAGAAATTTTTGTAACGTTTAATTCAAGCAATAACGAAGTTCAAGAATATGAAGCCGATTATTCTAATCTAGATGTTATAGATCATAGAAAAGAAGATGGTTTTTTTGATAAAGTTTGCAATTTCTTTAAAAAAATTTTTCATTTACCCGAATACGAAATCAAACAAGATGGCAATAAAGTATCTTTAATTAAAAATATTGATCGCTATACTTCCCGTATTTCATCCTACACTTTTTATGATGTTAATGGAGAATTGGACGAAGAAATACATCAAGGAAATATGGAAGATTGCGGTTTAATTGCAGTCTGCACTTCACTTGCGAGTAGCGAAGAAGGAAGAAAAATTATAAAAGATTCAATTTCTATAAATTATAATGAAAACAATGAAATAGAAAGTTATAGTATTACCTTCCAAGGAATTGATGAAACTTACATAATTACAAAAGAAGAATTTGAAAAAGAAAGAGAATCGAATATTAAAGAGGATATGGGTATAGAAAAATTTTCATATTCTTGGGGTGATAACGATATGTTATTATTTGAACTCGCTTGGTCTAAATGTTATAGCGAGTCACAAAAACTAGCAGAATACGAAACAAATACCTTTTATTTTGTAACAAATACCGAAATGCCAAAAGGTCTATCTGGAACAAATCAAGATAAATTATATTATGCACTTACTGGAGGATCTTTAAATGATGCTCATATGTATTTTACGGAACAACAAGAAAAAAATACAATACAGCAGAAAAGATCAAATATTGTTGACTTTTTTGCTAATTTCGAAAACAAATATTTTACTTTAAGCGATATACTTGGTAGCAAGGTGTCTAGGGGAGGTTATGGATATGGTTATAATGCCGACGAAAGACGCATTGAAATAATAAATCACAATGATGAATATGAAATACTAATTAATCCTAATGAAATGAAAGTTGGTACAATTACATATAAAAATAAAAATACAAATGATATATATACGGTTAAATATTATGATTTTTTAAGAATTTGCAGTGAAATTTTAACGGATGAGAATAGAGCTGAAATTGCGGAAAATGAATATTATGCTGCGATGAATTCAGATACAGCAGTTTTAGGTACGAATACAGTCATCGATTGCTTAGATATTAATGGTAGCTTGGCACAGTTAGCGCCTAATCATGCTTATGCTGTTAAGACAATTAATGAAAATGAAATAATTTTACTTAATCCATGGAACACATCTAAGGAGATTGTTATATCAAAAGATGAGTTATTAAAGCATAAAGAGATTTGCAATTATGCCTTTAGAATAGGAGGTATGGATAAAGACTAAAGGAATTTATGTTTAAATTTCTTTTCACCTTGAGCATAAGGCGCTACAATTTGATTTTTTCCAAATAATTTATATTTATAAATTGTTAATCCTTCCAATCCAACAGGACCACGAGCGTGGGTTTTATTTGTTGAGATTCCAACTTCTGCTCCAAAACCAAATCTAAAACCATCAGAAAATCTTGTTGAGCAATTTGAAAAAACACAAGCCGAATCAACTAGATTCATAAATTTTTCAATATTTTCTTGATTATCAGATAAGATAGAATCGGTATGACCTGAACCATATTTATTTATATGTTCAATTGCATCATCTAAAGAATCAACTATCTTAATTGATAAAATTGTATCACTATATTCATGCGCAAAGTTTTGCGGATTTTCAACTACTTCAATTTTAGCTTCAATTAAATCCTTTTTTAAACATTCCAGATGTTGCCAATGTTTATGAATTAAAATTGTTTCAACAGCATTACATGCGCTTGGATATTGCGTTTTAGCATCAATTACAATATTTTTTACATTTTTATATTCTGCTGATTCATCAATAAAAATATGACATATCCCTGAAGCATGACCCAAAACAGGAATTTTTGTGTTTTCTTTAATAAATTTAACTAAGGCGTTTGAGCCTCTTGGAATAATTAAATTAATATATTCATCAAGCTCCAACATTTTTTTAATGTCGTCTCTTGAATATATTAAATTAATCGCATTTTTTGGATAATTAATTTCTTCTAATGCATTATTAACCAAAATAGCAAACAGGCTATTTGTATTATTTGCTTCGGAACCACCCTTCAAAATTCCGCAATTACCCGATTTAATTAAAAGAGAAGCAATTTGAATAAAACAATCAGGGCGAGCTTCAAAAATTACACCGATAACCCCAATTGGAGTTGCAATTTTTTTCAAAATTAAATCATCATCTAATTCTTCTTGCCATAAAACTTTATTAACGGGATCTTCTAGTTTAATTAAATCATTTAAGCCTGTAATTAAATCATTAATTTTATTTTCATTAATTTTAAGTCTATTAAAAGTTGCTTGATTAATTTTTCCTTCTTGAAGCATAATCTGAGCTGATTTTAAATCTTCATTATTAGCTTCAAAAATTGCATTTTTATTTTCCTCTATTTTTTTAGCAATTGCAATTAATGCTTGATTTTTAATTTCAGCATTTAGATTCATTGTTTTTAAATATGCATTTTTTGCATTCAACGCAACTTCAAATATATCAATCATTTTATTACCTTAAATCAAAACTAAATTGTCTTTAATTACCACATCATCATCAAATTTATAACCCAAAATCTCTGTTATTCTATCAGAATGTTGCCCTTTTATCTTTTCAATATCTGATGAATCATAACTTGAAATTCCTCTTGCAAATTCCAGGCCTTCTTCGTCAAATATTGAAACAATTTCTCCTCGCTGAAATTTGCCTTGAACATCAACTATTCCAATACTTAATAAGCTTTTTTGATTATCAATAATAGCTTTTTTTGCACCTTCATTTACAATTAAAGACCCCATGATATTGGTAGCATATGCAATCCAGCGTTTTTTATGAGATAAATTATTATTTGGAATAAAGGTTGTCCCTATTTCATCATCAAATATTTTTTTAATAATGTTTGGCGTCTTACCATTGACGATTTTTGCATAAAGCCCACTTGAAGTTACAACTTTTGCAGCAGTTAATTTTGTAATCATTCCACCTCTGCCACCTAACGTTGCACCACTTGCTAAAGCTTCAATTTTTGGAGCAACACGCTCCACTTTTTTGATTAATTTAGCATCATCAAATTCTTTTGGATTTTTGTCATACAATCCATCGATATCTGAAACCATAACTAACAAGTCGGCATCAAGCTTTGAAGCAACAATGGAAGATAATTTATCGTTATCCGAAAAACAAACATGCTCTAGTTCAGATGGCGAAACTGCATCATTTTGATTTATTATCGGAATAACTCCATTTTCAAGTAGCTTTGATAAAGTCAATCTCAAAGAAAGATATTTTTTTCTATTCGCAAAATCTTCCTCAGTCAAAAGAATCTGTGCAGTTTTTATACCATATTTTTCAAAACCGTCTTGCCAAATACTCATTAATAAAGGCTGACCAATACTAGCTGCCGCTTGCTTTAAGGTAGTAGAGCCCGATGTATCAATTCCAAGTTTCTTAGCGCCTAACCCAACCGCACCGGAGGTTACAACTAAAATTTCACGACCTTGTTTGTGCAATTTTGAAATATCTTCAATAAACGAATACAAATGAGAAAGCGAAATTTCTCCATCTTCATTTCTTAAAATATTTGTTCCAAATTTAAAAACTATTCTTTTTGAATTTTCTATCATTTTAATTTAAAACCTACCAATAACTCTATTTGAGTACATTCTTCATTAAATGTTCTAGCAACATCGGCATTAGTTATAACGCCATTAAATGTAGTTACACCATTTGATAAATCATGATTTTCTTTAATAGATTCAATAATTCCTTTTTCACCTAAAGATTTTAAATATGGGTACATGGCATATGAATACGCATATGAAGCAGTTTTAGGTACAGCTGAAGGAATATTTGGAATAGCACAATGTAATACCCCATGTTTTTCATATGTCGGGTTTTCATGTGTTGTACATCTATCAATTGTTTCAACATTTCCGCCTTGATCAATCGCAACATCCACAATTACAGAGCCTTTTTTCATTGTTTTAACTATATCTTCTGAAACTATTTTTTCAGCCACATGGGATGGATTTAAAACACAAGTAATTAAAATATCTGCTTTTGGAACCTCTTGAGCAATACGCGCAGGATTACAATAGTGTGTTTTAATTGAAGTCCCATAAATTCCATCAATTTGAACTAATTTTTTGGGATTTACATCAAATATCGAAACATCTGCGCCCATACCAATTGCAATTTGAGCAGCATTAAAACCGGCAACACCAGCTCCAATAATAATAACCTTACCTGGTTGAACTCCAGGAACTCCTGACAATAAAACACCAGAGCCTCCTTTATGTGATTCTAATAATCTAGCTCCGATTTGAACCGCCAATCTACCTGCAATTTCAGACATTGGAGTTAAAAGTGGCAATTGGCCATCTTTTGTTTTAACGGATTCTGAGGCAATTGTTGTAACTTTTTTCTTCAACAATTCATAAGTTAATTTTTCCTCAACAGCCAAATGTAAATAAGAAAAAATTATCAAATCTGGTCTAAAATACTGATATTCACATTCTTGAGGCTCTTTTACCTTAACTATAATTCTTGAATTATTCCAAACTTCACTCGCTGATTTTACAACAGTTGCTCCATTGTTAATATAATCTTCATCGCTAAAACCTGATGTTACACCAGATCCAGATTCAATTAATACATTCAAGCCATCAGCTTGCAACATTGCAACAACATCTGGAGTAATTGCAACCCTTGTTTCACCATCTTTTAATTCTTTAACAACACCAAAATTATATTTCATTTTAACCCCTTAATTTTCCAATATCTCTTCATAAAGCTCATTAGCCACATTAACAGGAACATTCCCTGTTGGAACAGATAAGACTTTATATGATTTTGTTGCATTTTTGTATTCAATTGAAATAATATCTCCAACCTTTAACTGTTTAGCAGGTTTTGCAGGATTGTTATTTACAAAAACCCTTGCAGAATCGCAAACATCATTTGCAACAGTTCTTCTTTTGATTAATCTTGAAACTTTCAAAAACTTATCTAAACGCATCTATACCCCTATAACAGTTACTTTAAAATCAGGTTTAGATTTTAACCTCGCTTCAATTTCTTCAAATGTTAAAAATCCTTCTTGAGCACCAAAATTAGTACAAACAGAAGCAGAATTAATTGAAGCATATTTAAGAGATTTTTCTATATCCCAATTAAATTTATCCATTGATGCACAGAATGTTGAAGCAAAAGCATCACCAGCACCCAATGTAGATGTTACAACTGCTGGAAAAGTCGGACAAATATAGATATTTTTGCCATTATAACAATAAGCCCCATTTTTACCATCAGTAATAACTGTTATTGTATCTGTTTCACCCCTCAAGGCTTTTAACATCTCTACCATATCAGGATGAATCATTTCTTTAGAAAATTTCTGCTCTTTTGTATCTTGCCTTAAATGTATTTTAGTAACAAGCGTCGCTTCTTCTTTGTTCATTAAAACAATTTGAGCTGTGCTTAATATCTTTGAAAAATATTTTGCGCCTTTTTTGAGCGCGGTAGTTCCTGCGTTTATTGCAAGATTAATTTTATTTTCTTTGCAAAAATTTGCTACTTTATCTAGAATTTTATTACTATTTCCACTTAATGGTGAAACATAAACCCATCTAGAATTTTTAATAGCATCAAAGTTCACTTCATTTTCATGCACATGGGCATTTGCGCCCCTATGCGCCAAAACAGTTCTATCCCCTTGAAAACTCACAAGAACAATTGAAAAACCCGTTAAGTGTTTATCAGAGTCAATCACATTCATAATATCAACCCCTGATTGAGCCAGCTTTAATTTTATAATTGAATTTAATTCGTCATTTCCAAGTTTAATTATTGTTGAAGTCTTGCAACCTAAATTTGCTAAATTTGTTGCGGTGTTAACAGCTCCACCTCCAAGATTTTTTGAAAAATCTGCAATTTCGGTTTTAGCTCCATAAGGAAAAGACATAAACTCGCTTTTTTTCTCAATCTGGCTAACACTAACAATACTCGCAACATCAGATTGGACAAAAACATCTTGTGTGGCAGAACCTATTGTTATAAAATCATACATATTCTGACTCCTTTTAATGCAATAATTATACTATGAAATTAACAAAATTAGTCTTAAAAAATTACAGAAATTACGAAAACTTTGAGTATTTGTTTTCAAAAAATAAAACATTAATCATAGGAAAAAACGCTCAAGGTAAAACAAATATATTGGAAGCTATATTTTACCTGTGTGCGCTTGATAGTGTAAGAATTAAGAAAGATAGTGAATTAATCCAATTTGAAAAAAATACAGCAATCATTAAAGCTGAAGTATCAAAAAATGATACAGAATTAGATTTAGAAATAATTTTAAACCCGCCAAAAAATAAAATTTTAAAAGTAAATGGACTTAAAAAAACAAAATCTTGTGATTTTTTAAGAGTTTTATCAAGCGTTAATTTCTCATCATCTGATTTGCTGCTTTTAAGAGGTGAACCTCAAAATAGAAGAAAATGGCTTGATTTGGCTATTTTTCAAGTATATCCATTATACGCTGAAAAATTAGCTAAGTTTAACAAAATTAGACTTCAAAAAGCCAATTACCTTACAAACGGAATAATACAAAATGATATGCTTGATGTTTTTAATGAACAACTTTCAATTGCAAGCGCCAATGTTATTTACTTAAGAAAAAAATACTTACTTGAACTTGAACGTATAGCAAAAATAAAACACAAAACAATGGCTCAAAACGAAGATTTGACAATAAAATATCAAACAATAACGGATGAGTTTTTAAATATAGAAGAACTTAAAACTTTAATATATCAAAAATTGAATGAAATTAAACAAGATGAAATACGCCGTCAGCAATGCTTAATTGGAGCTCATAGGGATGATATTGATTTTTATATTAATGATATTGATTCCAAAAAATACGCTTCTCAAGGCCAACAACGAACAATTGTCTTAGCGCTAAAACTAGCCGAACTTCAGATAATTAAAGAAAAAATTAACGAAACCCCTCTTTTATTATTGGATGATGTTCTGGCAGAACTTGATAATATTCGCCAAAACTACCTTTTAAATGCAATTGAAGATGATATTCAAATGATTATCACCTCAGTTGACACACTTGCCTTTGATGAAAAATTTTTAAAAAACGTAGACATTATAAAAGTTTCAAACGGCAAAATTATTTAGATTATTAGTTATTTAAACTATGCAATGGCGCAGGAACTCTTCCGCCACGATTTACAAAAGCTTCAGAAGAATATGGGTTAACCTTCATAATTGGAGCAGAACCCAATAATCCTCCAAATTCAGCACTTTGTCCAATACCTTTTCCAATAACAGGAATTATTCTTACAGCCGTTGTCTTTTTATTAATCATACCAATGGCCATTTCATCAGCAATAATGCCTGCTATTGTTGAGTTTGGAGTGTCTCCAGGAATTGCAATCATATCAAGACCAACAGAGCATACACTTGTCATTGCTTCAAGTTTATCAATTGTTAATGAACCAATGCTTGCTGCTTCTATCATGCCGGCATCTTCTGAAACTGGAATAAAAGCACCAGATAAACCCCCAACATAACTAGAGGCCATAATCCCGCCTTTTTTAACAGCATCATTGAGCATAGCTAGCGCCATTGTAGTGCCGTGGCAACCAGCATGTTCTAAGCCCATAGCTTTAAAAATTTCAGCAACACTATCACCTTTTAGCGGTGTTGGAGCCAAAGAAAGGTCAATTATTCCAAATGGAATATCTAATTTTTTAGCTAATTTTCTTCCTATAACTTCTCCGGCGGCCGTAATTTTAAATGCCATTTTTTTAATACAATTAGCTACTTCGCCAAAATCAGCTGTTTCTGATAATTCATTTATTGCGCTTGAAACTACCCCAGGGCCAGAAACTCCAATATTAAGAGCACATTCTGCTTCATTTACACCACAAAATGCTCCAGCCATGAATGGATTATCTGTTACTGCATTACAAAAACATACAAACTTTGCAGCACCAATTGAATCAATATCTTTGGTTAAAATTGCGGTTTGTTTAATTACATCAGCTGTTTTTAAAACAGCATCCATATTAATTCCAGCTTTTGAAGTTCCCAAATTAACCGAAGAACAAAGTTTATTTGTTGTGGCAAGAGCTTGTGGAATTTGCTCAAAAAATCTTAAATCGCCCTTGGTAAAGCCTTTATCAACTAAAGCAGAAAAACCGCCAATAAAATCTACGCCAACTTCAGCGCCGGCTTTATCTATCATTTGAGCCAGATAAACATAATCAACATTATCGCAACTTTCTCCAATTAATGAAATTGGGGTTAGCGCAATTCTTTTGTTAACAATTGGTATAGAATATTCATTTTCAATTTCAGATGCAAAAGACACCAAGTTTGATGCATATTTTAGAATTTTATCGTAAATTTTATTTGCTGTTTTTTTGGTATCAGTTGTGCAACAATCTCTTAAACTTAAAGAAAGGGTTGTTGTTCTGATATCTAAATGATGGATTTTAACCATCTCAATTGTTTCTAAAATTTGTTGTTGATTAAAATTTGTCATATTAACCTATACTAGCAGTTTACACTGTATGCATTTTATCGAATATATCTTTTTTTTGAACCCAAATTTCCATTCCAAGTTCTTCACCCAAAGCAAGCATTGCATCTTTAAAATCTTTAAATGACACCTCTAGCTTTTCAATGTCGCACAACATCATCATTACAAAATTATCTTGCATGATTGTTTGTTTAATATCTTCAATATTGACGTTATATTGCAAAAGTTTATTTGAAACCCCTGCAACAATACCAACTTTGTCTTTACCTGAAACAGTAATGATGATTTGATTATCTGCATTGCTCATTATTTTACATCTTCCTTAACTACAATTAAATTATTCATTATCTTCATTGCAACTGTTGGAAATACAACATTCTTAAGACCATCCGCAACAGAAACAACGCTTCTCGCCTTTAGGGTTACTTCCTCACCTTTATACATAAAAGTATAATCTGTATCTCTATCAGACCTGATTGTAATTTTGTTTTCTTCTTTAGACATTTCTTTCTCCTAAAATAATATCAACACCACTTGATGTTCCAAGTCTTGTAGCTCCAGCACTCACTAGTTCAAGCGCATCTTTATAATTTTTAATACCACCTGAAGCTTTAACACCAAGTCCAAATGGAGCAACTGTTTCATACATCAATTTAACATCTTCAACCTTAGCACCCACGCCATTTTTAACAAAACCCGTTGAAGTCTTAACAAAATTAGCACCACTTTCAGCTGCAATTTTTGAAGCTGTTGCAATTTCTTCTTTGGTCAATAAATCTGTTTCTAAAATAACTTTTAAATTATGTTTTTGGCAAACATCTTTTGTTCTTTTTATATCAAGTTCAACTTTTCTATAATCTTTATTTTTAAGCGCTGAAATGTTTAAAACAGTATCAATCTCATCAGCACCAAGCTTTAAAGCCAATTCTGTTTGATACTGAGTCATTTCAATAGTACTATTTGCAAGCGGAAAATTAACAACAGTTACAATTTTTGTTCTACTTCCATTCAATAGTTCTTTAGTTAATGCAATATAATTTGGGTTAATACAAACACCAAAAAAATCATATTTTACAGCATCCGCCACCATTTTTTTAATGTCTTCAACTGTAGCATTTGGTTTTAAAACTGTGTGTTCAATATAATTGTTTATCATAGCAAGCTAATTATAACAAAACCAAATTTTTTGCGCCATAACTTATATCGAAAGATGAATTAATATTTTCAATTGTTATATCCAAAATTCTTTTTTGTGCTTCTTTTGTATTATAGGCATTGTGCGGAGTTATAAGAACATTTTGCAACTGCAAAAGTTTTTGATTGAAAAAAAACTTTTTAAAACAAGTTGATTTAATTCCAATATTTTTATTACATTTTTTCCAATTTTGGCATAAATACTCTTCGCACTCAACAACATCAAGTGCTGCGCCTTTGATTTTATTTTCGGCTAGTGCATAATAAAGCGCCTCACTATCAATAATTTCACCTCTTGCGGTATTAATCAAAATTGCATTTTTTTTCATCTTAGAAATTGCAATTTTATCAATTAAATTTCTTGTATGCTCATTTAAAGGGCAATTTATTGATACAAAATCCGATTTTTTTAACAATTCATCAAGCTCAACAAAATTATAGGCTCCATTTTTATTTACATCGTAAGCTAAAACATCCATTCCAAAACCATACGCGATATTAACGACTTTTCTTCCGATTGCACCAACGCCAATTACGCCCATTGTTTTTTGAAATAATTCAATCCCTCTTAGATATTCTTGCTCAATATCTCCATTGATTATTGCTTTATGCCCTTGGATTATCTTTTTTGATAAAGCTAACAAAAGCGCAAAAACATATTCTGCAACTGTTGAATTACCGTAATTGGGAGTGTTAAAAACATAAATATTATTATTTTTGCAATATTCTAAATCAACATTAGAATATCCAACACTCCTTAAAAATATGAACTTTAAATTTTTAAATTTAGATAATACTTTCTGATTTAATTCAGAACCAACAAAGACAGACAAAGCCTCAACATCAAAATATTTTGAATCAACATAAACCGTTTCATTGATTAAATTTTTAAAAAAGTATGCTTCAACTTTTTCTGGCAAACGCTCTAAAAAATATTCAAGCTCATTTTTTTTAACATCATAAAAAAGTATCTTCATAAAAAAAATATACTTTTAATAAAATAAAAACCAATCACCAAATTGGATAAATAAAATTAACATTCTTTTTTTGCTAAGAATCTCTTCATTTTATCATGATCAAAATCATTTTCCCAACGAGCAACAACAGTTGTTGCAACACAATTTCCAATTAAATTAACTGTTGTTCTTCCCATATCCAATATTTGATCAATCCCCAGCAACACTGCAACACCAACCAAAGGAAGGCCGAAACTAGCTAAGGTTCCAGTTAAAATCACCAATGAAACTCTTGGCACACCCGCTATTCCTTTTGAAGTTAACATCAAAGTCAACATAATCATTATTTGCTGTTGTATAGAAATCTCTACACCTACAACTTGAGCACAAAATAAAGTTGCAAGCGTCAAATACATTGTTGTTCCGTCAAGATTAAAAGTATACCCCATTGGCATAACAAAACTTACAATACTTTTTGGAACTCCAAACTTTTCCATTAATTCCATAGCCTTAGGCAATGCAGCTTCAGAGGAAGCCGTAGTAAAAGCTAACAATGCAGGATCCTTAATTGTTTTCAATAATCCCATAAATGGAACTTTTATTATTCTACATGCAACAACCAAAACTATAGCTACAAAAATAATTAAAGAAAAATATGTTATTGCAATCAATTTCAAATAACTTACAAGAATTGCAATCCCATTTTGTCCAATAGTAGCAGACATTGCACCAAAAACACCAATTGGAGCAAATTGCATAACATATTGCGTAAATTTAAACATAATATCACAAGTGCTTTGCAAAATATCTAAAACAGGACGTGCTTTTTGCCCAACAGCGCAAACAGCAAGAGCAAAAAATATCGCAAAAACAACTATTTGCAACAAATCTCCATTTGCCATAGCTTCAATCACGCTTTCTGGAACGCTATGCACTAAAGTTTGCGCAAAATCCATTCCGTTGGGAACATTTTTCATAGATTCGACAGCATTCATTGAAATTGAGCTAGCATCAATTTTAAAACCAGCACCCGGTTTTAAAAGATTTGCCATAACAAGTCCTAGAACAAGAGCAATAGTTGTAGCTATTTCAAAATAAACAATTGTTTTAAAGCCAATTTTTCCTAAATTTTTAACACTACCATGCCCTGCAATTCCCACAACCAAAGTTGCAAAAATCAAAGGAGCAATAATCATTTTAACCATTCTTAAAAACAAATCACCTAATGGTTGCATTTTAACGGCATACTGAGGCAATAGCCAACCAAATAAAACGCCAGCCACTAATGCAATAAAAATATGCAAAGTCAGTTTTTTAGAATTTTTCAATTACTACTCCAAATTGGAAAATTTATAGTTTTTCAAAATCGCAAACTACATTGAATTTTTCTTTTAATTTATTTAAAAGAGCAATTCTATTGTTTTTTACATTTTCATCTTTATCCATTACCAATACTTTTTCAAAGAAATTGGCCGTTGGTTGAATTAAAGATTTTAACGATTGAATATAACAATTAAGATCATCATTCGATTTATGATTTAAAATTGCACTATATAGATTTTTTTCTTCATCTAAAATAAATAATTTCTCATCAACCATATTATATTCATTATCTTTTAAAATTCTTGAAACTCTTGTTGCATTCTCTTTAATCTGTGCAAATTCTTTATCATCTTGATATTTCATTAAAGTTTCAGCTCTTTTAATAAAACTTGATAAATCTGCTAAAGGATTAAAGTTTGCAATAGAACTTAAAATATTTGCACTTAAATCTTTTTCGTACATAAATATCAATCTTTGCACAAAAAACTCTTTAAGTTCATCAAACAAAGCTTCTTCAATATCGATTGAAAACTCTTTAGACAATGCCTCAATTGAATATTTAATTAATTCTTCAATATTAACATCTAATTTATTTTCAATAATTGTTCTCAATATCCCAATTGCAGCCCTTCTTGCCCCTAATGGATCATTAGAGCCTGTTGGACGTTTTTTCTTCTTGTCACCTTGAGTTGAAATAAATAAAGCACAAATTGTATCAATTTTATCTGCAATTGAAACTATCTGACCTTCAATTGAGCTTGGCAATTCTCCGTTGGCTCCCAATGGGAAATAATGTTGCGCAATTCCAAGGGCAACATTTTCTTTTTCGCCATTTTGAATAGCATAATCTTGACCAATAAAGCCTTGTAATTCAGTAAATTCAAAAACAAGTTTTGTTGAAAGATCGCTTTTGGCCAGTTTTGCCACTCTTAATATATCATCTTTAGTTTTAATCTTTAAAACATCTGCAATTTTAGACGATAAATTAATTAACCTTTGCGTTTTATCAAAAAGCGTTCCCAATCCTTTTTGAAAAGTCATACCTTTAAGATTTTCAATTTTATCAATCAATTTTGTTTTTGTATCTTCTTGATAAAAGAATACGCCATCTTCAAGACGAGCGCAAATTACTCTTTGATTACCCGCTTTAATGTTAGAAAACTCTGAACCAACATAATTAGCCATAGTAATAAAATGATTCGACAACTTGCCAGTCTTATCCCAAAGAGGGAAATATCTTTGATGTTGCGTCATAACTGTTGTTGTAACAATTTCTGGCACTTGAAGATATTTTTCACTAAAATCACACAACACAGGAATCGGCCATTCGTTGATAAATGTTACTTCTTCAAGAAGTTCTTCCATGTTGTCAAATTTTATTTCTAAATTATTTTCATCAGCACATTTTTTCGCCAATTCAACAATTAAATCTTTTCTTTCATCTTGATCAACAATTACATTACCTTTTTTTAGAGTTTCAATATATTTTTTTGGTTCATCAATTGTTAATTCACGATTTTGTGAATATCTATGTCCAATAGTTTTATTTGTTGCAATTTTTTCTAAAATTTTTAAATCTACAACTTCATTGCCTAAAAGTGCAACAACATTTTCAATTGGACGAGAAAATTTCTCAGTATTATATGCCCAACGCATAAAATGAGCACCTTGAAGTTTTAAAATTAAATTCTCAATATTTTCTTTTAAAATATCAATTGTTGAATTACCTTTAACTTCAATACGAGCCCAAATATAATTATCTTTTTCATATAAATCAGATAATTCTACATTATTTTTCTTTGCAAAACCAATTGCAGCAGGAGAAAACTCTCCGCTTTCGGTTTTGGCTATATTTAAAATTGGGCCTTTAACATCCTTTGAAACGGTTTGTTGGCTTAGCGCCAAATTATCAACCAAAACAGCAAGCCTACGAGGAGTAGCATAAACTTTAATTTCACCATGTTCTAGGCCATTTTCGCTAAACAGTTTTTCAAAAGAGCTTTTCAATTGCACAATTGCGCTAGGTATAAACTTATATGGTAGCTCTTGAACCAGTACTTCTAATAAAAAATCTTTTCTCATAATACCTTGATTATATTATAAAAATTTTAAATCCAAGAATTTTTTATTAAGAAACGCAACAAAAGAAGAAAAATACTAATATTTTTTTTGAAAATTATTCTTGTATGTGTCAAATTATTATATAAAGAGTTATTGGTTTATATAGATAATGCAAAATGTTGATATCATTGAAATAAACGAGGAACAGGCATATAATGCCAAATTACTAGCCAGCAAAATGAGTACGCCTCAAATAAGAAAAAGAGGCATGATTGATATGCTTGGCATATCTTGCGCAATAAATTATCTACACGCCAAAAGAATTAGAGTTGATAACAAAAGAAGCGTATATAAAATTCCTCTTTTATTTGAAGAATTCAAGATTTCCGACATATATTATAACAACTATAGAGTTGACGTTATAACTCTTTTTAAAGAAAAAACTATCAAAATTCCAAAAATCCATGTTGATATGGAAATTTTACCCGATTTTTATTTTATTGTTCAAATTGGTGGAAAAATAAAAGAAGCCAAAATGATTGGCTTTATTGAAGGCAAAAAAATTCAAAGATGTTCTTCTGATTCAAAATATCATTATCCAACCCTTGATATGATATTAGATCTTGAAAAATTTACGCAACTTACAAAACATTCAACCCCAACAAAAACTCTTCTTGGTAAACATGTTGATTGTATGGGACTATTTTTAAAATTTATAGATAAAGATTTATCTTCCGTATACAAAAGACAATTAATACAACATTTAATGAATTGTGATTCATGCAGAAGTCGCTTCATCGACACAATGGAATTTGAAAGAATGGCAGGAAATATTCAATATTATCCTGAATTATCAAAAAAATATGAATCAAAAACTAAATTTGAAGATGTTTCTTTTAAATTTAATCAATTAGATGAACAAAAAAGCTTTGAAGAAAGTATTAATAAAGCTATTATAGCAAACAATGACAAAGAACTAGAACAAAATTTCATTAACATCGAACAAAGCGAAAATAATATTGAAGAAACTCCAAAAACTGTTCAGATGTTCGATATAGCCGATCCAAAACAACTAAAAAACGGCGTAATTGATACAATATTTAATGAAATTCCAAAACTTGAATTACCGCAAATCAAAACAATTGCCAATGCAAAAACAAAACGCGCTCTTTTAATAATTTTTGTAATATTGTTTGTTTTCAGCAGTTTCCTTCTTATATCTTTCAAAGGAACATCTGAAACAATCGAACAAAATAACGAGATTGCAAACTTTGATGAATTCGAAGAAGAATACGACTATGAAGATTACAATAACAACTCTGAAGGATATGCCCAATTAATCCCAAAAGAAAATACAACTATTGATAATTTTTCCATTAGGCATCCAAAAATTACTAAAGCAACATATACTCCAACCATTACAAATATCTCTTGGGAAGCTCCTGAAAGCTTAGTCAAAAAAGCCAATTACACTAAATTTTTACAACTTATTGGGAAAAATGTTAAATTAAATCTCCAAAATGATTTATTACTTGTAAATGATGTTCCAATAAATAAGCTTGTTAAAGTGGATATCAATATAGCGCCAAATGGTAATGTTAATTCAATTAAATTAACATCATCCTCAGGTTCTCCTTCAATAGATTCTTCTATTAAAAAAGTGGTAACAGATACTCTCACCTATATGAAACCACCAAGCCATGGGGTTATTTCAAAATCCGTTAACATAACTTTAAGCGTAGAGTTGAATTAAAGGCTTTATTTTTGCTATAATTTAATAACATTAAACAAGGATATTAAATGACCTCAACTATAGCTTTTATTGGAAAATCTGGTAGCGGAAAAACAACTTTAGCGAAAAACTTTACCAAATTAATTAGTAAAAATTTTCCAGACAAAACAATCTTATTAATTGATAATGACTTAACTCTTGAACTATCAGATAGTTTTGGAATTAAAACAAGAAATACAATCTACGGGGTTAAATCTGGAAAACATGAATATAAAACAGGCATCCCCGAAGGAATGTCAAAACAAGAGTACATTGAATGGGCGCTTGAAGATATAATCATTGAAGTTGATGAAAACATCGATATGATTGCTTCATGGTTTGTAACTCCAAAAGATTGTATGTGCCCAAGTACAAAATTAATGAGAGATTCGCTAACAAAGCTAATTTCAAGATACGATTTTGCAATTTTTGATTGCGAATATGACTTAAAATATTTAAATTTATTAATAGACTGTAAAATTGATGAAGCCATTATAGTTACAAAATGCAAAAAAGAAGCCATTGCACTTAGTGCAAAAATAGCCGAATCTTCAAAAAAATATGTATATGATGGTCAACTAGGCGTAATTTTAAACAAAGCCAAAAAAGATGACTTACCAAAAGCAACAGAACTACTAAAAAACCTTGAATTATATAATTTAGGACATATAGAAAACCAAGAAAATATTGATTCAGATAAACTTATAAATACATTAGAAATAATTTATTCAAGAATGAATTTACCCCAAATCGAAAGATAAGCAAAATGACAACAATAATAGATGGCAAACTCTGCGCAAAAAAAATATTAGATAAACTAAGAAATAAAACTGCCAAACTAGAAAAAAAACCTAGTTTGGCCGTAATTCTAGCTAACAATGATGAATCAAGCAAACTTTATGTAGCTTCAAAAGAAAAAACTTCAAATAGCTTAGGGTTTGAATCATGTGTTTATCGCTTTGATAAATCAATTACACAAGGTGAATTAATTAAGTTAATCCATGAGTTAAATGAAAACCCAAACATTAACGGGATTTTAGTGCAATTACCTTTGTATGAACATCTTGATAGTCAAGAAATAATAGAATTAATTAATCCCAAAAAAGATGTTGATGGCTTTCATCCAATTAATGTAGGAAGGCTAAATTGCGGACTTGAACCATATGCAATTTGTTGCACTCCAAAAGGAATAATTAAACTTTTAAAAGAATATGAAATAAACTTGGTTGGGAAAAACGTTGTTGTAATTGGCCGTTCAAACATCGTGGGGAAACCCACTTCAACCCTTTTAATGAATGAAAACGCAACAGTTACCTTGGCTCACTCGAAGACTAAAAACTTGAAAGAAATAACAAAAACTGCCGATATCATTGTAAGTGCAACAGGAGTTGCAAAATTAATTAAAGCGGATATGGTCAAAAAAGGAGCTGTTGTAATTGATGTTGGAATAAACAAGCAATCAAACGGCAAATTAATTGGAGATGTCGATTTTGATAAAGTTAAAAATATTGCTAGCTTTATCACCCCAGTTCCGGGCGGAGTTGGTCCAATGACAATTGCTTGCTTAATGGAAAATACGTACGAATTATTTTTAACGCAAAATGGATTGCAAGATGCAAAATTTTAGAGGGACATTTATAAATAAAAATCGAGATGCTTGGGTTGAAATTAATCTTAGCAATTTAGAACACAACATTCTTGCAATTAAAAAATTCCTAAAAGAAAATTGCCCTCAAGAGCCTGATTTATTTGCCGTAGTTAAGGCTGATGGGTATGGACACGGTTCTTTGATGTGTGCACCAATTTTGAATGCTTGCGGAGTTAATTATTATGGCGTAGCCAGTATTGATGAAGGAATAGAATTAAGAGAACACAAAGTTACTCAACCA
Source organism: Candidatus Gastranaerophilales bacterium (assembly GCA_017560095.1). Lineage (GTDB taxonomy): Bacteria > Cyanobacteriota > Vampirovibrionia > Gastranaerophilales > Gastranaerophilaceae > RUG14156. The sequence goes on from JAFYOU010000014.1 coordinate 60,250, forward strand.
ATTCTTGTTTTAGGCGCAAGTCCTTTGTGGGCTATGGAAAATGCCATCAAATATGATATAGCCGTTTCTGTTTTTAATGATGAGCATATTGAAATGGCAAATCAATTACATGAACGCTTAAATAAAAAATTAAAAGTTCATATTAAAATAGACACCGGCATGAATAGAATTGGAATTAGTAAAGATGACGCCAAAAAGTTCATTCAAAAAATTTTAAATTCAAAATCAATTGAACTTAAAGGAATTTTTACTCATTTTGCTGATGTCGAAAACGAAAATTTATTCAAAAAACAAATTCAAGAATTTCAAGAAATTGTTGAGCCATATAAAAATTATGATATCAAAATTCACTGTTTAAATTCACCGGGAATGTTTTTATATCCCGAATTTTCATATGATATGGTTCGCATGGGAATAATTATGTGGGGATTAACTCCATATTCAAAAGAAAATGAAAAAATGCCAAAAGTTAAACCAGTTATGGGTTTAAAAGCTAGAATCACTAATATTCACACTCTTAAAAAAGATGATGGCATTAGCTATGGGCACACATACATTGCAAAACAAGATTTAAAAGTTGCAACTATTCCAATAGGGTATGCTGATGGCATTGCTAGAAGCTTATCTGGTAAAATTACAGCTATATTAAATGGCAAAGAAATTAAACAAATTGGAAGGATTACTATGGATCAAATTATGTTTGATGTAACAAATATAGATTGTTCTGTTGGGGATATAGTTGTTCTTTTAGGTGAAGAAAATAAAAATGATACAATTGACACATGGGCCAAAAAACTTGATACAATTAATTATGAATTAACATGTAGATTAAAAATGAGATTACCAAGAATTTATGTGAGGTAAAAATGATAGTTAAGGAAGATAAAAAAACAAGTCTTTACGAAGAACACCTTAAACTAGGTGCAAAAATTGTTCCTTTTGGTGGTTGGGCAATGCCTGTTCAATATGAAGGAATTATCAAAGAACACAATACAACAAGAGAATCAGCAGGGCTTTTTGATGTTTCACATATGGGTGAAGTTTATATTAAAGGCTCTGATAGTTTAAAATTTTTACAATCTATAGTTCCTCAAAATCTAAAAGATTTGGAAGCTGGAAAAGCAATATATTGTCATCTGCCAAATAAAGATGGCGGTCTAATTGATGACATCATTGTCTATAATGCAAAAGGAATAATTGAAGAAATTGATTATTTAATTGTCATTAATGCCTCAAGAATTGATTATGATGTACCTCATATGTTAAAAGAAGCAAAAAACTTTAATGTTGAAGTAATTAACAAAAGTGATGATTTTTCAATGTTGGCTCTTCAGGGACCAAATGCCAAATTCATTATTGAAAAAATGGGTGTTAAATTAGAAGAACAACCTAAATTCTTTACTTTTAAAACTGCAATTTTAGATAGTTGTCCTGTATTTTTGACTCGCACAGGATACACTGGTGAAGATGGCTTTGAAATTATTTTTGAACACAAATACGCTCCTCAATTATGGAATAAAATTTTATCCTATAAAGAAAATTTTGGCGTTGTTCCTGTTGGCCTTGGCGCAAGAGATACTTTAAGATTGGAAGCAGGTTTACCACTATATGGTCATGAATTAAATGAAAACACAACTCCAATTGAATCATCTTTGGGTTTCTTTATTCCAAAAGAAAAAGAAGAAGATTACAATGGAAAGACATTAATACAAGATCAAAAAAACAAACTAGTGCCATTAAGAAGGAAGCTTTTTGCTTTTGCTATGGAAGATAGAATGATTGCACGTGCTGAATATCCTGTTTACATCAATGATGTTGAATGTGGTGTTGTAACTTCAGGTGCTCCAAGTCCAACTTTAGGAAAAAATATCGGCTTTTGCATGGTTGAATTTGAAAAACTTGATTCTTCTTTAGTATCAAAACTTAACAATGTTCAAGAAAGTCTTGGCATGACTATACAAATTATGGTAAGAAATAAATTGTATAATGCAAAAATAGTTAAAAAACCATTTATTGAAAAGAAATATAATAAATAGGAGATAAAAAAGTGAATATACCAGAAGGAATTTTATGTTCTAAAACACATGAATGGATATCACAAGAAGAAAATGTAGCTGTTATTGGTCTAACCGATTGGGCTGTTGAACAATTAGGTGATATTGTTTTTGTTGAATTACCCGAAATAGGGTCAACCTATACAAAAGATGAAACTTTTGCAACAATTGAATCTGTAAAAGCTGCAAGCGAAATATATATGCCAGTAGGCGGAGAAGTTGTCGAAATTAACGAAGCATTAATCAATTCTCCTGAATTAATTAATGAAGATGCTTTTGGTTCTTGGTTAATTAAAATTAATCCTAGCAATTTCCAAGAAGATTCTCAAGGATTAATGGAATATAACGATTATAAAGACGAAGTTCAATAAGAAGGTAAAATGTACAATTTTGAAGCTTTAAGCAATTCCGATAGAGAAGAAATGCTATCATCGATTGGCGTAAATTCTGTCGATGATTTATTTAATGTTATTCCCGATATCGCAAAAATGGAAGAATTAAATCTTTCCAATGGTTGTGATGAAATAGAAGCACAACAAATCCTTAAAAAAATATCTCAACAAAATAAAACAAATTATTCATATTTCATTGGCTCAGGCGCAAGAAATCGCTATATTCCAAGCTTAATAAATGATATAGCCTCAAGATTTGAATTTTTATCTTGCTATACTCCTTATCAAGCTGAAATCTCTCAAGGTTCGCTTCAGTCGATGTATGAATTTCAATCATTAATGTGCACCCTAACAAATCAAGATGTTTCAAATGCATCCGTTTACGATGGAGCAAGTGCAACCGCTGAAGCAATTTTGATGGCAGTACGCTTAACTAAGAAAAATAAGGTTTTTGTTTATGATGATATCAATGAAAATTATCTAGAAGTCATCAAAACATACCTTTGGGCAAACGATATTGAAATTATCACAGGAAAAAGCGCACCAGAAGAAGAAATTTGTGCGCAAGTTTATCAAACACCTAATAAATACGGTGAACTAATTGAAATGCCACAAAAATTAGGTAAAGAATTAATTATTTCAATTGTTGATTTGATGAGTTTAGCATTATTTGAACCACCAAATTCCGATATTACAGTTGGCGATATTCAATCCTTTGGCATTGGTTTAAATTTCGGTGGGGCATATGCTGGTTTTATTACGTGTAAAGATGCTCATAAAAGACAGCTGCCAGGAAGAATTTGTGGAAAAACCGTTGATAAAAACGGGAAAACAGCATATTGCTTAACTCTTCAAGCTCGTGAACAACACATTAGAAGAGAAAAAGCAACTTCTAATATCTGCTCAAATCAAGCTTTAGTCGCATTTTGTGCTAATTTATATTTAAGAAAATTAGGCAAAATAGGTTTATTGAATGTTGCTCAAAAATCTTATGATAATGCACATAAACTTGCAAAATTGCTTCAAGAAAATGGGTTTGAAGTTGAAAACAAAGAATTTTTTGATGAATTTTGTCTTAATGTTGGAATGAGTGAAAAATTCTTAGCATTTATGAAAGAAGCAAAGATTCTTGCTGGCGTAAAATTAGATGAACAAAGAATCTTAGTAAGCGTATCTGAAATTAATACACAAGAAGAAATTGAAAACTATATTCAAAACGCAAAAAAACTATCCTTGGCAAAAATATAAATTAGACAAATATGGAATTAATTTAAAACCTCCTTTAAATTAAACTATTACAAAAGGAGGTTTTTATGTGTAAAACATATGATGCAATTTACGAAATTGCAAAATTTGTAGAATCAAATATTTTAATTTGCCATACTGGACAAATCAAATATGAAGGCGAAATTCATAAATGTGATTGCTTTTCAAATGACTGCAAGTGCATTGATGGAATAATCACCCTAAAAAATGCGAAAATAACTTGCAAAAACGGACAAGAACATGGATTCAAATGGATTAACATTTCATCAAAACATATTGAATCCTTCAGTTTTTCCTGTTGTCAAAACGAAAAAGAGTAATTGCAGATTATAAACCGCTTTCTTCATCTTCAATAGGCTTTCCTATTTCATCTGTAGGAGGTTGAGATGGTTCAGTAGGACAGTTTGGAAGCTCTGTATTTCCACCTTCTCCGCCTTCTCCACCTTCTCCTGGAGGAAGTTCTGGTTTTTCACCTCCTATAGAATCATCTGAAATATCTATATCTGGCAAAACTCCACAATCCGGATCGGTTGGATCAGTTGGCTCAGTTGGCTCAGTTGGTTTAGTTGGCTCAGTTGGCTCAGTTGGCTCAGTTGGCTCAGTTGGTTTAGTTGGATCAGTTGGTTTAGTTGGATCAGTTGGTTTAGTTGGATCAGTCGGATCAGTTGGTTTAGTTGGTTTAGTTGGTTTATTACCCGAAGTTACACCTGAACCTTTTGGTTGCACACATGCAATCGCAATTGGTTGAAGATTGATTCTTGCATCTTCATCAGAAAAATCATTGTAATCCAATTCCATATATAGGTCATCAAGAACAAATTCAGTTATTCCAAATGTATTTAATAAATAATTATCATTATCTACAATTTGTCTCCAAACAGCCAAAGCAAGGCCAGCATATGTTTCTTTATCAGCTTTAAGAGCTTTCTTCAAAGAAATACCATCAGCAAGAATAATTGTATCTAAAATATCTATTGGCCTAACAATCTTGTCTTCCATGCCACTTAAGTCATACACTGCTTCGTCTGACGCTATATAGCTAATTACAAATTCTGAATTATTTTTTGCAAGCAATTCCTTTACTGCCATATCTTGATTTTTATCATCAATTACAGTAACTGCAATCCTTGGAAGAAGCAGAGTTATAGAATCATTTTTATTTATATAATCCAATAAAGCTTTTCTAGTATCTTTTTCGCTTGCTTTCGCAAATATATCATAATTTGATTCATCAATTGCTATCCCATGCCATATTGCAACTCCGGCACATGAATCCATTGTTGTGATTTGATACTCATTTGCAATTATATTATTTAAAATAGCAACTTTTTCATTATAACTTTTTGCCTTGGCAAAATCTTCTTTTGATAACTCAATTTCTAATTCGCCATTCTCGTCTCCGCCTGCAGGCGTAAATTCAGTGCTTATATTTAAAAATGTTTTATTATTTTTTTCAGTTCTAATTAAAACATTAACTTCAGGCAAATAAACTTCTTTTCCTTCGGTTTTAGAAGTAGAATAATCAGTAGATAAAATTAATTCAGGGTCAATGTTTGTAATGTCACCTTCCTCAAAATCAACAATTCCTTGAGCTACCAAACCAGCCATCCAAGGGTTAGCTTTCAATATAGCTTGAGCTATAAGCCATTTAGTTTGTACATCTTTATCTTTGACCCCATATACGTTTTTTATAATGGAATTCAAATCTGCAAATTCATTTTTCTTATCCGGTTTTTCTGATAAACAAATGCGCGATACGCTTGGTTTTAATTTAAGTGGTTGATAATTTTCAGTAAAGTCAAAAGTTAAAGATGGGGAATCTAGCACTTGATCCATTTGAAATTCAAAATCCAACTCAAGTTTTTCTTTTTGATTATCAGCATTTACGACAATGGTTGGCACGGTTGAACCAGAAGTTTCTTCTATTGACGCAGCACCAGTTTCAGAATAAGCTGGACCGGTGCTGGGTTCAGTTACTGTTGTTGACGCAGTTGAGTTTGAATTATTGCCACAGCCAGTCAAAACCGTCGCTGCAGCTAAAATTCCTGCCAGTAATTTTTTACCTCTTCCCATAAAGGGTATTTCTTGCGACAATTCTTTATTTTTAAAACTTACACTGTCTGTATGCTGAAAATTATTTTTTTGCATCTGCCTAGATTTATTATAAATTCTATTTGTTTTATTAGATTTTATGCTTGCAACTGCTGCTATCTTCATTGAAGCTCTCCCACTTATTACAATGTTTTCAATTTATTAAGACACCTAAATAATTAATTTTGCGCAAAATATAACAAAATAATTATATTTGCACATTTTCTAATATATAACAAAAATTTCAACTTTTCTTATACCTGTTGTGCTTTTCAATTAATTGTAAAGAAATATTAAAAAATAATCCACTAAAATGTTATAACCATAAAACTTGTGGAATTAAAATACCAGATAGACAAAAGGCGTACTAGCCAAAATGCTATATCTGCAAGTAATTTAAAGCAAAGGTGGTAAAAAATGGGATTATCAGCAAGTCAAGGCAGATTGCTCCTATTAACAGCGAAAAGAAGTGATTTAGAATTCAGAGCGCAACAAATTTCTCAAAAGAGATTGCTATTATCTCAACAACTTGAAGAAATAAGCTTAGAATATGAAGCCGCTACTTCAAATCGTCAAATGAGCATTATGCTTTATCAAACTCAAGCAAACAATTCTTCAGAACAGAGCTATCGTTCTAGCAACTTAACTTATGCAAGTTTAGTTAGTGGCACAGTCGGAATGGGTGGCCCAGGTGCTGATATTGCTGGCATTCAAGCAAGCGGCAATGCAGGCACAGAATACTATGCCTTTTCAAGCAACACCGCATATCGACTTGTTAGCACCAGCGGAGCTCTTGTTGTATCAGATGCATCAGAAATTCCTGGATATAACGAAGATGGAGTTGGCGAGTATAATTACACACATACAGTATATAAAGCTGCAGAACAACTAAAAAATGGTGACAATCCTCTATTTGGTGGTAATGCCTATGTAACAAATAACCAAGATAATTCAAAATCATATTCATTTGTTGCAAATGGCGTATTAGCTGAGTTACTTGGTGAAAATAATACAACTGCCGCTATTCAATTCGATCGCAACAATGGCCTTATCAAATATAATGACAAAAATGGTGATGTAAAATATTGCAAACTTGGCGCAGACGGCAATTTTGAAGAAGTAACCCTAGAAGAAGACAGTGACACTACATACAGCTGGGATAATGCAACTCTATACAAAGATAAAGCTTCAATACCACAAAGTGCAATTAAACAAACCGATAAACTTACAACGGAAGTAGTTGAAGGCGCTGATGGTCTAATAACAATATTTAGACTCGATGAAAACGGCGAACATATTGATGGTGGCACAAGATATATCGTTGACGAATCATTAAGATATGGCTCAACTGATGGTAATGGCTCAACCGATGGCCCAAATTATCTTCAAGATTGTTTAAGAAATGGAAAATACTTAATCCAAAAAGGTAGCGTTGACCAAAACAATGATCTAGGTTATAGATGGTCAAATGTATCTTGGGATGCAACCGTAAACATTTCAGACAGCTACTACACAGCAGATGACGATGCTGCAAAAGCAAAATATGACAGACTTCAAAATCAAATTCAAGCACAAGATAAAAAATTAGAACTTGAATTAGACAACATTGAAACTCAAAGAAGCGCTGTTACAACAGAAATTGAATCAGTAGAAAATGTTATCAAAGAAAATATTGAAAGCACATTTAATACTTTCGGTTAAAACTTTTAACTTATAAACCCACATTCCGCTTAACTTAAATTACTTAAAGCAGGCATTAGCCTGCTTTTTTTTATGCAAAGCTAGTGCTAAATAAAATTTTATCCCTTCAAAGGAATTTCAAATCCAAACACACTAACATCTTCAGGATAACTTTTTGCAATCATAGTTCCATTATGAGCATTAATTATTTCTTTTGATAAAAATAATCCCAATCCAATTCCATTTTTATTATACAAGGCACACATTTTATATTTACTAAAAATTTCCCTTAAAACTTCTTCTTCTATATATGGACTATTATTTTTAATTTCAAAAACAATTTTGTCATTAAACCTTAAAAGTCTCACTTCAATTTTAGAATTTTTAAAAGCATAATTTACGCTATTTGACAACAAACTTTCAATTACTTTTTTAATTTGAGCTTTATCTGCACCAATAATTATTTCTTTTTCTGAATTAAATTCCAATTGCAATTCATTATACTTAACCAAAATCCTAATTTCATCAATTAATTCATGAATCAATTCGACAATATTGAACTCTTCGTAATTCAAAACCAAAGGTTCAAAATTTAATTTGTATACAGAATTAAAAACTTCAACCGTTTTATACAAATACTTACAAGAATTTAAAGTTAACTCAATCAAATCTTTTTCATCTGGCGAAATCTTGCTACTTGCAGTATGCAAAAAAGATTCCAAAGCAACAATTTGAGCAATCATAGGGCTTTCAATATCGCGAATTATTTTTGAAATATACTGATCTTTTTTTATATTTAAACTATTCATACCTACTCTATTCTATAAAATACAGTATAGTATAAAATAATTAAATATGTAAATATAATTTATATAATTAATATAAATATATTATTTAGATATAACAAAAACAACCTCTTGAGAAAAGAAATTTGCAATATGTCTAATTAAAAAACCGCTTCTTGATTTGTTTCTTGTCAAATAAACAGATTTTTCAATTTTAATATTTCTTTTTTTGCAAAATTCAAAAAAATCACCAATGGTTAACAAATGAATATTTGGGGTATCGTACCACTCGTAAGGCAATTGTTCTGATTTTGGCATTCTGCCTTTAAAAAATAAATAAAATCTAACTCTCCAATATGCAAAATTTGGAAAAGAAACAATGCCTTTTTTTGCAACTCTAAGCATTTCATCAATGATCATTTCGGGATATTTTGTTGATTGCAGGGTTTGATTTAAAATTGCATAATCATACATATTATCCTGAAATTCATCAAGCCCTTTATCAATATCTCCTTGAATTACGCTCAAACCTTTAACTAAGGCTTCAAGAAGACTATCTTGGTTAATTTCAACTCCAAAACCTTTAACTTGTTTTTCTGTTTTTAAAAGTTCAAGGAGCTCACCTTGCCCACAACCTAAATCCAAAACACGAGAGTTTTTTTCAATTAAATCACATACAACTTTATAATTTAAATTCATTGTTAACCCCTCAAGAAACTTTTTATTATTTTTGTTTGCTTTTCAAATTCCAACAAAAATGCATCATGCCCGCACTTACTTTCAAGTTCAACAAAAGAAACATCTTTATCAACCGATACCAATGCATTAACCATTTGCTTAGATTGAGTTGTTGTAAATAACCAATCTGTTGAAAAAGAAATAATCAAGAAACGAGAATTGGTATTTTTAAATGCCGCTTCTAAAGACCCATATTCTTTTATTGGATCATAGTAGTCAACAGCTTTTGTAATGTATAAGTAACTATTTGCATCAAATCTATCTACAAAAACTTTACCTTGATGTTGCAGATAACTTTCAACTTGGAAATCGATTCCAAAATCAAAACTTGGACCATCTTTAAACTCTCTTCCAAATTTTTTAAACATAGCCTCTTCGCAAAGATATGTAATATGTCCAATCATACGAGCAATCGAAAGACCCGAAGAAGGATTTTGCCCATTATAATAATTGCCATTATTGAAATTTGAATCAGTCAAAATTGCATTTCTAGCAACTGCATTAAATGCAATCCCTTGAGCATTTAATCTTGCACTTGTTGCAATTAAAATTGTTGAATTAACTACATCTGGATATCGAATTGACCACTCAATTGCTTGCATTCCACCCATTGAGCCACCCGCAACAATTAATTTTTCAATTCCCAAGTAATCAATCAATTTTTTTTGAACATCAACTATATCTTCGATTGTAACAACCGGAAAATCTAGCGCATATTGCTTACCTGTCTCAGGATTAATTGAAGCAGGGCCTGTTGTTCCATAGCAACCACCTAGAACATTTGATGAAATAATAAAGTATTTATTAGTATCAAATGCTTTATTGGGCCCAATCATATCATCCCACCAACCAGCTTTTCCTGTATCTTTATGGATATATGCTGCATGAGCACTTCCCGTCAACGCATGCAAAACCAATATGGCGTTATCTTTGTTTTCATTCAATCTTCCATAAGTTTCGTAAGCAATTTCAACATTCGAAAGAACCTTTCCTGATTTAAGAACAATCGGTTCTTTTACTTTTAATATTTTAGTTTCTGAATAATTTATATTTCCCATATATTTATTTTACCATCTTAAACCAAAGTATAAAAATATATTAACTATTGTATAATTTTTTTAAAAAACACTTCAGTTTTTAAAAAATATGCCGTTATGTTAAAATATAAGTGGCACAGGATTGGGTATTTATGAACAAAACCAGGAAAGTAAAAGAACAAGACAATTCTTCAATGTATACAAGAAGTATTAATTTACTTGAAGATGACCCATTAGAAGAGATATTTGCGCTAAATTTAGGAGATTTTTTAACAGAACATTTGATTAATCCCGAATTTGCGAATAAAATTTCAAAAAAAGCTAAAACAAAAGATAAAAAAGAAAGCTTAAAAGAGCAACTAAATGAATTAATTTCGTTTTATTCAATTGATAACACATTGAACCTTTTAGGATTTAATGATAGCGAAGATTTTATAATCTATAATTCTATTGCAAAAACAGTTAAACTGATGTTAAGCCTTGTAGAGTGTAATATCTTCTTAGCAAAGAAAAATGAACCATTACGCCATGCAGGCTCATCTGACGAAGAATTATCAAATGATAACATAACCAAATATATTAAAGAGGTTATGAAAGTAGAGCATGAAAGAGTTATTGAAACAGATGAAGTTCAGATTTCATTATTTCCAATGAAAAATAACTTTGAATGTATTGGTGTAATTGAAATTATAAGAAAAATTGAACGTCCATTAGAATTCGAATACGCTGACTTGATTCAAAATATGGCAGGTTTATTTGTAACTTCACTTGGTCTTCAAAAATTAATTGATGAAGTAAAAAGATTGTTATCAATCGATAGCGTAGCTGTTTTAGAGCTTCAAAACCTAAGGGCACAACTAACTGCAATTATTGGAGATTTAGGAGATCAACAACAAACTTTTGTTGAAAAATTAGCTTACGCTTCAGACCTAAAAGGACAATATAAGAGATCTCATTCTAATGAATGCGCTGAGTTATCTCGTGAAATTTGTAATCATTTAGGTTTGAATGAAAAAACAACAGATTTAATCTATTATGCAGGATTGCTTCAAAATATAGGCAAAATCACATTATCTGAAGAATTATTCACCAAAAAAGATAAGTTAACAGATGCCGATTGGAATGAACTTAAAAACACTCCAAATGCAGGTGTTGATTTATTAATGAATATCAACTTTATGTCTGAAGTTGTTCCATATATTAATTATCAACAAGAAAGATATAATGGTGGTGGATACCCAGAAGGCTTAAAAGGAAATTCAATTCCTCTAGGTTCAAGAATTATAGCTTTGGCTGGTGCATATTGCGCACTAACTCAAGATAGAGCTCATAGAAAAGCAATGTCCAACGAAGAAGCTTTAAAAATAATTAAAGAAGAATCAGGAATTAAATGGGATCCAGCCATTGTTGAAGTTTTATTAGAAATTAAAAAGACCGCCTAAGCGGTCTTTTTTAGAATAATTTAATTGGATTTGATTCATCACAAGAATATTCATGAGGAATCCATTTGCTTTCTGGATTTGCAAGCGAAAAACGACTCACTATTCCATTTTTAACTTCAAATTCTATATCACCATTATAGCCACAGCCTATATCTCTACTAGAAACAAAGCTAGATATTCTTCCTCCTTCTTCGTTATTAAAAATAATTTTTAAAGAACCACCCATACAAGCGCCATTTTGTCTAAGTTCATCTATTCCATACACATTGCCACCATTTAAATAAATTGTTCTAGTATTTCCATTTGGCATTTTACCTCGTATGGTTTTAAAAACATCAGTGGTTGATGTTTCTTGAATATCAGTTAAGCCTTTTTTCAAATCTTCAAGATTTGGGGCTTTAAAATCTTCAGTAAAATAACCACTCTTTTTAAATGCTTCAATTGCGCCAACTAATTCACTTTGAGCCTTTTTAGAACCAAAGAGATCAAATATTTCTTCTTGTGCTTTTATATCTTGCCCAAGAGAATTTACGGCTTTTTTCTCTAAAATTTCACCAGTATTTGCATTTTTTGTAATTTTAAAGAAATCACCATCTTTGCATTCGTATGTTTCTCGAATAGAAAGCCAAGAACCATCTTTTTGTTTTATAGTATTATGAGTTAATTTTCCTTTATAAAAACCATTTACTTCAGCATGTTGAGTTCTTACAACTTCATTTTTGCCGATAACTGTTTCAGTCAACAGTCTTCCATCTTTTGCCGTTTTTTTAATGATTTTAGTACCATTTTCGCCATCTAAATAAGTTTTTGATGTTAAAGCATTTTTAACTTTACTTCCATCTAAATCAACTTCACTAAATTTTGTTGATTTAGTTAATTTTCCATCTATATACTCTAGGGCAAATTTACCTTCTTTATTTGCAACTTCAATTGTACCGGTATAAGGTTTTCCTTTAACAAGAGCTTGACCTTTATCAAATTTACCAAGTTTTTTAAATTCTTCTATAGATAATTCTTTAGGAACTTTTCCTTTTTTAATTGCCATTGTAATTCCAACAGAAGCAACGCCCACCGTAGCTAAGCCTGCTAAAGCAAGCATTAATTTCTTTTTATCACCTTTTTGCTCAGTTTTTGGTTGCGTTTTAGTTTCGGCAGTTACTTTTGTTGAAGAAAAAGAAACTTGAGAAGCCGAATTAACACTTTCTATACTCATGCAAAACCTTTCATAACTGGCTATTATATCTACATAAAACAAAACTATTAGGTTATCTTGCCAATATTTTAGCAAAATTTTACAAATTTTAATAGTTATTAGCTATTATTTATATACTAGCGACCATTAGAAAATAGGTAATATAGCTTATATAATACCTACTAATATGGATTTGAACAAAGATATTGAAAAGAAATTTGGTGCAAAATTAGCATACATTAGAAAATCTAAAAGGCTTTCTCAAATGAAATTAGCCGAAATTGTTAATATGAATTTTAACTATATTGGTCAAATTGAACGTGGAGAAGCGAATGTCACAATTAAAACAATGAAACTTTTAGCTAATGCTCTTGGTGTTGAATTAAACGTTTTATTTGATTTTAAGTTTTAAAAAAAGACCGCCTAAGCGGTCTTTTTAATTTTCATTTATTCATACTAAGCTTCTTGAGCTTCACCTTTTTCTTTTTGTTTATCAATCATTCCTTGAATTTTATTAATTAATTCTTCGCCCTTTTTAGCCATTTCACTTGAAATAGTTTCCGCTTTTTCTTGAATTTCTTTAACTGCAGATTGAGCTTTGTCGTATGCTTTTTGAGAAGAATCCTTGATTTTCTCCCTTGTTTCTTCGCCAGATTGTGGAGCTAATAATACTCCAGTAACCGCACCAACGATACCACCTACAATAAAACCTGCTATAAATTTACCTGCTGACATAAATTATTCCTTTCTTATTTTTTAAACATTTTCATCCCAAAAGAAATGCCTTTTGAAATGCCTTGTATAAAATCTTTTAATTTACCGCCAAAACAAGCAGTTAAACCTAATGCAGAAGCGATTCCAACCTTTGCATTTTTAAATTTTATATCCGCGTTATTTGCAATTGAATTAATTGATTTAACAGCTTCTTTTAGTTCTTGAAGTGTAGGTTCAATTTCTTTTGAAACACTCGTTGCAATAGTGCTTGCATTATCTGATAATTTAGTAATACTGATTACAAATTTTATAACGAAAACAGATAAAGCAATAATACAAATAGTTGTAGTCAAAAGTAAAATAATCAAGCTTGTATTAACCATTTTTACCTACATTTCATCTACATTTGTTTCATTATTTTTTGCTTTTGCTAATTGTCTAGCTTTCAAATAATCATTAAACTTTTTATATGCATCTTCAACTTTTTCTTTTGAACTTTTTATCGCACTTAATGCTTGTTCTTTTGCTTGGATAATTTCAGGAGAATATTTTTCTTTTAATTCATCAATTGCTTCCTTTAATTCTTTTCTTGATTCTTCTCCTGATTTTGGAGCAAAAAGAATTCCGGCAACAACTCCGCCAACCATCCCAGCCAAAATACCCATTGCGAATCCGAACGAGTTATCTTCTTTTCTACTCATATTTTCTCCTTTTAAATATGTGTTAATTATAGCATTTTTTAAACAAGTTTAAAAGTAGAAGAAAGTATAAAATATTTTTCAACTAAATAAATAAAAATACACACTTTTATTCAGGGGTTAATTTTTGAAACGGAAATAAATCACTCAAAATAGAATTTAAAGCTCTGCTAAAAGTTCCTTGTGATAATCTGTCATAACCTTTGAAGTCCTTATTCTTGCATCATGTTGCGAATGCTTCACACATAAAGGCATTTTGTCCATTTTTATCAGCAACTTCGCTAGTAAATAATTTAACAGCAATATCAAATCAAAATTTTTACAACGGTTTTCTTTAATTTTACTATTAAAGTTTGTTTCAAAATTTTACAATAAAATATTAATGTTATTCACTTTTGACCCCATTTTTGATTTTTTGCCACACTCAAGTAAAACTATATAAATAAAATTTAAAAAATACTTGCGCAAAATTTATTTTTTGATATTATAAAAAAGTACCCCAAAGGTACAAAACATAAAATATTAAAAACAATAATCCTCAGTAGCTCAATGGCGGAGCAACCGGCTGTTAACCGGTAGGTTGTTGGTTCGAGTCCAACCTGGGGAGTTTTTTCATATAAAAAGCAGGGTTTATCCCTGCTTTTTATATGAAAAGTTTTACAATGTTGGCGAGAACCGTTCGAGTCCAGCGGATTTTGACTAGGGTGCCGTGTGAGCGATAGCGAACCCAACCCGTCTGCTCGAGTAGATTTTTGGAGTGAAAGAAAATCTTTGATTTTCTGGAACGGAATACTAAATCTACGAGTTGTCAAAATCCAAGACACCTGGGGAGTTTTTTATTGCAAAAGAATACGCTAAAACATTTATTTCCAATGAGCAGAAATTGCTTTTTCCTCTGGGGCTTTGTTGAAAAATGCAGCAAAAGTTTTTCCAATATCCCACTTAAAACGTCCATTTTGCTCATTAATGCTTAACAATTCTTTTACACTTAATTTTCCAACAATTTCAATAGAATCAACGGGAATATCTTCCTGATAAATATGTTCAATTGGGCATTTTCTTTGTTTGAATAAATTTGTTTGTGTTGCAGGCACTCCTCTTGTCATATGTTCTAGGTTATCATTTGAAGTTGCTTTGCCATTATTTAAAACAGTTTCAAAAAAACATCTTGACTTCTTATTCTTAAATTATCAGGCTTCAATTTTTTCGTTGGAATTCTTAAAAGCACCAAAGTGTCGGTATCTTTTTCAAAATAAGCTGTAACCTCATCTAAAAGCGCTTCTTGCAACGAAATGCCTCTTATTTTTTTACCCCAATCTTTCAAAAAATTCATTAGGTCAAACATGAATATACTTTTTTTCTCAAGAAATCTGTCGTTTGAACTTGCGTAACAAAACATATCGTTTTGCATTTTTGCAAAATTTTCTGCAGTTGTAAAATGATATAAATATCGAGGTATTTTCCCTTTGTTAGCCCCTTGTGTAATTTGTGTAGCTATATGTGAACTATTGGTAATTAATTTTTCAATTCCTGCCATATTAAAATAAAAACATCGATAGAAAAAAAGTGCTAAATAATCTAAGATTTTAATAACATTTTAAATTTAAAATTTTCCTAAAAAGGTTATTATCAGTACTGTTTATTGCCTTATGTAACTCAACGCAAAAAGTTCGAATCTTGGACGGCTTGGGAAATTTTTTCACAATTTTAATCATTTTATTGTTTACAATTTATTTATGTTATTATTACTAACGGCTTAAAAATTATTCAAAAATCATATCAAAAAGAATTTTAACCACATAAGCCATTTTAGAAAATACGGAACATTAACAACAACAAGGATAATTATGCAAACAACAATAAATCAAGGTAAAACAAAAATCATTGCTACACTTGGCCCTGTTTCATCAACTTATGAAATGATTAAAAAATTAGCA
The DNA here is from genome assembly GCA_017560095.1 of Candidatus Gastranaerophilales bacterium. GTDB lineage: Bacteria > Cyanobacteriota > Vampirovibrionia > Gastranaerophilales > Gastranaerophilaceae > RUG14156. Next base: position 76,276 of record JAFYOU010000014.1, read on the forward strand.
CAATCTGGTGCTTCAATGTTTAGATTAAATACTTCACATGGAGACATCAAGCAACACGAAACAAATTTACAAGCCATAAGGCAGGTTTCAAAAGAATTAGATGCTTTTATTCCGGTTTTAGTTGATTTACAAGGCCCAAAAATTAGAGTTGCAAATATTTCTGAATCAATTTCAATTAAAGAAGATCAAAATATCAAATTATCTTCTAAAGTAAAAAAAGAAGATATAATTCCCATTGATTATGATGGTATTGCAGATGATGTTAAAAAAGGAGATAAAATCCTTATTGATGACGGTAAAGTTGGCTTAGAAGTTATCGATGTTATTGATGATGTAGTTAGCACAAAAGTTTTATATGGAAAACTTATCAAATCAAGAAAAGGTATAAATTTGCCAGGTGCAACAGCAAGTCTTAGTGCTGTTACAAAAAGAGATATTGATTTTATAAAGTTTGCTGTTCAAAATAATGCAGATTATATTGCTCTATCTTTTGTAAGAGAAGCAAAAGACATTGAATTAGCCAACAAATATATTCAAGAATTTGGTGGAGCAATTCCTGTAATTGCAAAAATAGAAAAACCTCAAGCAATTGAAAATTTAGATGAAATTTTAAAAATCGCCGATGGAATTATGGTTGCTCGTGGCGATCTAGGAATTGAAATGTCTCCTGAGGATGTTCCAATCGAGCAAAAAATAATCATTGATAAAGCAACCCAACAAAGAAAAGTTTGCATTGTTGCAACACAAATGCTTGAATCAATGATTGAAGAGCCAATTCCAACAAGAGCTGAAGCAAGCGATGTTGCAAACGCTATTATTGATGGAGCAGATGCCGTTATGCTTTCAGGAGAAACCGCAGCAGGAAAATATCCAATTGAAGCAGTTTCCATGATGAGAAAAATTGCAAATAACACAGAAAATTGCGGACTATGTTTATCTGATATAACACTAGATATTAATGAATGTTACGATATAACACCTCAAGCAATTGCAAATGCTGCTATAGAAATGGCACAAGATTTAGATGCAAAAGCTATTTTAGCTTTTACACACACTGGATACACTCCAAGACTTTTAGCAAAACTTCGATCGTCTGTTCCAATAATTGTTATATCAGACAAAGAATCAACTTGCAGAAGGCTTAATCTATATTGGGGCATAAAACCACACTATAGAGAATGGGATTGCGTTATAGATTCTTACATGCTTTCTAAAATTGATGAATTTTTATATACAAATACTGATTTAAAAGATGATGATAGAATTATAATTGTTGGTTCTATCCCAAAATTAATTTCAGGAAGAACAAATTTCATAAGAGTACATAGAATTGGCGCACAAGATAATAAATAGCAATTGTTAAAATTTTAAATTCTAAGATCATTGCTCATTATATACATATGGACAATTTGTATTATCGAAATGCTTATTCATTGTATTATTTGCTTTCAAGTGAGTTGCGCCAAGCCCCAAAAAGAAAGCTATCAATAAAATCGAAACAATCATTTCAAAAAAACAAGATATAACGCATGAAATTTTTGAAACTTTAAACATATCTTTTGGCAAACTCACAATATATTCTTGCTTGGTTCTTTTTGCAATATTATATAATCTTCTTGATAAATAAGGGTGAGTTGCCCCAATTTCCCCAACCCAAGCACTATGATTATATTCTTTATCAGCTGTAATTAAAAATTCTCTTATATTTACTTTTTTATACAGCTCTTTTCCAGCCAATAAAACCAATAATCCTTCAAGAGAATTATTTGGGACTATGCAGTAGCAATATTATCACATGTTGTTTCACAAGCTCTAGAAAAAGCGTTTTTTAGCGCTGGTACACAAACGGAAGGAAATGTCAAAGTATATTTTAATATGTGATTTCTGTGTAAGTGAGCTAGTTCATGCGCAACCACAAAGTCATACCTTGTAGATAAATTAACTATGTTAAATTCAACTTTTGCTCAAAGAATGTCTGAAATGACTGCAACATTCATGAATATGGGTAACGATTTTATAACCGCACAACATATAGCAATGGGTAACATATATAAGCAACTTACTATGCATTCAGCAATTTCAGCCTATATGAATGCATATAAAATCTATGCCTTAGCAGCAATTATAGTTATTCCGCTTGTATTTATTTTAAAAAAATGCAGTCAAAACAAATAATTTATTTTTTTCTAACTACAAAAACACCATCAGTCATTAAAGCCATTTCAGCAAAACTATATTCACCTGCATTAAAAATTGTAGCCTGACAAGCTTCTTGCTGTCCATTTGTCTTTGACCCTTCATTCATTTTAGCAAGAACACTACTAACAGTAGTCTGAGCACAACCGAGCATTTGAGCAATTTGCTTTTGAGTATATCCTTGCCTACTAAGCTGTAGTATTTGTTCTCCATATCTTGATTTCATATTGGCTTGCTTTGCTTGCGTGTCAATTCCAGCTTCTTGCAATATCTTTCTAATTGTAGCCGTGCCACATTTATATATTGAAGCAAGTTTAAATTGACTCATATTTTCATCGCAATAAAGTCTTACAATCTCAGCTTTATTTTTTTCAGCCAAACTTAATTCTTTTTCTATTTTTTGACCCCATCCGCGAAGGGCATTTCTAATATCACTTTCTTTACATTTAGTTATTTGCGCAATTTCTTTTATTGGCACTTTTTCATTACAAAGCTTCAAAATTAAATCCTTATTTTGTTCAACGGGACTTTTAATTTCACCCCAAGCTTTAAGAGCTCGCTCAACAAGTCTGCCACTACATCCAATTTCTTGGCCAATTTCAAAAAAAGGCACTTCTAGTTTAAAAAGTTCAATAATCCTATCCTTATTTTGCTCAATTACTTCCTCTATTGTCCACATATCCCAACGCTTAAAAGCCATTACAATATCACCTGAATTACAACCAATTTCTCTGCAAATTTCTGCTTGAGTTGCGCCCGATTTATAAAGCTCAACAATTCTAGGTTTATTTTGCTCCATTAACCCATATGCTTGTGTTTTAACACCCAAGTACCTAAAAGCATAAGAAACCGTACTTGGATGGCATTCTGCACCTTCTGCAATTTGAACTTGAGTCTCTCCCGCATTATGCATATCAATCATTTCTTGCTTTTTTCGACTCGTTACCCCAGTGGTCATTCCACCAAAAGATATTGAAGCATTTACATCAATCGGTGTTTTATAGCAACCTTTAAGATTAACAACATTGACTTGCTTTAAATTATTCTTATACTGACATGTATTTATTAAGTAGTTAGGAATTAACATAGTTTTTACAAAAATTAACTTTATTCAGATTAACTAACAAAAAACATATAAAAAAATTGCCAAAAAATTTTATATACTTTTAAAAAATTTACAATTGCAACTTTTTAATCTTATATAAATTCAACTCCCAGCAAAAAGAATTCTTTACAAGTTTTATATCTTAAGCAAACACATAACAACTTAACTGGAGGAAAAATGATTAACATATATACAAGCAACTTTACTTATGGCTTATATTCTAAAAATTCTGACAACATAATAAATTTTAATTCTAAACGAAACACAAACAAAACCAAAAAAGCTTCTATTAGTTTCAAAGGAAGCAATGTTCAAGAATTAGAACAAAATGATTTGTCTTCTTCTATATTGCGTTATATGACAGGAATGAAAAATCGCTTAATTACAATTCTTGAACAAGAAGGATTGTTAACAATTAAAGATATTGAAAAAATTACAAAAGCGTTTGATGAAGAAATTAATCCAAATAGCACCACAATGCAACATATGCTTGAAGATATAGAATTTATGAAGTCTACTTCAAAATTATTAAATAATAGCGATGATCCAAAAATGATTTTAGCTCAAGATACTGTTCCTGTAAGATTTTATTACGAAGTAGCACATAAATTATACAATAATAATGAACAAGCTTTGGGTATGCAAGTTGCTAAAAAAAGTACACAAATCACAGGGGCTCAAATTTATCCAGGCGCAAAAATTGAACCAGGCGTCATGTTTAGTCATGGCATAGGGGTGGTTATAGGCAACACTGCACATGTTGGCGCCAAGAGCACAATATATCAAAATGTTACTCTTGGCAGACGAAGTGGGCCTAATGCTATGCAAGCAAACAGGGATTTCAGACATCCACAAGTTGAAAATGGGACAACAATTGGCGCTGGCGCAATATTATTAGGTCCAATTATTATTAAAGACAATGCAAAAGTAGGTGCTGGTGCGATAGTAACCCATGATATGCCCGAAGGTTCAGTTGCAAGATATAAAGCTTCAGATATTTATCCCGCCATTAGTTAATTTTTTCCCAAAAAATAAATTTATCTAAAAGTTGATTAAAAAGATCTTCATGACTAAAAGTAAATTCAGGAATACCAAATATTCCTCCTCTTTTAATTTCGGGAAGCTTTCGAAGCTGCTCTCTAATTTGTTTTATTAAATCCTCGCTAGGTTGTTCAATTCTTCTATACTTATCGTCAGGGCTCAATAAAATTTCTTTTTCAGATCTCAACCCAACATCACTAATTTTACCTTTGCTTATTTTTTGTACTTGAGCCCTAACTTCATCTAACTTATGACCATTATCAACTAAAATGACATTAAGAGCTTCATGTTCATTACCAAATAAAACTTCTGTTCCAAAAGATGTTGAATAAAAATGGTCGGTTGTAAATTCGCTTGCACCTTTTTCGCCAAAAAATCCATGCCTAAATACCACACCTTGATACTGCCCAAACTGTTCATCGGCTTTTTTTAGGTCATAGGTTAAACACCTTACAAGACTTTCCATAAAAGCTTTGCCGTAAAAAGAATTTTTTCCTGTCATCATATAGTCATTAATACTCATATGACAAGCACTAAAACAACTATAGGGTATTACCCCTGTTGCAAAAATATTATCATCGTCAAGTTTCCAATTATCTGAATATTTAGGATGTTGCATTAATTTTCTTGCCAATTCTTTATATTCATCATCGTTTTGTATTGGCGATGTTATTTTTCCATATTCTTTATCAAATTTCTCAATAAAATTCTTTTCATTTTTCAAAGGATCTTTAAATCTTTGACCAAAAGACACAAAAAAACTTTCAAGAAATTCTTTTGGTTTTGCGCCAAACTTTCCATTTTTAATAAGCAAAAAACTCGCGCAAGCAAACCCCGTTATTGCAAGCAAACCTAATCCAAGTTTTTTATTATTTTTCTTTTTTATTTCAGAAATATCCACAGTCAATTTGTCTGTAGTCATTTTTTGCCCTATTTTGCTTTTTGCCCTTTGGATATATGCAAAATTAGCCTGACTTAATACAATTTGTTTCATACTTTCAATTATCATTAACCAAATACAAAATAATAAAACCTAGATAACTAAATAAATTGCCTTTTATACATTAAAAATTTTACAATCAGTCTAAATTTATATAGTAAAATAAAACCAATGGGAGTTAAACTATTGGAAAATTTTGAAAAAAAAATTAATAATTTTGTTGAACTTTTAATTAATTTTGATAAATCTATTTTTAAAAGAAATATTTTTAACCCATGGAGCGAATTTGATGAATCTGATATTTCGCCTGAAGCCCCAAAAATCAGAGCAGCAAATTTAAAAAAATATTTACTAAACCATAAAAACGCATCATATGTTTTAATTGCCGAATCTCCTAGCACAGGTGCTAGATACTCTGGGATTGCTATGACATCGGAAAAAGTTATCTATACAAACAATCTTGAATATGATTACAGCTCAGTTAAATCTACAGATAAAAAATATGTTTACGAATTAACTGCAAAAAAAGTTTGGGATGAGATTTTAACAAATAAAGAAAATTTTGTTATGTGGAACGCCTTTGCTTTTAATATCCATGAAAAAGAAAATCGTTGGTTTGAAAACCCAACAAACGAAGAATTAGAACAAAATTTAAGCTTATTAAATTCTTTTTTGTCACTTTATAAAAACGCAAAAATAATAACCGTTGGCACAACTGCAAAAAATGCCCTGCAAATACTTAATTTTTCTAATTTTGAATCCATAAGACATCCTTCAAACGATTTTAAAAAAGAATTCCCTGAGCAATTTAAAAGATACATTAGTTAATAATAAAGGCAAAAAAATGATTAAAAATTTTATCAAAAATCACATTGATTTTAAATTTTATCCAGTAACTTGGGTTGTACTCTTTACAGCTTTATCTATAATTCCAATGTTGATGTTCGTGCCACAAAAATTTGGTTTTGAAAATGGACTTCTTGAAAATATTCAAATGATAATACTATTTATAATAATGTATCTTTGCTTAAGTGCAAAAGTTAATGTCAATTTCTTTAAATTTGCAGCATTAGCACTAACTTTAATAATAATAAGAGAAGTAAATTGTGGAAGAACACTTTTTTTCCCGATTCCAGGAGAATATCACAAATATTACTCTTGGAGAGACCTTCCTTGGCCTTGGCTTGGAAAAGTTGTCCACGGACTTTATGGAACCTGGATAGCTATTGTTAGTTTAATTTTTATCAAGAAAAAAGTTTATATTGATTTATGGAATACATTAAAAAATATAAAAATACCTTTTTGGAGTATTTTATTTGCAATTTTTGCAATGTTTATGGGTGCAATTGCAGAAAAATTAACCAATAACAACTTTATATTTGAAGAAGGTTTTGAATTACTTTTCTATGTTTCAATATTAAGCCTTGTTTGGCTATATTCAAGAAATAAAAACTTTATAATATAAAACAAAAAGAGGTAATATATGTTAAATCCAATCTTTGAAAATACTTACAAAATCAGATATTCGGAACTTGATTGCAATTTATCTTTAAAACCATCATCGCTTTTGCAACTTTTGCAAGATATTGCAAGCGAAGATGCTCAAAACAAAGATTTTGGCTATTCATTCTTAGCTTCAAAAAACTTGGGTTGGTTTTTGTTGAAATATCATATTGAATTTAACGATATTCCAAAAGGAATTTGCGACATTAAAATTCAAACAGAATCTCGTGGTTATAATAAACTTTTTGCTTTTCGCGATTTTGAAGTTTATTCAAATAATATTTCAATAGCTCGTGCAACAACCACTTGGGGCTTAATTGATTTAAAAACAAAATCAATGGGAAATATTGTTGAAATTTTATCTGATAATGAAAATATTTCTCATTTTGAAAAAAGAGAAGATGATTTAAAATACAATAAAATTGCTTCCATTCAAGAAACTACAAATAAAAAAGAGTTTGCTGTTCGTTTTGATGATCTTGATGTTAATCAACATGTTAATAATTCAAACTATATTTTATGGGCATTAGAAGCTCTTAATTTTGATTTTAGAAAAAATAAAACCCTAAAAACTCTTGACATCGTATTCAAAAAAGAAGCAAAATATTCTGACACCATTTCAAGCGAAGTTCAAGTAATTGATAATACAACAATTCATGTAATTAAAAATCAAAAAACAAACGAAGATCTTTGTTTAATTCAAGCAAGTTGGGAATAGCAATTAAAAATTACACTAAAAAAGACCGGCTCAAAAGCCGGTCTTTTAATTTCATCTTACAGAGTGAAGTCTTCAACAGCTGGAAGAATATCAGGAATTCCATGGATAAATTTCTTAGCTTTGTCGTTTGCTTTTGTCCAATTGATTGCAAGCAATCCTCTTTGTACCCATAATAACTCTTTAAAGAAGTTATATTGTGAATTCATTGCATCCACTTTCGAATGAGTGTAAAGATCTTGTGCGTCAACCAATTGAGCAATTGGAGCTTCACCCCTTAAGTATTTAGCTTTAACTCTTTGATAGTTTTCAGCTTGAGCGAACATTGATTTATATGATTTTTCAATCAGGAAGTATTTAGCAATTGCTCTATTTACTGTTTCTCTAACGTTCATTTCAAGCTCTGTATTTACTTGAGTTAAATATGCATTCAATTCATTTAATTCAGATTTGCAACGTGCAATTTCAGCGATTTTATGACCACCTTCAATTGGTTTCCATTGTGCTGCAATCATTAAACGAGTTGATGATTCATTTAAACCATAATATGGACCCATTGGTTGTCCTTTAAATGGATTTCTGTCTGCCAAAGCTGTTCCTTGGAAAGGTCCCATTGGACCAGTAGTCAAACCATTCCATAAACCAGCATAACCAGCAGCAGGATAATGGCCTGAAGATTCATAAGGCAAATCTCTATCAAATTGTTTTGTAAATTCTAAAGATAATTTTGCACTTGGAAGGATGAATTTTTGAGCATAATTACCCATTTCGGCTTTTTTCATTGCAATTGCTGCTCTTAATTTAGTTGTTTCTGGAGACATTGCAATTACTTCTTTAACCAACATATCAGTAAATTGAGCTAATTTTTCAGGTGTGCTTACGTGATTAATTACATGAAGCTCACTTGTGAAGAATGCTGGATCTTTTGCTGTTAATGGTTTGAAATTATATTCTTCTTTTTGATCTTTAAATAAGATTTTGTTAATTGTAATTTTCAAGTTTGCAAATTCAGCTTTCATATTAAGAAGTTTTTTCTCAGCTTCATTAACATGACCTGCCCAGCGAAGAGCTTCTTCAGGACCACATTTTCCTGCTTTTTCTCTAACACGAGCAATAGCTAAGTTTTCTCTTGATTCTTTAACAAGTTCTTCTTGAACTTTAATCATGTTTTCAAAAATTAAAGTTTCAATGTACAAGTTGCCTAAATTATGACCAACTGTTTGTTCAATTAACAATCTTTCAGCTTTATCAAATTTAAGCTTTTTGTTTTTAACAATAATATTGGTAACTAAATCAGGTGAATAAATTACTTGATCAATACCAATTGTAAACATGCCAGCTGTTCTTGGAACATCAGTATAAGATTCAGCATATGAATCATTATATGTTTGGTGTCCTAAATCAATTCTAAGAGTTGGCAAATATCTTAAAACTGAAGAAATTGCACTTCTTCTTGCTGCATCAACTAAATATTTTTTACGTTTAATATCTAAGTTGTTATCAGACATTGTATTTAACACATAAGATAAATCATAAATTGGTTTTTCTTTATTTGAAATAACTTGTGCATTGTTTAAAAGTCTTAAAGGTGCACTATAACCTAATTCCTCACCAGTATCTTTGTTGTAATAAATTACTTCATCATCAAAGAATTGAATTTTTTCATTCTTAACCGCTTTACCATGAAGAACTCCATGGATAGAAAAAGATGTAGCTTCAGCTAATTTTCTATCTAAATCTGGAGTTGAAGTTCCCATTAAAGCACCTAATTTAACATCTTCTATACCAACAGATGTGAATGTTGGAAGCTTTTTAGAATTTAAATTAGCATATAATTCTTTTCTTTGTTCAATTGACAAGTTAAACATCGGCGTAACGAATACTGAATCAACATCAGATGGAATTTTATCCAGTGAACCTGTTAAATTTTTTGCACTAACAGGCACAACCACAAAATTCATATCTAATTTCTTTTCTTTGAATTTTTTATCAATAATGGCATGCCAATTTTTTTGAGTTCTATAGAAATTTTCATTTAACAAAACTGCTGTTTTTTGTTGTGTTGGAACTAATTTCTTGAACAAAATAAAATCGTTTACATATTGTTTAACAGGGTTAAAAAATGCATCTGAGCCAAGCTCTCTTAAACCATATTCATCAATTGTTAAAACAAATTTATTATTATTTTGTTTATTGGTTAAATACATGCTTGACATATAGCCAAGTGAAATAACCATTTTAGCACGTGATGCTAAAGCTTTGTTTGAAGCTGCTTTTGCACCTGTTTCTGTCCAATCACCAACAAAGATTAAATCTTTTGGAAATGATGCTTTGTAATCTGGATACAAAGACTTTGCAATTGTTTCTTGGAATGCTTTTGAAACACCAGCATTTTTATCTGATGGACCGTCAAATACAAAAGCTAATTCCATAGTTCTAACTGTTTGTATAGCTGCTTTTTTAGGTGTCGCCTTTGGCTCAACTATTGCATGCGCTACACCGCTATACATTGCAAAAATTAACAATGTCAGCATAAAGGATAATAATTTCTTAATTCTCATACTCCTAATCCCGAATAATATGTAACAAACTCCACGCTAACAAAAACCACACCAAAAGTCAAAAAATAGCAAGCGAATTGTAAAGATAAATTATTTTGACATTTGGCAAAATAATGAATAGAATGAAATTAAGTATATAGATTATTATTAGAGGATGTGTTAAATGGGGTTAAGAAGTAAAGATATCTTATCTGTTTTAGAAGACAAAACTCGTGACTATCAAGACAAAATTGCTCTTGGAACAAAAGATGTGTATGGTTGGAAAGAATTTACCTACAAAGGCATAGGACAACTATCAAGAAAAGTTGCAAGATATGTTATTGAAGAATTAAATATACCAAAAGGCGAAAAACTTGCAATTCTATCTGAATCCAAACCAGAATATGCAACAGCAGTTTTTGCTTCAGCATTATCAGGCATGGTTACAGTTCCATTAGATGTTAAACTAACAAAATATGAATTAAAATCAATTTTAATGGATGCACAACCAACAGTATTATTTACTTCTCAATATTATTTAGAAACAGCTCGTGCGCTAAAAGAAGAAATTCCAAGTATTAAATATATATTTGTATTAGATCAACATTCAAAACATACAGATGTAATCAATGTTTATGATGTTCCTGATATTTTTAATGCAAAATGGAGAAGAAGAAGTCCAAAATCTACAGCATTTATTATTTATACATCAGGAACAACTGGTCAACCAAAAGGCGTTGAAATCACTTTTGCAAACATTACAAGCCAATTAGAAGACTTGGGTTATGCGCTAGCTGAAATTTTAGAAGATAAAAAAGTTACATGCCTTTCAATTCTTCCAATGAATCATTTATTTGAAATGACTGTTGGTTTTTGTACATTCTTAAACTACGGTTTTTCGGTTTATTATACTCAAAGCTTAAAGCCTAAAGATATTTTAGGAATTATGCAAGAGAAAAAAGTTGAATTCATGATTGTTGTTCCAGCTTTCTTGAAACTATTAAAAGCAGGTATTGAAACAGAGCTTAAAAATGCTCCAAAAATTACACAATTTTTATTCAACACCATGTATCACATAGCAAAATTCATTCCAAGCTATGCAATTAAAAAAGTATTATTCAAAAAAATCCATGATAAATTTGGCGGAAACTTCATCGGTTGTATTTCAGGTGGTGCACCTCTTGATATCGGAGTTGGTAATTTCTTTGAAAGAATCGGCATTAAAGTATATCAAGGTTATGGTTTATCTGAAACAAGCCCTGTGGTTTGCGTTAATACCGACAGAAGAAATGATTTAGCTTCAGTTGGTCGTCCTTTAAAACATTTCGAAGCAAGAATCGATTCTCAAACAGGTGAATTGCAATTAAAAGGTCCATCTGTTATGAAAGGCTACCATAATCAACCTGAATTAACTTCAGAAGTAATTGATGAAGATGGATGGTTACATACTGGTGATATTGCAAAAATTGATAGAGGTCATATTTACATCACAGGCAGAATTAAAAACATGATTGTTTTAGCTGGTGGTAAAAAAGTATTCCCTGAAGAAGTTGAAGCAGTTTTAGAAAAATCTGAATATTTAGCAGAAACCTGCGTAATGGGTATCAATCGTTCATTTGGCGCAAAAGATGGTATGGAAGAAGTTACAGCCATAGTTGTTCCTAAAGAAGATTTATACAAAAACCATTCTGATGAAGAAGTTGAAAAAATGGTTAGAGATGATATCAAAGCGTTATCTATGCAATTAACTCAATATAAACGTCCAAGCACGGTAATTATCAAAAAGGAACCGCTTCCGAGAACGACAACAAGAAAAGTCAAAAGAAACGAAGTTAAAAAATTAATTGAAGTTTAATATAAAATGGATTAGCAAAAGCTAATCCATTTTAATTTTAATATTATACAATTATTCCATTAACACCCTAGTTGATTAATTATATTATTTCTTGCTTTTTTATAACATACTAAAGCTAATAAAACTTTAGGAAATTATGTTAAATACAATCACCTGCAAACAATTAATCACTCATATTTTCAAACATAAAAAAATCCTATTAAATGAAAAACAAAAAATGCTAAACGAAGAGTTTTATAACCCTTCTCTTGATTACATTCTTTTTAAAGAACGGCAAAATTGTAAAAGTTTATGTCACAAATTTAATCAATTATATCCAGAAAATTTAAAAGAAAGACATAAACTAATTAAACAAATCATAGGAAAAACAGGCTCAATTTTCATGGTTGAACAACCTTTTATGTGCGATTATGGGTACAACATAACTTTTGGAGAAAATTTTGCCTCGAATCACAACCTATTGATTCTAGATTGTGCTAAAGTAACATTTGGGAAAAATGTCATGGTTGGTCCAAATTGTGGTTTTTATACAACAATGCATCCACTTAAAACATCTGTTAGAATTCAAAATTTGCAATTTGCAAAACCCATAGTTGTTGAAGACAACGTTTGGTTTGGAGCAAATGTGATTGTTTTGGCTGGGGTTACAATTGGAAAAAATTCAGTAATTGGAGCAGGAAGCGTTGTCCGAAAGAGCATTCCCGAAAATTCACTTGCAGTCGGAAACCCTTGTCGAATTATTAAAAAAATAAACAACTAAAAACTAGCTTCTTTTTTTATCTGCTTTATATAATCAATTACTTTATACACAAGAGTCAAATGCATACAAAAATTCACACAAGAGCTCACATCAGTTATTGGTGTATTTATATCCCCGAATTCAAATAAATCTATATTTGAATTTTTAGGAAATCTTAGACTAATTAAAATAGTATTATTATCGATAAACAATTGAGGCCTACCATGATAATTTATTTTTGAACATATTCTTTGTAAATCATACAAATTTATTTCATTTTTACATTGATTGTTAGCATTTACTTCGGTTTTATCAAATTTAGTATAAAGATTACATTGCCAATTAACAAGCAATACAAATATTATGAACATGCAAGCAGATACAAAAATAATATATTCAGATTCTACAACAGACGGCAATATTATAGCTAAAGCTAACGCCAAATACGCAAACACATTTAAAATCAATTTCATATATTTATTTTTTTCAGTCTCTTTCTGTATTGTTTCTTTTAAAAACACATCTTTAGCACCATCAATATTTTCAATAAGCATATTTAAGTGTCTGTATATGCTTGGGTGCTTTCCACCAGTCCTAAAAATATCCTCAGATACTTTAAATCTATATCCTTTATATTCGCCAGCAAACTCATCTTCAGCCGTCCTGTAGTTGTAAAGCATATTTCCAGGACAACCATAAAAACCGATAGCAATAAATTCTTCTTCAGATATTATTTTCTTTCCTTTTGAGTAACTTAAGCCATCAAACATAGGCATTATGACTGGTAAAAAATTTTCTTTAATAATTCTTTTAAACCTATTTTCATAATTGCGCACATAAACCCATAAAATAATACCAATTATTGGAAAAGTAAATATTGCTATAGAATAAGATATAACAAAAGTATCAGAATAAGTAACAGAAAATAATGAATAAAAATTTGGAAAGAACACTGGAACAAAAGTAAATACAACAAAAAGCACAAAAGGGATAAATAAAAATAAAAAAAGAGCTATTGCATTTATTATTTTATGCTTCTTTAACATTCTTTGCCTTAAGGCTTCCAAAGGAAGCAATCTTAAAGAAATTTCACCCTTGCAGAATTTTTCAAACTTTTCCAAATAATCCATTACAAAAACATGTTAGCAAATATCAAAAACATAATAAAGACTACAAATAAAAAACCCATCAAGCGATGGGTTTTTAACAAGATTTATCTTATTTTAATTCTTAATTATTCAGCAACTTCTTCTTCAAAAACTTCTTTAATTGTTTCAGAAGCAGTTACTTCAACATTCAATTGAGCTTTAACTTTAGAAGAAAGTTTAATTGTCATTAAGAAATTGCCAACATGATTAATAGGTCTATCAAGAATAATAGATTTTTTGTCAATTTCCATACCGCATTTTGCCAATAGTTCTTCTGAAAGTTTTTTAGTTGTTATTGTACCAAATAATTTACCAGATTCACCAGCTTTTGCACTTAAAGTAATTGTTTCAATTTTTTCAATCTCTTCTTTTGCAGCCAACGCTTCTTGGTGTAATTTTTCAGCTTTTGCTTTAATTCTTGCAATATTTCTTTCTCTTTGAGCTAAAGCACCAGGTGTAGCTACCTCAGCCAAGGCATTAGGAATTAAGAAGTTTCTAGCGTAACCATCTTTAACGTTAACTAAATCGCCAACTTCACCTATATTTTGTACATCTTTTTTTAATATAACTTGCATTATCTTCTCCTTACGTTATTGTGATGAGCTAATTTTAATCATATTTAAAACAAAATTAAATTTCAAGCCATGCCAAATTATTGATTATTTACCTTTTTTGGTTGTTTTATTTTCTTCTTTCGGCTGTTCTTCCAAATTTTTATTTTGTTCTTTTTCTTCTTGAGCCACTTCGCCTTCAGATTCTTCTGTAAGCTGTTCTGCTAACTCTTGCGCTTTTTCTTTAACAAGCTCTTGTAGCTCATCAACTATTTCTTGAGTTTTTTCTATTTTTTGCTTTTCTTGCGCATTAAGTGCTTCATCAATCTCTTCATCTGTTTTTGTTCTCAAAACAGGAATGCTTAAATTTAAAATTGTTGCATTTTCCTTTGCGTCAATACTTAAATCAAAAGACTCTTCGTCAATTTCCAAATATTTTGAAATTGATTCAATTAAATCATCTTTAAGCATTTGCATAGCACGCTCAGAAAAACCAACTCTATCCTGCATTAAAACAGTTCTTAAGCGACTTTTTGCCATTACTTTTGTATCGTCTGAGCTTTGTGTTGTAAAGAAACTCAAAACTCTATCATATAAATCCGAAAATATATCTTTCATTTCCTAGCCCTACGCTTTCTTAGCAAAGAATTTCTTAATTTTATCTATAATTGTAGTTGGTTCATCAATGTCCAACAATGGTACATCTTCGCCTGTTATTCTTTTTGCAACATTAATATATGCCATACCAGCCAAAGATTTTTCATCATTTACAACAGGTTCGCCTTTATTTGTAGATGTAATAATATTTGTATCTTCTGGAATTACGCCAATTAAATCACAAGATAAAATTTCAACAACATCGTCAACGCCCATCATATCATTTGATTTGATTAATTTTGGACGAACCCTGTTAACCAATAGGCGGTATTTCTCAACACCTTCTTTTGATTCCAACAACCCAATGATTCTATCAGCGTCACGAATTGCACTCATTTCAGGAGTTGTTACAACAATTGCTTCATTTGCACCAGCTACAGCATTTTGGAAGCCTTGTTCAATACCTGCAGGGCAATCAACTAAAACATAATCAAAATCTTCTTTCAATTTTTCGCATATATCTTTTAATTGATCCGCATCAACAGCTGATTTATCACGAGTTTGTGCTGCAGCCAACAAACAAAGATTAGGATTTTTCTTGTCTTTTACGAGAGCTTGCTTTAATTTACAACGCTCTTCAACAACGTCAACAATTGTATAAACAATTCTATTTTCCAAACCCAATAACAAATCTAAATTTCTTAAACCAATATCTGTATCAATCAGAACAACTTTATAGCCCAAATGTGCCAGAGCTGTGCCAATATTAGCAGATGTTGTAGTTTTACCTACTCCACCCTTTCCAGATGTAATAACAATAACAGAACCTGCCATTTATTTTGCTCCTTTAGTTTTGATTAATCTTAAACAACATAATTTCACCATCAATTACACGTGCCTCCTCTGGAGTAAAAATTGATGATCTGATGATATATGGAATATTAGTGCCATCAGGACGTCTTGAATAACAATTCCCAATTCTTAATTGAACTGCATTCATCTTTAACGCTCTAACTTTTGCATTAATATTTCCTTTGCAACCCGCATGGGCAATACCTGACAAAACACCCCAAACTGTAATATCTCCAAGAGCACGAACCTCGCTTCCTGGATGGCAATCTCCAATAATAACAACGTTACCATCAGCTTCTAATATCTGACCTGAACGAAGTGTTTGGTTGATGTATGTTGTATTTTTTGTATCAGATACAACAGGATCACTTGTTGGAGTTTCATAAAAATCAACTTCTTCCCACTGATTATCCTGTATTTGATTTTCGTCATAAGCTTTTTTATATACACCAATTGAATTTTTTTCTACATTTTCAAATTCTTTGTTTTCTTCAAAAGTAGCTGTTGAATAACTAATGCTTTCGGCAACAGTAGAAATATTTGAGCATTCTTCAACTTTAGGAAGAATTTCTTCAGTTTGATATTGGCTTGAAATTTGAGCTTCAATTGTCTTAAAGTCACTTCTTGGATTAATTCCAGCTTCTCTTAAATCATTATTTATGTTAATTTCATTTTGTTGCTTTTGTATAGCATCCAAATCAGCCTCAAAATGAAGGCCATTAACTTCTTTTAATGAAATAATATCTGGCTCTTTATTCAATTTTAATGAAAAAGGTTGAAATTCTTCGTTTTTTTGAGCAGGGTATTTTTCTTCAATCCTTTTTTCAATAGGCTTTTGAACATAAATATTCATGTTTTCAGCAATTCTTGCAGTATCATCATTGATTGTTTCAACAGTATCCAATATACACCCGTAACTTGTAATTAAAGATTGAATACTCAACATTTGAGATTGATTTAAATAGCTTTCATTTAATTTTAAAACAATTTTTTTTCCTGTATGATTTAATGTTTCTAATGCCAAAGAAATGCTATTTATAATTTCACCGGTAGATGTGCATGAGGCCATATCGACCACAAAGTATTCATTGTCATACATAAAATAAAATACCTTAAACTTTCTAATACTTTAGATAAGATTACATTAAACATTCTTTCCCTACAATTAAATATAAAGGAATGTTAACCAAGGTTTTTAAGTGCACTATTTACAATAAAATAAAATTTAAATTAAAAAGCCTTACCGAATTCGATAAGGCTGTTGTTTGTTGTTTATGCTTCGAGATTGTGTTGTTAGGTGTTGATAATGCTTTTACACGATTGTGTTAATTTTATTTTCTACATTCAATCCATTTTCTATGCTTAATTGACGTTTCATAAATGTTTCATAGAACAATGGAGATTGTTTAATAGTTCCTAGAAAATCTGTTAAAAAACTTGTCTCATTCTTTGAACTTGTATTATTTATTACGTCAGCTCCATAGTTAGATTGAACACCAGCTTTAAAGCTTACTTTTTTATTATTAATTGTATTTTGTACATTTTTTATTGAACTTACTTTTAACATTTTGGTTTTCTCACCTCTTTGTTTTTTTTAGTTTTTAGTGTCTGCGTAACACTTAATCCTTATGTTTTTATTATGCATCTAAAAATTATATTTGTCAACCCCTATTTTTAAATATTTTTTTTCAAGCTATTTGTAGCTTTTGACTGTTTTATTTATTTTTTTATTAATAACTGTCAATTATACACTTATTATTTTTATAGTTTTTGGGAAATACTACCCACATGTCTAATTGTTTTATGCATATGTATATATTTATATATAAATAATCTTTTTCATACTTCCAGCTATTCTTAATTCCAGACAGTTTGGGGCACAAAGCCCCTTTTTTTTATATATTATTTGCTTTTGTTTTAATTTTCATCTTTGAGTTAACAAAATAAAACAATTACGCCTAAAACATGTTTTTAATGTAAAATTAAAACAACAATAATTAATCGGAGGATAAAATGGAACTTGACGTTATAAAAAATACTGACCCAGAAGTGGCAAAATATATTGCTCTTGAGCTGGAAAGACAAAGAAACACAATTGAATTGATTGCTTCTGAAAATTTCACATCTCAAGCTGTTATGGCTGCTTGCGGAAGCGTTTTAACAAACAAATATGCTGAAGGAAAACCATACAAAAGATTTTACAATGGTTGCGAAAACGTTGATAAAATTGAAGAATTAGCTCAAAAAAGATGTTGCGAACTTTTTGGCTGTGATCACGCTAATGTTCAACCACATAGCGGAGCTCAAGCCAATATGGCAGTGTTTATGTATGCACTAAACATAGGCGATACTGTAATGGGTATGGATTTATCAAACGGCGGACATTTATCTCACGGCTCTCCTGTCAACTTTTCAGGATTGAACTACAACATTGTTTCATATGGTGTCGATAAAAATGGCGTTATAGATTACGAAGATGTTGAGAAAAAAGCGCGTGAACACAAGCCAAAAATGATTATCGCAGGTGCAAGCAATTATTCAAGAATAATTGATTTTGAAAGATTTTCGCGCATTGCAAAAGAAATTGGCGCATATTTAATGGTTGATATCGCCCATATTGCAGCATTGGTTGCAGCTGGCGTTCATCCATCTCCTGTTCCTTATGCTGATTTTGTTACAACTACAACTCATAAAACTCTTCGTGGCCCTCGTGGTGGAATTATTATGTGCAAAGAAGAGCACGCTCTAGGAATCGATAAAGCAGTATTTCCTGGACTTCAAGGTGGCCCATTAGAACATATCATTGCAGGAAAAGCAGTTGCTTTATTAGAAGCTCAACAACCGGCTTTTAAAGAATATGCAGCTCAAGTTGTTGAAAATTCAAAATGCCTAGCAGCTGAACTTATTGCAAATGGAATCGATATCGTTGGCGGAAAATCCGAAAATCATGTTATGACAATTGATTTAAGAAGATTAGGGAAAACTGGTAAAGATATTGCCAATTTGCTTGAAGAAGTTGGAATAACTGCAAATAAAAACACCGTTCCGAACGACCCACAATCTCCATTTGTTACCTCAGGAGTAAGAATTGGCACCGCAGCAACAACAACTCGCGGAATGAAAATTCCTGAAATGAAAAAAATAGCTAAAATTATTGCTGATGCAATTTTAGAGCATGATACTATTGAAAATCTAAAAGCGAAAAGCTTAGAATTATGTAAAGAATTTCCTTTATATGGAGATATGCAATAAATGATTAAATTATCTCAAGCACACGTTTTAGGGACAATAATTGCTTATTTACTTGGAATTTTTATTGTTCCTTTGGTAATATATTATTCAAAAAAGAAAAACTTGGTTGATATTCCAAACGAAAGAAAGATTCACCACGGAGCAATTTCTCGTCTTGGAGGAGTTGCAATTTGGCTTTCTGTTATGCTAACTTTCGTTTTCTTGGTTTTCCTAAGCTATTACCCAAAGGGACAAGGGCTAAGTGCAATTATTGTCGGTGGTTCCTTAATGTTTTTAATGGGATTAATTGATGATGTTTATGGATTGAATGCTAAATTTAAATTATTCATACAAATTGCAATAGCAACAATAGTTATCCTTTTAGGTGTTAGAATCGAAACATTCTATAACCCATTCGGAGCTGATATTACACTTGGTTGGATGAGCTATCCTATAACTTTATTGTGGATTGTAGGAATAACAAATGCAATTAATTTCATAGATGGTGTTGATGGTCTAGCAGGTTCAATCGTAAGCATATCGGCCCTTGCTATTGGTCTTGTTTCATTAGCCTTAGCTCCCGCTGTTCCAATCACGGCGTTAATTGCTTTTATTTTAATGGGTGCAATGTGTTCATTTTTAACATTTAACTATAACCCAGCTAAAATATTTATGGGTGATTCTGGCGCATTATATGCTGGATTTTTGCTTGCAACACTATCTATAACGGGAATAGTAAAACCATCAACAGGAATTTCTATGTATCTTCCAATTTTAATTCTTGCAGTTCCTTTAATGGATGTTGCTTTTTCTTCAAGCAGAAGAATGCTCAAAGGAACAAGTCCATTTGTAGCTGATAGCGAACACATTCATCATAAATTGCTTCATGCAGGCTATTCTCAAGATAAACTAGTATTACTATTAGCAAGTTTTTCGATGGTTTGCGCTTTATTATCAATTTTTGTTGTTACAACAAAAAGTAAATTTATAATAACAGCACTAAGTTTAATTGCAGTTCTTTTAATATTAAACACTGTTTCAAAATTAATTAAGAAAAAAGATAATTAAAAAAGCTCCCTTCAAAGGGAGCTTTTTATTAAATTTGTTTATCCTATGCAGTAACAACTGATTTTTCAACTGCTTCAATTAATACTCTTGCAACTTCTCTTTGCTCTTCTTCAGTAATTTCAGCAAACATCGGAAGAGAAAGAACAAGTTTTGTATTTTCTTCTGTTATTGGGAGCATACCTTCTTTAAAGTTATATTTTTCATGAACTTTTTGAAGATGTAATGGAATAGGATAATAAATCATAGCGCCAATACCAGCATCTGCAAGCATTTTATGAACACCATCTCTATTTGGAATTTTAACTGTATATTGATGATATACACAATATGTTGCATCTAATTCTTTTGGAGTTTCAATCAAAGAGCAGTTTTTAAATAATTCATTATATAGCTTTGCATGCTCTCTTCTTGCACCATTCCATTTATCAATATATGGAAGTTTTACTCTTAAAATTGCTGCTTGAATCTCATCAAGTCGAGAATTAACACCAATTTCATCATGATGATATCTAATAGCTCCGCCATGGTTTCTTAAAGCAATTACTCTATCTTTAATATATTGGGAATTTGTTGATAATAAACCACCATCACCCATAGTTCCTAAGTTTTTAGTTGGATAGAAGCTAAAGCAACCAACATCACCAATGGTTCCTACTTTTCTTCCTTTATATTCAGCGCCAATTGCTTGACAAGCGTCTTCAATTACAAATAAATTATGACGTTTAGCTATATCAATAATTGGGTCCATATCACAAGGTTGGCCATATAAATGAACTGGAATAATTGCTTTTGTTTTTGGCGTTATTGCTGCTTCGATTTTTAATGGGTCAATATTAAATGTATCAGCATCAATATCAACAAAAACAGGTTTAGCTCCAACTATTCCAATTGATTCAGATGTTGCAACAAAAGTAAATGCTGTTGAAATTACTTCGTCACCCTCACCTATATCTAACGCTCTCAGCGCTAAATGAAGAGCATCAGTTCCTGAATTTAGCGCAACTGTGTGTTTGCAATCTAAATATTCACACATTTCAGCTTCAAATTCTTTATTATTATTGCCTAAAATATATGAGCCACTTCTCATAACTTCCAAAACCGCAGCTTCGGCTTTTTGGGCAATTGTTTCATATTGTCTTTTTGAATTAATAATAGGAATTCTCATACTTTTTCTCCTCATTTCTACTTTAATGTATTAATAATAACATATTTAGTTGTATGAAGTTATTAAGATTGTATTAAGAAACGCAAAAATTTTTCTTTAGAAATTTTATATAATCAAATCTAAGGAAAAACATGAGAATATCACCAGTTTACAGCATAAACTTTGGTTACAATAAAAAACTAAGTCAAAGATTAAATAACCGATTAAACAATAGTGAGCAAACTCCAACAATCAAGCTTATCGGAGAAATGAATTCAACTTGCAATAGCGTTGAATCAATGATTGTTCAACTTGAAAATCCTAATAGTGGCGGAGTGGACAGAAACGAAGAACAAATAAATATTCTTCTAAGCTATTTTTTGACAACAAAAAGAACTCTTTGTCATTTAGTAGAAAGAATTTTTCCCGATTTAAATTTTTTAAAGAAAACAATTGATACTCTTGATAGCGAGCAAGTAGAAAATGCAGAGATATACAAAAACGAATCTCCTGATGATTTAAACAAACCTTGTTATTCTTGGAGAGAAATTCTTTATCAAGAATTAAACAAAGATTTAGTTTCAAAAACAAATTTATCAACCCCTATTGGATTAAGTGGTGTTGGTGTTGGTATTGAGGAAGGTGGAAATCGAACTTTTTTAACAAAATTCGAGCCATCTTCTTCATCTCCTAAATCTTTAGATGATGTTGTTGGACTTGATAAATACAAAAAGAAAATTAAAAATTTTATAATTTTCCCACTTGAAGACCCAGAAAAAGCAAAACAAAGAGAAATAGATTATGGAATAAAATTCCTGGTTTTAGCGTGTTTTATGGTCCTCCGGGATGTGGTAAAACAATGCTTGCTGAAGCAATTGCAGCTGAATCAGGCTGTGATATGTATAAACTTGATTTATCTCAAGTTGGTTCAACTTATGTAAATGGAACAGTTGTCAATATTGCAAAAGCATTCAATGAATTAGAAGAAATTGCAAAAAGATCACAAAAGCCTATATTATTATTTATGGATGAAATGGACTCTTTAATGTCCAAAAGAGATGGTTCAGAGTCTAAATCAGAAGAAGACAATAAAGTTGTCAATACCCTTTTACCGCTAATTTTAGGTGCACAAGATAAAAATATTTTAATAATTGGCGCAACAAATATGTACAATTCGCTTGACCCCGCTATTAAAGATAGGGTTAAATTTAGCGCATACATTGGTTTACCTAATGAATCAGAAATTAAAAAACTTTTAGCAAAAGTTTTAAATAAATACAAAATGAGCCAAAACTTAGCAAATAATGATAAGGCATTAACAAATTTATCTAAAAAATTAATTAACTACTCTCCTAGAAGCATAACTAATATGCTTTCTTTAGCCCTAGAATATGCTTGGGAAGAATCAAGAGAATTAATTGAAGCCGATATCGAAAAAGCAATAACTGAAGGAAATTTTGAAAAAATTAACGAAGAAGAATATCTTCCTCAAAATAAAAAGCAAAGCAAGGTAGTTGATGGATTTTTAGGAGCACATCAAGGTTAATTTTACCAGACTTGCGCAAAATTCCTTGTTTTATTAAGATAAAAATAGGTAAATAAAGGAATTTTAAATGGGAATATTTGAAGAACTTCAAGAACGTCAATTAATTGCTCAAATTACAAATGAGCAAGAAGTTAAAGATTTAATAAATTCGGGAAATGCTCGTTTTTACATAGGTTTTGACCCAACGGCAGATTCATTACATGTTGGTCATTTCATGGCTTTATGTTTAATGAAACGCCTGCAAATGGCGGGAAATAAGCCAATTGTTTTAATTGGTGGCGGAACAGGTCACATTGGAGACCCATCAGGACGCTCTGATATGCGCTCTATGATGACATCAGAAATAATTAATCATAATTGCGAATGTTTTAAAAAACAAATGGAAAGATTTATTGAATTTGGCGAAGATAAAGCAATTATGGTAAATAACGCTGATTGGCTTCTAAAACTAAACTACATTGAACTATTAAGAGATGTTGGAGCTTGTTTTTCTGTTAATAATATGCTTCGCGCTGAATGCTACAAACAAAGAATGGAAAAAGGTTTAAGTTTCCTTGAATTCAACTATATGATTATGCAAGCTTATGATTTTTATTATTTAAATGAAAATTATAATTGCAATCTTCAGTTTGGCGGAGATGATCAATGGTCAAATATGTTAGCTGGTTCAGATTTAATTAGAAGGAAAACCGGCAAAGATGCTCATTCAATGACAATTACTTTGTTGATGAATTCTCAAGGTAAAAAAATGGGTAAAACTGCATCAGGCGCTGTTTGGTTAGATAAAAATAAAACTTCAGTTTATGATTTTTACCAATATTGGAGAAATGTTGAAGATGATGATGTATTAAAATGCATTAAAATGCTCACTTTCTTACCATTAGATGAAATTAAAAAAATGGAATCATGGCAAGGAGCTGAATTAAATAAAGCAAAAGAAATTTTAGCTTATGAATTAACTTCATTAGTTCATGGTGAAGACGAAGCGCGTATTGCACAAGAATCTGCAAGAGCATTATTCTCAGGCGGTGGTGATGATTCAAATATGCCAACAACCGAATTAGAATTTGCTGATGATGAAATTTCTTTGATTGATGTTTTAATTAAAACAAATTTATGCCAAAGTCGCGGTGAAGCAAAAAAATTAATTCAACAAGGCGGAATATCAATTGAAGAAGAAAAAATTAACGATCTAAATTATAAATTCACACGCATTGCTTTAAAAGATGGCATAAAGATCAAAAAAGGAAAAAAAATATATCATCGCATAATTTCAAAATAACGTAATTATTAACTTAAAATTTAAACTACTATAAATGTATTACATTTCTTAATAATAGCTTTCTTTTTTTATATATTAAAGTTATTATAATCTTGTTGTTAATGCTTCGGCTAGTATGCGAATTGGGGTCTGTACCCCATTTTTTTTGCCTTAAAATCATACTTTTATATTAAACATCTCAATAAAAGATATGCTAAACTCGTAATGTACGAAAGGAGTTTATCTAAAATGGAATCAAAAGATGAAAAATATCTAATTTTAGAGCAATATAGAATTTATTCTGACGCAAAAGAAAAATTTATTGAAAGACAATTTGCTACAAACAGATTTTATTTAGTAATAAATATAATCATGCTTATTGCAATATATATATTAAATGTTTTAACACCACAATACACTCCAATTATCATTTTATCAGTAATTGGCTTTGCAATGACAATGATGTGGTGGATGAACATAGACTCATATCAAACACTCATCAAAGTTAAATATGCAAAAGTTTTAGAATATCTTGAAACAAAATTACCAGAGCAACCATACCATAAAGAATTTGTTGATTACGCAGAAATGAAAAAGAAAAACAATTTAATTGTTTTTGGCGATTTTCAAAAATACTTAACTCTCGCAATCGCTCTAGTATATGTTGTATTTTTTGCAAACAGTATTACTAATATGATTAAATATCAAATTATGTAATAATAAACATATTTTTAAAAAGCCACCCAAAAGGTGGCTTTTTCTATTTAAAACCTTCAATAGGGATGACTTTTGTTGCTATTTTTGAATCATCTGGATCTTTTCCGGATAATATTTTCAAAAAATCATCAACACCTTTTTGAACATCAGAATAAAAATCAGAATTAGTTAAATAATTCAAAATGGCTTCTCTATCCATTCTATTAAATAATTCCGGTTGTTTCAGTCTGTAATTTTCAAGATCTTCAATTCTTTGTTTCAACTCTTTTGCCATCAGCAACATGTCTAAAGTTGCAATACGGCATCTTTTACCATGTTTATTTGTTGTTATCTTGGTAATTAACTCGTCCGACATTGAATTTAAAGCTTGAATATTTGTTTGCCTTAAGCTTCTATCATGTCTAAATGACATAGATGCATCAAATCTTAGTTGTTTTGCTGACAAAACTTTTATGAATTTATTAGTATCTAATAATGCAACATCATCATAAAAATCAGCAAAAGCTCCGTTAGTTTCATGATTTAAAGCACTAATTAATTCTGGTATAGTCTCATAATGCATTTTTGTATTTAATACCATAATATTTGAAGGTTTTGTTGATTCTTCTCGTCTCGCCAATGTATCAAAATCTTTTTGCCACAAATCATAACTTGCCATATCAAACAAACTATAACCTCTATGTTTGTTGTATTTAATATAATTATTAAGAGCACTGATATCTTGAGGCATATAGCTATTTGTAGCAAGGATTGCTGCTTCTTGTTTGCTAAATGGACGAATTAATCCTGATTTTAATTCACCATTATCGCCTCTTTCATCCGATACCCATTCTTTGATTATTTCTAAACTATTTGCTATTTGCAATGCGCTATATTCAGCTTGTTGCACATTATTATTTTGCAAATACATATCAGATTGCAGAAGCTTATAATACTCATTGACTTCCATTGCAACATCTTTGCTCAACTTACCCTTTAAAATTAAACCGCTTAATACTAAATCAAAACCTTTTAAATTGTACTTTGCAAGCTCGATTGGTAAAAACTCAGCTTCGCCGATTTGATGAGAACTAGCATCAACCGAACTTTTTTCATAAAATTCCGGCAAAACGTCACTATGTTGCATATAATAATCATCCATATCAAATTCTAAATATAAAATAGCTTCAGCCGGATTTAAATGTCTGTCAATACCTACCCAATGTGCTATTGATTCATCATCCGCAAATCCTTGAGTTAATTCTTTATATTTATCTGTGTTTATATATTTTGAAACAAGTTCATTTGCCGTTTTTATGTCATAACCAGCTTCTTGCAATTCGGCAACAATTTGATTGCGTTTTATTGCCCTATCGGAAAATTGAATTATATCGTTCCTTGATTTAAAAGATACCTTTGTTAAATTATTTTTATTTGTTTTGCCACACATTGAAATAGAATTTAATTTTAATAAGCTTATATCCATCTACAACACCATTTTTCTTCTTATAATTATAAAAAAATACAAGCAATAAAAAATGCTAATGTGTAAATAAATATTAAAATATCAGATTTTTTATTAAAAAAAGCAGAGTCAAATCATAATACAAACTCTGCTTTAATCCTTTTTTGTTATTTATACTTTGTTTTACCAAAAATAGGTTTTTGCATTTCAGTTTAACAACCAAGATTCATTTTTGAAAATTCTACAATTTTATTCTTACCTGATTGTTTTGCATTATACAACGCATGTTCTGCATAGCGAATTAGAGTATTTGAATTTTCTTCAACCGCTTCCATGCAAGGGAAAGATGAAATACCACCAGAAATTGTAATAGGATGTCTTTCTTCTTCGTTAGCAGGAATAAATTCCATTTTTTCAACATCTCTTCTGAAACGCTCCGCGAAAATCATTGCCTGTTGTTCGGTTGTTTCCGGTAAAATTATAATAAACTCTTCATCACCATATCTTGTCAAAACATCTTCTTTACGAACTAATGCAGATAACATCTGAGCAATTTTTCGAAGCAAAATATCGCCCCAATCATACCCATACATGTCATTAACAATTTTAAAATAATCTATATCTAGCAATAAACAAGAAAGATTTGTTCCATAACGTTTTGCACGAGAAATTTCAGAATCCAAACGAAGATGTAAATATTTTCTATTATACAAACCTGTCAATTCATCACACATAGCTGTTTTAAGTAGCTCTCTTTTAGTAGAATAAGTTTTCAAAAGAGCATTCAAGCGAACATTTAATTCTGTTTCATTAATTGGTTTTTTAATAAAATCATAACTTAATGCTCTAATTGTTAAGCCGTCAGGAATTTCATTCACTGGAACCAAAACAGGAAATTCAAGCTTTCTTACTGCGCAAAATTCACGAACTTTATTAAGCTCCATATCGAGAACTAAAACGCTAGGATTATACTGTTTATAATTTTCTAGCTCAGATAAATCAAACTCTCTTAATTCTGTTTCATCATCAAGCTTAATTAAATTTGCAAAATCAGAAGAACCTGTTTCGCTATAAATAACTACATTCATGAAAACTCCTTCAAAAATAACTAATTCTTTAAATTAAGTATACCATATTTTTAATACCCAAAAAGGATAATAATAATCATTTTTCATCTAAATATATTATGTTTTATTTTACGGTATTTATTAAACTGGTATGGTGGTCAGATTATCGGTATTTTGTATTGTCTAATCCTTTAAAAAAGCAAACATATAAAAACTATCAAGGAATATATGAATACAATCATTCATATTATGATTTTGCACAAGAAGCAAACCCAAAAAGAAAAAGGGTTCCTTCAAAAAAGAAAAACAAAAATATATTTAAAAAATTTATTACAACTTTTTTTGCTTTAATGCTACTAAGCACATATGGTTACTTTATATGCACATATAATTTTAAAAATTATTTTGAGCCACTTTATTTAAATAGAATTTTAAATTACAAAATCAACTTAAAGACAAAAGAATTTGCATTTCCTACAAACAATTATTTGCATAATTCGTATTTTTTAGGAGAATATCTTTTAACTCCACGAGCAACAAAAACAAAAACGATTTCAGATATTCAAATTATTTCTGAAATGACAAACACAAAAAATAAACTATTGGAACTAGCCAAAAATTATTCAAAATTGGAACCAAGTATATTTGTTTGGGAATATTCAACAGGCTCTGGGCTTGAAATAAATTCAGACAAAATCTTTCCGTCTGCAAGCATAATTAAAGTCCCAATAGCTTTTGAACTAATTAGACTTATAGATAAAACATCAAATTCAATCAACCCAATTAGCTTAACCGACAAAAGAGTATTTCGTGATGAATATAGAACTCTTGGCTCAGGAGATTTGCAATATACCAAAAGCGATGTAACATACTCTCTAGATTATCTAGCAAATATAATGATAGCTAATTCAGATAATTCAGCAACAAATATGCTTTTATACGAAATAGGCGGAATTGATAGTTTTAATCGGGAAATGCGAAATTTAGGCTTAAATGCAATATCAATGGGCGAATGGCTTCCTGATTTAGATGGCAACAACAAAATCACCGCAAGGGAAATTTCAAAAATTTTATATAACATAGATAACCCTAATTACATTAATCCAAAATACAAAAATATCTTAAAAGAATATTTAGGAAACACTAAAAATACTCATCTAATAAAAGAAAAACTACCAAAAGACGTTATGGTGTTACACAAAACAGGTGATATAGGAACAATGCTTGGTGATAGCGGAATAGTATACACTGATAATGGCAAAAAATACATAGTAACTATTTTAACCAAACGTCCCCATAATGACTACGGCGCAAAAGTGTTTATTCAAGAAGCATCTTTGCTAATATATAACGATATAAAAGCTTTATTATAATTTTTCTTGACTCTAAAAAGCAATTATTAGATAATTAACATATACTATTGTGTTACAAAGTTTTACAAACTAAGAATAAGGAGTAAGTGATGAAAAAAACTACACAAGCTTTATCTGTAACTTTAGCTTTGTTTTTAACTTGCGCTGGCGTAATCGCTAAAGAACCATGTGCATGTAAAAAAGGAGAAAAAGTACAAGTATACGCACACCCATCTTTAATGAATGCTGATGCCACAGAATTCAAAGATGCAGATTCAATCTACAGAATCGGTGGAAAAGTTCTAAAACAAAAAAATAGATTAGGTTTTACCAATAAAGAAAATTTATATGTAAACGCTTTCTCTAAAGACTTATTAAACACAATGAGCGTAAGAAAAGGTGACAGAGATTTCGATATTAAAATGCCTATTTCAAGAGCTGAATTAGCATTTATGTTATCTCAAGGCTTAAACATGAGCCAAGTTAATGCCGTTAAAAATTACACAGACGTAACTAATGCATACTGGGCAAATGACGAAATCAACAAAGCTACTGCAGCTGATGTTATGATTGGTTACCCAGATAAATCATTCAAACCAGACCAAGCAATTACAAAAGCAGAAGTGTTTGCTACAATTGCTAAATTAATTGATGTTGACTATGTAAACGATGGCTCAGCTCCAGCAATTAATGGCCAAAAAGTTGAAAACATCCCTACATGGGCTTATGGTTGTACAAAAGAAGTTATTGCTTCTGGTTTAGTTGATAATATGCCAGATCCAAAAGCTTTATTTGCTAACCCATACTTATCAAGACACCAAGTTGCAACTTTGGTATCTGAATTAAGATTAAAATATGCTTCAAATGGCAAATTAATCGGCGATGCATTCAAATCTTCAGGCGTTCCTGTAGCAATCAAAGTTAAAATGCTAGATCGAGTTGATGCTAAACATTCTAATATTGGTGACAGATTTGTTGCTAAAACATTAGCTGAAGTTACTGTTGATGGCAAAACTTTCCCAACAGGTTCTGAAGTATTCGGACAAGTTGTTACCGTTCAAAGACCAGGCTTAGGCAAACACCCTGGAACAGTTACTGTTAAATTTACAGAAATCAAAAATGGTGACTGTGTTGCACATTTCCCAAAAGAAATGACAAGCGCAACTGCTGATAAATTAAACAATCCAAACATCTTTGCTAGAATTCTAGGCCTTCCACTTACTACTGCTGCAAGAGTAGTTGGTGTAACTGGTCGCGGAATTGGACAAATTGTTAATATTACAGGTAACGGTCTAGAAGAATACGGCGACAGATTATCAGATACTTTAGTTGAAACATTCACAGGTCACCTAGGACGTGGTGTTGCAAGCTTTGGTAACTCATTCGTAACACTTGGAAAAGGCGTTTATGGAATCGTTAAAACTGTCGTTTCTGGAACATTTGGCATCGTTTATGAAATTGGCGACGAATTATTATACACAATCGTTCCTTCAGTTTCAAATTCAGCTGCTTTAAATCCAAACGAAGAGTTAACAGTTATCTTCTAAGATTCTATAAAGAAATTAAAGCCACTCGATTGAGTGGCTTTTTTAATACATAAAAATAGGGTTTAAGTCCTCTTTTGATTTTATTTTGAACTTGGAGCAAGAATCATTACGACATTTCTTCCTTCAATCATAGGTTTCTTTTCAATAATTACCGAACCTTCTTCAAATTCACCTTGGAATTTATTAATTAAATCCATTGCAAGATGAGAATGTTGCATTTCTCTTCCTCTAAGCATTACAACAACTTTTACTTTATTTCCTGAAACTAAGAATTTTTTTGCTGCTTTCAATCTAACTTCATAATCATGAACATCAATTTTATAGCGCATTTTAACTTCTTTAATATCAACAGTATGTTGTTTTTTCTTGGCTTCTTTTGCTCTTTTTTCTGTTTCGTATTTATATTTGCCCCAATCAAGAATTTTTGCTACCGGTGGAGCTTGATTTGCAGATACAACAACCAAATCTAAATCTTTTTCTCTTGCCATTTGAAGGGCTTTGGCTGTTGGGATTGTACCATGGTTTACACCTTCATCATCAATTAATCTAACTTCTCTGGCTCTAATTTTTTCATTTAATAACTCATTTTGAGCTTTGTTATCTCTACTAATGGTTTTATCTCCTATTATCTGCTACATTTTATTTATACCACAGTATTTTTATTTTGTAAAAGCGGTATTTCAATTATTCAAACAGTTTATGTATTTCGCTTGGTTTAAAAATACCATATTCTGTAATAATTCCAGTTATTAACTCAGCTGGAGTGACATCGAATCCGGGATTTATGACATTTACTTTGTCTGTACAAATTGGTTTATCATTTACTATAGTAACTTCTTCTTTGTTTCTTAATTCAATTACAATTTCGTCCCCTGATTTAATGGATGGATCGATTGTTGATTTTGGAGCCGCTATATAAAATGGAATATTATGATATTTAGCAGCGATTGCAACCATATAAGTTCCAATTTTGTTTGCACTATCTCCATTTAGTGCAATTCTATCAGCACCAACCACCACAACATCAATCATTCCTTTTTTCATAAAATATGCGCCCATACCATCCGTAATTAATGTTGTATCTATTCCATCTCTTGTTAATTCATATGTTGTAATGCGAGCACCTTGACCACGGGGGCGAGTTTCATCTGCAAAAACTTTAATTGTTGGATCGTTTTTAAATGCGGAACGAACAACACCAAGCGCAGTTCCATATCCAACAGTAGCTAATGCTCCTGCATTACAATGAGTTTGAATAGTTGCTCCTTTTGGAATTATAGTTGCACCAAAATCACCTATTTTTTTATTTATTTCAATATCTTCATTTTCAAGTTTTATTGCATTTTCAACTAAAAGTCTTATTATTTCATCAACTGATTTTTCTTTATTATCTTCCAATACTTTAATTTGTTCTTTTATTGCCCAAGCAAGATTAACAGCAGTCGGACGAGAAGAATTTATATAATCAGAAATTCTTTTAACTTCATCTATAAAATTAGATTTATCTTTTGATTCAATTGCAGCTAAAACTACTCCATGGGCACCAGCAATACCAATCGCAGGGGCACCACGAACAATCATAGTTTTAATTGCATCATACATCTCATTAGTTGTTTTTATATCAACTTTTTTATACTCATACGGGATAACCAATTGATCAACCATTCTTGAAACGCCTGTGGTTTCACCTGTTTTAATCCATTCAATAGTCTTTTCCATTTTATTCCTCAATTTTTATATCTAATCTAGCATCAACATTTTCCGGTTCTTTTTGTATTTGATTTAAAATCCAAGTGGTCCCCATGCCTGTTGCACTATTTGTTAAAGCAAAAATAATTCCAACCATAAATACAAGCACAAAAAATAACCACATAGCATCTTTCAGCATATCGGGAATCATATAAGAATAATATGATTTAAAAATTAATTTTAAAATACAAACCATTGGGCTAAAAGTTATAAAAAAACCTATTGTTGCAAAAAAACCAACAATTCCACCCATAATTGCACCTTGTTCATTTGTTAAATATGCAAGATGCTTTTCATTCTTTTTCATATAAAGCATAATTATTGTTGAAGAAAAAAAGGATAAAACAAACAAACAAAAACCCACAAAAAAAGGCAAAAGGGATGCTAAACCAATTGCGGCACCAAATATTAATGCAAACAAAGCTGCTCTTTTTGCAATTATTTGATTCATTTTATCTCCTCCTTAAATCTTAAATTTTGCGCATGACACAATGCAAGTGCTATAGAATCTATTGTATCATCTAATTTTATATTTTTATCTAATTCTATGTAATTTTTAACCATCATTTTAACAGTAGTTTTATCAGCCCTTCCGTGGCCTGTTATTGTTTGTTTAACAACAAGTGGAGTATACTCGAATGAGCTTACATTATTTTCCTCTAAAGTCAAAAGAATAACTCCTCTTGCTTGTGCAACAGGAATAATTGTTTTTTGATTTTTAAAGAAAAAAAGCTGTTCAATTGAAGCGCAATCCGGCTTGTATTTTTTAATTAAAAAATCAATATCCACCTTTAACTCTAAAAGTCTTTTTGGATGTGTAGCATTTTTATCCGTTTGAATTGAACCCGAAGTGATTAAATTAAAATAATCACCTTTTGATGTATTTTGATACTCTATAAAACTATAACCCGTTATACCAATCCCGGGGTCTATTCCCATAATCAACATACCATTATGCTATTTTATAGAATATCTTTTGTCAAAAAATTAACGTTATTTAACCCAATATTGACTTGCAACTGTAACTTCTGTTTTAATTTTTTTGAAATCTTTATCTAATTTATCAACTAATTTATATTGAATCCCATATTCATTCATTCTAAATATAATTGTTGTGTCATCCTCATTAAATGGAGTTTTAGACATATAGACTTCAAGTGGTCTTTGAAGAGATTTTTGATATAGGTTATTATAATAATTATTCATAACATAAGTTTTGTATGCATTAACTGCCAAATTTTCTTTCATTACCCATAAACCATTAAAAATTAAAAGCAATGATAATATATAAAAAATTTGATTATTTTTTCTAAAATAATAACAATTCAAAACGGGCAACAAATGCAGCTGTGGAACAAAACGAGCCCACCAGCAAATTGGATTCAATAGAGTGGTTAACGCTATTATACAAAGTGCAAAAACACCTTTTCTTCTTTTGAATTGAATTATTGACAAAATAACGCTTATTATAAATATCCCAGAAAACAAATGGCCAAAACCATTAATTCTAACATCCTCCGCTCCATATGGCATATCAAAATGAGACGTAAATGGAACTTTATAAAATAATCTTGGCGTTTGTGGATTATTCATTCGAGCATCAGAAGCTGACGAAAACATGCTTCTAAAAAATTTATACAAATAAGGTTTATTTTTAAATTCTTTTGGATTTTGCTTAGTCATAAAATCAAGCTTATTATGACCCATTGAAGGATATAGTGGGTTTTTAAATTTAACAATATTTGTTATATATGGTTGAAAACATAAAACCAAACTCAAAATTCCAATCAACAAGCTTGTTTTTAAAATTATTTTTTTTCTTTTTAATATAAACCAAAGGACAAGAACAATAACTACATTAAAAAGACCTACGTATTTTGCTGCAACTGATAAAACACTTGATGAAATTAAAACAAAAAGATTTTGTTTAACATCTATTTTTTTATCAATCAAAATAATTGAAAACAATTGAAATAAAAATAAATAATAAATTAAAAAATCCGCCATTTTTGTTGTAATTTGACAAACCACAACAGCACAAAGAAAAATTGACGAAGACAAAATAAAACTTTTAATCTTATTCAATTTGTTTAAAAAGAAATATTGGGAATAAAAAAAACCACCAAAAACAAAAAGGAGATTAACAATTTTGCTCGATTCCATATTGTTAAACAAAAGATAAAAGTTACCTCTTAATACTTCAAGAGCGTTAGGATAGCTATTTGCAAACAATAAATTGTAATATATATTATGCTCATTTGCAAAAGTTTTTATATCATCATAAATCGGATTATATCCTAATTTAAAAAGGTTTTCCAAAGTAAAATGATAGCATCTACCATCAAAAGATGTATCTATAAAAAAATTTGCAAAAAGAAACGATAAAAAGAAAACAAATAAGATTATACCAGTTTTTTTATAAAAATCTCCGCTTTTAAATAAATAAAACAAAGCTAATAGACACGAAATTATAATATAACCAATATTAATTGAAGCTTTAACTAAAAACCCAAGATTCGATATTGCAAACAACACAAAAAGAAAAATTAATATAAAAACAGCCAAATTCAAAAAATATTTTTTGCTTTTTAAATTCATAACCTTATTTTATGCTAAAATCACGATATAGAAAAGGAATCTAGTATGAATATAGTATTAGCACAACTAAACCCAATTCCAGCAGATATCAATTATAATAAAAAGAAAATTATCGAAGTCGTTAAAAACACACAAGCTGAACTTATAATTTTCCCTAAACACTTTATATATGGCTATCACAACTTTGATATGTTAGAAAAATTTTCTTTTATAAAAGATCAAATTAACTGCGCTATAGCCGAAATCCAAAAATACACTAAAAACTACCTTTTAATAAGCTCAATTGACGGAAATTATTTAATCAATCAAAATGAAATAAAAAAAGTTGATGCTTTTGAATTAAATGGCGAGAGTTTTAAAATTATTGAAAATGAAAATATTGAAACAACAGCTACCAATCTAATTTATCTTGATTTAGCAATTTCAAAAACAAATAGTGAATATTTTAGGAATAAAAAACTAATTGAAATAGCGAAATCTCAAAATAAAAATCTATACTATTTAAATCAAATTGGCGCAATTGATGAATACGTTTATGACGGAATAAGCAGAATTATTAACAAAAATGGTGAAATCATTGCGCTAGCCAAAGCCTTTGAAGAAGACTTATTAACAATTGGAAAAATAGAAAAAAATGAATATCTAGCTCCTATAAACCTTGAAAGCTTTAGCTTAAATTATGAAAACGATTTAAAAAGAACTTATGAATCTACAATTCTTGCTATTAAAGATTATTTTTCAAAGAACAACTTCAAACAAGCTGTCTTAGGATTATCCGGCGGATTAGACTCAACTATTTGTGCCGTATTACTAGCTGATGCACTAGGAGCCAAAAATATTCTTGGCGTTTCAATGCCATCAAAACTTACTTCTATTGAATCAAAATCTGATGGAAAAATTTTAGCAAATAATTTAGGTATAAATTATATCGAAGCACCAATTAAAAATTATCATCACACATTTTCAGAAGGTTTTGAAGAAATTTTTAAAGATACCTCAAAATATTGGTGTAATAGATACACTAATTCTTTTACACAAGACAATATTCAAGCTAGAAGCAGGGCAATGATTTTATGGGGAATAGCAAATGAATATGGGTCAACCCTCCCCATTGCAACGTCTGATAAATCGGAAACTTATATGGGTTACGCTACAATCAATGGTGACATGTCAGGTGGTTTTGCTCCAATTCTAGATATCACAAAAACAAAATTATTTGCTCTTGCAAGATGGATGAATGAAAATCGTTCTCGAAAAAATGCAATTCCTGAATCAGTTATTCTAAAACCACCAGGGGCAGAACTTGCTATAGACCCAAACACAGGCGAAACTTTAAAAGCAGAAGACGCCTTAATGCCTTATGAATTTTTAGATGAAGTCATCTGGCGAATAGAAAATCTTCATCAATCAATTAATAATATGATGCAAGAACAATTTTTATATGAGAAAAAGAATACAGTGAATAAAGAAACTAAAAAGCTTTGGCTTGAAAAATTCTTTAAAAGAATGAATTGCGCAATCTACAAATGGTATATTGCAGCACCAAGTCCAATAGTTGATAGTTACTCAATCAATAAAGCAATTTACAAACAACCTATAGTTTCAAATATAAATTATTAAATTTAAAAAGGAGAAAGCTATGAAAAAAAGTTTATTAACATTGGCATTATGTTCATTTACTTTTGGGCTAGGTTTTGGTATGAACAACATTGCATTTTCAAATATAACACCTGCAAAAGTTGCTTATGTAAATGTTCCAAAACTACTAAATGCCTCTAAAACACTAAAAGCAGCGCAAGAAACTCAAGTAAAAGAAACAAAAGACATGTTAAAGTGGTATGACACAGCAAGTGCAGATATTCAAAAACAAACCACTGAAGCAGGAAAAAAAGCTTTAATTAAAAAATATGAAGCGCAATTAACACAAAAGAAAAAAACAATAAAAGAAACATATTCTAAAAAAGTAACTCAAGTAGATACACAATTAGATACAGCTATTACAACAAAAGCTAAAGCCATGGGCTATGAGCTCGTATTAAGAAAGGATGCAGTCCTTTTTGGTGGTACAGATATCACGGCTGAAATTTTACCTTTGGTGAAATAATTTTGTAAAGTTAAGATTTGAAAATCTTTTATTAAATAAAAAATAAGTGTAAAAATCACTCTATATCGGAGTGATTTTTATCTTTTAAAAAATAATTAAAGAAATACACCAAAAACACTGTACCCATGCTTCAAAATTTATAGTAAAATGATAAAAATAAGAAAATTAGTTTATGGATAAGCTGAAGCATATTTGTCATCGGCAAAACAATTTTCATGTAGGATTAAGAACAAATACGGGAATGCATTTTTTGGGGAAATGCGGCTTAGGAGGAATTTAATGCAGAAGATTTCAAACGATATAAACACACAATCGCAAGCTCAGTCGCACAGCGTTGTGTCTGATGCAATCAAAGCTAGCAGCGAAAACCTTGTTAATATAATCAATTTTTCAAGACGAAACCTAAGCAACGTAACGATAATTAAAAAAGACGGAACAAAAGAAAAATATAATATCGAAAAAGTTGTAGAAGCTATTAAAAAATCTGCAACAAGAATGCTTGTAGAATTTTCAGAAAAAGAAATTAAAGATATTTGCGCTTTTGTTAACAAGTCTGTTTCAGATATGAATAAAGACGAAGTTGCAATCGCTCAAATGCACAATATTGTTGAATCTGCTCTTCAAGCGCTAAGTCCAGAAGTAGCTGAAAGCTACAGAAACTACAGAAATTATAAAACCGATTTTGTTCACATGCTTGATAAAGTTTATCAAGAATCTCAAAGAATCATGTACATTGGTGATAAAGAAAACGCTAATGCTGATTCAACTTTAGTCTCTACAAAACGTTCATTAATTTTCAATGAATTAAACAAAGAACTTTATAAAAAATTCTTCTTAACTGTTGAAGATAAACAAGCTATAAAAGAAGGCTATATCTACATCCATGATATGTCAGCAAGAAGAGACACAATGAACTGTTGCTTATTTGATGTTGCAACCGTTTTAAAAGATGGATTTGAAATGGGCAACATTTGGTACAATGAACCAAAAAGCCTTGATGTAGCATTTGATGTTATTGGCGATATCGTTATGGCTGCCGCAAGTCAACAATATGGCGGTTTTACCGTTCCTGAAGTTGATAAAATTCTAGCTCCATACGCTCAAAAAACATACGATAGACAATACGATAGATATATCTGTATGGGTCTTTCGTTTGAAAAAGCCAGAGAAGAAGCCATGAAAGACGTTCAATCTGATTACGAACAAGGCTTCCAAGGCTGGGAATATAAATTCAATACTGTTGCTTCATCTCGTGGCGATTATCCATTTATCACAGTTACAACGGGTCTCGGAACAGATGAATTTGAAAAAATGGCCTCTATGGCATGTTTAAAAACTCGTGCTGGCGGTCAAGGCAAAAAGGAATGCAAAAAACCAGTATTATTCCCAAAAATTGTATTCTTATATGATGAAGAAATCCATGGCGAAGGCAAAATCTCTTATGATTTATTCCAAGCAGGAGTTGAATGTTCAAAGAAAACAATGTATCCGGATTGGTTAAGCATGTCAGGAGAAGGTTATGTTGCTTCTATGTATAAAAAATACAAAAGAGTAATTTCTCCAATGGGATGCCGTGCTTTTCTTTCTCCTTGGTTTGAAAAAGGTGGAGCAGAACCTGCAGATGAAAACGATAAGCCAATTTTTGTTGGTCGTTTCAACATTGGCGCAATCAGCTTGCACTTACCAATGATTTACGCTAAAGCAAAACAAGAATCTAAAGATTTTTATGAAGTTTTAGATTACTATATGAATTTAATTAGAAAAATTCACATCAGAACTTATGAATATCTAGGAGAAATGAGAGCTTCGGTTAACCCTCTTGCATATTGCGAAGGCGGCTTCTATGGTGGTCATTTAAGTCATAACGACAAAATTAAACCATTATTGAAATCTGCAACTGCTTCATTTGGCATTACTGCTCTAAATGAACTTCAAGAATTGCATAATGGTAAATCATTAGTTGAAGATGGCGAATTTGCCCTTGAAGTCATGAGATATATCAATAAAAAAGTTGATGAGTTCAAAAAAGAAGATGGTCACTTATACGCTCTTTATGGAACCCCAGCAGAAAATTTATGCGGACTTCAAGTTAAACAATTTAGAAAAAAATACGGCATAATTGGAGATGTTTCTGATAAACCATATGTTTCTAACTCATTCCACTGCCACGTATCCGAACAAATCAGCCCAATTGAAAAACAAGATATTGAAGGCAGATTCTGGGATTTGATGAATGGTGGTAAAATCCAATATGTTAAATATCCTATTTCATACAATACAAAAGCCGTTGAAACTTTAATTAGACGTGCTATGAAAAAAGGGTTCTATGAAGGTGTAAATCTTTCTTTATCATACTGTGATGACTGCGGACACCAAGAATTAAATATGGATGTTTGCCCTAAATGCGGATCTAAAAACTTAACCAAAATTGATAGGATGAATGGCTATTTAGCTTATTCAAGAGTCAAAGGTGATTCTCGTTTAGCAGATCACAAAATGGAAGAAATTAAAGACAGGGTTTCTATGTAAAAACGAAGTGAAGCACAAAAATTAGGCGCCTTGTGGCGCCTTTTTTGTGCAAACGAGCAATAGGATGTGAGAGTGTGATGTCAAAGCGTTGAGCTTTGACAGACAACTCGACACTGGACTATGGCGACGTAAGAATTTACGAAAGTAAATTCCACAGGAGCAAAAGGCGTAAGCCGGAGTGAAAACGTTAAGAAAATGCCATTGCGTTGAGCGATGGCATTTTTAGTTGCAACTATCGATAGGCGACGTAAGAATTTACGAAA
>JAFYOU010000015.1 GCA_017560095.1 Candidatus Gastranaerophilales bacterium
AATAATAATAATAATAATATCAATATAGGATGTGCGACAAATTGTTCAGGGCTAACTCCAGAAAATTTAAATATTCTGCGCAGATTATACAAAAGAAATATCAATAAAGATATTATTCAAAAAATTGTTCATCTTTTAACAGAAAATAAATTAAGCGAAAAAGAAGTTAATGCTATAATTGCGATTTATGAAAAAATTTCGCCTGATAAGGTAAATTCTCAGCAAAATACACTTGATTATTTCAAGGTTTTTCTAATGGAAAATCCAATAGATTTTGAAGAGTTTACAAATTATATCAAAGAAGCACAACTAGATCCTTCAATAATAGACAAACATTTAAGCAAATATAACACTGAGCAATTTTTGCTCTTTTTTGCTTGGCATTATTTAAATAATACAAAAGAATTTAATGAAGCGACTCTGGGATTAGAAAACAACTTAACTCAACACTTTGAACAAAATTATGTATCTGCTGTAAAATTAAATACACTTTTAACAGCACAACCATTAGCTTGCAGAGAAATAGGTGAAGTCCCATCCGAATGGCTTGATAAAGTAGAAGATAAGCAGAAGGCAAAAAAAGCTATCTACGAAGCAATTGAGGACTTTATTAAAAACCAAGATTGCGAAGCACTATCAAACTCTTTGCAAAAAACGCTAAACAAGCCTGTATTTGTAGATCCACAAACAATGGAAGGCTCAATGGGAATTGTTCATAGAATCTCGATTAAAGATGC
Source organism: Candidatus Gastranaerophilales bacterium (assembly GCA_017560095.1). GTDB lineage: Bacteria > Cyanobacteriota > Vampirovibrionia > Gastranaerophilales > Gastranaerophilaceae > RUG14156. The sequence continues at coordinate 738 of JAFYOU010000015.1, forward strand.
TAAAGATGTTTGTTTAAAAATATTTAAAGAAAATCAATGTAAATTACCAGATAGATATGGAAAAGTTTTTGAACCACAAGTTGGTCTATTTTTAAACAAACACAGTTCAAAATTTGTAAAAATGTATTTTGGCAAAGTGTGCGACAGATATTCCAAAAATGCTTTTTTGGTAACACAATTTTTAGATAAAAATACAGTGCCTGAAAAAGGGGAGGATTCAGATGAATATGACTTTTGGTATGGGGATTATAAAGAAGCTAATGTTATAAATGGAATGTTAATAGATTACGGAGGAGTAGATATTGCACCGCGAATGAGGGATTTTGTTTAACAATGAAAATTGGAATTCTAAAAAATAATATAATCAATCGCTACAATAATTCGTTTAAGCCAAACTTCGGCTTAAAATTAAGCAATCCTATTGCGCGAGATACAGTTTGCTTTAAAAGCAACATCAAACAAAACAAGCAGTTAAGCATCTATGACATGGTTTGCTTCTTAAGAGAAGCAGGAATGAGCGAAGTTGATATAGAATATTTATACGAACAAGATGATTATAAAAGATTAATTAAAGAAGCATACGAATTAACATCTCAAGGAATAGAACCCTCTTTATCAACAGAAATTGTATTATTTGAACAGGGTTATACAAGAGCACAAGAATTAATCGATTTAAATGTAGCTATAGATGACGATATAAAAGAATTTCTGAAATTTGATGAAAAGCGTTATTCAAAAGCAAGACAAATATTTTTGCTCGGCGGAGACGCAAATGCGGCAATTGTTAACTCAGCACTTGATGATGAAGATTTTGAAAAAGCAATCAATCTGATAAATGCAGGTCTAGATCCAGGTTACGCCTATAAATACGCTCTTTCAAGTAAAAAAATACAAGACAAGCTTTTAAATTTATTACAAATGGGAGTATCTAGTCAAGATGCCACTTATATTTGTGGCTTAAAAGAATCCGAATATAGCTATGCGATTAATTTAATAAAAAATGGTGCATGTGCAAATGATGCAAAATGGTGTGCAAGCATTACTCCAGTAAAAAATGTTTTTGAATCACTGACAATAAAACAAACAGAAGACGGAAAAACCTATAGTATAGCTACTGCTTCAGTAATAGCAAACACAAGAACACCAAGCATAAATGACGAAAAAAGAAATTCAATTGCAAAAATAGCAGAAATAATGAAAGCAAATTGCAAAGATTGCAAAAAACTATCCGAAGATTTGAGTTGTTTAATTACTTATTATGGAACCTCTAATATTTTAGTGCCTTTTTGTGAATATGCCAGTCAAATTGATTTCGAAACAATAAAAGAAATAGCCCCAGAAATAAAAAAATATAATAGTAGTCAACTTTTAGCATTTATTCATTGGCATTTTAAAAATGCAACAACAACTTTTAATAAAGAAACATTGACTTTTGAACAAGATTTAACAACATATTTTGAAAATAATTTTGTAAAACCTGATAAACTAAATGAAATATTATGCGCTCATCCATTAACAAATAGGGAAATTGGCTCAATTCCAAACGATTGGCTAGATAGAGCTAAAGATAAAACAAAAGCGAAACAAAAAATTTATGAAGCCATAGCAAGCTTTCAAACTTCATTAGATAAAGAAAAATTAGCTCAAAATATATCAGAAACACTAAATAAACCAACAAGTATTAAAAAAATCGGTCAAGGTGCATATGGAGCTGTATATAAAATTTCAATTGAAGACGCTAAAGATACTTGTTTAAAAATATTTTTACCAAATGTAATTGACCATGCAAAAATAAATGGGCCATCAGTAGAACCGCAAACCGGAATTTTTGTTAATAAAAATAGCGATAGATTTGTTAAAATGTATTTTGAAAAAGTATGTGATGAATCATCAAATGATGCTTTTATAGTAACGCAATATCTCGATAAAAACACAATTCCTGAAATTACAAACAAACCAAATCCAAAACTCCAAATTTATTCAACCGACAACCACGATAAAAATTCAATCAATGGCATAATAATTGATTTTGGTAGAGTAAATGTTGATTCATTATAAATTACAAATTTCAAAATGACACTTTTAATATTTTTATGCGATAATATAATAAGAATATTTTAGTCATGGGGAGTAGAATATGTCATACATAAAAATTGATGACAAGAAATGCAAATCTTGCTACTTATGTATTGACATTTGTCCTAAAAAATTAATAAAAAAAAGTGAAGTCTGCGGAAAAACTGGCGAACTTGTTGCCAAATTTGAAGATAAAAATAATGAATGTCTGGGTTGCGCACAATGTGCTCTTGTGTGTCCTGATATAGCTATAACAGAAGTTTATAAGTCATGAATAAAAAGGAATTGTTAAAAGGAAATATTGCTATAGCGCGTGCTGCACTCGATTGTGGCTGTAGTTGTTATTTCGGTTATCCTATTACACCTCAAACAGAAATTGGCGAATATTTAAGCACTGAAATGCAAAAAAGAAACTTGGCCTATGTTTGCGCTGAATCTGAAATTGGAGCAATAAATATGGCTTTAGGCGCTGCATCAACAGGCGAAAAAGTGATGGTTTCAAGCTCCTCATGCGCAGTTGCCCTCATGCAAGAAACTTTATCTTACGCTGCGTCAGATGAACTGCCAATAGTTTTAGTAAATGTCATGAGAGCTGGCCCGGGACAAGGCTATATCTATCCTTCTCAAGGAGATTACAACCAAGCAACTATTGGTGGCGGTAATGGAGACTATAAAACAATTGTTCTTTCCCCTGCCAATATTCAAGAATGCGCCGACATGACTCAAAAAGCGTTTTATCTATCTCAAAAATATCGCATACCTACAATTTTATTGCTTGATGGCTTATTGGGACAAATGGCAGAACCTGTTATTATTAAAGAAAACCCATATCCTGAAATTGACAATTCTTCTTGGAATTTATCAGGAGCTAAGAACAGATCTTCAAGAAAAATTCATTCACTTGAACCAAATCCTGAAAAACTTTATGAACATATTAAAAATCTACATAATAAACATATTCAAATTGAAAACAACGAAGTTGATTGGGAAGAATATTTGTGTGATGACGCAGATTATATAATAACAGCATTTGGTTCACTAGGAAGAATAGCCAAGTCAGCATGTGATTATTACAGGCTTAATGGACATAAATTTGGAGTTTTCAGACCAAAAACCCTATATCCTTTCCCAGCAAAAAAATTACGCACCTTATCTCAACAAACAAAAATAATTTTCGATGCAGAAATGAATCTTGGCCAAATGTATAAAGATGTACAAAATTCAATTTCTCCAAACGCAAAACTACACTTCATTGGCAAACCTGCAGGCGAATGGATAAAAAAAGAAGAAATAATAGAAAAAATAAACAAAATATTACAAGGACAATATGCAACAAGTATTTAATGCGCCAAAATCAATAAAGAAAAATTCAACATTTACTTTTTGCCCAGGATGCGACCATGGGGTTGTAGTTAAACTTGTTGCGCAATTAATTGACGAGCTTAATTTACAAGAAGAAACTATTGCAGTTGCATCATCCGGTTGCTCTGTATTTTTATACAATTCTCTAGATGTAGATTGTATTGAATCTCCACACGGAAGAGCATGTGCTGTTGCAACAGGAATCAAAAGAGCACACAAAGCAAAAGGTAAAAATAAATTCGTTTTTACATATCAAGGAGATGGAGACTTTGCATCAATTGGCTTATGCGAATCAATGCATAGCGCACTAAGAGGCGAAAATATAACCACAATTTGCATAAATAATACAAATTACGGAATGACAGGTGGGCAATTAGGTCCAACGACAACCATGGGACAAATTACCACAACAAGTCAAACAGGAAGAAATGAGGAATACCATGGTTTTCCAATTAAAACCGCTGAGCATATTGCTCTTTGCAATGGAACAAGCTTTAGTACAAGAGTAGCATTATATGACGTTAAAAACATATTAAATGCAAAACGCCAAATCAAAAAAGCATTTGAATATCAGCAAAAAGGCTATGGTTTCAGCTTTGTAGAAATTCTTTCTACATGCCCAACAAACTGGAAACTATCTCCACAAGAGGCGCATAAAAAAATAGAGGAAGAATTAATAAAGACATACCCTCTTGGAATTTTTAAGGATATAGAAAATGAATAAAAGCATAATTATTTCAGGCTCAGGAGGACAAGGGGTTTTATCAATTGGAACTATTTTGGCAAATATTTTCATGCTAAATGACCTATATGTGACACTTTGCTCAAGCTATGGCGCAGAAATGAGAGGTGGAGCTGTTAATTGCCAAATTAATGTATCTGACAATGAAATAAATGAAATACAAAATAATAAAGTTGATTACATTATTGCACTTAATCAAACTTCGCTTAATAAATTTATATCTAGAGTTAAGAGCGGAGGAACAATTATTATTAACTCTTCATTAGCAAAAGTTGAAGAATTAAAAGAAGATATAAAATATATTTTCCTTCCATTTACGCAACAAGCCAATTCTCTAGGCAATATCAAAATGACAAATTCAATTGCACTTGGTGCCTTATCCAAATTGTTAGGCGGGTTTAATGAAGAAAAAATAAAGAACGCATATCAAAAAGTTTTATCCAATAAAATTGAACTAATAGAAAATAATATCAAAGCATACAATCTTGGCTTTAATGGTCTACAAGAGGAAAAATAATGAATATAGGAACAAAAATAGTTGCAATTGATTATGAAGTTGCAAAAAACAAAATAACAAACGATAATTTAACTAAAATTCTAGATACATCTGACGAATGGATTAGCACAAGAACAGGAATAAAAGAAAGAAGAGTCTTGTCACCAAATGAAACATCGGCAGATTTAGGCGTAAGAGCTGCAAAAAATGTAATCAAAAGGGCAAACTACAATGGTGATGAATTTGATATGATTATTGTTGCCTCATCTGCTCCAGAAGAAATTTATCCATCTGTAGCTTGCAGAATTCAAGGAGAAATTGGAGCCAAAAAAGCAGCTTGTTTTGATATTAAAGCAGCATGTGCAGGGTTTGTTTATGCTCTTAATACTGCTCAAGCTTTTATTAAATCAGGCTTGTACAAAAATATTTTAATTGTTGCAACAGATGCTACAACAAAATTTACCGATTGGGAAGATAGATCTGTTTGTGTTTTATTTGGCGATGGGGCAGGATCAGCCATATTAAGAGCAAACGAAAACGAAGACGATATATTGGCTATCGATTTACTTGCTGATGGCACTTGCGCAGATTACATTACTTTAACCACCAAAGGCACTCACTGTCCTTTAGTCAATGAAGAAAACCAAGAAATCAAACCCTATATCCAAATGAAAGGAAAAGATGTTTACAAATTTGTTATGCAAGAAATTCCTCCAAAATTAGAAGAATTGCTAACAAAAACAAACAAAACAATATCCGATATAGATTATTTTGTACCTCATCAATCAAATCAAAGAATGATTGATGCATTAGCACAGAGACTTGAAATAGAAGAATCAAAAGTAATTTCCAATATTGAGCACTATGGAAATATGTCAGCTGCTTCAATACCCGTTGCAATTAGAGAAGCGGTTGACGAAGGCAAAATGAAATTACCTGCAACAGTTATGCTAAGCGCTTTTGGAGCAGGCATGACTGCAGGAAATGCAATTGTAAAACTGGAAAAGAATATATAAATAATAGGAGAAAAGTATGAAAAGACGAGTAGTAGTAACCGGCATGGGCTGCGTATCGCCATATGGAGTAGGTGTAGATACTCTTTGGGAAAATTTAAAAAAAGGAAATAGCGGAATTAAAAAACTGACTGTAATTGACCCAGAAAAACATCTTGTACATATTGGTGGGGAAGTGCCTGAATTTGACACAACTCCATATTGTGACCCAAAAGATGCAAGAAGAATGGATAAATTTATTTTATGCTCAGTTGTTGCTGCAGACTTAGCCATGCAAGATGCTAACTTTGATTTAAGCAAAGAAGATATGACAAGATTTGGCGTTATTGCAGGTTCTGCTGCGGGTGGCTTAGATACAATTCAAAAAAACCATGAAGTTATGACTGTTAGAGGATACCATAAATGCTCACCTTTTATGGTTCCAATGATGATATCAAACATGGCAGCAGGTAAAATTTCAATTAAATATGGAATTAGAGGCATTTCAAAGACAATCGTTACAGCCTGTGCGACTGGCGCTCATTCAGTAGGCGATGCAGCCAGAGCTATTCAATATGGCGATGCGGATGTAATGATTGCAGGCGGAGCAGAAGCTGGTATTTGCGATTTAGGTATTGGCGCATTTACTTCAGCAAAAACACTGTCTCGTTCTAATGATGAACCAACTCGCGCTTCAAGACCATATGATATAAACAGAGATGGCTTCATTATGTCAGAAGGCGCGGCAATTTTAATTTTAGAAGAAAGAGAACATGCACTTAAACGTGGCGCTAAAATATATGCCGAATTAGTTGGATATGGTCAGTCTTCAGATGCTTATGATATGGTTGCTCCAGATCCAAACGGAAATGGCGCAATGCTTGCAATGGAATTAGCTTTAAAAGAAGCGGGAATTGACACAAAAGATATAGATTATATTAATGCACACGGAACTTCAACACATGTTGGAGATATTGCGGAATCAAATGCAATTGCTAAATTATTTGGAGATAAAACTCAAAATCCAAAATTATCAGTTTCATCAACAAAATCTATGACTGGTCACATGCTTGGTGGTGCGGGTTCAGCAGAAGCAATTATATCTATTAAAGCAATGTTAGACGGTGTAGTTCCGCCAACAATTAACCTTGATGAACAAGACCCTGAAGTTGCAAACTTAGATTATACCCCACACAAGGCAAAAGAAAAAGAAATGAATTATGTTCTTTCAAATTCATTTGGTTTTGGCGGACACAATGCAGTTTTAGTATTCAAGAAACATTAATTAAAAACAGAATATATAAAAAATGCTCCTCTTTAATAAGGGAGCATTTTTTATGTGCATTTTTTATTTATAAACCCATTCCTCTTAAAAAGCCAACGATTACACTTTCCAAAATTTGCAAACAAATAAATGCAACAATTGGTGACAAATCTAGCATTCCAACAGGCGGAATAATTCTTCTGAAAGGAGCAAAAAACAATTCAGAAAAAGATTTTAAAGTTAAAAAAGGTTGCTTATGCCATTTTATATTGGGCACCCAAGTCAATAATACTTGCAAAATCAACAAAAAGAATATTAATTCAAAAACCCTTGCAAATGCAGTTGATATCATATTGCTCTCCTACCAACGAGCAACATTATCGCATTGACAAGTTTTATTTTCATCAATGTTCTCTACAATAGAGAATAATAATTTTTGAAGTTTTGAAATATTATTTGCAAATACCTCCATAACAGCTTCATGAGAAACAGGTTCACAATCGGCAACAAGACCAGCGTCATAATCAGTGATTAAAGAAATATTTAAAGGACACATATTTAACTCTTTAACCAAATGAGCTTCTGGATATTGAGTCATATTTATAACTTCCCATCCTTGACGAGTTAAAAAAGCACTTTCCGCTTTTGTGTTAAATCTTGGCCCATTAATTACAACAACAGTTCCTTTTTCATGAATTGAATAACCAAAGTTTTTAGCACATTCAATTGCAGTTGCACGAAGTTGCGGACAATATGGTTCAGCAGCAGAAATATGCTGGATATCTTCTTGGTCAAAAAATGTATCAAGTCTGCCATTTGTTTTATCAACATACTGATCACAAAAAACAATATCGCCAGGTTTCACATGTTCTTGCAAAGATCCTGCAGCACAAGGAGAAATCACTCTTTTGCAGCCTATTGACTTCATTGCCCAAACATTTGCTCTATAGTTAACTTTATGAGGAGCAATTGAATGATTTCTTCCATGTCTTGGCATGAAAGCAACTTTTTTACCCGCAATTGTTCCCAACATAAGTGCATCTGAAGTTTTACCGTATGGCGTATCAATATATAGTTCTTCAATGTTATCTAAGAACTTATAAAAACCAGAACCGCCAAATATACCAATAGTTGCTAAATTTTTGTTTTCCATTTATACCTCACCAATAAAAACAAATAAAGGTTTGATTAAATCAAACCCATAAGTTTTAAATCTCTTGCAATTTCATTATCAAACATACTTGCATACGCTAAATCTACACTCGCAACACCAGTATATTTATGCGCCTGCAATTTATTTTGACTATCTTCTACTTTGTTAAATGCGCCTTTATTACTATTTACAAAACTTCTATTTAAATTTAACAATGGAAGTATGCGCATTTAAACCTCTTTTACCTTATCTTTAACGTATAACCATAATATCATAATTTAACTAGCAAGGCAATAAATAAATAGGCTAACAAATATAATCCTTAAGATGAATTTATATTTTTCTTTTATAGCTCAAAAAAGCAAAAACTATAGAAGCACATACACCAAGATTTAAAGATTCAACGTTATTATCCATTTTAATTGTTACTTTTTCATCAGATAAATCAGCAATCACTTTTGAAATTCCATCAGCCTCCGAACCAAAAGCAATTATAAAATTTTCACCAATATTTAACTCATGAAATTCCTTTTTTGAATCAATAACAGTAGAAATTAATTTATGAGTGCTTTTTAATTCTTTTATAAAATCAATATCAGATGTTCTCAGGATAGGCAATTTAAAAATATTTTGCGTAGTTGCCCTGATTGTCTTTGTATTATATAAATCAACACAATCATTAAATAAAACTATACCTTCAATTGAAAACGCACAAGCAGAGCGAATTATTGTACCTAAATTTCCGGCATCTTTTATGCCGTCAATCAAAGCGATCCTTTTTAAACTTTTAAAAAGATTTTTTTCAACTGTTGGCTCATTAACAATTCCAATTACATCGGTCGGAGATTTCGTTGTAGAAATCTTTTTTAAAATTTCATCATTTACATAAATTAAATTTTCAACTACGGCTCTTGTTAGAATTGGATTATCTTTTTTAAGAAATAAATACTTAAAACACACTCCAGCATCAATAAAGCCTTCAATAGTCTGTGCGCCATCAACCAATATAAGCTTTTCTTTTTTTCTAAATTTTGAATCTTGAAGCTTAACACAAAACTTAATTAAATCATTTTGAGTGCTTGAAATTTCAAAAACTTTCATTTACTTGTTCCAATTTCGAATAAATTCTATTTCATTTTTGTTTAACAAACTATAATCAATTAAAACCTCCTCAAAAGGAAATTTTGACAAAGAAATTTTATTAAAATTTAAATCAGAATAAACGCAATTTTCAATTCTAACACCAAACTCAACCCCATCTTCACTTCTTCCATATAACCCTGGTTCAATGGAATGAATTTGATATGGTTTAATTATATCTTTAGATTTCATAGATAACAACGGAGGATTTTGATGAACAGATGTCGCAATACCATGACCCAACCCGTGATTAAAATAAAATCCGTCTCTTTCAAATGGTTTAAGTAATTTTCTTGCCATCTCATCTAGTTTTTTTGCATTGGTTTCAAAAGATGTATAACAAGCTATAAACGTCTTTAAAACAGTCGTATAAATTTTTTTATAAACATCTTTTGGATTTTTCCCAAAATAAAAAGTTCTAGTAATATCTGTTGCGAAGCCATTATCCCAATAACCACCACAATCCAACAAAAGTAAGCTTTCTTCTTTTAAAACTTTATTCTTATCAGGCATAGAATAATGAATTGAAGCAGAGTTTTCATCAAGCGCCAAAATCGTTTTAAAAGAAAGTGCTCTAGCGCCAGTTTTCAAAAGTTCTTCCTCAAAAATAAGAGTCATATCATATTCAGACAAACCTGGTTTCAAACGTTTTTTAAAAGCAAAAATTGCGTCATCAAGCTTTTTAAAAGATTTTTTGATATCTGTAATCTCGGGCATTGTACGTATGGAAGCCAAGACGGAAAGATTTTTAGATTTAATTTCTTTTGGTTTTTTAATTAAGATATAATTTCTAAGAGTAACATCATTAATATTTAATGCAGTTTCACAATTAACTGAAGCAATAAACCCATCAAATTCATTCAAACTTCTTATTGATAAAGACTCTATAGATAAACCCTTTGAAACATTGTCGCAAAATAAAACATAATTATCATTTTTTAAATCCAAAAACAAAATTGAACGAAAATTAGAAGAAAACTGCATTTGAAAACTTCTCAATCCAGTTAAATATGAAATCTCATCCAAATTAAAAATAAGAATTTTAGAGTCTTTCAAATTTGCTTTTTTAAGTTTTTTAATTTTTTGCGAAAAACTAATCTTGTCTATCGAAGAACTAATCTTGAATATTTTTTCCTTGTTGTTAAAATCTTTATTTTGGGAATATCTTTTTGGCAATTCGTATTTTCTTAAATCAAAATACTCGTCAAATTTTAGATATTCCACTAACAAAATATTTTCTTCAACGTGTAAAATTGTATTCTTTTTGTAACACTTTTTGAGTGCATCAAAAAAAGTTTCACCTAACTGCATTTTATAAATTTCAATTTCAGGAAAAACTTGCTTATCAACAAGTAAATGATAACGAGGATCAACAAAAATTTTAATATGTCCATTTTTATCAATTATTGCCTCTCCTTCACTTCCCATAAAACCAGTAAGTAAAGATACAGGAGAGGTAGAATAATGATTTTTAAAAAATGCATCACTCGATTTCAAAAGCAAAATCTCGTTTTCATTTAACAAATCACAATAATATTTAAGCTGACTTTTTCTTTTATCCATTAATACACCATGCTAACAATAATTTCTTTTTGTGATGCCTTATTATCAAAATCCAACAAAACAATTTGCTGATGAGATCCCAAACAAACTTTTGAATCAAAAACAGGCAGGGTTAAACTATTACCAAATAAAATTGTTTTTAAATGAGCATGTGCATTACCATCATGCCAAACATTGTCGTGTTGATATATCTTATTAATTGGAATTAAAAAATCCATCATTTTTGAAATATCTAAATTCAAGCCAGGTTCACTTTCTACTATCTTTAAAGAAGTACAAGGAGAAATCACGCATATATTTACCACTCCTTCACTTACGCAAAACAAAGAAACAAGATTCTGAATCTTTGATGTTATTTCAATAAAATCATCAAACCCCTTGCTAGAAATAATAAACTTTTCAACCTTTGCAGTCATTATTATCCTTTATATAAACATTGGAACTAAAACAAGCGCCAATATAGCTAAAAATTTAATCAATATATTTAAAGTTGGATTAATCAATTCCTTAAAAGCAGAAAATATTGCATCATTAATACTTATCGCTTCATATTCTTCAAAATTTTTAGAAGAATCAAATTGTTTTTCAAAATATTTTTTTGTACTCTTGCCTAAAATTGAAGCTGAACTTGTCGTATATAATAAGCCAATAGAAGACAACATTACTCCAAAAACAAATCCCATCAATGCTTCAATATCTAAAAACTTAAGAACAGAAAAGAATATTAAAACAACCGCTAAAGTATATATAACAACCTGAATAGAAGAATTTATCGCTGCAACTTCACAACATTTTTCATAATCCGGTCTAATTTCAAAACGCAAAATTTGTGGGGCACTTTTTATTTGATTTTTAACTTCTAATGCAAGTCTTCTTGCAGTTTTAGAAACAACCCCCAAAATTGATGCACTATATAAAAAAGGAATACTAGCACCTATCAAAAGAGCCGTTAAAACATACGGGTTAACGATATCTACTTGTTCCAAATTAACAAGGATAGTGTATGCAATCAGTGCAATTATGGTTGTTAGTATACTAGCTGAATTTACAAAATTCTTGCACAAAGAAATCGCATAAAAACCGTACTCTTGCAAAGAATTAGATAGTATATTTTGCTTATCGCAAATATCTTCACCATATGTATCCAAAACAATTGAAACATTTTTTGTAGTCATACCAAAAGAAGAGATTCCAATCATTATACTCATGCAAGATAACATTGATAAAATAGACAAAGAAAGCCCGTATAAACCCATGGAAGGCTCTTGAATTCCTTGTGCTAAAACAAATGAAAGCACAAAACATAAAGCTAGTATCAAAACAGGAGAAAATACGCTAGAAAAACTTTCTTTAATCATCTGTTTGAAAGCTGGGATAAAACCTGCTATTGCAGCATTAGAAACATTTAGCGCAGGTCTATATTTAGAATTAATAATATTTATATTTGCAAAACATAGTATAAAGCCACCAAATGCACCAATTGCAATTGAAATAACAAGTTCTGTCATTCCAGGCAGCCATTGTTTTACAAGATAATATGATACAAGAACAAGTAGCAAATTAGCAAAAAATGCAGATACAAATAACTTTTTAATCAGGTTATTTGTACTTTTAAAATTTATCAACAATGCGGAAATCAAAGAAGCAAAAACACCACTCGCAAGGACTATAATAGGTAAAAAAGCACCCATTAATTGATAAAAAGAACCGCCTATAGCCATAGCAGAAAATAATGCCAAGGCACAAGAAACATACAAATCGCCAGATAAAACATTTACACTTAAAATGCTTTTTACAACTCCCGATAAAAGCAAAAGAGGATTTCTTCTATCGTTTACTTCAAGTTCAGAAACATTATCGACAACTACATTTTGCGCACCTTGAACAGCTTGTCTTGAAATAACCGTTGATATGTTGTTGATTATAAAAATCAATACCGAACCAAAGACAAAACCATTAATTATCTGGTAATCTTTAGTAATATGAAACAATATAACCGCAGGGATAATCATTAATGCGCAAGTAATTAATGAAATAGCCACCCCAGAATTATGCATTTGTTTCAGGGCCAATATATCTGATTCGTTATAAAACTGAGATGAACGAGTTGCAATTTTAGTTGATAAAATTGTAGTTATAAATATTAAAGCTATTGAAAAAGCACTTCCTGATACAAAACATATCACAAAATTATTACCCATCGGCTTGATCAAAAGACAGGATATTAAAAAAACAAAAACTAACGATAACTTAAATAATCTTTTTACAAAAACTAATGAACCACTTAAAAAATATTTTGTAATTTTTTCAAACATGGGATTATTGCTTTTATAAAAAGACATTTCCATCACCTTACAAGCAGCAACCAATAAAGCAATTGCTCCAGCAAAAACTCCAACCCACTTTGATTTGGTAGACATTGTATCTACAAAATAAACCCCATACGCGAGATACAACGCAACAAAAAGCAGTATCCACAACACAGTATACCAAACAAATAGACGCTTGCTAATATATTTTCTATCCATATAACATCCAAATCTTAATAACAACTTAATTATAATAAAAAAAATGAATTTTTAATACAAAATCCATTTTTTAGTTATCAAATTTAACTTTTTATCATCTAAAATCGCAACTATAGCCGAATTAACACTATTTAACAATTCTTTAGATTTACCAGATTTTCTTATTGCAACTGCATAATATTCTCTTGAATATGGGTGATTAACAATCTTTAAGTCATCATTTATATATCCACCTAAAATGCAGTCATCCCCTAATACCGCATCTACTTGCTTATTAACAAGCAAATTATACGCTTCTAAATATGACTTAGCACCAATCAAATTTGCATTCGGGGCAACTAATCTTGCAATTTTTTCACCCGTAGTCCCCATGATAACAGCAAGCCTACCTTCTTTATTAAAATATTGAAGATGTGTAATTTTGGAAGTTTTTCTAATTAATATTTTTTGATTTGCAACAAAATAAGGCGTAGAAAACTCCAGAATCAATTTTCTTTTATTATTCACACTCATTGTTGCAACTAAAACATCAACTTCACCAGAATTTAATTTTGAAATTCTATTTTGAGCATTAACTGGCACAAATTGAACATTTGCAGGTGAGTTTTCTCCAAATATTCTCTCTGCTAGTGCATAAGCAATGTCTATATCAAAGCCCACCAGCCTATTTTTTTTATCATAAAATCCAAAAGGCGGAGAATCAGTTTTAACACCTACAATAATATACCCTCTATTTTTTACAACTTGCAAATCATTCAATTCTTCCTGTTTTTTAGAACAACCAAACAAAAAGAAAGAAATTAGAAAAACAAATGTTAAAACTATATACTTTTTCATAAAAATATTCTATCATAAAACTTATGAAAGAACTTAGTATAAATGTGTTATTTAACACAATCGGAGCATTTTTGGCCGCATTTGCATTAGAATGTTTTTTGGTACCAAACCAAATAATCGATGGCGGCATAGTTGGTATATCAATTATGGCAAGTTATGTAAGCAAAATTAATCTTGGCGTATTTCTTGTAATATTAAATATACCTTTTTTAATACTTGCACTAAATGAATTTGGCAAAAAATTCATATTTCTAGCATTTTATAGCGTAGGAACACTGGCACTGTTTGTAAATTTAATTTCAAAACACATACCAGTTATTACGAACGATTTATTGCTATCTGCCGTTTTTGGTGGTGGAATTTTGGGAACCGGCGTAGGCATAGTTTTAAAAAACAATGCTTGCATGGATGGGACAGAAATTTTATCTATGAAAATAGCTAAAAAACTCCCCTACTCCGTTGGTGAATTAATAATGTTTTTTAACATATTCATATTTACAACAGCAGGCTTTTTATATGGCTGGGAACAAGCAATGTATTCAACATTAACATATATTATTGCATACAAAGCAATAGACTTAATTGTTGAAGGCTTAAGTGAAGAAAAATCAATCCGAATCATCTCGGACAAAGGCCATGAATTAGGTCAAGCAATTATTGAAAAACTAAATAAAACAGTTACATACATAGAAGCCCAAGGCGGCTATTCTAAAACGCAAAAAACAATGGTTTATTGCATAGTTCCTCGTATCGAGTTATACAAACTTAAGGAACTAGTTGTTTCAATGGATGAAAATGCATTTTTATCTATTGAAAATGTTCATGAAGTGTATGGAAAACGTTATAAAAAATAATTAAGTGGAATAATTTAAAAAGATAATCCACTGTATAGCCAAAAAAATATGTCGCAAAAGCGACATATTTTAATTTATAATAAATTTAATTATATCATCATAAGCTTCTTTATTGGCCTTAATTAACTGGTTACCAGGACCACCAACAGGATAATGCTTGATCAAAGGAGGCATTTTAGTATTAAAATTTATCAATATTCTATCAGTTTTTGCTAGAACCATCATTATTTTTGTGTTTATAAACTTATTGGTGCGAATAGGCATTTTAAGGCCTTTAAATTCAAGCATTGGTGAAATTAATATTATTTTTTGTGGAGGTTTTGATAATGACATAGCACCAATTGTGCCAGCAGAAGCGCCTATATCAGCACCAATTATTATTGTTTCATCACAATTAATTTTTGGGTAGTTTGCTTTAACATATTTAACTGCATCATAAACATCTTTAGGCAGTTTTTGCCAAGTATCTTGTTTGTAGTAATACCTTGACTTCAATTTCAAATTTTCATTATAAACACTTCTACCATGGCCTCTCAAATCCATAGCTAAAACATTATACCCTTTTTGCCTCAAATTTTGCGCTAAATCTTTCCAAACTTGCGCATTCATTGAAAAAGAATGCAAACACACAACTAATGGTTTATCGGATGGATTATTTGCAAAATACAAATCTCCAACCAAAATAAACTTATCACGCGTAACAAATTCTATTTTATGTTTAGAAGAAATTATTTTTTTCTTTTTAGGTTCTGCTTCAGATGAACAAACAAATGAAAATAAAAGCAAAACAATGATTACGTATCCAAAAAACTTTTTCATATTTTAATTTTAACAAATATGTGATATTTTTAAGCTCTTTTTTCAAATATACATCTTTTAGATGAAATAGGCTTAAAAAATTAAAGTTTTAAAAAATAAGTGTCGTTAATACTATCATATGAATTTGATATGGAGTGAACCTCCTTATCAAAACCTCCTCCCCAAGTCTAGTAGCCGCCTTATGACGGCTTTTTTTTATACTCGAATCAAACGAACCTAGTGCGTCTGCACTTGGTAAGTGTAGATGAGAGACTTACTGTGCGAAGTGCACAGCCAGCAGCGTTGAGCTGGTGGCAAGCACGTAGACCTTAGATAGCCGACGTGCAAATTTTAATTTGCTCAGTCGGAATTCTCGAATCAAAC
>JAFYOU010000016.1 GCA_017560095.1 Candidatus Gastranaerophilales bacterium
CAGCACTATCAAGTTAAAGTTTTTTTTTGATTTTTAAAATCCTTCGCTTTTGCTTGTTTTGCAGGTTTTATTCCAATTTCTTTTTTTATCTCTTTCTGTATTTGTTGGTGCGGGTATTTTTGTTGCTACGAGTTCTTTGGAGCCAATTTCCATTATTTCTTGAATTACTTTTTGTATTTCATCTTGGTTGTCTGTCAGGAGCCGGGGTAGTTGATCTTTGATTTCTCCGATGAGTGTGTTTACGTTGGAGTGGTATTCATAGGTGTATTTTGCTGTTTCTTTTGGTTTTCGTGTTATTTTTAGTTCTGCATCGTGTTTTATTCCTATTAGTAGGTTTAGTAGGAATATGTGGCTGTAGAAGTCTTGTTCGATTATGGTTCGTCTTCTTCCGCTGAATTTTTCGATGTAGAGTTTGTTTTTTAATCTGTCGTAGTCGGTTTCTACTGTCCATCTTTCGCCGTATAGTTGCTTTAATTCTTCTGGTGTTGCGATTTCTTTTGGTAGATTGGTGAATAGTATTTCTGTTTGTCCTGTTTTTAATTTTACTTTGACTATTCTGACTTGAATGCTTTTTTGTTTTCTTGCGATTTTTTTCAATTCTTCATCGTGAAATTTCATTATTTTTGAATTATTTAGGTTTATATCGAATATTTCATCTGTTTTTTTCTCCATGTCCATTTTTTGTTGTTGTTTTTTGAATGTGCTTGTTTTTCCACGAATTAAATAGTATGAATTCAATGTTTCTGTTTTTAACATGATTTCTGTGGAATTATAGTATCTATCATAACAGGTAATTACATTATTCATATTTATTTTGTTTTTCACATCATCTAAGTGTCTTAATGCTAATGTTATTTCGTCTACTGTTTGATTTTCGATTATGGATGATATTACGAAGTCCATTTTTGTATCTACTGTGCAAGAGATTCTTGCATTTGCAGCAAATGTTTCAACGCCATTATTTGGTGGAACTCCCATTTCTTCACGTGCTTGAGGATGATTAGGAATTTCAACATAAGATCCATCAGTTGCAAAAACGTGAAATCCTTTAAAAGTTTCCATTTCATCCACATTGTTGTATATTTCAATTATAACTCCATCATTCATGTCCACATAAACTTTGGGGTTAATATATTGCATCCTATCGCAAACACCAGATCCAGTTATTTTCATAGAATAATCACCTGTTTGACTCCTTAAATATCTATTAACTTCATTAAATTTTGTTTTTTTGCGATTAAATAAAGGAAATTTAATTGCAGTTTCTAAACTCCATTTACCATTACGAACAAAAGCATTATCACTTAATATATATTTTTCATCAACAAAATTATTAAAATTTGCTAAAAAATTTGAAAACACATATTCAAAAACCATCAATAATCACCCCAAAAACAACAATACCATAACAAAAACTAATATTATTAGATAATAATACTTTGTAATTCATAATATTTAATATTAACTACTATAAATACTTTAAAATAGATATAAATAAATTTACACTTATTAAAAAAGAATTAAAATAATTACGCCTCAATACAAGCAAAATAAACTAAATATACTAAAAATAAAAAAATTGAAATGAAAAAAAATAAAAAAAATAAGATTAAAAAATTACCTTAACTTGATAGTACTGAAAAATAAATACTAGTTTGAGAGATGATTATGCCACATTCTATAATAAAAAAGGTTTGGGATTATTGCAGTTACAATAAAAGTTTTTTTCTATTCATTTTGGCGCTGCTTTTTGTTTCATCCCTGATTCAGAATTATGTTCGCGCCAATGGGGATTATTATGATTGGATGCTGCTTCAAATTTTAGTTTTCATCGTTGTATCAGGTTATGGGATGTCAATTACACGAAGCATAATTAATCATGGCAATAGATTGCCTAAAATTATCATTAAAGACATTTTTTCTTTGGGAAATAAATCCAGCACCATTTCCTCAA
>JAFYOU010000017.1 GCA_017560095.1 Candidatus Gastranaerophilales bacterium
AAAATATGGATATAAAAAGCAATTCTTATATTCATACAAACTTGTGTTTGATTTCACAACAGATGCAGGAATACTTGAATACTTAAATCATAAAGAATTTGAAGTTGAAGATGTATGGTTCAAAAATGAGTTTTATAATAAGGGATTATGATTATGAACAATATCAAAGTAATAGTTGAAGAACAACTGAATACAACGGTTACAAGTGTAAAACCAATTGGCAATGGTAATACTGCATCTTGCTATTGTGTTGATATAAGCAACTCCCCCTTTAAACTTATTATTAAGACAAGCAAACATTATGAATTAACATGTGAAGAGAAGAAAATGAATGACTTTTTAAGACAAAGGGTCAATTTCAAAATTCCTAAAACCTATTTTATTGCAGAAAAAGATGGTGTTTCATATCTTGCTATGGAATATGTAAATGGTGCAAGCGGAAGAATATTAAAATTAAAACAAATAAAAGATAAACCGCACCTTGCAAATAATATTATTGATTGCTTTATTGATATGCAAAGTGTTCATAATGATAAATTTGGATACTTTGAAAATCCTGCTTATGATTCTTGGAAAGAATACTATCGAGATTTTTTTGAAAAAATATACACTTTTGCAAACGATAAATATAATCAAGGTGAGCTAAATAAGAAAGTATTAAAAGCATTAAATCTTATTAAAATTAACTTTGATGAAATTTTTGATAACATTGAAAACACTCCTTGTCTTTCCCACGGTGATTTCTGGACACCAAATATGATTATAGATATTAAAAATTCAGAAATTGAAGGTGTAATTGACCCATTCAATACACGATATGTCGAACCCGAATATGAGCTTTTCTGTTTAACATTAGGACTTGGCGAAAAACTGAAATTATATGACCTATATAAAAGTAGGGTTCAGACAAGTAAGTATTGTGATTTGAAAGTTGAACTTTATGCACTTTGTAACGAAATTGATTGGTGGATGAAATTAGGCGAAATTGAAACAATCAATTATATAAAAATGCGTTCAAAAAAATTGATTAAACAAATCAAAAAGTGCAAATTAAAAAGGATGGTTTAACCATCCTTTTTTCATTTTATCATTTCAGCGAATTGTTCTTCGTTGATTATTGTGATACCTAAATCGGTTGCTTTTTGGAGTTTAGAGCCGGCCGCCTCGCCTGCTAAAACATAAGTTGTTTTCTTTGATACAGATGAAGATGCTTTGCCACCATAAGACTCAATAATCTCTTGCGCTTCTTTTCTTCCATAAGTTGAAAGTGTACCAGTAAGCACAAAGGTCATACCCTCAAAACGATTGTCTTTAATTTCTCGTTGACTCTCCATATTAAGACCAAAATTTTTGAGTTCTTCAATCATTTGTTTTGTCTGTTCAAGTGAGAAGAAATCAACAACTGACTCTGCCATAATTTCGCCAAAACCTTCGATATTTAAGATTTCTTCTTTAGATGCTGAAATAATGTTATCAAGTGTTAAAAAGTGGTCTGAGAGCAATTTTGAAGCCTTTTGACCTATATGGCGAATACCAAATGCAAAAAGAAGTTTTGACAAATCATTCTTCTTTGATTTTTCGATTGCATTTCGCATATTATCGGCACTTTTTTTACCCATGCCCTCAAGCTCTGCAATC
>JAFYOU010000002.1 GCA_017560095.1 Candidatus Gastranaerophilales bacterium
ACAACATATGCTAAAGATAACGACAGCTGGGATTACACATATACACCCGCAGGAGACGATGCTACTGCTACAACTATAAGCATAGATAATGCTAATTTAACAGCTTCAGAAGCAAAAGAAATTTTTGATGCTTCTCATGCGGCAGTAAACAACATATCTGATGACTCAACTACTACAGAAGTTGAAGTAAATGGTAAATCTTATACAGTAAGTAAAGTAAATGGAAGCTGGAAAATAGAAGAAAAAGCTCCTGAAAATACCGCAGATGCCCCAAATTTAAAAGATATGTTAAATGATAAAGTCGATTTAGCTAATCTTAAAGAAGGAGAACCAATTACTGTCGAGTTAAATGGACTAAATTGGACTCTTGAAAAACAAGGCGAATCTTATACTTTAACAAATATCACGACAGTGGAAAACGAAGAAGCAAGTAGCAAAAACACAACAACTACCCAATTTATATACAATCTAGATGGCGCAATAACATCTATGAGCATCAAAAATAGTAGCTCATCTATAGATGCCGAGGAAGATGCTAGTGAAACTATTATTTCAGAAGTAACTATGCAGTACCAAGATGGACAACTATCAGAAACCAACACTGTAACATATGATAAAGATAACGATAGTTGGACTTATGAACACATCCTAAAAGGAAACAATGCTACTACTACCAACATGAGCATAGATATTGCTAATTTATCAGCTACAGAAGCAAAAGACATTTTTGATGCTTCTCTTACGGCAGTAAAAGACATATCTGGTGCCTTATCTACTACAGAAATTACTGTAGGTGATAAAACTTACACAATAACCGAAGAAGAAGATGGAAGCTGGAAAATAAAAGAAAAAGCTCTTGAAGCTGTAGATATCAGTGAAAGCGATATAATGATGCTTGAATCCATGGATATAGATATAAATAATTTGACATTTTCCGAAATAGAAGGCGAATATACTTATACTGATGAAGATGAAATAACTTGGACAGTTAAAAAAGAAGGTGATAACTGGACAATGTTAAGACAAAGAGAAGCTCTTGAAGTTGCAGATACAAAAACTCTTGAGGCCCTTGGCATAGAAGATACAACAGGATGGACAAAAGTTGTTTCCAAAGGTGAGACTAGCTATCATTATGAAAAAATCACCTCAGCTTCATCAGATGCAGGACATCATTGTGTCTCTAAATCAATTACACCGGCCGATGAAGACTATAAATGGAAAGCAATAGAAATAGAAAGCTACAGCAACAATAACTATATTACAGCTAGCACTACAAGAACCTATAATGATTCAAACAATATAATCGAAGAAGAATACAAACAATACGACGACAAGGATACTGGGGAACTATTACATGAATACACAAGAACTTATAACGACGATGGCACTAGCATAGAAAAAGGCGAAAAATATGTCAATGGCATCAAAACAGAATATGCTATAACATATAATAAAGAAGGAAAGATAAAAGGCAAAGCTACCACATTTTATGACGATAATGATAATAAAACAGGCACAAACGTAGCACATTACACCCAAGATGGGAAAACAATCATCGAAGAATATGATGAAGCAGATAGCCTAATAAAAATGACTATCTCGTACATGGACGATGGAGTTCTGGTAACCAAACGCTATGATAAAGACAGGCATCTAATAGACAGTAACGTTCCTCCCTCAACAGAAGCTGAAAACGATTTTGAAAGCTTGTTTCGTGAATTATGTAGCTGTGATAAACCTGAAGAATTAGCAGCATGGAAACAATCATATTGCAATTCTGGCGCTTATAGCGAGCTAATAGCTCAAATTGAAGCAGAACTTGGTATGACTATTGACGATTACATTGCAACCAAAATGATAGAATTTATACACGCTAGTACGCCTGGGCAAAATATTCCATATGGTGCAAATCTAAATCGTTAACAAATAAATTAATATATAAAAACCCCTGAAAACATCTCAGGGGTTTTTATATATTCTTAATTTGACTATAAAAATTCAGTCTATTAAAATTTAGATGTAGCAATTAAACTAAAGGAATTATAGATGAAAAAGTGCACGGCAGTTGTTGGATGTGGTCTTTGGGGAAGAAACATTGTTAGAAATTTCTATAATCTTGGAGCACTTCATAGTGTTTGCGATTTAGATAAAGAAAATCTTAAAATGATTCAAGAGTTATATCCCGAGGTTAATACAACATCTGATTTTGATAGTTTGTTAAAAAATCCCGAAGTTGTTGCTATGTGCATAGTGACTCCTAGTCACACTCATTTTAATCTTGTTAAAAAAGCAATTTTAGCAGGCAAACACGTTTATGTTGAAAAACCAATTTCAACATCATCTAATGAAGCTAAAGAATTAAAAGAATTAGCACAGCAAGTTGGCGTAAAGCTTTTAGTTGGGCATTTATTATTATATCATCCTGCGGTTAACAGACTTAAAATGCTTATTGCAGAAGGTGTTTTAGGTGAAATTAAATATGTTCAATCTGATAGATTAAATATCAATTATTTTAAAAATGATAGAAGTGTTATGTGGGATTTAGCTCCACATGATGTATCTATGATAGCTCACGTTACAGGAAAAGCGCCTTTAAAAGTTATAAGTGCCACAGGTTGCGATAGCGAATTTGAAAATATTTGCGATATTACTCATTTAACAATTGAATTTGAAGATGGAGTAATTGGCCAAGTAAGTGATTCTTGGATTCACCCACAAAAAAGAGTAAGCTTGTTGGTTCGAGGAACAAAAGCAACTGCGATTTTAGATGATACCATCCAAGAAGGCAAATTAAAAGTTTATGACAATAAAAAGGGTTCTCAAAACGAAATTGAAGTTTTTGATTATCTTGAAATTGAACCATTAAAACTTGAATGCCAACATTTCTTAAATTGCATTAAAAACGACAAGACTCCTCGTTCAGATGGCGAAAATGGCTATATGATTGTTAAAATTCTTGAACAAGCTGAAGCCATGATGCTTGGCGCAGACAAAGCTGCTTTAGATAAACATGAATTTAAATTATCTCGCTCAAAATAAGTTAATTATTTGTTGCGAATATAGTTTTTTGCTATAATATATAGCTATGAACAGTGTTAGAAGAAAAAGAACGGCACGTAGGGGACCCAAAAAAAGAAATATATTTTTATGCTTCTTTTTAATATGCGTAGCAGCATTTTTTGGTGCAATTTCAGCATTTAATTTATATTTAGCTTCACTTCGCCCAATATCTAATCTAGAAGATATTAAACCAAATCCCGTAACAACAATTTATTCTGCAGATGGTGAGGTAATCAAAACTTTTACTGCGTTTAAATTTGAAAAGGTTTCAATTGATAAAATTCCTGAATATTTAAAACAGGCAATTATTGCAACAGAAGATAAAAACTTCTATCGACATAGAGGTTTTGATACTTTGGGTATGGTGCGTTCAACCATTACAAACATTTTATCCGGTTCTGTTAAGCAAGGTGCTTCGACAATTACTCAACAATTGGCAAGAATTTTATTTTTATCTAATGAAAGAACATTTGATAGAAAAATAAAAGAATTAATCATTGCACATAGAATAGAAAAGACCATTTCTAAAGATGAAATATTAGAAATGTACTTAAATTCAGTTTATCTTGGTTCTGGTGTTTATGGGGTTTCAAGTGCTGCAAGAACATTTTTTGATAAAGATTTGTCGCAATTAACTTTGGCTGAACAAGCTCTTATTGCTGGTTTGCCTCAAGCCCCATCAATATATTCTCCTTTTGCTGATAAGAAAAAAGGATTAAAAAGGCGCGACCAAGTATTAAGAAGAATGGTTAGAAATGGCTATATTACACAGGAGCAAATGGAAGCTGCTCAAAAAGAAGGTTTAAAATTATCAACTAAGCCAAGAATATATTCATATAACAAAGCTCCATATTATATCGACTATGTGTTAAATGAATTAAAAAACATTGGTTTTGAAGAGCAGGAAATTTCTCAAGGTGGATTAAAAATATATACTACTTTGAATTATAAATCACAAAATGCAGCCCAAAATAGCGTAAGTAATGCGCTAACAAAGGCTGGTTTAACTAAACCAACAAATCAAATTGCCTTATTTGCTTTTTCTCCTACAACTGGAAGAATTTATTCTTATGTAGGTGGAAAAAATTATGAACAAAGTCAATACGATAGGGTTTCAAAAGCCATTAGACCTTCGGGTTCTTCTTTTAAACCTTTTGTATATGCAACAGCATTGCAACAAGGTGTTAGTATTGATGATATTATCGAAGACACTCCAGTGACAATTCAAGATTGGTCACCCAAGAACTATGGTAAAAAATATCGTGGAAAAATTACTATTTGGCAAGCTTTAGCAATTTCATCAAATGTTGCAGCTGTTCGTTTAATAAAAAAATCAGGAATTGATGCAGTTATTCAAACTGCTAGAGAAATGGGTATCACAACTCCTCTAGCAAACGATATGACAATTGCACTAGGTTCAAATGGCGTTAAACTATACGACATGGTAGTTTCATATGGTGCTTTTGCAAATGGTGGCTACAGAGTAAAACCATATTCTGTTGAAAGAGTTGAAAATTCCCGCGGAGTTACAATATATGAAAGTTCAGGCCCAAAAATTATCAAAGTAATTAATTTTGAAACAGCAGCCGGTATGACATATATGCTTAGAAAAGTAGTTGAAGTAGGCACGGGTAAAGCTGCAAATTGCGCGCCAAATGTTGCCGGAAAAACAGGTACAACAAATGACTATCGCGACGCTTGGTTTGTGGGATATAGTCCTGACATCGTAACAGGCGTTTGGGTTGGAAACGATGACAATACAAAGCTTCCAGGAATCACAGGAGGAGCTTTGCCTGCTCGAGTATTCTCTGAATATATGAAAGTTGCTGGCGAAAATTTCCCAAAAAGTGTATTTGATTATCCTTCAGTTACTGGTGGTTCTTCAACATATTTAAACATCGATGATGTAAATGAAACAGTAGATGAATCAGAAGAACGTGCTGCCGATAAAAAGGTGCAACAAAAAAATATAGTTGTTCCCGAAATAAATTATCATCAAAACAAAATAGAACAAGTAAAACCCGAGAAACCAACAAAACAATTTAGTGCAAATCAAAACGATTTAATTGAATATGATGATGAAAAAATTATGGATTCAGTAGTTCCTCTGCCTGGTATGTAATTTTTTAACATCCGTATAAAGATTGTATAAGGAAATCCGTTTTTTCTTTTTTTTAAGTATATACTATAGATAATCAGAAGAAAAAGAGGAATTTTATGCAAGCTGTTGTAAATTCAAATATACTAACTCAAGATACAATCTCAGAAAAATTAGATTATTTATTATCAGATGTTGATAATTCAACCAAAAATGATGTAGAAAACACAATTGTTGCAATGGGTGCAAAAGTAGTTAATGTTTTAGTTGAAAAATTAAGAACATTAAAAGGCTTACAAAGAGGAATTGTTGCTATGAGTTTAATTAGAATTGGCGAATCTTCTAGAGCTCCTCTTATGGCATTAGCAACAGAAAGCAATGAACATCAATGGATGGCAGATTACCTGCTATCTGAAATCTAACAAAAATATTAGCAAATCAGATAACCTTTTATGGTAATGAATACAAATTGAATAAAACGCATAATTTTAACATAAAATTGTGCGTTTTTATTTTTACAACAAATCAACAAAACCATAAAAGGAGGAAAAATGACAATTAAAAGAAAACTAGTATTAGGTGCTACTACCACATTTTGTGCGTTAGCTTTAACTGTGCCTATGTCTTTTGCAGCTTGCCCTGTTTCGCCTGATTGCGGATGTGAAAAGACAAGTGCGCCAATTGTAACACCTGATAATGCAAGTTGCTCAAAATGCAAACAAAACCCTTGTTCTTGCAAAGAAAAGAAAAATTTCTTTACAGATTTATTCTCAAAAGATAATGATTGTGGATGCCAAACAGGCGCTGCAGCCCCTTGCGGATGCGAAGAAAAGAAAAACGATTGCGGGTGTGAAAAAAAGCAAGATGATTGCGGATGTACCGGTGGTGCCGCACCTTGCATTGAAACAAAACCACTAAATCAACAAACATATGCATACCCAAACTCAATATACTCCAACGCAAATCATGCTCAAGTTGGAGAAAATTATGATACTGCAAGCATAAGCGATGGCGATTCGTTATTAACACCAAAATATAGAAGTAATGCAAATTGTGCTTGCACAGGAGCAGCCGTTCCAATCAATGTAGGTGTTCCTGTTGAATGCGAATGCCCTACTGGCGGCGCTGCACCAATTGTTAATAATAATGATTTACCAAAATACAATTGTGATGCTGCTCCAAACGTATATTCAACACAAACCATGGATATAATTAAAGTAACAAAAGAGCCTTGTTCTTGTTTTGATTTCGGATACAACACTGGAGCCGCAGCAGACATAGCTTCACAGCAATATCCTGATGTTTACAATAGCTACTGGGCTTCTAATGAAATAAATCGTTTAACTGAACAATGTATTTTGGAAGGTTACCCAGATGGTATGTTTAAACCAAACAGAAAAGTTTCTCGTGCAGAAATGGCAACAATGATAGTTAAAGGATACAACTTAGACGCAACAACAAATTGTGAAGCATTAACATTTAAAGATGTACCAAAAAATCACTGGGCACACGATTATATTTCAAAAGGTGTTGCAGAAGACATGATTGCTGGAGTTTCAATCGATAAATTTTATCCAAACAATCATATTACAAGATCTGAAGCTTTAACCATTATGTCAAAAGGCATAAATTGCCCAATGGACGACAATAAAGCTGAACAAATTCTATCACAATACAAAGATGGTTCTTCTGTTCCTTGCTGGGCAAAACAGCATGTAGCTAAAGCTATTGAAAATGGTGCACTAAAAAATGAAAGAAATCAAGATTTTATTCGTCCAAACGATAAAACAACACGCGCAGAAGCTTCTGCTATGTTACAAGGTATGAGACTTGCAGGCGGTTATGATAAATCAACCAAAACTGCAACCAAAGACCTTGGAGGAAAAACATTTGTCGAAAAAGAACAAAAAGTAACAATACCTACTTTAACTTTAACAATGAACGATGTAATTAACGCAAAACATGCTAACGTTGGCGAACAATTTAGCGCTACAACATTGAATGACATTACAATTAATGGTCAAACATTCCCTTGTGGCTCTTTGGTTCGAGGCAAAGTTGTTGAAGTAACAAGACCAAGTAAAGGATGTAAAGGCAATCTCAGATTATCATTTAACCAAATATCAAACAATGGTTGCAAAATGGAACTTCCTCAACAAATCATCACAGCGCAAGTTCAACGAAAGAAAGAGATCAATCCAGTGCTAAGACTAGTTCAACTTCCATTCACATGGGCAGGAACAATAATTGGTACTGCAGGTAGAACCGTTGGTGGTGCGGCAATTGGACTTTCAAATGCTGCCGAAGCATTGCTTGATCAAACAGGCGTGGGAACATCTGAACTTCTTGGAATGCAATTCAAAGCCGCAGGAAGAAGTTATCAAGATGGATTAAAGACAATTGTAAAAGCACCAATTGATTTAACAAGAACTGCCGTCTCAGGCACTATGGGCTTATTGCAAACAACAGGTGATGAAATTGCATATTTAGTTGATCCATCCGGAAACCCTATCTCTAAAGTTAATCCGAAAGAATGTGTAACTATTGCCTTTGGTCACCAAACAAAATAAAAATAGGTGAAGCCGTGAAGAAAATGCCATTACGTTGAGTAATGGCATTTTTAGGCGCAACTGTTCTAAAGCGACGTAGAAATCTATTGATTTCTTCAGGAGCAAAATAAAAGTAGGTAAAGCGAAAAACGGTGAGTGTTGAGCTCGCCGTTTGAGCGAGAACTGTTCTAAGGCGACGTAGGATAATCGAGCGAATTTGCGACAGCGAAAGCGATAGCAAATTTTAAGCGAGATACCCACAGGAGCAAAATAAAAGTAGGTAAAGCGAAAAACGGTAAGCAATAAGCTTACCGTTTTGAACAAATAATATTCTAAAGCAAAGAGAGAAATCTTTTTTCCCAGAAACAAATAGATCCAAACAAAATCAAAAAAATACCGTTTCTTATGTAATGGTATTTTTAAACACAACCATTCTAAGGCAAAATAGAATAATTAAGTGTTTAAACAACTGCGCCAGCATAAGTAAATAAAATAAATCAATTTTTCAAACTAAAAACAGCAATGCTCGACACATTGCTGTTTTTTATTACTTTCATTCTAGCTTGCGCTTTTTATATGCCAGCGTGGAATGTTCTTGAAATTACATCATCTTGTTGTTCTTTTGTTAATTTGATGAAATTAACAGCATAACCTGAAACTCTAATTGTTAATTGAGGATATTTCTCAGGATGCGCTTGAGCATCCAACAATGTTTCTCTATTAAATACATTAACATTTAAGTGGTGACCACCTTTTTCAACGTAGCCATCAAGTAAGTTAATTAAGTTTTCTTCTTGTTGTGTAGCCATTTTATTTTTTCCTTTATTTTGCCTACTGTCATGGCTCCTGTGGGTATCTCGCTTTAAATTTGCTATCGCTTTGCTGTCGCAAATTCGCTCGATTATCCTACGTCGCCGATTAATAGCTTCGCCTAAAAACGTCAAATTTTACAATTTGCCTGTTTTTAACGGCTCCGCCCTAACAACATCCAGTTGCACATCCGCAATCAAGCTGAATATCAAGGTCGCCCATAAACACTTCATCTTTACCTAATGCATTAGGAATGATTGAGAATGTATTTGAAATACCATCTTGAGCATCATCGAATGGAAGTTTAGCAACAGAAGCAAGTGATGCTACTGCGCCATTTGTATCACGACCGTGCATTGGGTTAGCTCCAGGAGCTAGAGGAACACCCATTTTTCTTCCATCTGGAGTGTTACCTGTCTTTTTACCATATACAACATTAGATGTGATTGTTAAAATTGACATTGTAGGAATTGAATTTCTGTATGTATGATGTTTTCTAATCATATTCATAAATTTAGAAACTAATTCAACTGCAATTGAATCAACTCTATCATCATTGTTGCCATATTTAGGGAATTCGCCATCAGTAGCGTAATCTACAACGATACCGTCTTCATCTCTAATTGCTTTTACTTTTGCATATTTAATAGCTGATAATGAGTCAGCTACAACAGAAAGACCAGCGATACCTGTAGCAAAGTAACGTTTTACATCTCTATCATGTAAAGCCATTTGAGATCTTTCATAGCAATATTTATCGTGCATATAGTGAATTACGTTTAATGTGTTAACGTAAAGACCTGCAAGCCATTCCATCATTCCTTCAAATCTTGCCATAACTTCATCATAATCTAGATATTCAGAAGTAATTGGAGCGTATCTTGGGCCGATTTGTTCTTTTAATCTTTCATCTACACCACCATTGATAGCGTATAGTAAGCATTTTGCTAAGTTAGCACGAGCACCGAAGAATTGCATTTCTTTACCAACAACCATTGATGATACGCAACATGCGATAGCATAATCATCACCATGTGTTTGTCTCATCATATCATCGTTTTCATATTGAATTGATGAAGTTTTGATTGAAATATGTGCGCAGTATTCTTTGAATGCTCTTGGTAATCTTTTTGACCAAAGAACAGTTAAGTTTGGCTCAGGTGCAGCACCCAAGTTTTCTAATGTGTGCAAGTAACGGAATGAGTTTTTAGTAACCATTGAACGGCCATCAATGCCCATACCACCGATTGATTCAGTTACCCAAGTAGGATCACCTGTGAATAATGAATTGTATTCAGGAGTTCTTGCAAATCTTACAAGTCTTAATTTCATAATGAAATGGTCAATCATTTCTTGAATTTCACTTTCAGTAAATGTTCCATTTCTTAAATCTCTTTCAATGTAGATATCCAAGAAAGTAGAAGTTCTACCGATTGACATAGCAGCACCATTTTGTTCTTTAACTGCTGATAAGTAACCAAAATACAACCATTGGATAGCTTCTTTAGTGTTTTGAGCAGGTTGAGTAATATCAAAACCATAAATTCTACCTAATTCAGCCATTTCTTGTAAAGCTCTAATTTGTTCGGAGATTTCTTCTCTTAATTGTATTCTTTCAGCTGTCATTTCAGCTTCTAAAGACGTTAATTGAGCTTTTTTATCTTCAATTAATCTATTGATACCATATAAAGCAATTCTTCTATAGTCACCAATGATACGTCCACGACCATAAGCATCTGGAAGACCTGTGATAATTGCAGAGTGTCTTGCTGCTCTCATTTCAGGAGTGTAAGCATCAAAAACACCTTGGTTGTGTGTTTTTCTGTATTTTGTGAAGATTTCAGAAACTTCGGCATCTACTTCATAACCATATGATTTACATGCAGTTTCAGCCATTCTAATACCACCAAATGGTTGCATAGAGCGTTTTAAAGGTGCATCTGTTTGAACACCAACAATTGTCTCTAAATCTTTATCGATATAACCAGCTCCATGAGAAGTAATAGTAGATACAACTTTTGTATCCATATCTAAAACGCCGCCATTTTCTCTTTCTTTTTGGAATAATTCGCAGCATTTTTCCCATAGTCTTGTTGTTGCTTCTGTTGGGCCAGCCAAGAAACTAGCATCACCTTCATAAGGAGTGTAGTTTTGTTGGATAAAGTCACGAACGTTAATTTCGTTTTGCCACTTACCAGGTTTAAAAGTCATTATGTATCTCCTTTTTAAATTTGATTTTTACAAAATTATAACACAAAAACAAAAAGCAACCTTGTTATAAAAGTTGCTTTTTAAATATTTTCTATTTTTTAATTATTTTTTAATTTGCGCAATTACCTCAACTTCGACCTTGGCACCCTTTGGTAAAACCGCCTGAACACAAGAGCGAGCTGGCTTTGATATGAAATATTTTGCATAAATTTCATTAAACGCACCAAAACTTTTCATATCGTCCAAAAAACAAGTTGTTTTAATAACGTCTTCAAAATTGCAACCAGAAGCAACCAAAACTGCACTAATATTTTTCATAACTTGTTCAGTTTGCTCAACAATATCTCCGTTTATAAATTCATTATTTGCGGGATTAATTGCAATTTGACCAGAACAATATAAAAAACCATTTGCAATAACAGCCTGAGAATATGGGCCAACGGGTTCTGGTGCTTGATTTGTATAAATTTTTTCCATGATTATTCCTTTGTAGTTATATTTGTATATCCTGCTTCTTTTAAAGCATTAATTATTGTTGTAAAATGCTCAAAATTTCTTGTTTCAATAACAATATTTAAATAGCATTCATTAATGGCTGTACCTTTTCCGCCTTGGTTATGTCGCACTCGAATAACATTTGCCCCATGATTTGCTATTATCGTGCTTACATCTCTCAATTGCCCAGGTTTATCAAGTAGTTCAATTGTCAAATAAGAAATTCTTCCTGTTTTAATTAAAGCTTTATTTATTACTCTTGATAAAATATTAACATCTATATTTCCACCAGAAACTAAACAAACTACATTCTTTCCTTCTAATGGAATCTTATTAAACATTACTGCTGCAACAGGCAATGCTCCAGAACCTTCTGAAATCATTTTTTCTTTTTCGATCAAAGTTAAAACTGCACTTGCAATTTCGTCTTCTTCAACCGTCACCACTTCATCAACAAAATCTAAACAATAATTATATGTTAACTCCCCAGGAAGCCTAACTGCAGTTCCATCAGCAAAAGTGTTTACTTGTTTTAATTCGGTACGCTCCTTATTTTTAATTGATTCATACATCGAATCAGCACCGCTTGCTTGCACGCCATAAACTTTGCAAGTTGGCTTAATTTGTTTTATTGTTGCGGCAACTCCAGATACTAAACCACCGCCACCAATTGGAACAACAATTGCATCAACTTCATTTAGTTGTTCATAAATTTCAAGAGCAATAGTTCCTTGTCCTGCTATTACATCATTATCATCAAAAGGGTGAATAAATGTTGCGCCAGTTTCTTTTTGATATTCTATTGCTGCTTTATATGCATCATCGTAAACACCATCAATTAATTTAATTTCAGCTCCATAACTTCTTGTCGCTTCAACTTTAGATATTGGAGCAGTTAATGGCATAAAAATTGTTGCCTTAATTCCTTTTTCTTTAGCAGCAAGAGCAACACCTTGTGCATGATTTCCAGCAGAACAAGCAATGACACCCTTTTCTTTTTCAGGATCTGACAATTTTGAAATTTTATAATAAGCTCCACGAAGCTTAAAAGAGCCAGTTAACTGCAAATTTTCTGATTTTAAATATACGTTATTTTTTTTACTCAAAAAATTCGAATGAGTAAGACTTGTTGTTCTTGCTATTTTTGACAATACATTTTTAGCATCATAAACAGTATCTAAAGTTAATCTTTCCAAAGCATTCTCCTTTTGTTGATAAAAATAATAACAAAAAACGCTAAATTTGGCTATTTTGTAACATAAAATAACTCAATAATAGGATGTTAATTTAATTCGAATAAGGTACCATTTCAAAAAAAAGAGGTAAATATGGCAATTAGAATTTTAATGATTATTATAGCCTTTACGCTTGTTGTAAATTTAGTTTTAACACTTGTAGGCTTTTTTAGTAGAGTTAATTTATATGAAAAATATGGCAAGCAAATTCAAAACTTTTTTATTGGTTTTGCTTTATTTATAATCGCCGTTTATGTAATTTTAGCAATTATAGGTTTAGTATAAGGAGAAAATATGGCTAAAGATAAACTTAGTTTAATTATTGCAATTGGAATTTTATTTGTAATTTTTATTGTATTTTGCAATCCAATAGCAATTGTTGGTGTTGGCCAACGTGGGGTTAAGGTAACATTAGGAAAAGTTTCACCACAAAGCTATTCTGAAGGCATTCATTTTGTAACACCATTTATTTCAAAAATTCATGTTATGAATGTTAAAACCCAAAAACTTTCAACTCCAACAGAAGTTTATACAAAAGATATTCAACAGGCTAGAATTAGCTATGTTGTTAACTATAACTTAATGCCCCAACATGTTCATGAAATGTATCGTCAAGTTGGCATGAATTATGTTGACACTATTTTAATGCCAGCTATTGAAGGCAACATTAAAGATGTAATAGGCAAATGGAACGCTC
This sequence comes from Candidatus Gastranaerophilales bacterium, assembly GCA_017560095.1. GTDB lineage: Bacteria > Cyanobacteriota > Vampirovibrionia > Gastranaerophilales > Gastranaerophilaceae > RUG14156. The sequence continues at coordinate 13,156 of JAFYOU010000002.1, forward strand.
AAGATTTAGTTGCAAACAGAGCGTCTGCAACTGCTGATATTCTAGGCAAGCTTCAAAGCCAATTAGAAAAAAAATATATCAATGTAACAAGCTTCCAAATTATTGACATCAATTATTCTGAAGTTTTTGAAAGAGCAATTGAATCAAAAGTTACAGCAGAACAAGAAGCACTTAAGGCTAAAAATAAAACTGTTCAAGTTGAAGAAGAAGCAAAACAAAAACTTATTTCAGCTCAAGCAGAAGCAAAATCAATGCAAATAAGAGCAACGGCTTTAACTCAAAACAAAGCTTTGGTTGAATATGAAGCAGTTCAAAAATGGGATGGAAAATTGCCTGAATATTTAATGGGTGGCTCAATTCCTTTTATAAATTTACCAGTAAAAAAATAATTTAAAAAAATATAAAAAGAGACTCAAAATGAGTCTCTTTTTAATGTGAAATTTTACAAAGTTTGTATTTTAAAAAAAATAAAAATTTATACTTTTTAGGCAATTTTTTTTCTTCTTTTGTTTTAATTATAAGGCATAACAACTATATAAAATTAATACAGGTGGATTATGAATATTGAAAAAATTAACTTTTGCGCAGTCAAAAGAACTAATGATAACTCTTCTAAAAAAAACATAGCAAGCAATGCTATGCCACAAAATAGCTACAACAACTTTTCAAAAGAAGCTTGCACTGCTTTGAAATCAATCAATTTTGGTTCAAATGCCGAAACAGGAAAATTTAAGGCACAAAATCTCATTGGTCGTGCAGGCGGAAATCTTAGAACCATCAAAAAAGAATTAACTAAATGCTGTTTTGACTTAAACAGAGGTAGAATAAGCAAACTGGAATTAGCTGATAACGGCATAATAAACATTGCTAACCAAGTATTAAATGACCCACCCCATAACTGCAAAAATGAAGTTATGAACATTTTACGTAATCCACAACAAGGAACTACAGAGGACGGAAATGGCCTGCTTAAACAATATGATGGTTACAATCTACAAAGAAGGATTTCAAAAAAAAATGTTCATGGCAAAAGAATTATAACCATGACCGAATTTTCAAACACACCAGAAATACCAAGAAGAGTTTCTACATATATACCTAACAACAAATCTTTAACCGTAAAAGTTTATAGCTATCCAGATGTTTGCTCAACATATGTTTATGATTTAACTAAAGACGAAGACAAAGAATTGAAATCATATAGCGAAGCGCCAATCGGCAAAAAAAATGAATGCAATTTTAAATTATCTTTTAAAGATGGTAGGTTGCAATCAGCCATATTTGGCATAAAACGAAATAAAGAAGGTATAACAACTATTGATAAAATATTTAATTTTAAAGCCAATAGCACTAATCCTTCCAGTGTCATTAGCAATGCCGAAGTTTGCAAAAATGGTTTAATAGCTCAAAATTGTTTCCAGTTCAATGAATTTGGCTACATATACAGCGATAAACCTCGCATTTCGGAAGATTCCAACTCTGATATGCTCGTTAAAAGCGACAATATAGTTGTTGTCAAAAAAGATGGCCACAGGTTTAAAGCAGACAAGATAAATTTCACAGATACAGGATGCGAACTTGAAGGTAATGTTTACGAGTTTGAAGGCAATAAATTTATTGGCTTAACCAACAGAGTAAACATTTAAAAACACTAAAAAAGAGGCTCATAAATGAGCCTCTTTTAATTAATTTTGAACTCTATTTAATATTTGAATACGTCCAAGCGTCTTGGTTTGGAGCTTCAAACGAACTGGATTCAGAGTTATTTTCTTCTCCAGCTTGAGCACCACCGTGCGCAATTGGCTTATATACACGGTTGAAGTATTCAATAACCATTCTATCTGAATTAAAGTAACCTTCAGCAGTTCTCATAGCTTGTCTCATTAAGCGAGCCCATTCTTGTTTATTTTCATAATAAGTTGGGATAATTTCGCCTTCAAGAGTATTCATAATGAATTGGTGATCTTTAACGTGTCTTTCTTGCCATGGAATATCATCATCTAAGCCTGGGTATTCTACGGTGTAACCATTAATTCCTGGGAAAGTACCTTCAACTGTCCAACCATCATAAATTGAGAAGTGAAGTGCACCATTCATATTAGCTGACATACCAGATGTACCAGAAGCCTCAAGAGGTCTTGTTGGTGTGTTTAACCAAATATCAGAACCTTTTTTAAGTTTAGCAGATAATGCTAATTCGTAACCTGGTAATACAACAACATTTTTCATATTTCTTGATTTTTTCAAAATGTTATTAAATGTTTCTTTGCCCATTGTATCATCTGGGTGGAATTTACCAGCGAAAATTAATTGAACTTTGTTTTCGTTTAATAATCTACCGATTCTATCTTCATCCATTAAGATTAACCAAGCACGTTTGTAATCAGCAAATCTTCTTGCCCAAGTGATTGTTAATACGTTTGGATCAAAGCGTTTACCTTGAGTATCTGAAATGTATTGGAATAAATCTTTTTTCATTTCATATTTAGCATCAAGTAATTCTTGAGCTGATTTTGCTTTAGCAATTCTTTCATCTTGCCAATAATGTAAGTTAACAGCATTTGTGATCGCTTTAATTGGGCATCTATCTTTAACCCAATCCCACATTTTATTAGCAACTAAGCCGTGAAGTTGAGAAACAGCATTAGCAATTCTAGACATTCTTAAAGCTGCAACTGTTAATGAGAAGTTTTCTCCACCTAATTCAACTGCAGTTTCTCTTGAGCAACCAGAGAAGAATCCGCCTTCTAATAATGTATCTACCCAGTGAACTTCGTTACCAGCTGGAACTGGTGTATGAGTTGTAAATACAGTCTTTTGTCTAACAGCTTTTAAATCACCATTATACTGAGTTAACAATTCAAATGCAGCTGGAAGCGCATGGCCTTCATTCATATGGATAACATCAAATGGATATCCAACAGCTTGAAGAATTCTTACACCACCAACACCAAGAACTGTTTCTTGAGCTACGCGAATTTTTTCATCTCCATCATATAATTTATGAGAGATTTTTCTTGCCCATTCAGAGTTGCCTTCAACATCAGTTGTTAATAAATAAATTGGACAAGTGCCGAATAATTCTGCTTCAACTCTGTAAGCTTTAACAATAACATCTTCGCCAAAGATTTTTACTGTTGTTGATGTATTTAAATCTGTTAAGAAATCATAATGTTTTCTAATATATGCAACTTCAACGTTACCTGATTCGTCAATTCTTTGATCATAATAACCATATGACCATAGCATAGTAACGCCAACCATTGGCATTTGCAAGTAACCTGCTGATTGCATGTGAGAACCCGCAAGGAATCCTAAACCACCTGAATATGTTGCTAAGGATTGGTCAATTGCGATTTCCATTGAAAAGTAAGCTACGTTTGGTAAAGCCATAATTTAATCCTTTTAATACTAACTACGTTTAATTCTAATAAGAATTTTAACACAAATATAATTACAACCAAATTAAATAATTCTTTTGGGTTAATTACTTCGCTCTATACATTATATCGGAAAAATTTTTTTTGTAAACTTAGTGAAAGATTTTTTATAACTAGCTCATAGCTTAAAAAACTGAGCCAGATTTGCAACTAGTTCTTAACCTAAAGTCATTACGCGAAATAATATTACACACCAATCACTGGATATTTTTGATTAAGCCAAGGGTTCGGTTTCTTCTTGAGAATAACTACTCTTTCGTTTGCCCTTTTATTGTTCAAATACTCCTATATGCTTAATGAAGAGTTTTAAATATTACCATCAGCTATGTCATGACAAATCATGTCAACGTTTTTTTTACATCATTTAATTTGCCCCATATGAAATTAGAGCAGCAGCAATTTGTACAATCTTGTTTATTTTACAATATAAAAAGCCCTGAATTTAATCAGGGCATTACTTTTATTAGTCTTTTTTGTATTCTATTTCAAACCCAAACAAGCTCGAAACAGACTTATCATCATGAATTCTTGAAATTGCCTCGCCTAATAACGGAGCAACACTCACTTGTTTGATTTTTTCAGGAATTACTGTATCCCTCATAGGAATAGTATTTGTTACAATTACTTCTTTAATTGGCGACGCTTCAAGTCTTTCTAATGCAGGGCCTGAGAACACCGGATGAACTGCACACACATAAACATCTTTTGCACCTTGCTCTTTTAACAATCTTGCCGCCTCACATATTGTTCCTGCGGTATCGATAATGTCATCAAACATAACGCAAACTTTTCCTTCTACTTCGCCAATGATGTTACATGCAACAGCACTATTGTGTTTATCTCGGCGTTTATCGATAATTGCAATCGGAGCCCCTACCTGTTTAGCTAATGCTCTTGTTCTTTTTACGCCACCCATATCAGGAGAAACGCAAACAAGTTCAGCACCTTCCAAATCGATATTTTTAACATAGTTAACTATAACAGGTGTTGCGTATATATGATCAACCAAAATATTAAAGAAGCCTTGAATTTGTCCAGTATGCAAATCCATTGTTAATACTCTTGTTGCACCTGCTTGAGTCAACAGATCTGCAACCAATTTAGCAGTAATTGCTTCCCTGCCTGATGCTTTTCTATCTTGTCGAGCATAGCCATAATAAGGAATAACAGCAGTAATTGATTTAGCACTTGCACGTTTAAATGCATCTAAAAGAATTAACAACTCCATTAAATTTTCATTAACGGGAGAGCAAATAGGCTGAACTATAAAAACATCATCTCCACGCACCGAATCTTGAATTTGAACATATATTTCGCCATCTGAAAAATCTTTAATTGTAATTGGCTCAAGACTTGTCCCTAAATACTGCGCTATTTCTTGCGCAAGAGGATTATTAGAACGACCTGAAAAAAGTTTAATATCATGAGTTGGAAGAATTTTTTCAAGTTTACTTAATTGTGTTTCAAGTTCAAGATTCATTTACTTTTTCTCCTTATTGCTTTTAACCCAATTTTTAATCTCTTTCTGATGCCCTCGGCTCATTGCTAAAGCGTGAGCTTCTACATCTTTTGTGATACAGCTTGATGCAGCAACTAGTGCATCTTCACCTATATGCACAGGTGCTACTATAACAGAATTCGAACCGATTGAAACACCATCTTCAAGTTTAGAGCGTTTCTTCTCTTTTGTTATTGAGTTATAGTTTGCAAAAATTGTACCTGCACCAATATTTACATGGTTTCCAATTTCAGCATCACCTATATAACTTAAATGACAAACATTAGAATTTTTTGCTATTTGTGCATTTTTTAATTCGACAAAATTGCCAATTTTACACCCGCTACCAACCTCACAACCGCCTCGTAGATGGGCCATTGGGCCAATTTTACATTTCTTAGCAATTTTATTTTTTCCTTCAATATAAGTATTAGGATAAATAATTGTATCGACACCAATAGTTGTATCCGGAGAAATATAAGTCGAATCAGGATCAACTATAGTAACGCCTTGTTCCATTAATTCATTTAAATATCTTTTTTTCATTAAATTAGAAGCAACTGCAAGATGTTGCCTTGAATTAACACCGTATATTTCTTCATTATCATCAGACAAATAACCAAGTACTTTGTATTGGTTATCTCTTGCCCACTTAATTATATCAGTTAAATAATACTCGCCTTGAGCATTATTATTACTTAACTCATTAAATGCTTTTCTTATTTTTGCCCAATCAACACAATAAACACCCGTATTAACTTCTTTAATTCCCTTTTGCTCGTCTGTTGCATCTTTTTGCTCAACAATTTTCATTATTTCATCTTTTGTATTTCGAATTATTCTTCCATATCCTGTTGGATCATCAAACTCGGTCGTCATAACAGTTAAATCAGCTCCTTTTTCCTCATGAAACTGAATTAACTTATGAAGAGTTTTTGTAGTCAGCAATGGAGTATCTCCGCAGGCAATAATTAAAGTACCAAGATACCCATGAAGCATAGGAACTGCTTGAGCCACAGCATGACCTGTGCCCAACTGCTCTTTTTGTAAAGTTGTTCGAACATATTTATAATTATGATTTAAATACTCCTCAACATCATGTGCACCATGACCGATAACAACAATACTTTCATTTTTATAAGGAAGATTATTTATACTATCTAAAACCCATCCAATTAAAGGTTTTGCAAAAATTTCATGTAAAACTTTTGGCAAATTAGACTTCATTCTTGTACCCTTGCCTGCTCCAAGAATTATTGCTCTAATTTCTTTTTCCATATTTACTCCATCTTTATTCATTTTTTACGGTAATTTTCTCATAAAAACTTATACAATTAAACATAAAAACACGTTTTATGGTATATTTTTACAATTTTTAACCCTTGCTAAATGCAAGGGTTAAAAATCATCTATTTGTGACATCGGTAACATCTCTTTGATCAGCAGCTCTTTTAGTGTTTACCGTATTTATTGTTTTTTCTTGACTCATGACATTTATAGTATCTTGTTTCCATGCATCAAAATCAAAATTATTTTGAAAATACCAACCTACCCAAGCTATTGCAAAAACTATCAGTAAATTACGCATTTTATTTTCTCCTTTTTCTTATTTTATATCATTTTTTAAATTAGTTAGCAAGTTAAAAATATGTTATAATTCTTCTATGAAAAAAGTTGGAATAATAGGTTTAGGATTAATTGGAGCTTCTATTTTAAAGGGGCTATTTGCAAATAAAAATTATGAAATTTTTTGTTATTCAAATTCTTCTTTTAAAGAAGCAAAAAAATATACAAAAAATTCTTCCAATTCTTTAGATATCATCAAAAATTGTGATATTATTTTTGTTTGCACATCAGCCTCAAGAACCCTTGAAACACTTAAACGTCTAGATGGTTTAATTAATAAAAAAACAATCGTTGTTGATGTTTGCTCTATTAAAAATAAATTATTAGATAAAACTTTTAATTTCAACTTTATCTTATCTCACCCTATGGCAGGAAGCGAAAAAAGTGGATTTAGTGCAGGAAATAAAAATTTATTCAAAAATACAAAATGGCTAATAGGAAAAGAAAATAAAATCCTAAAGCAAATCATTATAGATCTAGGCGCAAAGCCAATCAAAATTGATATGAATACTCATGATGAATTAACAGCCCAAATCTCACATTTACCAACAATTTTATCATTTCTACTTTTTGAATGTGCAAATATTGAATCTAAAAAAATTGCATCAAGTGGTTTCAGGGACACAACCAGATTGGCAATGACAAACGAAGACTTAGCATTATCAATGTTTAACAACAACAAAGATAATATATTAAAAGCTTTCGATAACTTAACAGTCAAACTAAATTCCTTGAAAAAAATGTCTAATGATGAGAAGATTAAATTGTTTAAAGATATTGCGCAAAATAGAGCAAAAATGTATGACAGTAACGGAAAAAATATACTCTAAATACAAAGAAATTAAATCTAAAATAAAAGAAAAATATAATTCTTTAAATATTTTAGACAAATATATATTAAAACAATTATTTGATGTTTTTACCTTAGGTGTAATTATTTTTACATCAATCATTTTTGCTTCAGAAACTTTTACGCAATTAATTAAACAAATTTCTTTATACGGAATACCCTTCCATATTGCAATAATGATGGTAATTTTAAACTTGCCTCAAGTTTTTGTTTTAACAATTCCAATTTCGACACTATTTGCAACAGTTATGACTGTTAACGACTTAAGTCTAAAATCAGAAATAACCATTTTTAAAGCTTGCGGAATAAGCATTTCTCGTATTGCAAAACCTATTTTATATTTTGCTCTTGTTATGACATTTGTTAGTTTCTTCATCAATGAATTTATCGTTCCTGTTGCCTCTGTCCAGTCAAAATCTTTAGCAATTTATTCATTAGAACAAAAACATATTCCCGAAAACAAAATGAACTTTACAGTTAAAGATATTGATAAAGAAGGAAAATTAAAAAGGCTATTTTACGCTCAATGGTGCAAAGACAAAACCTTAAACAATGTTACCGTGATCGACATATCTAATCCTAAAAATATTCAAATTGTTCAAGCAAAAAAAGGGACAACCTCGGATTATGGTTGGCTTTTTGAAGATGGAACAGTTTATACAATCTCTAAAAATGGAAAAATTTTCAATACAAGCTTTTTCGAAGAATCCAATGTTTCTTTTGGAATTGGCGATGTTAACGAAATGGTCAAAGAGTCAACTTCGGAATTCAACTTCTTTAAACTTGCTCGTCACATTAAAAAACAAAAAGATATTTTATCAGAAAAAATCAAACTAGAATACAAAATAAATTTATTTGATAAATTAGCTTTGCCTGTTACCACTTTTGCTTTAGCTTTAATTGGAATACCTTTAGCTATTACCCCTCCAAGAGTTCGCTATAATAGAGGTTTTTTATTTAGCATTTTAATTATCTTTGTATATTATGTCATTCGCGCTTTTTCGCTTAACTTAGGAGAAACAGGAACAATTCACCCGCTTTTAGCTGCTTGGTTACCCGTAATAACGATAAGCGTTATAGGCTCTATATTATTCTATAAAAAAGCATTTAAAATTTAGCCTGCTTTTCTTGTGAATAAAACTACAGAAGATAAAATATCTTGAAAATCTTCAGCCAAAATTTCACTAAACTCTTTTGGATCTATTTGAGTTAAAACTATTTGAGTTAAATCAATAGGCAATTCTTGAATCATAGGAACAAGGAATTCTGGATCCAATTTAGACATCATTTTAATTTTATCGCCTTTCATTAACATTTCCATTGGTCTAACCAAATCATCAGGCTTAAATAACATCAATAAATCTGCTTCTTGATCAACAATTCCATTAATCATAAACATTTTTTGTTCGCGCTCCATTGAAACCATAAAGCGTTTATAATCATCATCACTTAATTCTTCTAAGTGAAGTAAATATTCGTCTTTGCTTTTACCTTCAAAACTACTTCCAAAAGATTGCATCATTATTTTCTCTAAAGTCTTGTTATCAAGAGTTTCCATATATTTTTGAGCATATTTTCTCTCAACCTCTGGCTGCATAATAAACTCATTCATCGCATCATCTTCCATTAATTTTAAAATATCCATCATTTGGAATTTTTCAAAAATCATTTCTAACAATGCTTCCATTGGAACTTCTTTACACATAGCTATCAGTTTTTCTTCGGTAAAAAACTGCAAGCCCCTTGAAAGCTGATCTTGTTTTAAATAAGGCAACAAATTATCCAAATCAGCTTCAGACATGTTTTGCAAAATAATAAACTTGTTTTCTACGTTTGCGAGTTTAAAAATATCTTGAATTTTATCAGGATCAGATAAGATTTTTTTATATTCAGCAGCCTTAGAATTACCCTGAGCTGCTTCAAGCTCCATAATTTCTTTAAAGTCTTTATTGGCATATTGAACTGCTTTGGCAGGTGTAACACCAAAAAATTTATTTAATAAACTAAAATCTACTTGTAAATTAATCAACTTATCTGCCTTTGCATATAGATATCCTTATAATAATAAAGTATTTTTTAATTCATTTATTTCACGTTATAAAAATATTGTAATATTTCTTAAATTAAAATTTTATTTTAATATTTCTTTTAATTTATTTGAAATAAAGCTAAGAGCACCTTGATTGCTTCTAAAACAATTTTCGCAATTTCTTGAAATGTCCTTCCAATAATCATTATCGGATACAAGTCTCTCCAAAGTTTTGTACAGCTCCCATTCATCACTAACAACAAAAGCAGCTTTTTCACGTTGCAAAATAGAATAAATATCTCTAAAATTTTTAATTGAAGGGCCAGAAATAACGGGTTTTGAAAAAATTGTTGCTTCCAATGGGTTATGTCCGCCAATAGATGCAAAACTTCCACCAATATATGCTATATCAGCTAATGCATAAAGTTTAGACAACTCACCTAAAGTATCTAAAACTATTATATTTTGGTTTTTAAATGTATCATTGTTTGATCTTAATCCATATTTTAATTTCATATTCTTTAATATATTTTTAACTTCTTCAAGGCGAGTCAAATGACGGGGTGCGAGCAATAATTTTAAGTCAATTATTCTAGCTCTCAATTGCATATAAGCTTTTAAAATAATTTCTTCTTCGCCTTTATGAGTTGAGCCTGCAACAATTAATTTACTATCTGTAACTTTTAAATCAATATCGCATTCTTTTTTTTCGATTTCAAACTTTAAATTTTTCATAACCAATGTATTTTTCGCATTAGCTCCCAAAAGAATAAATCTTTCTCTATCTAATTCGCTTTGACAAAATACTCCGGTATAATTTTCAAGTATTAATTTTACAAAATTCCTAATTTTGCAATAAGCAGGGTATGATTTATCTGAAACTCTCCCATTGATGATATAAAGAGGAATCTCTTTTTCCTTGCAAACATGTGCAAAATTTGGCCAAAGCTCGGTTTCCGCAATCAATACAACGCTTGGATTTATTACTTCAACAAATTTTTTACACGCATCATAAACATCCAGCGGAAAATATGTTATATAATCTGCAAGTTCTCCATATTTTTTAAATGCCAATTGTTGTCCTGTAACAGTTCCCGTTGTAACAACTAAAGCGTGGTCTGGAAAGTCTAATTTAATTTTTATAATTAAGCTTTCCAAAGATTGAATTTCGCCAACACTTACGCCATGAAGCATAATAACTTTTTTATCAAAAGTTGGCATTTTCATTTCGCAAAGCTTTTCTCTTAAAGGAATTGGTGGTTTTTTATTTAGTTTTCTTACAAAATCGATAATTGGTACAATTTTCTTAACCATATCTGGTGTAACAGACTTATATATATTAAAACATTTTTCTTCAAAAGTAGTCATTTTTGCTCCTCAAAATTTTATGATAACACGACAATACCCTATTGTCGAATTTAATCAAAAATATTTTTTGAAAATAATTTTGATTATTTTATTAGCGAGGAAAAATGTCAACGATTAAAACATCAACAAACACAAAATTTGAAAATTTTATCGAAACAAAAGAAAATGAAGATTTATTCGAAAAAACAAAAAGATTAAACAATATTTTAAAAAGCAATGTTTTGACAGGCAATGAAGCATTAGGAATGATTAGTTTATCTAAACTATCTTCAATGGTAAAAATAAAAGAAAAAGACGGCTTTTGTCATGATGTTATAATGCTTGGCACAAATTCATATTTAAATATTGCGAATCATCCAAGAGTAATTACAACTGCAAAAAAGGCTCTTGAAAAATATGGACTTGGAATGGGGGCAGTATCAAATTATGCAGGAATATGCGATTTGCATAAAACACTAGAAGCAAAAATTGCTAATTTTTATAATTGCGAAGATTCAATTGTTTTTCCATCAGGCTATGGTACAAACATCGGAGTAATTACAGCTCTTTGCAACAAAAACGACATCATCATCAATGATAGCGCAAACCATGCTTCTATTATGGATGGTTGTAGATTATCGGGTGCGCAAATTAAAATCTATCCCCATAATAATATGAAATATTTAGAGCGCATTTTAGATAACATTCCAGATAATATATCAGGAAGATTAATCATTACAGATGGCGTTTTTTCTATGGATGGAGATATTGCGCATTTAGATAAAATTTGTTCTTTAGCTCAAAAATATAAATGCCGTGTTATGGTAGATGATGCTCATGGTATTGGAATCGTAGGTAAAACAGGCAGGGGTAGTGCGCAATATCATAATGTTCAAGAAAAAATTGATTTAAATGTTGCAATGTTATCTAAAGCCCCAGGAGGAATTGGAGGTTTTTGTGCTACAAAACGTGAAATTATTCAATATTTAAGGCTTTATGCAAGAACTTATTTCTTTTCTACTGCGCTTAATGCACCAACAGTTGGCGGGTTAATTGAAGTATTTAATTTGCTTGAAATGGATATGGCAGGAAGACAAGAATTGCTTTTAAAAACAAAATATTTAAAAGAAAAATTGCTTCATGCCGGTTTTAACATAGGAAATTCACAAAGCGCAATTATTCCAGTAATGATTTATGATGAAGAAAAATTATTTAAATTATATAAGGAATTAAGATATGAAGGAATATATGTAAACGTTGTAACTTATCCCGCAGTTCGAAGAAAAGAATGCCGTTTAAGGCTTTGTGTTATGAAAGATTTAGCATATTGCGAACTCGATAGAGCGGCACAAATTATTATCAAAAAGGGAATAGAATATGGCATAATAAAAAAGAGCCCCTAAGGGCTCTATTTTATTATTTTGCATTTAAGAAAGTTTGAACGTTTGTCTCCATACTTTCTTCTTTAATTTTCCATTTGCCATCTGCTTTTGTAAATACAAAATGACAAGGTAACCCAGTTTTATCATTTCTTGGAATTCTAATAGAGCTTACTTTATAATCTGCTCCCATTTGAGCTATTTTTCTATTTTCATATCTATTTTTATATTTTACTGCTTTTGCAATTTTTGAATGTGTTTCAAGTTCTTTTAAATATCTATCAAATGGAATAATTACGGAAGCTTGTCCTCCTTGTTTTTTATTAACTACACGAATAATTTTAGCATTTTTAGTGTAATAATCAGGAATATTTGTTTTATATTCATTTGCATCATTTACATAATTTTCAAAAATTGCTAAAACATCTGTTTTGTCATCCGCCATTACAGACATTGAAAAACTAATTAAAGCCAAAGTTGTTAATAATATTCTTTTCATTTGTCTATCCTTTTTTATTTGCTACTTTATTATACTATAAATATCTTTTTAAATACTTACCTGTATAGCTTGCTTTAGACTTGATAATTTGTTCAGGCGTTCCCTTGAAAACAATTTCGCCTCCACCATCTCCGCCTTCAGGGCCTAAATCAATAATCCAATCTGCACATTTTATAATATCCATATTATGTTCAATAATTAATACTGTATTTCCATTGTCTACTAATTGATGAAGCATTTTCATTAATTTATCAATATCATAAAAATGTAACCCAGTTGAAGGTTCGTCTAAAACATATAATGTTTTTCCTGTTGCTCTTTTATTTAATTCAAGAGCCAGTTTTACCCTTTGAGCTTCACCGCCAGATAATGTTGTAGCACTTTGACCTAATTTAATATAGTCTAAACCTACATCATATAGGGTTTGCAAACGTGTTGCAATTTTTGGAACATTTTGGAAAAATTCCAAAGCTTCAGCAACGCTCATTTCTAAAACATCAGATATACTTTTTCCTTTGTATTTAACCTCAAGTGTTTCTTGATTATATCTTTTTCCTTTACATACATCACATGTAACGTAAACATCAGATAAAAAGTTCATTTCTATTTTTAAAAGCCCATCGCCCGAGCACTTTTCGCATCTTCCACCTTTAACGTTGAATGAAAATCTTCCTTGTTTATATCCTCTCATTTTCGCTTCAGGAGTCATAGAAAATAATTCTCTAATATGCGTAAAAACATCAGTATATGTTGCAGGATTTGACCTTGGAGTTCTTCCAATTGGAGATTGGTCAACTATAACCAGCTTATCTATATTTTTAAAACCTTTAATAGAATCCACGCCTTGAGGTTTTGGTTTATTTTTAAGAAGCTCGTGACGAGCATATTCAGAAATTATATCAGTAACCAATGTTGATTTTCCTGAACCAGAAACTCCAGTTATAGCGACAATTTTACCTAATGGAATATTGACATCGATATTTTTTAGGTTATTTTTATGAGCGTTCTTAACTTCTAAAAATTCGCCATTTCCATCTCTTCTTTCTTTTGGAACAGGAATTTTCCTTTCACCCGATAAATACTTTCCAGTCAAAGAATCTGGACAATTTTTAATATCATCCAAAGTTCCACAAGCAACTATATTTCCACCCTTAATACCAGCATAAGGCCCAATATCAACAATATAGTCAGCAGCTTCCATAGTGTCTTCATCATGTTCAACAACAATTAAGGTATTTCCTAAATTTCTTAATTTCATTAATGTTGAAATAAGCATATCGTTATCTCTTTGATGAAGCCCTATTGATGGTTCATCTAAAACATATAAAACACCTGATAAACCAGAACCAATTTGAGTCGCAAGACGAATTCTTTGTGCTTCACCACCCGATAGCGTTCCTGCGCTTCTAGCTAAAGTCAAATATCCCAAGCCCACATCAAGCAAGAATTTCAACCTTGCCCTTATCTCATCAAGCACTTGTTTAGCTATTTTCAGTTTGAATTCATCTAAAGTTAAATATAATTCTTGAATAAAATCATATTCTTGTTTAACAGACATTGAACAGAATTCGAAAATATTTTTTTGATTAATTTTAACACTAAGAGCAAAAGGATTTAATCTTCCGCCCCCGCAAGCCTTACAAGGGTTTGTTATCATATATTTTTCAATTTCTGCTCTAATTAAATCAGAATCAGATTCATATTTTTTTGTTAAATAAGGAATTACTCCTTGATAGCTCATAACATGAGTTCGATAATGTTTTGTTCCAAAATCAGCATAATACATTTTGATTTTTTCATCACCATTACCATATAAAATTATTCCCTTTTGAGCAGGGGTTAAGCTTTTAAATGGAGCTTCAAAATCTATTTTATAATGTTCGCAAACTGATTTTAAAACATCACTATAATATGGATTAGCAGTTTTTGCCCAAGGATAAATAGCGCCTTGCGATAATGATTTTTCGCTATCTGGAATAACTAAATCTGGACTAATTTCAAAATGAGCTCCAATCCCATGGCAAACAGGACAAGCTCCTTGAGGATTATTAAAACTCATTAAACGAGGGGTTAATTCTTCAAAACTTATGTTACAATTAGGACAAGCCAATTTTTCAGAAAAAACAATATCAGAATTATCTTCAATTTTATTAACTATCATAAGCCCATCAGCTCGCATTAGTGCAGTTTGAGCTGAATCGAAAATTCGAGATTTAGCAGATTCTTTAACAACAATTCTATCTACAACAATTTCAATTGTGTGTTTTTGAGTTTTATTTAATTCAATTTCATCTTCTTCAAGATTATATATTTTTCCATCAACTCTAACTCTTATAAAACCTTCAGACAAAAGTCCTGAGAGCATTTGTTTATATTCGCCTTTTTTTGCCCTAACAATAGGAGATAATATTTGAATTTTAGTTCCTTCGCCTAAATTTAAAATTTGTTCAGTGATTTCATCAATTGTTTGAGGAGTAATCACTTGGCCACATTTTGGACAATGAGGAGTTCCAACTCTAGCATATAAAAGTCTTAAATAGTCATAAATTTCTGTGATTGTTCCAACGGTAGAGCGTGGATTATTTGATGTTGATTTTTGATCAATTGATACCGCAGGGGATAGCCCATCAATCCGCTCTACATCCGGTTTATCCATCTGTCCTAAAAATTGTCTAGCATATGTTGAAAGACTTTCAACATATCTTCTTTGTCCTTCAGCGAATATTGTGTCAAATGCTAAAGAGCTTTTTCCAGAACCCGAAACACCAGAAAAAACCGTTAATTCCCCTTTTGGAATTTTTACATCAACAGAGTTTAAATTATGCTCATTAGCTTTATAAATTTCAATAAAATCGTTCATAATGCGATTATAACACAGCGGTATTTATATTATTAACTTTTGTTACAAAAGAAAATAAAATCCTAAAGTTTAATTGAAACAGTGTCGTAAATAATTACATAAGACAATAAAGATATTTAAACAATAAGGAGACAATAATGGACGTAAATCAAGTAAGATTTGGAAATTATTCCATAGGTAATCCACAAAATGGTACACCTAAGAAAAACGAAGAAAAAGCAAGTGAGACGCAAACACAAAATCAACAACAAACGCTAAGTTCTTTAAATCCTAACGAGGTGATGAATGCTCTTGGTTTGGCGGGAATGCAAAATCTTGCATTTATCAGCAAAAGCGAAGCAAAAGAAGTTAACCCAACGGATTATTTAGACGAAGGACGAATTAGTGACATTGAAGCCATGATGGCAGAATTTGAAGCCGGGGTAGGTCAAGTTGCACAAACAATCGAAGCAGAATTTCCCGATATGTTTGCACCTGACCAGTTAAATGCTCTTGCAGCCAAAGTATTTGCTGCAGAGTAAGAGAAGTTTTCCTTATTCTCCTCTATTGTTTAATTTTAGTGCCGTTGAAGCTTGCCTTTAGCGGCTTTATTTTTACTTCATATTTATGATTGCTAATTAAAATAATCTACTTTTTTTAGACTAAACTATTTAAACATTGACAAGATTTAAAGAGGCATGGGTAGCAATTTTTGCACGTTTCTAAATCTAAAGGTTTAGATACAAGGTTGCACGCCAAATAAGGTAAATTTAAACCTAGCTATTGATGAACATATCGCCTCAAAGAAGTATATTCATATTGTAGAGTAGTAAATATGTACTAAAAATTTATAAAATAAACTTTTTGGAGGGGTTAATGAGAAGAACAGTAGATTTCAAAAGAAAGCAAAAAGTTATCGTAGTTGATGACAAATATGAACACGCTTCAGGTGTTCGTGAATTAGTTAATTTAGAAAATGACTACGAAGTAATTGCAAATGCAGGTAATGCCAATGTTGCTATTTCATTAATTAAAAAATATCAACCAGATATCGTTTTAATGGATGTTAATATGCCTGAAATGGATGGCATTAATGCAATTGCCGAAATTCAAAAATTAAATCTAAAAACAAGAATTATTGTTTTGACTGCTTATGATGATGCTGATTTAATTTATAGAGCTATGAAAGTTGGAGCTTGTGGCTATGTATTAAAAACTATGGTTTCAGCTCAATTAATCAAAGCGTTAGATGAAGTTTCAATGGGTAAAATTTATTTACCAACAGTTCTTTGCTCTAAATTCTTTGAATATTTCCAAGATTTTGAGAAAAATGGTCAACAAAATCAAGAAGAAGAAGGCGAAGAAAACTTGCTACACTATTTAACAAATAGAGAAGAGGAAGTTCTTTCTTTATTATTAGAAGGTGCAACATATAAAGATGTGGCTCGTGAATTATTTATTTCTGAAACAACAGTTAAAACTCACGTAAATAACATTTTCCAAAAACTTCAAGTTAAAGAAAAAACCCAAGCTGTACTTTATGCTATTAACAAAGGTTTTAAACCTAAAGCTAAGAAAATAGCTGTATAGCCGAATCGAGCGAACCTAGCTTTGCTAAGCTTGGTGAGCAAAGATGAGGTCAGAGGTGTGTGAAGCACCTGAACGGCGCTGATGAAGCGGCGGACTGGTGCGGATACCGTACCAAAGCGACGTGCGACGAAGTCGCTCAGGAGCATTGTGCACACACAAATAATAAAGGTAGTAAGTAAAACAAGAAACTAAATGCAAAAAACTAAAAAAAATCTTAATATCTACTTTGAAGCCAAAGACTTAACGCAAAATGAAATCTACTCATTAACCATTGTTAAGTCTTTGGTTAAAAGTGTTTTAGAGCCCATTGCAAATAATAATTCTAAAGCACTAATATTAATGCATGTTAAAGAATATCCCGAAACCGAAGGGGTAATAAAAAGATTAGAATATAATACAAACGTAAATTTAAGAAAAATTAGTGATTTTGAATTTTCGAAATTCGACATTGAAGAAATTGGTTTTATTGTTTTAACTTCTCCCAGATACAATGCAGCATTGTTATTTAAAGAAGTTGAAGAAAATAAATTTGAAATTTATTTAAAGTTAAATTCAAAACTTGTAAACAACGTTTATGAAACAATAAAATCCATATTTTTAATAGATTACGACGATGAATTTTTTATTCATAAACCAGAACGTCGAGACAATATTGCAATGAATAATGCAATTGAGAATTTAATTAAACATTTTGAAGAAACCATTAAAGAAAATGAATATAATTCAAAAATTCAAGAAAGTTATAAAACTATTAATGAAACAAACACATCTTTTAGAAACGAAATTTATCAGAATGTAAAACAAATTGCACATGAAATTAAAAATCAATTAAGCATTTTAGATATTTATACAAGAATTTTTGAAAAGAAAACAGGCGATGTTGAAACAACAGAACCAATCAGAAAATCCGTTAGTTTAATTAAAGCTCAAATTGAGCAATTTAAAAATATTGACGTAGTTAATCTACAAGAAAAAAATATTAAAACAATTATTCAAGATTCAATTAAGGTTTATTCAGGACTTTTAAAAGAAAAAAATAATAAATTAATTTTAATTGATGAAATGGCAGGACTTGAAGCAAACTGTTTTGTGGATGAAGAAAAATTTTCAATTGTTATAAACAATATAATTAAAAATGCACATGATTCAACAAATAATGATGAAATTATTATCAAATTGGCACAAATAGAAGATCATGTTAAAATTTCAATTATTAATCATGGAGAAATGATTGAAAAAACTCAACAAGAAAAAATATTTGAACAAGGTTACACAACCAAAAATGATGGATGGGGAGTTGGATTATCTGTTTGCAAAAAATTTATTGGTTCCCAATTTGGAACTTTTGAATTAGCTAAAAGTGATGAAAGCGAAACAATATTCACCTTAACATTACCTTTAGTTCAAACAAGATAAACAAAAACTAATAAGGATAGAATTATGGATTTTATTGACAATAGAACAAGAGCAATAGGCGCTATGGCACTTGATGGTTTGCAAGAAAGAGCAAAAGCAATTTCTGCTAATACCGTTAATGTTCTAACACCAAACTATCAAAGAAAAGAAGTTAGTTTTGAAAATAGCTTAAGAAATGTAATTGAAAGGGAAAACGAAAAAGAAGCAATCAAACTTCAAAATTCTGCTATGTATAATCAAAATCCAAAATCAGTATTACAAGGACAAAGCCCAGCTCAAATTGCATTTTTAAATACAGCTTATGAAGAAGGCTATTCTATAAACATTGAAAATGATACATCTGAGGCATTAGGTTTAGATGGAAATAATGTTAATTTAGAATCAGAGATGATGGATGAAGCAAAAACAGGTATGCAATATCAAGTTATTGCTTCTTTATTATCTAAATCATACGCTATGATGAATACAATCATCAAAGGCCAAAATCAATAAATTATCAAGGGGAGAATTAGTATATGAGTTTCAATGTATTTGATATCGCAGCCAGCGGAATGCACGCTCAGCGTATTAAAATGGATACTGTTTCATCAAATATTGCAAATATAAATACAACCCGAAACGAATTTGGCGAAAAACAGGTTTATCATAAAAAGCAAGTTACTTTTAAAGAAATGGCTTTAAAAAATGACTATCATTTCCCAAAAGGAAATGTTGATGTCGCTTTTGACCCACCAAGTGAACCTTATTTGGTTGGCGGTGTTTCAATTGGCGGAGATACGATTTCAAAAGGCGTAATGGTTGAATCAATCACAGATGCTGACAATCCAACAAAAATCATATATGACCCTTCTCATCCAGATGCCGATGAAAATGGTTACGTTGAATTACCAAACGTAAATGTTGTTGAAGAAATGGTTAATATGGTTAACGCTTCTCGTGCCTATGAGGCAAATATTACATTAGCTCAAACAACAAAAACAATGATCCAAAGTGCAATAAATATTTAAGGAAATAATTTATGGCAGAAAATTTCAATATAAATACAAATTTTAATATAGGAAATTTTGATAACTCTATTAATGATTTTAATAAAGTTTTTTCAAATTCTTTAAATAAAACTAATGAAAATATAACTTCAACTCAAAATTTTGATGAAGTTTTTAATTCATTTAATGCTACTCAAATTAATCCAATCCAAGGAAGTACTCAAATGTACATCGGAATGGATTCAATTAACGCTTCAAAAATTGAAAATTCATCAGCAACAGCCAAAATGGCAAACAGCATCGGTGCAGGATTTAAAAATGGCATAGAAGAAGTGAGCACTTTAGGAAAAGAAGCCGAAGAAGCATTTGAAACGTTTGCCTCAGGCGGAGATATAAGTGTGCATGAAGTTATGATTGCTTCTCAAAAATCTGGACTTGCCATGCAAATGGCAATTCAATTAAGAAATCAAATGATAAATGCATATAATGAATTTAAAAATATGTCGATATAAAAAGCGTAAGCCGGTGCTAAATCGGCGAAGCGTTGAGCTTTGACGATAGCACTACGAAAGCTACGTGCGACGAAGTCGCTCAGGAGCTAATAAAGTAAAGGAAACAAAATGCAATACAACTACGGATTGGATATAAAAGAATTAGAAAAAAGAGTACATAAAGATTATCTTGTAACAAAAAAAATGCTAGATGTGGATGCGCCAGAATATATAGCACTAGCCGAAGGTGATAAAATTGCTCTTAAATATTTAGTTAAAGCTGCTCGAATCATTGAAAAAATAAATATGGAGCTAGATTCTCATCATAACTTACCATTTAAAAAATTTTTAGAAGATGAGATTAAAAAAGGTTCAAAACAAGCAAAATTAACAAAAATTTTATTTGATGCACAAAAAGGAATTTTTGCGCTTGATTGCGAATCAAATTTAGTTAAACTAGCAAGTGGATTAGAAAAGAAAGCTGGTCGCGGCTTATATCCAGAAGATTTATCTAAAGAAGATTTTCACGCCATTTTAATTTATATGCTTCAATTAGACAAAGTTGAAGAGGTGCGAAAAATATTAAATCAAAGAAGCGTAGTCGAAAGAATTACGCCTAAAGAACTTATTGCAATTGATTATGTTGATAAATTTAGCGAAGATTTCGCTCAAATTGCAAAATATCTTTTGAAAGCAAGCTGCATCTCAACAAATGCTGACTTTAATGAATATTTAAGACTTCAAGCAGATGCATTTATGAAAGCCGATCCTATGCTAGATGCTTATGCAGATAAAAAATGGGCAACTTTACAAGATACACCTTTAGAATTCACAATAACGCGCGAAAATTATACAGATGAAATGACTGAAACTGTTTTAGAAAACGAAGAACTAGTTAATCTTTTAAAACAACATAATATTGAAGTTATTTCAAAAGATTATTTGGGTGCTCGAGTTGGAATTGTAAATAAAGAGGGAACTGATTATATTTTAAAAGTTAAAGAATATCTTCCTTTAATGGCAAAAAATATGCCATATTGTGACGAATACGAACAAGTTATAACAGAAGCTTCAGAAGTATCTCAAACGATGGTTGATGTTGACCTTGTAGAAGTAGCAGGAGATGTTGGTGCTTTTAGAGCGGGAATTACATTAGCAGAAAATCTTCCAAATAATGACAAATTATCTCTAACTATTGGAGGTGGCAGAAGAAATGTTTATCATAGACAAATCAGATTTGTCACATCAGAAGATGCAAAACAAAAAATTCAAGAAAGATTAGATGCGATTTTGGATAAAACTTTGCATAAATTTTATGATGATAAAATGGATCATCCTTTTACAATTGGCCATGAAAATGGTCACTCACTAGGACCAAAAGAAGGTTGTGAAGCTTTAGGCAAATACAAATCAATAATCGAAGAAAATAAAGCCGATATGGTAGCACTCTCAATGCTTGATGTATTAACTGAAGCAAAACTCTACACACAAGAAGAAAAAGAGAAAATCATTGTAACCTATGCAACAGATAATATGTTAAAATCAAAACCGACATTATCTCAAGCGCATAGAGTTCGATCCGTTATGCAAAACTATTATTTTATTAAACATGGGGCAATCGAAATTTCAAAAGATGGAATTTTATTTGTTAATATTGACAAAATGATTCCGACGGCAAAAAAAATGCTTGCCGAAATTGTTAAAATCCAAATGTCAGGCGACTTTAAAAAAGGTGAAAATTATGTTTTGGATAATTTTATTTGGACAAATGAGATGGAAGTTGTTTCGGAAAAATTAAAAAAGATTTCAAAAAGATTAAATGGAACGACAGAACAAAAGCTTGCAGATATGTTATTTAAACTAGAAGATTAACCAAAACAAAATTAAAACACTTTGCAAACAGCAAAGTGTTTTTTAAAATAAAAAAAGGGTCGAATAAATTCGACCCACTGTATTGCCATCACCAGTTAGATTTTTTTTGCCTATTATATTAAACTTAATGCTACAGACGGAGCTTGGTTAGCCTGAGCCAATAAAGATGTTGACACTTGTTGCAGAATTGATTCTTGAGTATATTTAGAAGCTTGCTCTGCAATATCAGCATCCACAATAATTGAATTTGCACTTGATAAGTTTTCATATTGAGTAGTTAATGATTGAAGCGCTGAATCCATACGATTTCCAGCTGAACCAATAATTGATTTTCTATGAGTAATATTATCAACTGCTAGATCAAGAGCTCTAATTGCTTGGTCAAAAGCATTTTCGCCATTAGCTGGGTCTGCTGCTTTGGTTGTATCATCCAAGCCTGAAGTTGGAACATCATATGTAACTTTTCCACCATCAGCCGTAATAGTTTTTCCTGCTACTTCTTGAGAAATTGAAACAAGATTAAAGTTTTTTGCACCTGTTAATGAAGTAAATTTAACTGCTTTAAATAAATCTTCACTTGCTTTAATTGTGTTATCTACCCCATCATCAGCACCAACCTGGAAGGTAGCGCCATTTTTAGCTAGACCCACTGCAGTATCTGCAGGCTTAGTTTCATCTGTACAATCACCAAACAATCTTAAAGAAGAGTGCTTAGCTGAATTGTTAATTCTGTCGATTTCAGCCATACGTTCAGCAACTTCATCTTGCATTGCTTGAATTTCTTCATCTGAATAAGTTCCATTTTTTGCTTGAAGAGTTAAATCACGAATTCTTTGGATATTATCTTCAATTACATCTAGGTTTCCTTCTGCTGTTGACAACATAGCGTTTGCATTTTGTACATTTTTTTGAGCGATTTTATTACCGTTCAACTGCACTTCCATACGAGCAGAAATTACAGCACCAGCCGCATCATCTTTTGCTGATAAAATTTGCAAACCAGATGACATTCTTTGCATAGTTTTTGACATGTTTGATGTCGCTCTTGTTAAAATGTTGTTGATTTTAATGGAATCTACATTTGTGTTAATTACTACTGCCATGACAATACTCCTTTACTTTTTTAGATTTCTATCCTTGAAATCACTATATCTATCACTGATGATTAAATTAAAATGGCAATATATTTAATCTAACCTTTGGGCTTGGCATTGCCCTTTCACATTGTCATATTAGCTCTTTTTAAAAGCATAAAGAATTATAAATAAGTTAGTTTTTTCTCTAACCAAAGTATAGTTTTTTGTGATAATATTTAAAGAGTAAAAGGAGATGGTAATGGCATTTAAAGCGCCTGCAACAAAGACTACAAGCCCAATTAAGCATATTCCTCCACACAATTTAGAAGCAGAAGCAGCAGTATTGGGTTCTATTTTAATTAATTCGGATAGCATGAATAAAGTTGTTGAAATACTAGAGCCACAACACTTTTATTCTCCCCAAAACAAACTAATTTATGAGGCAATTTTTACCCTATATAATCAAAACAAGCCATATGACGGACTTTCATTAGCTGAATATTTTAAATCAAGAAATAAATTAGATGATATTGGCGGAATTGAATATCTAGGCGAACTTGGACTAGACACAGTCTTATCTTCTAATGTTGAATTTTACGCTGAAATTATCAAAGAAAATGCACTAAAAAGAAGACTAATAAACGCTGGTTCAATCATCATTGAAGAAGTATTTAAAAATCCAGAAGCCAATGTTTCATTAGAAATTGCAGAAAAAACAATCTTTGAAATCGCACAACAAAAATCAAATCAAGATGTTCAAGTTATTTCAAATCTATTAATGGAAACTGTTGAACAACTTGAATTTAGATTTAATAACAAAGGTTCGTACACAGGCGTTCCGAGCGGATATTACGACCTAGATGCAATGCTTGCAGGTTTTCAACGCTCAGATATGATTATTTTAGCTGCTCGTCCATCTATGGGTAAGACTGCTTTTGCACTTAATATTGCACAAAATATTGGAGTAGAACAAAAAATTCCAGTTTTAATATTTTCTCTTGAAATGTCAGCTGCTCAATTAACACAACGTATTTTATGTTCTGAAGCCGAAATTGATGCTCAAAGAGCAAGAACGGGCGATTTAAATGCATCTGAATGGGAAAAAATTGCAGATGTTATGAATAAACTTCACGAAGCTCCAATTTTAATTGACGATTCTTCAGGTGTGACCTTATCTGACGTTAGAGCAAAAGCAAGAAGAGTTAAAACAAAATATCCCGATCTCGGAATGATTATAATTGACTATTTACAATTAATTGAAGATAAATCAATTATGGATAGAAACCAAGCAATTTCGGGAATTTCTCGTGGTCTAAAATCATTAGCACGTGAATTAAATGTTCCAATTATTGCTCTATCTCAGCTATCACGTAAAGTTGAAGATAGAACCGATAAACGTCCAATGTTATCAGATTTAAGAGAATCAGGAGCTATCGAACAAGATGCTGACGTTGTAATGTTTGTACACAGGGAAGAATATTACGATAAAGAAAATCCAGAATTAAAAAACAAAGCTTCAATTATTATTGCGAAACAACGTAACGGCCCCGTTGGTTCAGTTGATTTATTATTCTTTGGTTCAACTACTAAATTTAAAAATAAAATGAAACCAGTTATAGAAGCATAAAGCTAGACAGATTGCCTAGCTTTTTCTAAAATTTCATCTAAAATTTTTGCGCTATCATAAACCATGTTTGCACAATGTTCTTTTCTTTCTTTGGAATGAAAATCGTCAAAATTTTTTGTTAAAACCTTACAGCAAGTAACTTTATGAATTTCGATAAATTTTTGATAAAATTCACGAGCTAATGCTCGAGCTTGATTATCTTTTGTTTTTCCGTGCAAAAGCCCAATAATCATTTGAGCACCTGCAACTGCTCCACAAAGACAACCCGAACCCATGCCGCCAGAAAAACTTGTTGCAATTGAGATAATATCTTCATCCGCTAATCCTAATTCAACTGCTACGCGCGCAAATGATTCCGAGCAAGAATAACCTTTATTTAAAAAATATTCTGGCGCAAGTTCAGAAAATTTACCACCAATTTTTTTTTCCATATTTTCCCCTTACAAATATAAATCATATATTTTACTAGCATAAATTAATAACGATATAACAGCACTTGCACTTGCACTAATTAAAACCGCCCCTGCGCCGATATCTTTTGATAACTTAGCTAACTTTGCCCATTTGTTTTTGTAGTATGCATCTATTACAAATTCAATAACAGAATTAAACATTTCACAAACTAAAACTAAAGTGTTTGCAAAAAAAATAATGCAAAATTCAACAACCGTTACCCTTAGAAAAAAAGCAATTGCAAAAGTCAAAAAAGCTATTACAAGATGTTTTCTAAAATTTCTTTGCGAACGAAAAGCTAACCTAACTCCATTTAGAGCATACAT
Organism: Candidatus Gastranaerophilales bacterium; assembly: GCA_017560095.1. GTDB lineage: Bacteria > Cyanobacteriota > Vampirovibrionia > Gastranaerophilales > Gastranaerophilaceae > RUG14156. Next base: position 38,500 of record JAFYOU010000002.1, read on the forward strand.
AACGCTTTTTTGAAAACTTCTTGATTGAAATTTATTCATAACTTTTCAACTACCTGATTTTGTATCCCCACAACAAAATCGTAATCTTTTTTTGTTAAATGGTCAAATCCAAATAAATGTAAAATTCCATGACAAATTAAGATTAAAATTTCTTTTTCTAAAGTTTCTTTGGCTTGTTTTTTTGCAGTATCAACTGAAATAATAATTTGTCCAAGCTCTGCAGTGCGACGATATATTATTGCATTTTCATCATCAGCAAACAAAGAAAAAGTTATAACATCTGTTGGGCAATCTTTTTGTCTGTATTCTTTATTAATTTGATGAATTGTTTCATCGCTACAAAATGAAATATCAAATCTAATTTTAGAAATATCTTCACCAAATACCTTGCTTGACTTTAATTCAGGCATTTCAAGCATAATATCCAACATACTCTTGATTTTAGATTTGTAGCTTTTAAGAATAATTTTTACATCATCTAATTTTTCCAAGCTGAAAACACTATTCATTGTCCTCTTTCTTTTTGGTTTTCGCTTGAAGCTCTTGGATTTTCCTTTCGAATTCATCATCTACATAATTTTGAACAGGGAATTTAGTCTTATCTTCAAGCTCATTTAAAACACTGTCTTGATACTTGATTCTCTCATGTTGCATACCACGAAGAATTTTATTAAATGTTTTTGCAATTATTTTAATGTCTTTCAATGTCAATGGACTATCTGACAATTGTCCATCATTTAATCTTTCCGTAAATATCTTATTTACCATTGCTTCAATTTCTTCTTGAGTTGGCTTTTTCAAAGAACGAACAGCACTTTCTAGTGCATCTGCCAACATCAAAATTGCTGTTTCTTTTGTTTGAGGTTTAGGCCCAGGATAGCGAAATTGTTCTTCTGAAACATTTTCAGCCCCTTCTTCTTCAATAGCTTTATTATAAAAATATCCAGCCAAACTTTCACCATGATGCTGAACAATAAAATCAATAACAACCTGAGGTAAACCATATTTTTTTGCAATTTCTACCCCATACTTAGTATGAGATGTAATTATCATCTTGCTTTGACGGGGCGTGTGTTTTGCATGAGGATTTTCAACATCATAATAAGATTGATTCTCAATAAAAAATAATGGTCTTTGTAATTTTCCAATGTCATGATAAAACGCACCAACACGAGCCAAAATCGAATCAGCGCCAATTGCTTGAGCTGCTGCTTCACAAAGATTTGCAACAATCAAAGAGTGATGAAAAGTACCAGGAGCTTTATTTCTTAATGTAGATAACAGTGCTTGATTTTGATCTGCAAGCTCTATTAAAGCATAAGGAGACACTATTTTGCATAATTTTTCAATAATTGGAATAAAAGAAAAAACAATCATTGAAGACAATAAGCCATTCAAAATTCCGATAAACGGATTTTGCACATGAAGGTGAAAAATTCTTGAAAATGCTTGAGTTTGAACTTCAAAAAAAGCAATGAAAAACATTGCTATAAACATAACAAGTCCAACTTGAAAACAACATCCAATAATATCAAAACGTTTTGAATATGAAATCTTTGAAACCAAATAACTTGAAGATAAAATTGCGCATACAAAAGTAAATATCAATTGAGAATCGAAAAATAAAGTCACAGACAAAAGCGCCAACAACAAAATAGAAACAAGGAATGATAAAACGGGATTTGTAAATATTGCCAAAAGCATCGTAAATGCCATAAAAGGCATTAAATAATTTGATGTCAAACTTGTATGAGATAAGAATACGCATACAAAAGTCAAAATAATTGAAGATAAAGCAATATAAAGCATATATCTTGGCGCAAAAAATCTTTTTTCATACTGTTTAATGTATAAAATTAAAGAATACATTGTCAAACAAACAAGTGCAAATATACCAAAAACTCCACTTTTATTTAACTCAAAAGCATTATAACCAGATTGCTTAAGCGCATCTTTTTTAAGTGTTGTTACTTTTTCACCTTCTTGCAATATGACATCGCCCTTTTTAAACGTTACCATATACGGTTTAATAGCATTTTTTGCGTTTTTTCGAGCAATTTCTGTTGCATAATCATCCATAATTAAATTTGGTATTATACTATGCTCAATTAAACTTATAATTAAAGGGTATTGCGATTTTTTCGTATGAGTTCCAAGTATTTTGTTAATTTGAGTTTCAGATGCAAAAGAATTTATATCAGTGTCAAAAACCCCTTCTGCCAATAGCTCCGATAAAACCTGTCTAGTCGAACTAAAAGCAGCCTGCAATGTTGTGTCAGGAGAAGATAAAATATATGAAATTGCAACATTTTTTCTATTTAAATCTGTAATATTTAAAAGATTATATAGCTCTTTTCTTTTTGTCTCAGACGATGTTTTCTCATTTTTGATTTTTTCTATTTGCGAAATTATCCTATCAAGATCAGATTCAATATAACTTTCTTCAACAGGAACAACTATTGGCTTAATTTTATTTGTAATTTCACGTTTAATTATCTCTGTTCTTTGTCTATCTGTAACTTGAAATGTATTTTTTGCAACAATTGTTTTTGTTGCTATTCCATTTTTTACAATATCTTGCAATAAATAATATCGAACAGACAACAAAGATGTGATTATTATTGCAACAAGCAAAAAGGCGCTTACTGCAATGGGTTTAGAAGATTGAAAAACGTCATCACCTTTTATATTATTGAAAAAATTTTTCATAATTAATTTAACCTAAAATACGCATAATACTTAAATTATTATACAATAAATTTCTTTTTCATATATACTTTTATATTATGAGAAGAATAATGTTTTTTTTAGGGATAGCTTTAGTTTTATCTTCAATTGCATATGCAAAAGAAGATTTGAGAGAATTATTTAAAAACAACGAAGCAATTATTTATACAATTAATATTCGAAATTTTGCCGCAGTTGATAAAGATTTAAATGGAATAATCGAAACAAACAAAGGCGATAAAATAGGCTCATTTGTTGGCGCAAAAGCAAAATTAAAAGAATTGGCGGCACATAAGATTAACACAATTTATATTCTTCCAATTACTCCATCAGGTAAATTAAAAGCTTTAGGAACCGCAGGTTCATTATATGCAATGGATGAATTCAATAAAATTGCTCCCGAATTAGATGAAATTGACAACAATAAAACAGTTTACGAAGAAGCACGTGAATTTATCGAAGAAGCACACAAACTAAATATGAATGTAATTATAGATTTGCCTAGTTGTGGTTCATACGATTTAGCACTCAGAAGACCAGAATGGTTCATTTTAAATGAAAAAAAAGAGCCAATAATTCCTGCGGACTGGACAGATGTAAGATTATTTAAAATATATAACGAGGATAATTCTTTAAATGATGCTACTTTAAATAATTTCAAAAGCTTTGTTAACTTAGTACAAGAACTAGGATTTGATGGAATTAGGGCAGACGTCGCCGCAATAAAACCTCCAGAATTTTGGCAAGAAATCATTAAACATGCAAGAAAACGGAATAAAGACTTTTTCTTTTTAGCTGAAGCTAACATTGAATGGGGAAATCCTGCCCCAGAAGGTGTTAGTCATTATTCAAGCGTAGATGAACTTTTAAAAGCTGGTTTCGATTCTTATTATGCTTCTTGGAGCGATTTTAAAAACATAAAAACTAAAGAAGAATTTGACAACAAAATTATAAAAAATCAAAAAGTCTTAGAAAAAAATAAAACAAAATCCCATATTTCAGCCTTTGCGACCCACGACCAACAAGCACCAATCTTAAGAGGTCTAAACTACTGGAATATGATTTTATGGCTTAATGCAACAATGCCATCAAATATGTATTTTTTAGATGGATTTAATACCGGCGATAATTTCACATACGCATACGAAGGTAAACACGCAAGCAAAACTTATACAGATGACGAATTTTATTTTGTTCACTCTGGTATGCTTGATATATTTAACTTTTCAGCTCCAGCCAAAATTACTTATCCACGCCTAAAAGGAAAATATGTCAGAGGAATTGATTTTAGAAAAAGAAATCAAGATTTAATTCAAAACGGCAAATTTTCACTTTTAAAAACAGGAAATGAAAATGTTTTTGCATATTCAATTATTAATAAAGATAAGGAACTTATTGTAATTGGCTCTTTAAATGAAAAAGAAGAACAAAAAGCATCTATTAAATCAAAATATTTAGAAAGAGAAAACCTCTTTACTTTGGTGAACACAAAAAGGCATCCACAACTCAATCAAGATATGATTGAAGTTACGCTTGAGCCATTAGAACTTCAAGTTTATATGATTAATCTAGCAAATTCTCAAGAATTTTAGCATTATTTTCAGCTTTTTTTGGTGAAGTAGTTTTTTGCTTTTTAATATATGCCCTTAAGGCTTCTCTTATAAGCTCGGAACGAGTTCTGTGTTCATTTTGCGCTACTTCATCAATTGAATTTAAAAATGCATCATTCATTGAAATCAAAATTCTAGCCATAATACAATCGCTCCTTTCATTGTAATTATAGCATATTTTTAAAAATTAGCCATCTAGCTAATTTTAATCAGAAAAAACCTGCGCCAAAATCTAAAAATAAAAGGAGGATATATGACACATTTGACAGAACTTTTTAAGTGCAATATCTGCACAAACATTGTTGAAATAACGCACGAAGGAGTTGGATCTTTGATTTGTTGTAATGAAGCAATGAAATTACTAGAAGAGCACTATCCAACAAAAGAAGATGCGCATTTCGCACAAATTGAACATATTGATGAAATAACTAAAAAAATATATTTTAACCACCCAATGACTCAAGAGCATTTTATAGAATTTATTGAAATAATTTCACTTGATAAAAAATATATAAAAAGAAAACATTTAAAACCCAATGATAAGGCAGAATTAATTTTTAAATGCGATTGCAAAGAAGGTTTTTATATTCGTAATTATTGCAACATTCATTTATTGAATGCCACAAAAGATATGGAGGCAAGGTAATTGGACGCAAAATTACTTCAAGCATTCAACAAACAAATCAATCACGACTTTTATAGTGCATATTTATATTTTGCAATGTCAACATATTTTAGCGAAATTGCCATGCAAGGTTTTTGTGACTTTATGAAACACAAAACAAGCGAAAAATTAGAAAATGCCCAAAAAATCTATGACTATTTAATTTTAAGAGATGAAAAACTTATGTTTTCTAAAATTGAAGAACCTTCAGTTGATTGGATAAATGTTTCCGATGTGTTCACATCTGCACTATCTCATGAAGAATTCATACTAAGTCAAATCAAAGAATTACACAAAATTGCACGTGAAACAGATGATGTAGCAGCAATGGAATATTCTTCACATTTACTAAATGAACAAGTTAAATGTGTTGGGCGTTTTAGAAAATTAGTCTTCAGAATCAAAAACACAAACATTGTCAATGCTAACATCGAATATCTTGATGGGGTTATTAACTCTCTTTAAAAATTTGGCCACAAAAATCACTTACTGAACATCTTTCACAAAGTGGTTTTTGAGGCTTGCAGATATTTTGCCCATGAGTAACCAAAAGAGTATTAAAATCAATCCAATATTTTTTGGGAAGAATTTTTCTTAAAGCAAATTCTGTTTCATCAGGAGTTTTTGTTTGAACAATTCCAAGGCGATTAGAAATTCTATGCACATGAACATCAACACAAATTGCAGGAATATTGTGACCTTTAGCCAAAACCAAATTTGCAGTCTTTCTTCCAACTCCCCTAAATTCAGTTAATTCCTCTATTGTAGTTGGTATTTTTGAATTATATTTTTCAACAATTATACGCGATAATTCTATAATTTGCCTTGCTTTATTTTGATAAAATCCAACAGGATAGATCGCTCCTGATAACTTTTCAAATTCAATATTTGCAATTTCATTTGGAGTTTTACCAAGTTCCAGCATCCTTCTTGCAGCACCAATTGTGATTTTATCATTTGTTCTAAGAGATAAAATACAACAAATTAAAACCAAATACGGATCTTTAACATTTTCCATAAAATCAACAAACTCAGTATGTTGAACCCTATTTTCAAGATAATCATTTTTAAAATTTAAAACAAGTTTATCAAAATCCATGATAAAATCATAATAAGGAGATAAAAATATGGCAACAATAGAAGAGCTTACGGATAATAATTTCAAACAAAACGTTATTGAAACCAATGGCGTTGTTGTGGTTGATTTTTGGGCACAATGGTGTGGGCCATGTCGCAAATTAACACCTTTAATGGAACAAATTCAAAACGAATTTCAAGATGAAGCAAAAATATACAAAATCGATGCAGATAAAAATATGAACTCCGCAAAAGAATATGGAATCTCTTCTCTTCCAACTGTTTTAATTTTTAAAGATGGCGAAGTAAAAGAAATCATGGCAGGTATGATGCAAAAAAGCGCTATAATTTCCAATATTAAAAAATATCTCTCTTAATCAAAACAAATTTGTTTTGAATTATATTTTTCAATCAAATCGGAATATCCACCAATATTTTCTCCATCAATTATAATCTGAGGAAACGTTGCAAGAGTCGGTAAATTATATTCCTTGCTTAATTTAATACGCATTTCTTCTTCATTATCATCACATGGAATTTCTTTAAAATCTTGATTTAATTCTTTTAAAAAAAATTTTGCTTTTTGACAATAAGGACAATAATCAAGAGTATAAATTTCAATATTTTTTGCCATAAAATCTCCTTTTTTTGTAAAGTTTATAACAAAAAATTCTTTTTTAAATTACCCTTTAATCCTATTTAAAATAGTACGAGCTTGTGCTTTTTCTTCATCGGGAATATCAAGCTCAAGATAATCTTCAAAATATTCAACAGCAGAAACTTTATCGCCTCTACCTAAAAATAAAATTCCAAGCTTTTTATAAGCAAGTGCAAATTTTTCATTCAACATGGTTGTTTTTAAATATGCACCAATCGCTTTATCGATTTGCTCGTCTGCTTGATATGCTTCACCTAGCATATAATACAAGAGATGATTTCTTGTTCCTTCGCAAACAAGTTCAAGATTAGAAATAGCACTTGAATAATTGCCAAGCTCCATAAATATTCTTGCTAATTCATAATTATAATCAATATTTTCTGGCTCTTCATCAGTTGCTATTTGCAAAAGTTCCATAGCATCATCATATCTGCAATCTTCAATTAAACTTCTTATATAATCTATTCTTGAAATTTCTTGTTCCATATTTTTATTATTGCATAAAAAATATTATTTTAACAAATAACTAATCTTCAATTTTTATAAAATAATTTTCTCCGCCACCAGGCAAAGTTATTGAATGTTTTTTATTTAGCATTCCACTTTTTACTTGTTGCTTATCATAGTAGCCGGCATAAAGTAGTCGCCTATATACATTATAGAATGGTTGTTTTTGTGTTTCTTCCCAAGTGCCTATTGGAAATTTAATTTTATAATCAGGCATACCTTTATCTTTACAATAAGGCGACTTGGTCAAACTTTTACATACAAATGTATGGCTAGTTCCATTTTTTATTCCATAATAAGTTGAATATTTAGTTCTTATTATTTCGGATTTTGCTCCATCGGGATAATTAACAAATTCTTGCTTCTGAACTCTTTCTTCTAATTTTGAATTAAATGCCTCATCAAACAAATAGCTCCACGAATCAGGATTAATATATAATCTTAAATCCGCCAATATATCAAGTTGCTCCTCAGATAGTTCTTTCCCTTTTTGATATTGTTCCACAGCTTTTTGTAATTTTGAAATACTAAAGCCGATTTTTTTCATATAATTTTTAGAATCAACTATTTTATTTAAAACAGGGCGAAAGATCTCCATTTCCTCCTCTGGAAGAGATGTATACTTGAAACCTACTGGACATATCTTTTTAATTAAAAATAGTGCAAAATCAATTATTTCCGCTTCTTCCTCCGCATATTTTTGATCATTATCAAAATAACATTTTTCTACACACCTAATATGATCTTTATATGAATACCACCCTTCAAAAGAACAAGGTATATATTCTTCTGAATATCCCGAAAAATACTGAGCAAGCTCCATTCTTTTTTTGAATCTATCAAAATCGGGATGAAAAAGCATCTTATACGTACTATCTTCCATGTGTTTAAATTCCTTGTAACCAAACAACATACTCAACACTTTCAAAGGATACTGTTTTTCCCGCAAAGAAGCTTTGCTCCATTCTTCCTTACCGATTAAACAAGCTCCTTTAAAAGACAGATTGGATTTTGAGCCAATATTAACTTTATTAATTTGCGCTTTAAAATTTAGCAAATCTACAAAACTTCCATTTACTTTTGTTAAATTGGTTGTTTTGGCGATATTTTTATTTTCTTTAACATTTCTCTGCGTAGCAACATTTATTTGTGATGAAATTTTCATAATAAAATACCTTTCTACAATTTGATGGGGTATACATTTACTAGTTATTTTATAAAAATTAAAAAATGCTTGTGTGATTTTTAAAATAGTTTATTTTAAACTTGCGCAAGAAGCTATAGCTTATTTATGCACTAATAAAGATTAAACAACGTCCAACATTATCGATTTTTCCACTTTCCTTCGTCCATTTTGAATTTCAATTAACCCTTCTTCAAAAACATCTCTTGTTTTTAAAGCAGGATAAAACGGTTTTTTATTTGTAATATTTTTAAAATATTCCAGTGTAACTCTTGACCCATTTGCAACAAAAGAACAAGTAGCAAGGGTAAATTGTCTATCTTTCATTTTGCTTACAGGTTTCCATATTCCATCTTCTTTGATATATATTTCTTTAACACGTTTTTTTCTCATTTGTCCGGGTAGAAAATCGCCTTCAGCTTGCAAATTCACCTCTTCTTTTTCAACATTTGGGTATCTTTCAACTTTTATATTGCTAGAATATTCAAAAAAGTCACTATTTGCCCTTTTGTCGCTTTGCGCTCTTAAAGAGACATTAAAAATCTCAAATAATTCACTTCCGCTAACAACAAGAGTCCACACATCTTTGCTAACACCCATAATTTTATTTATTTGATATCTATATATTTCATCTCCAATCTCTGGCAATTCTCCTCTAGCGTCTTGAGAAAGGCAAATTGCAATATCTGCCCCAGTTTTTTCTTTTAATTTATTTGCATACATTGTTCCCATTTCGCTTGGAACAGAAACATTATAACCAACTTCTCTATTTCTAACTTCAAAATTGATTTGCGTTATTACATCAAATAATCCTGATTTCTGAACATGTTCTCTATATTCTGGCAAAATTCCTTCTATATCAATTTCAGTATTTGCAATAATGTCTGGATTATTTTGTGTTCCTTGCATTGAATAGTTATACCTATCTATTGGGTCATATTTAACTTGTTGCATATGAAACCCATCTTTATCGGACTTGATTTTATATGCCGAATTTCCTTCAGGTGCCGTGTGTAAAATTCTAGTGCTTTTATATGTTTCATCTTCTATTTTGTGAGAATGACCACCTGCTACAAATTCAATATCATTTATTCCTTGTTCTCTTAATTTGTCCAATATTTCTCTTGTACTTTCAACCGTATTATGTGAAGCAAGGATTACCCTTTTTATTCCAGTTTCTTCTCTTGCTTTTATTATAGTATCAGCAAGACAATCTGCTTGAAAATCAGTTGCGGGATCTCCATAAGCAATGCTCAAATCAACAGTTCCTACCACAATTACATCTTCTTCTTTGCCATCTATTTCATCTTTAACAACCGCATAAGGTTTAATGCATTCAATATCTTCCTTAGGATAGTCGGGCGAATTAAACATGTATTTAATAGGAGTGCATATTAATTTAACTCCTGCTTCCGATAATTGTTTAAGAGAATCTTTAACATCCCCAACTTTTTTTAGAAAATAAATAAATTCTGCATTACCAAGATTAAAAACCGATTGAATGTTCCTATTTCTTGTCATAAAAGTTGTATAGACATCAGTCATTAAATCATCTCTGCCACGTGAATATGTATCTCCGTTATTAATAAAAATACAGTTTTCACCATTAGCATTAGCTTCGATTTTTTGAAATAAACTAGCTGCGGGCACTTGATTTGAATGTATATCACTAGTTAAAAAATATGTTCCTTTAAAATTGCAACTTTTAAAATTAATAACTTTCATAAATATTTTCAACCAACTATATAAAATTTTTCACGTATATAAATAAAACAGATAAATTTTTCAAGTTGCTAATATAATTAATATAAATATTAAGTTTTAAAAATATTAGGCCAAATGCTCGCACTAATATCATTATTACAATTTATTGCCTTAAGAGTTAAGTGCAAAATAAAAGACACCCTTTTGGATATCTTTATGGAGACGGGTTCGAACAATCTTTAAATTAGATATAAAATTAACTTTAAACTGAGATTACTTATAAAATGAACTATTTCCAAATGAAAATAACCCATTTAGAATGACGTAGTGCCTTATTCTAAGAAGAAAGCATTTCTAGAATGTTATGTTGCCTTTTTAATTTTTAAGGCATTGTTTTTAACAAATAAATTTTTTATAATCAATTTATGAAAAAAATATCAATAATTGTTTTAATAATCTCAATAATTCTTTTTTCGCTAGGTGTATTTTTTGCTTACGATAAGCATTTTAAATATATTTTGCCTAAGGAATATAAAAAAGAAATTGAGCTTTTATTAGAACAAGAAACTCCCAAAGCTACGCAAGAAATCGATGGACTTTATAAAGAAATTGAAAATGAAAAAGACCCGTATGATAAAGAAATATTGATTGAAACAGGAATAAACACAATTTTATTTAATTTATACAACAAATTAATTTTTGTAACCCAAAAATATAAAAACTTGGATAGCGAAATACCTCTGACGGATTTTGATGTTGACTTGGCGATAACAATTTTTCCTTATTTAAAGAAAAATCAGGTTGATTATACAATTTTAAAACAATTTTTAAAATACACCGATAAAAAACAATTAGAATTTAAACAAATAAAAACAAGCCACTAACATAATAATGGCTTGTTGATTGCTAGTACTAAAATTTAAAATAATTTTCAGGATTTGCGAATTTACCATTTTCTAATACTTCTAAATGCAAGTGCGCACCGGTTGAAGTTCCGGCACCGGGTGTACCTTTTTTACCTCCTGATTTTGCAATTTCAGTACCTGCTTTAATTTTATCACCTTTTTTTACATTAATTTTGCTCAAATGCGCATATCTTGTTTTAACCTCTTTTCCGCTTACGGTTCCATGATTAATTATAATCAAATTGCCATAAGCTCCTTTCTCATCAGCATATTCTACAACACCATTTGCTTGAGATTTTACAGAACTTCCTTGTGGGATAGCAATGTCAATTCCATTATGATGCTTTTTGTACCATGGATTGGATGCACCCTCCAACCATACGGAGAACTTATTCTTGCGTTTTCTGTGGGGTTATTCCAAATGGCTTCGCTTGCACCTCCTGTCATTTTTCCGTCTAATCCAAGTTCTTTAATCTTTTTATTTAAACTATCTTCATCTCCATATAAAATATCAGCAGGCTTTGCTTTGTCTTTTAAGATATCGAGCAGGTTATTCTTTCTTTTTTGTTTTAGTGAATCATTTTCTTTTTGTTTTCTTGATTTTTCAAACAAAATTTCTTTATTTGTTTTGTTTGGAGCACTAATTCTTCCTCCATTCTTGAAAGTAAATTTTCCATCATCATCTCTCGGGTGGTCTTGTTCATTCCAACCCATTTTAATCCTCCTTTACTGGTTTTAAACAAAAAATAGAGAGTATACGATAATCATTTTAATTATCATTTACTCTCTACTTTATTTATATCTATATTTTCAATATTCTATATTAAAAAGGGGCTCAATGCCCCTTAAAATCTATATTCTTCCTTAAAAATCATCATGTCACTGCCCGAGAGACTATATAGTGAATTTATGAGCCGTAGAATTTGGTCATATGGCGAAGCCATAAGAGGCTTGCCGAGTTTCTATGCAAAATAAAAGACACTCTTTTGGATATCTTTTTTGGAGACGGGATGGCCAAAAATTCAAGGTGAATTTATGAGCCGTAGAATTTGGTCATATGGCGAAGCCATAAGAGGCTTGCCGAGTTTCTACGCAAAATAAAAGACACCCTTTCAGGTGTCTTTTATGGAGCGGGAAACGAGGCTCGAACTCGCGACATCTTCCTTGGCAAGGAAGCATTCTACCACTGAATTATTCCCGCAAATTTCATTTGCTTAATCATAATACAATATCAAAAAAAATAATCAAGTGCTTTTTAAGGATTTTTGTAAATAAATATAAAGAAACATTTATAAAATGAACAAACGAAATTTTAATTCGTTCTATTACATGTAAGCAACAAACAATGGGGGCGAAATGAAATTAAAAAGTATTATTTGCGTGATGGCTATGTGTGGATTTATTTTTTTAGCCAATCATGCTCAAGCAAATGAAATACATAACAACAATCCGTATTTCGCAACCGATTCTCGCCATGATTATTTATACGCAAACCCTCCAAAACAAAAACTCAATGTTTATGGAAAATACATTATGCTTTCTAGAAAAATAAGATATGTACATTCTCCATCTAAACTTAAAGGAGCTCGTCATGCTGCAAGAATAAATGCGTATAATCTTCAAGCTTATGGTTATTAATAGCTAATTAGGGAGCAAAGTATGAAAAAAAATATCTTATTAACATCGCTACTTTTTGGCACATTATTTCTAAGTATAAATTCAGCTCAAGCAGCACCTCCACCTCCTCATGGTGGGCCAGAAGGGCCTGGCAGTGGACATCATGGAGGCCCATCAATGCATAGACCTCCATCACATGGACATATTCATCACCCGCCAAGAATGCATTCAAAGCATCATGTCAGGCATTATGGTGGATATTATGGCCCATGTTATTGCCGCTATTGTTGTCCCATAGGCTTATTACCCCAACCTCCAAGGATATACTACCCAATGCACCATGGACATTTAGGAGCAAGTTTTCATATCTCAATATAATTTATGCACTTTATAAATCCAAAGAGGCCGAATGGCCTCTTTTTATATATTTCTTCCCGCTTTCAACAATTCTTCTTTGATTGTTTTTATTTTGTCTTTAAAATTTAATTTTTCATATTCACTTTTTATATCATCAATTTCCTTTTGAGTAATAATAGATTCCCTTAAATCGATTGGCTTTGGCTCATAATTAAAAACAGAATAATAATCTTTAAATTTATAATCTCCACCAATAAGTAAATCACTTAACTTAATCCATCTATTTGGAATATCTAAAGAATCAGCTGCAATCAATCCATGCATTGCAGATGATAGTATAACCTCGCATTTTGCAATTTCATTCAACACATAAATTGGATTTTTTGTTATATCAATCAGTTTGTAATCATCTAATTTTATATTTTTTATAAAACTAGAATTTTTATCAATATAGTGCAAGATAACCCCAACCTTGCATTCTTTCTTTATATTTTTATCAATTAGCTTTTCAGCCAAAAGACCTGGATCTCCAAGAGGGCACTCCATTTTCTTACCCATAATATCTTCCACTCTTTGTTTTGTATTCACTCCCCTTAAAGCAATTGGGTTAATTTTTCTTTTAAAGTATTCTTTTTTAAAAAATCTTTTCTTGAATAAAGCCTGTTCCCCAAACATTAATTTTTCTAAAATCAAACCGCCTAGAAGAAGTTAAATTTGGCCCCAAAAAAGAGCCTATAGCTATTAAATCAGCCTTTTTTATTTTTGAATGTTTTATATTAAATTTAAAAAGTCTTTGCAAAACATATAAATTAAGTTCATCCCCAAAGTTTGCTTTAGCAGCAAAATAAGCCAAATTTCTATTTTGTCTCATATTAAAGAGCAAATCTTTTTTAAATAAGCGCAAAAATTGCACACAAAAATGAAATTTAATTTTTTGACAAAGATTTAAGCTTTCATAATTGATTAAATTATATGCATAATAGCAATTTTGTTCTTTAGCATATTTCTTTATTTTTTCAATTTCATCTGCATCATCAATATTATCAAAATCAAATTGTTGTTTTTTAAACTTATTTATCCGTACCAACAACCTGCTAATCTTCTTGCCTATTTCTTTACCATACTGCATTAAAAATTTTTGATTCATCTCTGCGCATAAAAGCGCATAAAGCATTTTAATCAACTCTCTTTTAGAAGTAAAAATAGTTTCTATCCCTACCCTATGCACATACATTTTTCTTGGTATAAAATAAAATGCACCATATCGCAAATAATAATAAGTAAAGCTTGAATCATTTACGCATTTACTATTAAAATCACTCGGAATAATCCCCATAAAAATATTTCTGTACATAAAACAAGAAAACTGTCTATGTGTTTTTAAATATTCATTCGGCAACACCTTGCCAAAAGGAAAGCTTGATTCCCCTATGTTGACATAACTTTTTTTATTTTCATCAAAACGTTTTTGCTCATGAAATGCAGCAATATATCCCGAGTTATTATCCAGGAAATCTACCATTATTTGGAATCTATTATTATCACAATAAAAATCATCTCCATCCAAAAAAGAAAGATACTCGCCTTTTGCTTTTTTCAAAAGATTCAATCTATTGCTTGAAGCTTTTTCAATATTGGTTCCATCTAATTTTGAATTATCAATTTCATAAAGTTTAATATATGAATATTTTTCAATATAATCTTCTATTATTTTTCTTGCTTCGTCATCTCCATTATCTAGGCCAATTAAAATTTCATATTTAAAATCAACAATTTGATTGACACAACTATCCAAAGCTTCCTTGATATACTGATTTTGATTACAAAAAGTAATCATTACACTTAGTTTCATTTACAAACTCCAAAAAACATTATAAATAATTGCAAAATAAAAAACGTTAAAAATAAAAGATATAGCTTTTTATATTTTTTTAATCTAATTTCTAGATAAATATTATTTTCAAAAGCGTTTAAAATAAATTTTTCATTACCCAAATATAAGCTTCTATGATTTTCAAAAATATTCAATTTCCAATTTTTATCTTTAGAAGCAATTTTCGTTCTTGCATTTTCATGTTGCCTATAATTAAACAACACCTCTTCAATCCTACAAGGTTTTAAACCAAGCTCGATAAAAGACAACCATAAATCCCAATCTTCACAACCATCTTTCATATTTTCTTTATATTTGCCTGCTTTATAAAAATCTTTTTTCCTAAAAAGAGCACAATTAAAAATGCAATTTCCGTATAAAAAATCATCTAGATTAAACTCGGGCAAATTCCAGATTTTATTTTTCCTTCCAAACTTTCTTGCTTTACAATAAACAATGCCAATTTCAGGTTTATTATCTAAAATTTCAACCGCTTTTTCGATATATGTTGGCTCAATTTTATCATCTGCATCAAGTGGCAAAATATATTCACCTGTACTTGCGTCAATTGCTATATTTCTTGCATTGATTACACCTTTGTTTTCTTTTAAGTCGAAAAATATAATATTTTCATATTTATCAACCAAGTTTTTAATTACTTCACAAGAATCATCCCTTGAAGCATCATCAATACACACTATTTCAATATTTTTATAAGTTTGATTTAGAGCAGATTCGATTGCTTCTTTGACAAATTTTCCCTGATTAAAACAAGGGATAATAATTGAAACTTTTTTCATCCAGACTCCTAAAAGTGATAAATAATTACAAGTTTATGTAAAAAATTCTACATGGATTGTAGAATAAGTGATATTTATTGTCAAGATAAACAAAAATTGATAAATATTCTAGTTAAAAAAGAGCAAAATGGTGCGATGATTAAATAACTATGAATAAACCATTAAGTTTTTTGGGCGCAAGAATTAAAGAATAGAGAAAAAATAAAAAATATACTCAAGATAAGTTTGCAGAACTAATTGGGATAGATGCAAAACATTTAAGCAGAGTGGAGTGCTCAAGAACTCAGCCTTCATTAAATCTGTTAAATAAAATTGCTCAAGTTTTAGAAATTAATATTTTGGAACTTTTTAAAATAGAACATCTTGAAAATCAATGTTTTAAAAATAAAGAAGAATTAATTGAAGAAATCAATATAATTCTTAATGATGCAAATTTCCATAAAGTTAGATTATTTTATAAAATCTTAAAAAACATAGTTGAATAAAATAAAATGCTTTAAAAAATAAAAATTTGAGGTATAATATAAATATAGGGAAAAGTCCCTAAAGGCTCCGAACTTTTAAGGACTTTCTTAACTTCCCTATTTAATTAAAATGATTAGCGCTGTGATTATCAAAAAGATAAGCCATAGCGCTTTTTCAGTGATACTGAATTTCACTTTACTTTTCGCCTCCTTTCCTGAATTTTCTTCTTAACAAGTCTGTGCAGGGGGAGGAGTAAATAGACTAGCTTACCCTTATAAATATTTTATTATAAAATTTTAAAAAACATAGTTGAATAAAAACTTTTGTGCTAATATCAACGTATTATGATGAAAACAGTTGATGAAATTAGGGAAGGTTTTTTAAAGTTTTTCGAAGAAAAACATAATTCTACTCGTGTTAAAAGTTCAAGTCTTATCCCGGACAATCCAACATTACTTTTAACAAGTGCAGGAATGGTGCAGTTTGTACCATATTATTTAGGGATTGAAAAATGCCCTTATGAGCCAGCTCGTGCGACAACTTGTCAAAAATGTGCTCGTGCAGGTGGAAAAGATTCAGATATTGAAAACGTAGGTCGCACTCCTCGCCACCACACTTTCTTTGAAATGTTAGGTAATTTTGCGTGGGGCGATTATTATAAAAAAGAAGTAATTCCTTGGGCTTGGGAATTTGTTACAAGCAAAGAATACTTGGGTCTTGATAAAGATAGACTTTGGGTAACTGTTTTTGAAACAGATGACGAAGCTTATGATATTTGGGTTAAGGAGACTGACATTGACCCAAAAAGAATTTTAAGAAAAGGCAAAAAGGATAACTTCTGGGGGCCTCCAGGGCCAACTGGTTCTTGTGGACCATGTTCTGAAATCCACTATGATTTAGGTTCACATTTAAAATGCTCAGACGATTGCGGAATTGATACTTGCGAATGCGATCGTTGGGTTGAAATTTGGAATATGGTGTTTACTGAGTTATTCCAAGATGAAGAAGGAAATCAAACTCCATTAGACAAAAAGAATGTTGACACAGGTATGGGTTTAGAGCGTATTGCAATGGTTGCTCAAGGCGTTGAATCAACATTTGAAACTGATGTTTTAAAACATATTTTAAATAAAGTATGCGCTATAACTGGTAAAACTTATAAAGAAAACCAAAAAACTGATATTTCTCTTCGTATCGTAACAGATCACGCTAGATGTGTTAGCTTTATGATTGCAGATGGAATTATGCCATCAAACGAAGGTAGAGGTTACGTTTTAAGAATGATTTTAAGACGTGCGCTTCGCCATGGCTATTTACTCGGCCTTGATTTACCATTTATGGCACCTATAGTTGAAACTGTTATCGAAAAATATTGTGCTCAATATCCAGAGTTAAAAGAAAATGAAGCAAAAATTAAAGCTACTATTTTAAAAGAAGAAGAACGCTTTAAATTGACTCTTGATAAAGGTTATCAATTAATTGAATCATTGCTTGAAAACGAAAATAAAGTAATAACTGGTGCTGACGCTTTTAAATTATATGATACTTATGGATTCCCATTTGAATTAACTAATGAAATTGCAGCCGAAAAAGGATTTAGCGTTGATGAAGCTGGTTTTAAAGCTGCAATGCAAGAGCAAAAAGAAAGAGCTCGTGCAAGCGCACAAAAAGTAGTTATTACCGATGATTTAAATTACATCAATAATCCAGCAACAGAATTTGTTGGATATGAAAAATTTGAGGCAGGCGCAAAAATATTATCAATTGTTGATGAAAGCGGAAATAATATAGAAATAGCAAGAAACGGCGTATTTGATATTATTTTAGATAAAACTCCGTTTTATGCTGAATGCGGTGGCCAAGCAGGTGATAGCGGCATTTTAACAATTAATGAGCAAAATTTTGAAGTAATTAAAACATTCAAAGTTCAAGATATTTTTGTTCATAGAGTAATTGTTGAAGATGCTGAAATTAAAAAAGGTGATGAATTAATCGCAAAAATTGACATCGAAAGACGTCAAGAAATTACAAAACACCACTCATTAGCTCACTTGTTGCAAGCAGCATTACAAAAAGTGTTGGGCGGAAAAGAAGTTCACCAAGCGGGTTCTGCGGTTGATGAAAATAGAACTCGCTATGATTTCACATTTGATAGAGCATTAACTCAAGCGGAAATTCAAAAAGTTCAAAACTTATTAAATTCTTGGATTAATATGAATTTAATTCGCACAACAAAAATTATGTCAATTGATGAAGCAAATGCATCTGGCGCTATGGCGCTATTTGGTGAAAAATATGGCGATTTTGTTCGAGTTGTTTCTTTTGATAAAAATAGCGAATGTTATTCAAAAGAACTTTGTGCAGGTTGCCACGTTGATTCAACTCTTGAATTAAGACTAGCTAAAATTGTAACCGAAACTGCTTGTTCTGCAGGCGTTCGAAGAATTGAAGCAGTTTGTTCTAACTCTGCTTTTGAAATGTTGAATTCTAAAGCTGATATGCTAGATGAATTATCTAAAATCAATAAAGTTCCAGCTGATAAAATTCAAGAAAAAATTGAAAAGTTAACTGCTGAAATTAAAGAACTTTCATCTAAATTAGGCGATTTAGAAGCAGCAAGAGCAAAAGATAGCTTTAATACATTTATGGGTAAAGCAAAAGAGGTTAATGGAACTAAGGTTCTTATAACTAAAACTGAAGACTTCCCACCAAATGCAATTAAATTAGGGCTTGAACTTGTAGCTAAAAAACTTGGCGAAAGCGTTTGTGTTTTCTGCTCAATGAAAAAAGACGGCACAGTTTTTGTTACTGCAAAAGTTTCTGATTCATTAGTTTCTAAAGTGCAAGCAGGTAAAATCGTTTCTGAAATTACTAAAGCACTTGGTGGAAATGGTGGTGGTAAACCACAAATGGCTCAAGGCATGGGTAAAACCCAACAAGGAATTGAAGATATCTTACTTAAAATTGAACAAGATGTTTTGAATTCATTATAAAATAAAACCCTCTCAAATGAGAGGGTTTTAAATATATTTTTTAAAATAAGATAAGCCTCTTTATTTAAAGAGGGCTTATCTTATTAACCTAATGCTTCAATAATTGCTTTTGCTGCGCGTTTTCCAGCACCCATTGCATTAATTGCAGTTGATGGGCCTAATGGAGCAACGTCTCCACCAGCATAAATTGCTTCAACTGAAGTTTCGCCTTTTTCATTAATTACAATATAACCTTTGTTATCTGTCGCTAAATCAATTTCTTCATCAGTTGCACTTCTTTGTATTATTGGATTTGGGCCAGTTCCAAGTGAAACAATTACACTATCAAGCTCGACATCAACAAATTTTCCTGTTCCAACAGGTTTTTGTCTACCTGATGCGTCAGGTTCGCCAAGTTCCATTACTTCAAATTTCATTGATTTTACCCAGCCATCGACACCGTTGATTTCAACAGGAGCATGCAAGAATTGAAAATCTACGCCTTCTTCTTTAGCATGGCGAATTTCTTCTAAACGAGCTGGTAATTCTTTTTCAGTTCTTCTATAGAAAATATAAACTTTTTCATAACCTACACGAACAGCGGTTCTTGCTGCGTCCATCGCAACATTTCCACCGCCAATAATTGCAGTGGTTTTGCCAACTTTTAAAGGCGTAGGAGTGTCTGGACTTTGAGCATGCATTAAATTAACTCTTGTTAAAAATTCATTAGCTGAATATACACCATTTAAATTTTCTCCTGGAATATTCATCATTTTTGGAAGCCCAGCACCAGAGCATATGAAAATTGCTTCATAACCTTCATCTTGAAGTTGTTTAATTGTAATTGATTTTCCTACAATTACGTTTTTAAAGAATTTAACGCCCATTGCTTTTAAGGATTCAATTTCTCTGTCTAAAACAGTTCTAGGAAGTCTGAATGGCGGAATACCATATCTTAAAACACCGCCAAATTCGTGCAGTGCTTCAAAAATTGAAACTTCAAAACCAGCATTTCTAAGATCAGCTGCAGCAGTCATGCCAGCACAACCTGAACCAACGATTGCCACTTTTTTACCGTTTGGAATAATTTGAACACTTTTTGCTTTAGTATTATCACCAACATATCTTTCAAGTGCGCCAATTGCTACAGGTTGACCCTTAATACCAAGAACACAATTTCCCTCGCATTGTTTTTCTTGAGGACAAACTCTTCCGCAAACAGAAGGAAGCATTGAAGATTGACGGATGATATCTCCAGCGCCTTCTAAATTATTTTCTTTAATTTCTTTAATAAAAGATGGGATATCAATATTAACAGGACACCCTTGTTTACATCTTGCATTTTTACATGTTAAACATCTTGATGCTTCAAGCGATGCTTGTTCTGGTGTAAAATTTTCTTCAACTGCATTAAAATTATTGCGTCTTTCAAATCTATCTTGTTCTTTTTGTCGTTGTCTTTCTACTTTTTCAGCCATTTTTGTAAGCTCCTTTTATAAGTAATTATGTAATTTTATTGTATAATAAAAATAATTAATGAGGTAAACTTGTGACAAAAATTAAACTTTGGGTAAGCGACATTGATGGAACATTAATGAATTATGATAGTTCTTATACTCCAAGAATGAAGAATTTAATTGAAAAAATCAACAAATCCGATTGCAAACTCGTTTTAGCAACAGGAAGAATGTTTATGGGAGCCGATTTTGTTGCTCAAAAGTTTAATTTAAATAACCCCATTATTTGTTATCAAGGTGCAGTAGTTAGAACACGTGACGAAATTTTATGGCAAAGACCAATCAAAAATGAAATTGCACTTGAGATAATCGACTATTTAAAAGAAAGAAATATACACACACACGTTTATAATGACGATGTCCTATATATTGAAGATGATAACACAAGGATAATGAGTGCTTATTGTGATAATCGAGGAACAACATACGAAGTTGTTGAAGATTTTAAACAATTAAAAATAAATAATGTTCCTAAAATTTTAGGTGTAATTGAAGATAAAAATTTAATGCAAGAAATTAAAAAAGAGTTGTCTGAAAAATACAAAGGTGTTTTGACTATCGTTCAAAGTTCACCAATATATTTAGAAATCAATGATAATGAAGCCTCAAAAGGAAAAGCTTTAGACTTTTTAAAAGAATATTGGAATTTGTCTGACAATGAAGTTATTGCTTCTGGCGATCAAGATAATGACATTGAGCTTTTAGAACATTCAGGACATAAGGTTTGCGTAAACAACAACAGTCAAAAATTAAAAGAAATTGCGCAATATCATTGCAAAGATGTAAATAGCGATGAGCTTGTCGATTTAATAGAAAGATTGGTTTTATGCGAATAGGATTGGGTTATGACATTCATCAATTAGTTGAAAATAGGGATTTGATTTTAGGCGGAGTTAAAATTCCCTATGAATTGGGTTTATTAGGCCATTCCGATGCCGATGTTCTAGTGCACGCCATAATTGATTCAATGCTTGGAGCATTAGCTTTGAGGGATATTGGATATCATTTTCCTGATACCGATGAAAAATATAAAAATGTAGATAGTTTAAAATTATTAGCACAAACAAATAAACTAATTCAAAAAGAAGAGTATAAAATAGCCAATATTGATTCAAATATAATTTGTCAAAAACCAAAATTAATGAATTATATTGAGCAAATGAGAGAGAATATTGCAAATGTTTTAGGTCTTGAGCTTAACCAAATTTCAATTAAAGCAAAAACTAATGAAAAAATGGATTCAACAGGAAACGGCATCGCTATCGTTGCTAATGCCGTTTGCTTGATGGAAAAAATCTAAACGTTCGTCTATCCAAGACCAAACATTAATCTGTTGTAACTCCCTAAGGATGATAAACTATCCATCCCGTCTTTTGGTTTTGTCATCGAAGAATTTTGACTATAACCAGAAGGATAAAAATATCCGCTTTGGGCATATAATTTTTCTTCTTGTTTTGGCTCTTCTTGTTTATTTTCGGCTTCAAGTTGTTTGACAGCCAATTTTAAACAAGTTTTTGCTTCTTGGAAGCTAATACCATAAATTTTCGAAATTCTTGAAATAAAGTTTTCAGGTACAAATGAAGTCGGCAAACCTTGTTCTACCAATTCTTCAACAATTTCCTCACAAGCTAAGAAACGATTTAAATCGGCACTTTGCGCATTTATATCATTTTGTTTTTGAATTGTTGCATTAACTTGTTGATTCATTTTATCGACCTTTTGAAAACTACTGACATATTAATAAAAACATTTACCGAAATAGTATTTCAAAAGTATATACTTTTGTTACATTTCGTAACATAGTCCTGTTATACGCTCACTATACCTTCCTTAATTGCTTTTACAGCAGCCTGCACTCTATCATCTACGCATAATTTTTGTAAAATTGAACAAACATGCGCTTTAGCCGTATGAACTGAAACAATTAACTCTTGTGCAATTTCAGTATTTGATTTACCTTGAACCAAAAGTTTCAAAACCTCATTTTCTCTTTCTGTTAGTTTGGTTTTTGCATCATTTGGATAAGTTGCCGGCATAATTTCAGAATTTTGAGGCTTTGGAAATAGCTTGAGTGCCAAGTGTGCAACATTTGAATCAATCCAACAAGCACCTTTTGCGACATTTTTAATCACATTAGACAAAGTAATAGGATCAATATCTTTTAAGCAGTATCCACTAGCACCTGAGCCCAAAGAAGCTATAACCTCTTCTTCTCGATCATGAGAAGTTAATATTATAATTTTTGTATTTGGAGAAATATTTTTAACTTTAGCAGTTGCCTCAAGACCATTTATTCCCGGTAATCCTAAATCCATAAGCACAACATCGGGCTGTTCTCTTTTTATTAATTCAAGCCCAATTTCTGCATTTTGCGCTTCTGCAATAACATTAATATTTTCTATTTCATTTAATGCAAACTTTAAACCCACACGGGTTAATTTATAATCTTCAACTATAATCACTCTTACTTCTTTAGTTTTAATAGATTTTTCTAACACTTGCTGACTCATTTTTTTCCTTTCTTGCATTTTATTTTAATAGGTTAATACTATCTTAGTCAGGTTTCCTCGCCAATTAGCCTCGTGTCTAATTTAATTGTTATCCAGTTAGCTAATTATTTTTTTATTCAAGTAATACATGTTCAATTTTGTATTATAATGAATGTATGGAACAAAATTATTTGCCACTATTTAGAAAATATCGCCCTCAATCATTTAGCGATGTTGTTGGACAAGAAAGCCTTGTTAAGGCATTATCAAACGCAATTGAACTAAACAGAATAGCTAACGCATATTTATTTTGTGGGCCAAGAGGAACAGGCAAAACTTCAAGCGCTAGAATTTTAGCTAAATCATTAAATTGCGAACACGGGCCAACTCTAGAGCCTTGTCAAAAATGTGCAAGCTGTATTGATATTACAAATACAA
The DNA here is from genome assembly GCA_017560095.1 of Candidatus Gastranaerophilales bacterium. Lineage (GTDB taxonomy): Bacteria > Cyanobacteriota > Vampirovibrionia > Gastranaerophilales > Gastranaerophilaceae > RUG14156. The sequence goes on from JAFYOU010000002.1 coordinate 62,063, forward strand.
CTGGGCTTGATGTAATAGAAATTGACGCAGCTTCAAATCGCGGTATTCAAGATGCCAAAGATTTAATTGCGCAAGTTCAATATGCGCCAATTAATGGCAAATATAAAATTTTCATTATAGATGAAGTCCATATGCTTTCAAATGATGCCTTTAACGCATTATTAAAAACATTTGAAGAGCCTCCAAAAAACGTTATTTTCATATTGGCAACGACAGAACCTCATAAAGTCCTTGAAACAATTGTTTCAAGATGTCAAAGGTTTGATTTAAGAAGAATTACAACCGATGACATAACTAAGCGCTTAAGAGAAATTTCCGATATTGAAAACATTAAAATAACAGATGATGCCTTATTTACCATTGCAAAAAATGTTTCTGGTGGCTTAAGAGATTCTTTAGCACTTTTAGATCAAGTAAGCATTTTAGGTGTTAAAGATGAAATTGATAAAGATTTAATTGAAGAATTATTAGGCAAAATCAATTTTGATATTTTATTAAATTTGTTGAAAAATATAAACAATGAAAGCATTGAGCAAACTTTAATTTCTGTTGATGAAATTTATACCAAAGGAAATGAACCAAGAAATTTAGCAGAAAATTTCATTGAATTTTTAAGAAATGTAATTTTGGTTTTAAATTCAAAAAATCCTGAAAATATCACAAAATTCACAAGCTTAGTTTCTGTTGATATTGAAAAAATTAAAGCTTGCAATTTCGATAAGGATAAAATTGTCAAAATTTTAAATACAATTATCGAATATTATAAAGAAATTAAAGTTTCAACAAATCCATATTTATGGATGGAACTTGCTGCGCTTGGCGCTTGCAAACTTGATTTAAAAGAAACAGCACCAGTTGTTGCACAAAATACAACAACCAAACCAATTCAAAATATTTCACCAGTACAAAATGCAAAAACAATGGCGATGAATATGCAAGCTCCAATTTCAAAACCAAGTATTACACCAAGTCAAGAATCATCACCTGCATCAGTACAACAAGTATCTGAAACACCAAGCGCACAACCAACACAAGCACCACAAGTTCAAGTAACACAAATTCCTGAGCATATTGCTCAAAATCAAGATAGTGCTCAAATTTGGTCAACAATAATTTCAGCAATTCCATCTTTGCCTACAAGAGCATTTTTTACAGGAGTTGCAAAACTTGTTGGAATTCAAGATAAAAAAATTAAACTTGGATTTTTGAATGACAATGTTTTACAAGGTGCAAAATCGCCAGCCAAATTGCCGATATTAGAAAAAGCAATTGAATCAACATATGCTGGATATAGCGTTGAATTTATTAGAATTGACGCTAATACAAAAGTTGTTGAAGTTAAGCCAAAAATTGCTCCATCCCCTCAAACAAAACCTCAAATAAGCCCATCAAGCACTTCTCAAAATTTAACAAAAAAAGAAGAAGAAATTCACGAAGAGGAAGAAGAACAGACCTCAGCAAAAGAAAAGAAACAATTTAGTCCGAAAGTTCAAGAAATGATTGAACAATTTAACGGACGTATCATCGATTAACAAATGTGTAAAATATTGTTTCAAAACTAAACTTTTTAACAACATTTCTGATAGAATATTCTTATTAGGATAGAGGTATTTATATGTTGAAGTTGTTAACAAAAAAAGACAAATGCGAAGCTAACTTTGCTCCAAAAGAGTTAGATATTTTATTGGCAAAAATTGCTCAAATTTATAGAATTGACGAAATAGATAAAGACAGAAAAAAATATTTATCCAAAATGATTAAAGAATATGGTTACTTGCCATATCCTCAATATAAAGTTTTACAAGAATTGACCCCCGCAGAAACCATTTACTGTTTGGTTGAAAAACTAATCTATGCAGGTACATTTGTTGTTAATAAATTTATCGATTTTAAAAATCCGTCAGTTTTAGCAAGAAGAAACATCAAAAATTCTTCCTGGTTTAAACATGAAGGGCACAACATTAAACTTCTATCTTTAAGCGGACTTGGCGATGGCAATTCACAAGATTGCCCAGGTCGCTTTATTGATTGGTTAAAATGCTTAATTACACTTGATTGTGGCAATGAAGAATTGGGAATTTTACCAACAACTTTATATTTAATTCCGTTTTTCAAACGAGAATTTGAATGTGCATATTTACCAAAATCATCTGAAGTATCTCCTAATCTTCAAGATGACAACTTGTTAAAATTTTTGGGTCTTAGCGTAGATAAACAAGTTAAATTATTTATTCAATTAGCACAATTATGTAATCATCCGGTAATATATGACGTATTGCCCCAAACTGCAAGATTTTCAAAAATTGTTTTAGCTAAACCATATATTGCTCGTTGGATTGATATAAATGAATTAACAACAAATATTGTGGGCTACTTAAACGCTCTTTGTGCTCAAATAATTCAAAAAAGAACATACAAAGATGAAGACGTAATCAGCGCTCAAAAAGCATATATTGAAAACTTAAAAGGAAATTACAAAAAATACAACACAAAAGAACAAAAAATTGTTGATGAAATCGAAGCTGACATCAAAGAATATAAAATTCTTGCTTCATACAAAATGAGCTATGCACAAAAACAAGATGAGCTTCACAAAAAAGCTCAAGATATAATCAACAAAGTTAACAAACGCCATGCAAAATGCGAAGATGACATTAAAAATCAAGATGAAATTACATCTGAATTAATAGATGCAGGACTTTGGACAATGCCTGGTGGAGCTTGGTGTAGCGCCGGTGTTCCTATTTTTGATAAAATGAGCAAAGGACGCCAATACCCAATATTTAAACATTACAACTACAAAGGTGAAGATGTTACACACTTTGCAAACTTAGATTGCCAAACTCCGTATTATTTCTATCATTTTGAATTAAATAAATACAATGGAGATGTAATAGATTTTTACTGTGAATATATGGAAAACCTTCAAAAAGAATACAACTTCGATGGTTTTAGGGTAGACCATATAGATCATATTGTTGATGAAGTGTCCCAAAACAAAAAAGGGCAGCCTCTAAGCTATAGAATTCCCGCTAAAGTTCTTAATAAAGTTAACTCGAACCTTAAAAAGAAAATTCCTTATTTTGCAACATTGGCTGAATATATGCTTTGGGATGGCTATTATAAGGAATATCACAAAGATATGAAATTTGATTTGCTTTGGGGTGATGATATTGTTGCTCAATCAATCAAAACTCCCGAACAAATCATTAATGATAACTTAAGATTATCAACATATAATCAAAAAGGTTCAAAAACCAATCCTTTATCAGTCCTAAAAGGATACAATAATCAAGATGGCGAATTTAGGGACATTAATCAATATCCTGGTCAACTTGGAGCTAACGGAGCTTTGTTCAAATGGTTTAAAATGAAATTTATCCCAGGCGGAAAATTCGCACAACGTCCAACATTATTAGTTGACGGGGACGAAAGCTTCACAAAAGTCGGAATCGAAAGAGTAATTTCAAAAGAAACTTCAATGGTCAGAAATTACGAATGGGATTTCTTTGAAAAATTCGAAGCAATTAATTATTTTGCTCAACATGATAAATTGATTAATCAAGGTAGAGCTATTTTACATACACAAGAATCAAATGGTTTTGTATGTTGGGAAATTGTTCCCGATAGCGATATAAAAACCAAAAAAGGCGAAAAACATGCAACTTATCTTGTTGTTGCTAATTATTTTTCTCCTTCTGAAATTAAAGAGGTACAAGACGAAAAAGGTCATGTTGAAAAGAAAAACGTCAGAGGAACAATCACGCGCGATAATATCGTTAAATTAAAACGTGGCAAAAAACTTATTTCATACTTTGACTTTGAACTTGACGATTTAAGCAATTGCAAATATATCGAAAAACCTTTAGAAAATGAAATTAAAAAAGAAATACTATTTAAAGAACTAAGACCTGGCGAATTTAAAGTTTATAAAATGATATAAAAAGCGAAGCCAGAGTGAAAGCGTAAAAAGCCATTGCGTTGAGCGATGGCTTTTTAGCTATAACTATTGATAAGCGACGTAGGATGTTGAGCTAGTTGAGCGACTAGCGAAACTATAGCGAAACACCCACAGGAGCAAAAGCGAAGCCAGAGTGAAAGCGTAAAAAGCCATTGCGTTGAGCGATGGCTTTTTTAGCTATAACTATTGATAAGCGACGTAGGATGTTGAGCTAGTTGAGCGACTAGCGAAACTATAGCGAAACACCCACAGGAGCAAAAGCGAAGCCAGAGTGAAAGCGTAAAAATTTTATCTTACCTTATTTTCTTCGCCTTTAATTAAACGAACAATATTTTCTCTATGAAGATAAATAATATAAACTGCAGCAATTAAACAATAGACAACATAGCCTATTGGGTTATTGAAAAAATACATCAAAATTGGAGATAGTCCCAAAGCTATTATTGAACCCAAAGAAACATATTTTGAAATATATGTGATTGTTCCCCAAATAACAGCAATAGCAAGTCCAACCATCCAATTTAACGCCAAAATTGTACCAACGCCCGATGCAACAGACTTTCCACCTTTAAATTGAAGAAAAATAGGTTTAGAATGGCCAATGATAACAAAAATTGAAGCCAATACAGCGTTAATTCCATATGGGTCAACAGTTAAAAACTTAGCCAACAATACAGGTGTTGCGCCTTTTAGTGCGTCTAATAACATTACGGTAAAAAACCATTTTTTACCCAAAACTCTTTTTACGTTAGTAGCTCCTGTTGAACCTGAGCCAATTTGTCTGATATCTTGGCCTGTTTTCGCCTTAACAATCAAATACCCTGTTGGAATTGAACCGATTAAATATGCCCCAACAACAACCGCTAATACTATTAAATATTCCATCTATTTATCTCCTTTTTGGCGGTATGAAACTACAATCGGCGTTCCTTTAAAGCCAAAATTTTCTCTTAATTTTTTAGCCAAATATCTTTTATAATGATCCTGAATTAAATCTTTGTTGTTAATAAAAATAACAAAAGTTGGAGGATTGTTTTTTGCTTGAGTTGAGTAATATATCCTTAAACTTTTACCTTTAACTGAACTTGCAGGATTTAAACTGTAAGCTTCTGAAATAACTTTATTTAATAATCCAGTTGAAATTCTTTTTTCACGCTCTTGTTGTGTGGCGTTAGCCATTGTAAAAATTGAATCCAATCTTTGACCTGTTTTGGCCGAAATAAAAATTTTATGAGCATAATTTAAAAATGGAACTTCACGTTCAAATTCTTCCTCAAATTTATGAGTTTGAACATTTTTAACTAAATCCCATTTATTAAATGCAACTATTAGCCCGCATCCCGCCTCTTCACATAGACTTGCAATTTTTTTATCTTGGTCAGATACACCTTCGGCTGCATCAATAACCAATAATGCCACATCGCACTCTCTAATTGCTCTTATCGCTCTATCAACGGCAAACATTTCAACGCCATAATCAACTTTTGATTTTTTGCGAATACCAGCCGTATCAACAAGGCGATAAACTTTATCTTCAAAAACTATTTCTTCATCAATTGAATCTCTTGTTGTACCTGAAACATTTGATACAATTGCCCTTTGTTTTTTTAATAAATTATTTAAAATTGAACTTTTGCCAGCATTTGGTTTTCCAACAATTGCTATTCTTAATGGTCTATCTTCTTCTTTTTCATTTTCTTCTTCAAATGTTGGTTTAATATCTTTTGTAATAATATCCAACAAATCACCAACACCACCATCACCATGGAGTGCGGATAAAAGATGCATATTTTCAAAACCCAAAGCCCAAAATTCAGAAGCTAAATCCACTTGAGCTTTAGAATCAACTTTATTTACTACCAATAAAACTTCTTTATCAACTTGACGAAGCTTGTTTGCAATATCATAATCATAAGGATTTAAACCTGATTTTGCATCAACAACAAATAAAATTGTATCCGCTTCTTCAATCGCCAATTCAACTTGCGCATTGATATTTTTAACAAACTCGTCTTCATTTCCCTCAACAATACCGCCAGTATCAATTAAAACAAAGTTTTTATCTTGCCAAGTTGCATCAATATAAATTCTATCTCTTGTGATGTTTGGTTTATCATCAACAATAGAAAATCTGCGACCTGCTATTCTGTTTACCAGTGTGGATTTGCCGACATTTGGACGACCAATTATTGCAATAATTTTTTCATTCATAAAATGATTATAATATAAAAAACATAAATTCGCTTTTTATTTCAAAAGAAATATTATACAATAACAATATGGAGTTTAAATCAAAAAATACTAAATATTTATTCTTTGTTTTTGCATTTTTATTTATGATTATTTTTGCTCTAACGGCTAATTTTCTGCAATTGAAATCATACAACATAATGAGCAAATTAACAGTTAACAATAAAATAGCATCCAGCGATGTTCTACTTGTTGTGATTGATGACAAATCCCTTCATGAAATCGGAAGATGGCCTTGGAAACGCGAATATTACCTTGAAATATTTGATTATTTTGAAAATTACACTAATGCAAAATTAATGGGCTACGATGGCCTAGTTATGGCGCCAGATTTAGAACACCCTCAAAGCGATAAAAAATTTTTTAATTCAATAGGTAAATTCAACAAACTAGTTTCTGGAGTTGCTTTTTCATATAATGAATTCGAAAATGGAATTGATGAAAAATATTACAACAACCTCTTAAAAACAAAAAGTTCAATAAAAATAATAGACAAGCGTTCAAATAAATACAAAGAGCAAAGCAACTTTAAAAGCTTTACTGTTTTGCAACAAGAATACTTTAAAAACATTCAAAATCTAGGTATGGTTAATATGCCTGAAGATAACGATGGGTATATCAGAAAAGCCGATCAAATAACAAATTATAATGGAAATTTTTTCCCTTCTTTAGCATTTAATTTATATTCAAAATATTCTGGAATAGATGAATTTTTACTAACAGATAAATATATTTATGGTTTTTCAGACAAATATACTCTAAAAATTCCAACAGAATCAAAACTAGGCTCAATATCAAATTATATATCTTATTACACAACACAAGATGGTGTATATTCGCACAAAAAATATTCAGCCTCAGATATAATCAAATCTTATCGTGCAATCAAAAAAGGTGAAAAACCAATTTTAGATGCACATGATTTTGACAACAAAATTATATTTATAGGCGCAAATGCGCAAGCTCAAGCCTTAGCAGATATTAAAAGAACTCCAATTTCAGAAGTATTTTCGGGACTTGACATACAAGCAACTAATTTTGATAACCTAATTCAAAATAATTTTTTTAGAATGACAAGCCCTATATACAATCTTTTGATTTGCATTACCATTTTCATAACAATTTTTATTATTGTTAGTACAATGCCAATAGTAACTGCTTTATTATCAAGTGTTTGTTTAATGTTTGCCTATCTATTTTTTGCAATGTTTATGTATTACAACAAAATTGCGCTTAGCTTAATTTTACCCGAATTATTTATAATCGTAGCAATTGCTTGTGCGTATTCATACAGATATTTGATTGAAGGCAACAAAAAAGAAAAATTTCAAAAAGCAATGGGAAAATATCTTTCTCGGGAAGTTATGCAAAACGTTGTAGAAAATATAGATAATATCGAACTTGGCGGAAAAAGAGCAGATATTACTGTTTTATTTGCAGATATTAGAAATTTTACATCCATTTCAGAAAATATGGATGCAGGCTCAGTTACAGCCATTTTAAACGAATATTTTTCTGCATTAGTGCCAATTATAGAAGAATATGGCGGAGTTTTAAATAAATTTATGGGAGACGCCGTTTTAGCTATTTTTGGAGAACCTAAAAAAGATGAAAACCATGCTCTTGTTGCCGTTAAATGCGCTACAAAAATGCTAAAAAAAGTAAAACATCTTCAAGACAAATGGATGGACGAAGGTAAACCAAAAATCGAAATGGGAATTGGTATTTCATCTGGCGAAGCATTTATTGGGAATGTTGGTTCAAAAGATAGACTAGAATACACCGTAATTGGCGACACAGTTAACACTGCATCCAGAATTGAAAATTATAATAAAGTTTACAAAACAAACTTTTTAATTAGCGAAGAAACTTACAAGAGAGTCAAAAACAAAGTTGATGTAATTACAATTAATAACGTAATGATTCGAGGAAAAGCAAGTAGAATGACAATCTATGAAGTTATAAGATTGGTTGATTAAGGAAAATTTGGTTGAGTTTTGATGAGATATATGAAAAAATAAAACAAGCCGTCACTTTGGAAGTAAAATACCAATACATAGACTTTGATGGCAAAAATTCCAATTTTTCAAGCTTCATGATTAAAACTTTATATCAAGTTTTAAAAAAGATAAATAAAGTTGAAAAACCAAACATTGCTCATTTGATTAATCTTTTTGAAAGTTATCATATTGATTCGGTTCACAATCGAAGATATACAATTGATAAAACTTTGGAAACATTTGCAAGGCTACGAAAATTAATTAAACCAAAAGAAAAAAAAGAAGTTGCAACTAAACAAGAATTCTTTGAAGAAATTGAAGATGCAGATGTTAGCTTTATTAAAGGCGTAGGCTCGCAAATTGCTAAATTATTTAATAAAATTGGCATATTTAAAGTTAAAGATTTAATTGAATATTACCCAAGAAAATATGTTGATTATCAAGGGCAAAATAAAATTAAAGATTTAAAATTAGGTGAATCTGTTTCAATTTATGGAACAATAATTCGCATTCATCATTACACAACTCCTAAAAAATTAACTATATTTTCTGTTTATATTAAAGATTCAACAGGGGTCTTGCCAATAAACTTTTTTGTTAAAACAAATAATAGAAAAATTATTGAGCACTACAAACAAGCATATCCTATTAACTCTATCGTTTTAGCATTAGGCAAAGTTAAATTTGATGAATACAATTCAAGAATCACTTTAGATAAAGCAACTATTCAAGTTTTAGGAACTGGAGCAGAAGTTGATATAAATAAAAATAATATTGTTCCAATTTATACACTTTGTGAAGGTTTAAACCCAAAAACATTAACAAATGCGATTCAAAATGCGCTTATAAAATTTCAAAATAAAATTTATGAGCCATTGCCAGATGATATCATTAAAAAATTTAATTTTATTGATAAAAAACAAGCCATTATTGATATGCACAAACCAAAAAATCTTGAAGAAGTTGAAATTGCAAGAAGAAGGCTAGTTTTTGAAGAATTATTTTCAATGCAATTAAATTTAGCATTAATTCGAAAAGAAAATAATAAAAATGAATCAATTAAACTCGAAATAAAAAAAGGAGGCTTGGTTGAAAAATTTATTAAAAATTTGCCTTTTGAATTAACTAATGGGCAAAATAAAGCATTAAATGAAATTATAAACGATTTAAATTCAACTTCTCCAATGCAAAGATTACTTCAAGGAGATGTTGGCTCAGGAAAAACTGTTGTCGCTTGCATTGCACTACTGTGCGCCATTGAAAACGGTTATCAAGGAGCTATTATGGCGCCAACTGAAATTTTAGCCACACAACATTTTAAAAACTTTTCTTCTTGGTTAATTCCATTAGGTCTTAGTGTTGGACTTTTTATTGGCAAAAACACAGCAAAAGCAAAAAAAGAAGCACTAACGAACCTTAAAAATGGTCAAATCCATGTTGCAGTTGGTACTCACGCTCTTATTCAGCAAGGAGTTGAATTTAACAACCTGGGCGTCATCGTTATTGATGAACAACATAGATTTGGAGTAAAGCAAAGAAATGCCTTGTTAAATAAAGGCAAAATGCCTCAAATGTTAAATATGACGGCTACTCCTATCCCAAGAACTCTTGCCTTAACACTCCATGGAGATTTAGATGTAAGCATAATTGACGAACTTCCAAAAGGCAGAAAACCAATTATAACAACTCTTGGTGGAGTTCAAGAAAGAAAAAAAATTTATGATTTAATCAAAAAAGAAATTTTCTTTAAGCATCAAGCATACATTGTTTACCCTTTAATTGATGAATCAGAAGCAATTTCAGCTAAAGCCGCAACTTTAGAAGCTCAAAAATTACAAGAAGGAGAATTTTCTCAATATAAAATTGGGCTTTTACATGGCAAAATGTCAGGCGATGAAAAAGATAAAGTTATGAATGACTTCAAAAATGGAACTTATGACATTTTAGTTTCAACAACCGTTGTTGAAGTAGGTGTAGATAATCCCAATGCAACAGTTATTGTTATTGAAAACGCTGAAAGATTTGGCTTATCCCAATTACACCAACTAAGAGGTCGTGTAGGCAGGGGGGAAGCACAATCATATTGTGCATTAATCACTCAAACTACAAATAATGAAGTTAAAAAACGACTCGATATTATGACAAAAACAAATAACGGTTTTATCATCTCGCAAAAAGATTTAGAAATTAGAGGCCCTGGAGAATTTTTAGGAGTTCGCCAATCTGGCTTACCCGATTTTAAACTTGCAAATTTAGTTGAAGACACAGAAATACTTGAAAATGCAAGAAATTGCGCCCTTGAATTTGCTGAAACAAAAGATATCAATGATTACCCAATCTTAAAAAATATCGTAGAGTCAAATCAACTATTTAGAGGGTAATAATTTACCTTTTCAATCTCACAAAAGCCTTTGCTCCCTTTTTAAAATTATATTTATCAACACAATCAATAATTTTTATTTTTACCGGAATATAGTTTTGCTTTTCAGGCAACATTTCAACAACCTCACCGCTCAATTTTTTAAACCCGCCACTATAAATCTTAACCAAAGCTTTTTGCCCAACTTTTATATTTGCATTAGGTAACTTTTTAAAATTTGCTATAATAAAACATTCATCGGGTAAAATCTCAAATAATACTTTATCATTTGAAACAAAATCTCCAACTTTTGCATTTAAATTGAAAATTTTGCCATTTTTCAAAGAAATTATTGTTGCACTTGAAAGTTCAAACTTTGCCCTTTCCAAATCTTCCAAAATCTCTTTAGCCTCATCCATCTGAGTACTTTTTTCTAAAATCATTTCATCTAAAATTTCACTTGTTGATTTTAAATTATTTTGAGCTGTTTCGTATTGTTCTTGTGCTAATTCCAAATTATCAATTGCATTATTTAAATCTTTTTTTGTAACTGTGCCATCTTTAAACTCGTTTTTATATCTAATATAGTCACTATTTGCATTTTCAAGATTTATTTTTGCAATTTCAATATCAATTTTTGTTTGCTTTATTTTTGAGTTCATCCTATTGATTTCATCATCAAAAGATTTTAATTTCTTTTGCATCTCATAAAATTTACTTTCCAATTCTTCGACTTCACCAGTAAGCTCGCTACTATCAAGCTCTGCTATAATTTCGCCTTTTTTTACAATGGAATCATTATCTAAATTTAATTCAATAATTTTACCAGAAATCTTTGGAGTAACTTTTATTAAATATTCATCTATATACGCATTACTTGTTGTCTGATACATTGAAGAGTAAAGCGCACCAAATACCCCAAGAAAAATTAAAGCCCCTGCAATCACAAGTGATATCATAAATCTTTTCTTTTGATAAAATTTGCGCTTTGGCATCACTTACCCTCCTCATTTTTCTTAATTATAACATATTTTAATTATCTTTTTAGCGTTTTTCTGATAAAATAAAATTGGAGATTTAGCTTAAAGGAAGATTATTTTGGAAATTTTATCTAAATTAGTTGGTGTTGTAGGAATAATTATCATTTTAGGCATTTGCTATTTAATGTCTAACAACAAAAAAAGAATCAACATAAAAACAGTTGGAGTTGGCTTATTATTGCAATTTTTACTTGCTGTCTTCATTCTAAAAACCCCAATAGGCGCCAAAATGTTTGGTTTTTTGGCTGAAATAATAAACAAAATTCTAGAAGCATCTATTTCTGGTTCAAACTTTGTCTTTGGCTGGCTAACCAATTCTCCGGATAAAATAACCGAACTCTTCCCAGGGCACGATTTTATTTTTGCCCTTATTTTAATGTCTACAATGATTTTAATTTTGGTTATTGTTAACATTTTATATTATTACGGAATTATGCAAAGAGTAATTTTATTCTTAGGTAAAATTATGAATAAAATTTTAGGAGTTTCGGGCGCTGAAGCCCTTTCAAATTGCGCAAGCCCTTTTGTTGGAAACGTTGCAGCTCAATCAATGATTAAACATTATCTTCCAAATTTAACACGCTCTGAGTTATTAGCTTCAATGACAGGATCAACCGCTTGTATTTCAGCTAGTTGCATTGCGATGTACACAGGTTTTGGAATTAACACAGAATATCTTCTTGCAGCATCAGTTATGGCAATTCCTGGGTCATTTGTTGTTTCTAAAATCGTTTATCCTGAAACAATGGAACCTGAAACAAAAAAAGATTTCAAAATCTCAAGAAGAAAAAATGATGTTAACGTATTGGCTGCAATATCTAAAGGTGCATCAGAAGGTATGAGAGTATCGATAAATGTTATAGCAGTTCTTTTAGCACTAGTTGCACTAATCACTTTCTGCAATGAAATAATTGGTCACATTGGAATGTTTTTATATAACACTTGTCATATTGATTTATCAAAAATCGGAATAGACATGCAAAATTTATCAATTGAAATGATTGTAGGCAAATTATTTGCAAGTTTTGCTGCCCTTATTGGCGCAACTTGGGGCAATATTGAAATTGTTGGGCGTTTGATTGGTGAAAAATTAATTTTAAACGAAACAATTGCATATATCGATCTTATAAACTACGCAAAAGAAGGAATTTTAACCGATAAGAGTTTGGCTATTGCAACTTTTGCTTGTTGTGGATTTGCTAATTTCTCAACAGTTGCAATTCAAATAAGCGGTATAGGAGAACTTGCCCCAAATCAAAGAAAAAATCTTGCAAGATTAGGTCTAAAAGCGCTTATTTGTGGTACATTAGTTAGCTATATTTCAGCTGCAATCGCAGGAATTTTATTATAATGAATGAAATTATTTCAAAAACCATTAAAATAATTTCACCTATAATGCCTCCAAATGTTGATTTCATCGAAAAAGAAATTGAAAAACAAGATATAGAAGCCTTAAGATGGGCTATTGTTGAAATAAACGAAAACGAATTAACAATATGTGTTAGCGGAAGGATTTTAGAAAATGTTAATTGACACACATGCGCATATTGATATGCTATCTGATCCTGAACTTGGAATAAAAGAAGCACGAGCAGCAGGAGTAAAAGAAATTATCATTCCTAGCGCATCAGAAGATAGTTTTGAAGGTATTTTAGAACTTTGCGACAAACATGAAGATGTTTACGCTACTTTAGGCGTTCACCCTGAAGATTGTGAAAAATTCAACAATACTACTGCTGAAAAAATCATGAAACTCGCAAAACATCCAAAAGTGGTTGCAATTGGAGAAATTGGGCTTGATTATCACTATACAAAAGAAAACAAAGATATTCAAAAACGTGTTTTTAATACACAACTAGAAATAGCCAAAATATTAAATCTTCCTGTTGTAATTCATGATAGAGAAGCTCATGGAGATGTATTAGAAATTTTAAAAGCCCATGAAATGAAAAACGTTCTTTTGCATTGCTATTCTGGAAGCGTTGAGTTTATGAGGGAATGCGAAAAATTAGGCTATAAAATCGCTCTTGGCGGAGTTGTTACATTTAAAAATGCGCGTGAGCCAAAAGAGGTGGCAGCTGAAGTTAATTTGGAAAACTTAATGCTTGAAACAGATTGCCCTTATCTTGCTCCACATCCATTTCGCGGTCAAGAAAACTCTCCCAAATATATTGGATTTGTCGCTAAAGAAATTGCTAATTTAAGAAACATACCTTATGATAGTATTGTTAAGCAAACTTCTATTAATGCAAGAAAATTTTTCAACATAGAAAACAAATAAGAGGAGAGAATAATGTCGCAACAACAAATGCAGGGAAAAATTGCTACAAGAACAGCGGTTTTAGTATTTTGCAAAGATATGGCAAGCCCTATGGTATTATATTTTGATAATGCTCAAAAAATTTATGAAGATTTAAGAACACTAATCAATTCAACAGAAGTTAAGCTGGTTGAATTTGAACCAGTTGGCCCAATTAAAAAAGCAACTATTTTATCTGACAGAATTGTTGGCGTTGCTCTTCAAGAAGAAAAATATATTGTTCAAGAATAACAAATTGGTATAAAAAGTGGCAAAAAAACGACTAGATTTAATTCTATTTGAACATGGCTTTTTTGATACAAAAAGTTCGGCAAGCGCAAACATATTAGCTCACAATGTTAAAATTAACGGAGAAATTGTTTCAAAAGCAGGAGAAATGTTTGATGAAACAGTTTTATTTGACGAAAAAAAACCTGCCTTGATTGAAGTCGATTCCATTCCCTATGTTTCAAGAGGTGGGCTAAAGCTTGAAGGTGCCATTAAAGCATTTAATATTGATTTGAAAGATAAAATTTGTATTGATATGGGAGCTTCAACAGGTGGTTTTTCTGATTGTATGCTCCAATCGGGAGCCAAATTTATCTATGCTCTAGATTGCGGATACAACCAGCTTGCATGGAAATTAAGAAATGAACCTAAACTTAAATCCATTGAAAAAATAAATGTTAAAAATTGTACTTTTTCAGATGTATATAATTGCGAAAATTTGCCACAAGAAGAACTTCCAGAATTTATGAGTATGGATTTGTCGTTTATATCTATTAAAAAAGTTCTTGAAAATTGTAAAAATTTAATTCGCCAAGATGCAAGCGCAGTTCTTTTAATTAAGCCACAATTTGAAGCAGACAGGGCTGATATTGAAAAAGGCGGTGTCGTTAAAGACGAAAAAATTAGAAAAAAAATTATAAAAGATATTGAGGTATTCTGTGAATCAGTTGGCTTTAAAACCCTTGGAATAATCGAAAGTCCAATTCAGGGAGCAAAAAGCAAAAATACAGAATATCTGATTTATTTAAAGAGGGAAAATTAAATGCCAAGCGTAGTGGATAGTTTAAATTTGATAAGCCAAACAATGGAAAATATTCTTGATTTTGTAGCCAAGGATGAGGCTTTATCGGAAGACTTTAGGCAATATCTTGAATTAAATAACATTGAAATCGAGACAGAGCGCGAATTTAACAATGTGATTATTCAATATATGCTTGATATGAAAATGCAAAACGGGCTTCGAGTTTTAGAATATTATAGAAGAAATAACCATACATATGATGAAATAATAAGCGCCCTGCAAGACTCGATTTGTTCTGTTTTTAAAGTTGAAAAAATTTTATCAAATGCATATGAGTCAACCTGCTTGACCTCAAACAAGCAAATGACTCTAATTCCAATGGTTAAAATGAATCACTTAAAACAAATTGGTAAATTTGACTATATAAGTGCAAGAATAATTGAACTTGATAATGTTCAATATATTTTAGAAATTTATGATGTAATTTCTGAATTTGATGTATACAAAGCAACAATTGAAGCAATTAGATATATGCTTCAAAACCCAAAAATTGCATACTATAAAAATGAAGAAAAAAGAGTTGAACTAGAAAAAAGCGCTTTAAATTTTTACGAAAAATTTAAAGAATGCTTTAATAGCGAATTTATCGTTACAACAAACAAAAAAATTGATGAATTAATTAGCTTTTTCAACAACTATAGACTTGATGGAGTCAAAAAAGACTACTCTAATTTAATTCAAAAAGCTCCAAAACTTGAATATTTAAAAATCGAAGAATTAAATTGTTCTGATTCAACATTTATGCAAACAGCAGTTGGCGGCTTTTCAACTCACAAAGAAATATATGACGTTGCTCTTTGGACTGATAAAAAAAGAGGATTATACATTATCCCATTTTTCGAAACATTTATGGAATGTTTCAAAAACGATGTTGAAGGCAAAACCGATTGCATAAAAGAATTTTTAACAAGCGATAAAATTCCTCCAAGCGTTATCAAATATGCACTTGAAAAAAATAAAAACTTCTTTGACACAATTAATAATACTTTAAGTACAAACTTTACAAATCTAGAAGAAATTTTATTTAACACCAAAGCAGTCTATATAGATTCAGGGGTTTATTCGCCTGTAACTGTTTTGTTTAATTCAGATTTATTTTCAACTATTCTTCATATCGAAGAAACAGAAAATGAATCAAAAAATGATATTAAAAGAAACGAACCTTGCCCATGTGGATCAGGCTTAAAATATAAAAAATGCTGTGGCAAAATTTAGAAAAATATGATATAAAAAAATAAAAAATAGGAGTTTAAAATGCCAGAAGAACAAAACCAAGTACAAACAGAACACAAATGTTCTTGTAAAATGACAACTTTATTGGTGTTAATTTCATTAATTTTATCAGTTGCCTCATTTGCAACATCGATTTACACACTTTCAAAAACACCTGCCGATAAAAAAGTTGTTATTTCAACCCAATACGATAAAGGCAAATCAATGGAAAAAGCACTGAAAACCGAAAAACCAGTAATTGTATTTTTCTATACTGATTGGTGTGGTTTCTGTCAAAGATTTGTTCCAACTTATCATAAAATTTCAAAAAACAAAGATATTAAAAAGAATTTTGCAATTGCTTATGTTAATTGCGAAGACATGAAAAATCGTGATTTAATGCAAGAATACAACATTCATGCTTTCCCAACAGTTTATGTTGTAGATAAAGAAGGCAATCGCACTCAACTAGAAAATCAATTTTTCTTTAATAATGATTCAGTTGAAGTTCTTTCAAAGAAAGCATTAGAATTAATTGGTATAAAATAATTAATCAATTTTAATTCGAATTTCAAATGACCTATTCCAAGGAAGTGAATAGGTCATTTTATTTGGATAAAAACCCAAAAATTCGCATAATTTTAGTACATTATTGTTTAATTCGTTTTCTTTTTCAAACAATGCTTGTTTAAAATTAGGCGCAGATTCTCTAATATATTTCCTTGAAATTGCTTGATATGCCCAATCATCAGTCAACCTTATCAGTTGAAATTTTTTAAACGCCTCATTATTATAGCTATTATTTTTTTCGGCTAAAAATTTGACAATTGCACAAAATATAGTACACCCAATCGTATTTGCACTCGTGTTATATCCGCAATATCCATAAAAACTATTAATATTCCGTCTTAAAAGCTGGTTAATTAAATTATTGTCAGCACCATTTGCATTATTAACATCTGCTATAAAATAAGAATTAATTGGGAAATTAATTTTTTGAGATATTTCATTAATTTTATCCCCTAAAACTAAGTCTCCTTGTTCATATTCGAAATTATTTATTAGCATATTTAAATCAGGATTTCCTATATCTATTTTCAGCCCAGCTAATTCAATTTGAGCTAAAACGCAATTTTTAATTGAAATATCTTCATATTTTGAAATTTTATCTATAGATTTTTCACTTACAAAAATAGGGTTAATTTTAATTTCTTGATTATAACTCAAAGCCCTTGAAATCAAAGAAAGAGGGATTTCGTCTGCTCCTGTTTTAATTTTAGCGTTTTGAATATTTTCTTTTTTAATTATTTCATCTAACTCATTTGCCTCTTTAACATTTAAACCAAATTCGGCACAATCATCTTTTGATAAAATTAATGTATCAAAAAAACCTTCACGTGCCCATTTTAGATAAATCTTGTTGATTTCAAAATTTCTTTTTCTAGTTTCAAGATAATCATTTAAAATTTCAGATGGAATAATGTTATGAACACAATTATATGTTTTTTCAATTTCGGTTTTATGAAGATAATAAGACCAATCAAAAATTCTTTTACCCCATTGCGCCCAATATTCTTTTTCCTCTTCGTTAATATTATTGTTTGAAATTCGCATTATAGAAGAAAATGCTAGAATTTTTTTAGCTTTTTTAGATGCCAAATCTTTAAATTTTTCAATTCTTTTTTTAATTTCATTAAATGAATCATTGCAACGCCTAGACGAAACTAAACCGCCATAAGCAATTGTATCTAGTGAAACTATTAGATAATCAACTTCATCTAAATTTCCAATAAAGGCAAATAATCTATCGAGATTAGATTGAGTTGTCAAGCCACCCAAATCTTTAAGCTCGGGCAAAAATAGTTGAATTTTTTCATCGATTGCCAAAACATCTTGAATTAAATCATAACAAATCGGACGATTATCAATTGGAATAACTGCAATTTTCATAGCTAAATTTTACCATATCTTCTTTTTTTATTGTAAAATATTTTTTGTCACAAACGTTAAATAAAATAAATAATTTAGGAAGTATAACAACAATGAAAAATAAAAAATTAAGAAATGTAGCTATTATTGCCCATGTTGACCACGGTAAAACAACAATGGTTGATTGCATTTTGGACCAGACTGGTGTTTTTAAAGCACACCAAGAAATGGGCACTTGTGTTTTAGACAACAACGATATAGAACGAGAAAGAGGAATTACAATCCTATCTAAAAACGTAGCTGTTGAATACAAAGGAGTAAAAATCAATATCGTTGATACTCCAGGTCACGCGGATTTTGGCGGAGAAGTTGAGCGTGTTTTAGGTATGGTTGATGGGGCTTTGTTAATTGTTGATGCTCAAGAAGGGCCAATGCCTCAAACTCGTTTCGTTTTACAAAAAGCTTTAGAATTAGGCATCAGGATTATTGTTGTAATCAATAAAATCGATAAACCGGGCGCTAATCCTGATGGCACTTTAGATAAAGTATTTGATTTATTTACGGAATTAACAGACAGAGATGATTTAATTGATTTTCCCGTAATTTATTCAAGTTCATTAAATCGTTATGCTAAGGTTAATTTAGAAGATGAAAATGTCAATATGCTTCCTTTATTAGACTGCATTTTAGAAAACATTGAAGGGCCAGAAGCTGATATTGACCTTCCACTTCAACTTCAAATCACAACTCTTGATTATAATGAATATGTTGGAAGAATTGCAATTGGAAGAATTAAAAATGGTTCAATAAAATCTCAAGAACAAGTTACCTTATTAAAAGCAGACGGATCTGCCCAAAAAGGAAAAGTTGTTAAATTATTTGGTTTTAAAGACTTAGGTAGAGTTGAAATAGAAGTTGCGTCAGCAGGGGATATCGTTGGTATTGCAGGATTCTCTGATATTCAAATAGGCGAAACTATTTCTTGTTTAGTTAACCCTGTGGCACTTCCATTAATAAAAATA
Source organism: Candidatus Gastranaerophilales bacterium (assembly GCA_017560095.1). Taxonomy (GTDB): domain Bacteria; phylum Cyanobacteriota; class Vampirovibrionia; order Gastranaerophilales; family Gastranaerophilaceae; genus RUG14156. The sequence continues at coordinate 81,225 of JAFYOU010000002.1, forward strand.
GATGAACCTACATTATCTATGAATTTTTCAATTAACGATTCACCATTTGCTGGAACCGAAGGAAAGTTTGTAACTTCCCGCCAATTAAGAAAAAGATTATATTTAGAACTTGAAAAAAATGTATCACTTCGAGTTGAAGATACTGATTCAACTGATATGTTCAAAGTTTCTGGTCGTGGCGAACTTCATTTAGGAATTTTAATTGAAACAATGAGAAGAGAAGGCTACGAATTTCAAGTATCTAAACCTGAAGTAATCACAAAAGAAGAAGATGGTGTTTTATTGGAACCATACGAAAATTTAATTGTTGATGTTCCAGAAGAATTTGTAGGTTCAGTTATTGAAAAACTATCATCTAGAAAAGCTCAAATGTTAAATATGGAAGCTGGACCAAAAAGAACAAACATTGACTTTTTAATTCCTGCTCGTGGATTAATTGGTTTCAGAAGTGAATTTGTTAGAATGACAAAAGGTGAAGGTATAATGTATCACACTTTTGCTCAATATGATGAATACGCAGGCGATATCGCTCGTCAAAGAACAGGTTCTTTAATCGCCCATGAAGAAGGTGAAGCCGTAGCTTATGCTCTTCATCAATTTGAAGATAGAGGCGTTTTCTTTATTACTCCAAAAACAAAAGTTTATCGCGGAATGATTGTTGGAGAACACAATCGCCCTCAAGATATTGCAGTTAACGTTTGCAAAACTAAAAAAATGACAAATATGAGATCAGCTACAGCAGATGTTATGGTAACTTTGCAAGCGCCTAAAATTATGGGGCTAGAGGATGCTCTTGAATACATCCAAGATGATGAACTGGTTGAAATTACACCACAAAGTGTTCGAATAAGAAAAGCTGATTTGGTGAAATTAAGATAACCCGAATCAAGCGAGCTTAGCCCGACTGGGCTTAGAGAGCGAAGATGAGGGCATAAGGATGTGAAGCGCTTGCACAGCGCTGTTGAAGCGGTGGGCTAGTGCGAATACTGGACTACCCGAATCAAGCGAGCTTAGCCCGACTGGGCTTAATGAGCGAAGATGAGGGATTGCTGTGCGACGTGGGACGAAGTCCCTCAGGAGCATAACCCAAAACAAGCAAGCTTAATCAGCCCTCAAATATTATTATTCTCTAATAACTTCAATCTTGTCGTAGCTAAATAAATAAGGTAAATGCTCTTTTTTAATTATTTCTCCAGGTAATAAAATTGAAATCCCAGGAGGGCAAAGCGCCACTACTTCAGATGAAATTCTACCTACTGCTTCAAATTTATCAATCGCTTCTTTTGGAGCAAAATATGCTTCTCTTAAATTCATTACAATTTCAGGGTCAATTAAAGGCATAATTTTAATATTTTTCTTTTCAAAATCATATTTTTTGCCTGAAATTTCCTTTAGCGCTTTAATTAAATATTCAAACTCGGCTCTTGAATTACCAATATTTGATAAAATTAAAAGCCCAGCATCTGAAGCTGATTCAACTTCAATTTTAAAATCACGTTCTAATACGTTTTCAAGCTGAAGACCAGTTAAACCTTTCATTTTGATAAATATTTTAGTTATGTCAAAATCAACATTTTGTTCTAAAACTGTTAAATTTTCAATTTTTTTAGCTTCTTGTCTAAAGAAAATCGCATTTTCTATCGCATTATTTAACATTTTTTGCCCAGATGAGCTTGATAAATTTGCTCTTGCTGCATCTAGACTTGCTAATAATAATAAACTTGGGCTTGTTGTATGTAAAAGTTTAAGTGCGTGAATTACTTTTTCTTCATCAAATTTAGAATTTTTTGCCAAATGAAGCATTGAAGCTTGCGTCATTGCACCACCCGTTTTATGAAGAGAATGGACAACTGCATCTGCTCCAAGCTGTAATGCTGTTGTTGGAAGTTTTGAATTATAATTCCATAAAGACCCATGGGCCTCATCAACAATTAAAGCTGCTTTATATTTTTTGCATACTTCAGATATTTTTTTAATATCAGACACAACCCCTTCATAAGTTGGGTTTGTAATCCAAACAAGTTTGATATTTCTATTGTTTTTTAATTTTTCTTCAATATCATCCGCTTCAATATTTCCAAAAATTGACCAATCCTTAAGTTTTTTTGGAATAACCCAATTAACTTTTGCTCCTGAAATAATTAAGCCCGTTAAAACCGACCTATGACAGTTTCTTCCTATTAAAACTTCATCAAATGGACTCGTTAAAGCAAAGGCAAGTGCTAAATTTGCACTGGTTGAACCACTTGTAATAAAAAACGTTTTTTTCGAACCGTATGTTTGCGCTGCAAGCTTTTGAGCAAGATCTATTGCACCAGTTGAAGGGTGCAAAGTTCCAAGATTGTCAAATTCATCAGTGCAATCTAAAGCTAGAGCATCAGCCCCAATTAAATCAACCATTTTAGGATGAACGCCAACACCTCTGTTGTGTCCTGGAATATGAAAACCAATCATTGGTTCTTTTTTATAAGTTTGCATAGCATCAATTAAAGGAGTTTTTGCGTTTCCATTAAACATATCGCATAAATTATCCTTTAGGGTTGCAAACGAAATTTTTTTCTCAACCAGATTTGTCATAAAAACATTATGCCACGAAAAAAAATATTTTTTATATAACATTTAAAAATTTATGAACTTGCGGAATCAGGCGAACATTTTCATAAATTTCATAAAATTTATTGTAAATTTCTTCAATTTTTAAATCACAATCCATTGGCATTTTAGGCTGTAAAACCAATAATACATTATATTTTTTAGCTAAATATGCACAGGTTTCAATTTCTTCTTGAATAATATTATTATCAAAAACAACTTTAACAAATACTTCTTTTTTTGTTGCAATTTTTAAAAATTCTTCATTACAATTAAATCTGTTTGGCTGACCTGTTGCACTTTGAAGCTTGATATCCATTGAAACAACATCAATTAAATCAATAATTTCATTTAATTGCTCAAATAAAAGCCCGTTTGTTTCAAGATATATTTTTTTATTTAAACTCAATTTAAATTCTTCCAAAAATGCATTCAAAAATTTAACATCCATCAAAGGTTCGCCACCAGTAAAACTTATTGTATCGCATTTAATTTTATCTAATTCATTAAAAAGCTTATAAACATCATAATTTTTTGCATTTTTAGAATCAAAATCAGTATCGCAAAACTCGCAATTCAAATTGCATTTACAAAAACGAACAAAAATATGCTTTTGTCCAACATATGGGCCTTCACCTTGAATTGACTCGAATATTTCTCTTATTTTAGTATGTTTCTCTTCCATTGGCTTTTTTTAAATTCAAATCTTTTAATTTTTCGTACAAGGCAATCTCGGATGATGTCACTTCATTTGGAATTTGAATTATTATTTTTACAATTTGCGAACCTCTTTTGTTAGTTTTTTCATCCAAAACACCAACATCCACTAGTTTAAAACTTTGATTTGATTTTGTCAAAGGAGGAATCTTAATCGTTGCTTCGCCCCATAAAGTTGGGACTTGAACATTCCCTCCCAAAATAGCAATATAAGGTGAAATTTGGGCATTACAATAAACAATTCCATCTTTAATATTCAATTCATCATTTTTTTCGATATTTACAACAATATATAAATTGCCATTTTCTCCGCCATATTTTCCTAATTGCCCTTCTCCTCTTATTCTTAATTTTGCGCCATTTTTTAAACCTTTTGGAATTTTCACAGTTATTTTTTTACTAATCGTTTTTTCACCCAAACCATCGCAATAAGGGCATTTAATATTGTTTGCAAATTTTCTACCTTCGCATTTTGGACAAATTGAACTGCGAGCTATATTAACACTCCTTTGGGTCCCTAAAATCGCTTCAGTATAATCTATCTCCACATTAATTGTGATGTCATCACCCCTAAGAGGCCTTATTTCTGGCTTTTTTTCTTCTTTTTTTGTTTTAAACAAATCATAAAAAGAATATTCGCTTTTCCTTGGATTTGTATAACTCTTATAAACTTGCTTATTTATACATCTTAAAGAATCATAGTTTTTTCTTTTTAAATCATCTAATAAAATTTCAGCCGCTTTATTAATTTCTTTAAATGTTGCTTCAGCCTCCAAAGATGAATTTACATCGGGATGAAACATTTTAACCAATTTTTTATATTGATTTTTTATCTCTAATTTACTTGCATTTGGCTCTACATTTAAAATATCATAGTAACTTTTTAACATACTGCTAATTTAATGATTAATTTTAAAAAATCCAATATCGAAAATAATTAATCTATAAGAATTCAAATTTTAAACATTATTTGGTAAAATAATTATATGCGCCTATAGCTTAACTGGATAAAGCCTTGCTCTCCGAAGGCAAAGATGTGGGTTCGATTCCCGCTAGGCGTATTTGTATTGTTTATATTTTTTTATTTGTAATAAAATTAATTTATGCTTTTAATAATCGATATTGGAAACACAAATACATCATTAGGAGTCTTTGAAAAAGATGAACTAATGCATACCTTTGTGCTTTCATCTGACATCAAAAAAACAGATGATGAATATGGCATTTCATTGCTTACAATTTTAAATCACAAAAACATTGCATCAAAAATCAAAGGTGCAATTATCTCTTCCGTTGTTCCTCAACTTTGCGAAATATATAAAAGCGCAATAAAAAAATATTTAGAAATTGATGCAATTACACTCTCTTATAAATCAAATATGCCAATTAAATTAAACTTGAAAAACAACAAAGAAATTGGCGCAGACAGAATCGCTAATGCTTCTGCTGTTGTTTCAAAGTATAAATTACCTGCAATAGTTATAGATTTCGGTACTGCAACAACTTTTGACATTGTAGATAGTAATGCTAATTTTATTGGCGGTTTAATTGCTCCAGGGCTAAAAATTCAAGCAAAATCATTATCTCAATTTACATCTAAGCTTCCAAAATTAAAAATTGAAGCTCCATCAAGCGCAATTGGGAAAGATACAATTTCGGCAATGCTATCAGGAATTGTTTTAGGCCATAGTTGCATGATAGATGGTATGATTAAAAAATGCGAAAAAGAATTGGGTCAAAAAGCAACAATCATAGCAACCGGCGGATATTCAAACGTGTTATTTGAAAATTCTGAAATTGACTACATTGATAAAAACTTAACTTTATTTGGATTAAAAGAACTTTATAATTTAAACAAAAATTAGAATTTTTATATAACAACAATATTAATCAACATTGATAGGTTCAACGTTAATCAATTTAATTGCTTCTTTAGCGTTAGCTTTGATGTTTTCTGATATATTATCCAAAATTAAAAGTTGCCTTAAAACATCAATTGTACGTTTAAATGTTCTAACAACATCTCCTTGTGAAATTTCTGTATCTGAGAACATTTCTTCCCAAGTTGTCATTGGATTGTTATCAGGATTTAAGTTAGCTCCAATCCAATATTCAATAAAATAACAATAAAAGGGATTAATAAACATTGGATTTTCGATTGTTTCGTCTCTTTCAAGCAAGAAAATTTTTCTTCTAATATCTTTAATTTGATTTAAGGTTTTTCTAACAACTTTGCAACAAGGTTTTACTATTTCATCATCAGATTTTCTGCCTTCTTCGGATATAATAGCGCAAATTACAGAAGCTAATTCAACAACATTTAAGTTATCTAATAAACCTGATAAAATTATTTCAGATAAATATAGCTCATTTTCACAACGCAACGCCATAGTAATTTTTCCACGCTCAGTTGGATAATCATCAACTAGGTTTCCAGTCGATTCTAAAATTGCTTTATGAGCCAAGAATTTTTGCCAATAAACATCTTTTTGAAATTCTATTTCTTTATCTAATTTTTTAATTTCACGATTAAAACGTTCAGTTAATTCAATACATCTTTTGTGTTTTTTATAAATTTTGCAAACATTGCAACCGTAATTTTCAATTTTTCTTTGAAGTTCTTTTGATTTCTGACAAAACTCAATTACTTCTGGAGCTAACTCTGGGTTTTTATGTTTACCTTTTGCCTGACGTTTAAGAGTTTTATAAAGCGTTCTCATTTGAACAAATTGATTTTTTAATTTGTTATAATTTTCAAAATCGCAATCTTCCAAATTCCATCTACAAGTAAAATCATGCAATCCTTCAATTTCAGCTAATCTTGCTTCTTTTTTCTTTAATAGTGGGGTCAATCTATCAGTAGATGAAAAATAGCCAAATGTTTTAAAAATTAATTCTTTAGCTTCATCTAAAGAAAATCTTTGTAATAAATTTAAAACCATAGAATATCTGGGACTAAACTTGGATTCCAATGGATTAGCGTCAGATAATACCAATTGCGCAACTTCATCGGGAGTTTGAAAAGGCGTTCCAATTACTACAACATAACCAATTTCATCCATTCCACGACGACCAGCACGACCAGACATCTGTAAAAATTCATTAGCAGATAACATTCTATGACCATTATCTGTTCTTTTTGAAATTGAACTTATAATAGTTGTTCTTGCCGGCATATTAATTCCAGCAGCCAAAGTTTCAGTTGCAAAAACAACCTTAATTAAACCTTTTTGAAATAATTTTTCAACTAATGCTTTCCAACCTGGAAGTAAACCTGCATGATGAGAAGCTATTCCTTGTTTAATTAAATCTATTTGAGGGTTATTTTCTAAATAAGGATTCTCTTTAATATATTCATCAACTAATTTATTTAATTCAATGCTTTCCTCTTTAGATAAAAGTTCAAGCTTTAAACATTTTCTTGCATTTTCATCACATTTTTTTCTTGAAAACGTAAAATAAATAGCAGGAAGCATATTTTTTTCATGCAACACTTGAACAACGCTTGTGGTTGGGTTTTTTACTTTTTCTTTTTTATTAAAATATTTATATTTGCTCTCTGGTCTAATTTTTTTATTTAGCTTTCCTTCTGGAGTTAAAAGTGGCAAAATTGTGTTTGGTTTAGATGAATCATAGTAGAAAAATCTTAATGGAACTGGACGAAAATCTGTATAGACAAGTTCGGTTTTAGAATGTACGGTATTAATCCAGTCTGTAAGTTGAGCTGAATTTTGAACCGTTGCAGATAGTGCTATTATTTGGATATTTGTTGGGCAATAGATAATAGATTCTTCCCAAACGGTTCCTCTATCTTCATCATTCATATAATGAACTTCATCTAAAACAACGTATTTTACATTTTGAAGATTGTCTTTTAAATCTCCAAATGTTGTGCCATAAAGCATGTTTCTGAAGACTTCAGTGGTCATTACAACAATTTGAGCATCTCTGTTTATTGTTGTATCACCTGTCAAAAGACCAACCAAATCTTCACCATAAAGGCGTGAAAAATCGTTAAATTTTTGATTAGATAAAGCTTTTAGAGGAGTTGTGTAGAAAATTCGCTCACCTTTTTCAAGTGCCAAATGAATAGCACTTTGAGCAATACAAGTTTTTCCAGCACCAGTTGGAGCACAAACTACGACACTTTTACCATTTTGAATATGTTCAATGGCAAGTTTTTGAAAATCATCTAATTCAAAATTAAAACCGTACATCTATTTAATAAATTCCACAAAATACTTATTTAACGCCAGTTGAACCAAAACCACCCGTAGCACGAGCTGTGTCAGATAAGTCATCAGCCACAACAATAGCTGGTTTTAAAACTTCCATTATTGCCATTTGAGCAATTCTATCGCCTCTTGAAATTTTAAAATCAACTTTAGAATGATTAATTAAACCAACGCAAATTTCGCCTCTGTAATCTTCATCAATTGTTCCAATCCCATTAACTACAGCAATACCAGATTTAATAGCTAAACCTGAACGAGAGCGAACTTGGGCTTCTGTATTGTGTGGTAATTCAATTGCAATTCCTGTTGGAATCATTCGAATTTCGCCAGCTGGAATAATAACATCATCAACAATAGCTGCAACTAAATCCATTGCACTTGCACCTGTAGTTTTATATTCAGGCATTGATACGAAATTTGGTAATTTTTTTATTTTTAATTCCATTGTTATTACTCCCATTAAATTTATAAAAAGATTTTATTACAGACAAAAAGTTTTTTAAACTTTTCTTAACGCACTAACAAAAAAATTTTTTCATATGTTTTAAAACAACTGCATACTATTGAAAGGCTTACTAATGAATATTTCCCCGATTGTGCTAAATAATTATTTAACAATTAAAAAGCAAAATTTAAACAAAAACCATCAAACTCAACCAAATTTTAAAAGTTTAAATTGTGATACAATTTCTTTTACGAGTACAGATACTACAAACCCTAAAAAAGTACCTGTTAGAATAATATGCCGGAAACCATCTCCAAAAAGCGTAGATTTTAAAACAAAATACCAGAAACTATCTCAAATGCTTAACGATCCTAGCATTATAACTGCACAAGAATGTATAGATTTATTAAATCAATTAAAAAAAGACAAAAATTGCCCTGCTGATATAAAATCTGAAATTTTATTAGGCAAAGATAAACAAGCAATGAATAAGCTTGTTGGACTTTATATGAAACCGTACAATGTTAAAGATAAAGATTTATTGTTTGACCTTATGAATGCTATGATTAAAGCTTCTCCTGATAAAGAAACAACATTGGCTCAATTTACAACCAAAAATCAAAATTCAGAAATTCCCATTCAAATAGCTTATGATGATAAGAGGGTTACAGATCGCATTTTTGAATGCTTTACACACGATAGCGAAGCCTTATCTGCACAACAAGAAGCAGTAGATGAAGTTCAGATGGGACAAGAACTTGAAAAGTATTCTAATCTTGATAATAATTTTTTCCCCTCATATGGAAAAATATCAGCCAATTTTATTAAATATTTAGAAGGTCTAATAAAGCCAGGAAAAAATCCAAATGAACCAACTATAATAAGAGATCAAAGAGCTAGAGATGAAATTATTGCATATGCTATCGAAGCAGAAGTGCCAACATTCTATTTTAAATACGACGAAGAAGATAGAGAACCGGAATATAAACAAATGGTAAAAGCACTTGCAAATCTTGCAACTCCAGAAGAAAAAAGAACAATGTTTTTAAATAAAGAATTCCTTTCTGGTTGTCGTACTTTCGAAGATATAATGTTTGTTTTAGATGTTTTTAAGGATGATATGGAAGCAAAAAACAGTTCATTTGAAATAATTTCTTCGCTTAATAATCATCAAGACGATGTTTTTACATTCGACTCTCTTTCCGCGGAGCAAATACTCAAAATAATAAATAAAGTTGAGCCTGAGGTAAGAAAAACACTTCTTCTTAAAACAGATAAACTAGATTTACTTCCAATTTCATATACTGATGAAGAAATGCAAATGGAATTTTTAAAAGCTTCACCGGATGATGAAACTTTAGAAAAACAACTTCTAGCACTTCCAATATTAACCCAAGAAGCGCTTGAACTTGTTCCTGAAGAAAAAAGAGATGAAATAAAACAACGATATGATAAAGCATTTAAAAAACGAATTAAATCCATAAAAAATAACCCAATTGGTTTACGTCAACAAATACAAACCGCCCGAAAAGATGTTAATAAAACCAAACTAGGAATGGAAATAATTCTATTACATGATTCCAAAGAAAACCAAGAATTTATAGTTCATGCACTTTTGCGCCTTGGATTAACAGGCAATGAAGACAAATTATCAAGATTAATAACAAATCCAAACGCATATGTTGAATTAATTAAAGGATTTCCATTTGAAACGGTAGCAAAAAATGTAGTTGAATATTGTAAAAAAGCACCAAATGAAGATGCTATATTGCAAATTTTGAGACATTATTATGTTGAACATAATCAATATATAAACTACTATTTCATAAATGCAATTAGCGCTAGCCTAACTCATGAACAAGCTTTTGAAATACTTAATTTATTTAAAAATCCAGAAAAGCAATTTCAGTTTTTAACAACTCTCTGCGGAAAGAATATAAAATTTGAAGAACACCCAACTGAAAAAGATATAGAAGAGGAACTTTCTTCTGGTGTTGGCTGGAATTTTTTAGATGAATTCTCTGAACATCCAGAATATGATGAAAAATTATTAGATATAATATTCAACATTGCACTTGATAAAAATGTAGATAATCGTGGCTTATATTGCTTATCTAATAGATCCTATAGAATAATAAGAAATTATAATTTTACTGAACTTTGTAATAAGCTTGAAACAATTACACAAACCAGCGACAAAAAACAAGCGGAAAGATTATTAACATTTGTTAAAGGTCATGTTACAGATACATATAAAAACGAAATTGATAGGTTATTAAAACAACTTAATTAATTAAAACACCTTGGCATAACCAAGGTGTTTTAATTTAATAGAAATTACTTTTTAGATTTATCAGCAAGCTCTGAATCTAATCTTAAAAATACTGGAGAAATCTCTTCTTTTGAAATTAATTTTCCAACTTTAATATTTTTAATTTCAATATCATCTAATTTTGTTGATAAATCATAGCTTAATTGTTTTGCCATTTTTGAAGCAATATTTGGACAATATGGATAAATTAAACTAGATACTACACACATTACTTCTAAAACAGTATATAAAACTTGTCCACATTCATTCCATTTTTCTTCTTTTGCTAAAGTCCAAGGGGCTGAGTCTGTAACAAATTTATTTGTATTATCAACAAGTTCGGTAATTTTTTGAGCAGCTTCTGCTACTTCATAGTAATTGAAATGATGTTTTACTTCTTCAATTGCTTTTTTGCAATCAGCAAAAAGAGGTGAATCTACAACAAATTCAGGTTTAATTTCACCATCAAAATATTTAACAAGCATTGATAATGTTCTATTCAATAAATTACCCATTGAATTTGCTAAATGTGCATTAACTTTTTCTTTAAAATCATTATCTGAATAATTTCCATCTTTGCCGCAAGGTGCTGCTGTTGCCATATAATATCTAAGTGCATCAGGTTCAACCATTTCAAATGATTCCATAACGCTTGATGGGGAAACAACATTGCCTAAAGATTTAGACATTTTTGTTTCGTCAATTGTAATCCAACCATGGGCTAAAATATGTTTTGGTAATGGAATTTCAAGAGCCATTAAGATAGCCAACCAATAAATTGAATGGAATTTTAAAATATCTTTTCCAATAACTTGAACATCGGCTGGCCAATATTTTTTGAATTTTTCTGATGGATTTTCTGTATCATAGCCAAGAGCTGTGATATAGTTTGATAGAGCATCAATCCAAACATAAATAATTTGATTATCATCTCCGTCAACTGGAATTCCCCAGCTAACATTTGATTTTACACGAGAAACAGAAATATCTTCAATGTTTTCTAGCTGATTTAAAACCTCATTTGCTCTAAAACTTGGAACAATAAAATTCGGGTTTTCTTTAATGTGTTTAATAATTGCATCTTTATACTTGGTTAATTTAAAGAAATAATTCTCTTCTTCAACAACTTCAGGTTTTGCTTTATGATTTGGACAAAAACCATTTTCGTCTAAATCTTTTTCAGAAACAAAACACTCGCAACCTGCGCAATATAAACCAGTGTATGAATGTTTATAAATATCACCTTTTTCAACTAATTTTTTGAAGATTTTTTGAACAATTTTTTTATGTTCTGGATTTGTTGTTCTAATTAATTGGGAATAATTAATATCTAATAATTTCCAAGCATCAGCAAATTTAGCTGCGTTCATATCACAAAATTCTTGTGGTTGCATACCTACTGAAGCTGAAGTCTTTTGAATTTTTATACCATGTTCATCACAACCTGTTAACATATATGCATCAGACGTTCTTTGAGAAAAATGACGACAAATAACATCTGTTAGAATTTTTTCATATGCATGTCCAATATGAGGAGCACCATTTACATAATCGATTGCAGTTGTGGTATAAAATTTTTCCATATTTTCTTCCTATCTATTTAAAGCAAAAAGATTATACCATAAAACCATTGATTTAACCGAAAAATTTATGTAATATAATTTATCTATGGGTATTATTTCTTGGACAAAAACAATAATTGAAGACATTCAAACCATTAAAGAAAAGGATGTTGCAGCTCGTAGCGTTTTAGAAGTTATTTTTCTTTATCAAGGTTTTCATGTGTTATTAGCACATAGAATCGCTCATAAATTACGCTATTGGAAAATACCTTTTATTCCAAGAACAATTTCTCAAATTGCAAGGTTTTTTACAGGCATTGAAATTCACCCCGGAGCAACCATTGGTAAAAGATTTTTTATTGACCACGGAATGGGTGTAGTTATTGGTGAAACCACAATAATTGGTGATGATGTTTTAATTTACCAAGGCGTAACTTTAGGTGGAACAGGAAAAGAACAAGGAAAACGCCATCCAACTATTGGCAATTTTGTAACAGTTGGAGCTGGCGCTAAAGTTTTAGGAAATATTGAAATTGGAGATTATTCAACAATTGGCGCAGGGTCTGTTGTAATTGAAAACGTGCCCGAACATTGCACGGTTGTTGGAATTCCAGGAAGAATTGTAAAACAGAAAAAATTTGTTGAGGGCCAATTACAACATAACAGAATTCCCGACCCTATTGCTTGTGAAATGAATCGTTTAAAATATGAAGTTATTGAACTTCAAGAAAAGTTAAAAGAAATAACAAATTTAGTTAAAATAAAATAAAAAGCTCTCGGATTTCGAGAGCTTTTTGTTGTTTGCTTTAACCAGATTATGCTTCTAAGCTAATGAATTTAGCTTTATCAACACCATCTATTTTTGCGATTTTTTCCAATGTTTCTTGCTCAACTAAGCTATCAACATTGATAACCATTACGTTTTTATCAGTTTCAACATTATTTTGCGCTACTTGCATGCCTGAAATATTAATATTATCTGCGCCTAATACGCTTGCAACTTGAGCAACCATGTTTGGCTTATTGATATGCGGAACAAATAACATATATTTTTTAGGTTCAATACTTGCAAAATAGTTATTAATTTGAACAATTCTTTTGATACCTTTTGCAATTAACGCACCTTTTACAATTGTTTCATTTTCAGATGTTTTAATTTTTACGCAAATTGTATTTTGCTCTTCATTTGTTTTAGTTGTTTTAACTTCAATTCCCCTTTTTTGAGCAATGATTGGAGCATTAACATAATTAACATCAACCATATTTGCACTTAAAATGCCTTTTAAAATAGCTATTTCAAGCGGAGAAACATCTAAGGTTGAAAGTTTTCCACTAACTAAGACATCAAGTTCTTTGATTGCTCCAATTGATAATTGAGAAGCAATTTGAGCAATATTTTCAGCTAATCCCATATATTCTTTAACTGCCTCTAATTTTTGAGGTTTTAAAGCAGGAATATTAATAGCGCTTGTTGCATTTCTTCCAGATAACACTTCAACAACTTGATTTGCTACATCTAAAGCAACATTAATTTGAGCTTCATCTGTGCTTGCTCCTAGATGAGGCGTTAAGATTGCATTTTTTCCAAGGTTAATTAGTGGAGATTTATCAACATTTTTTTCATCTTCATAAACATCAATTGCGCATTGTGCAACTTGACCTGATTCAACCGCTTTAGCTAAAGCTAATTCATCAATAATTCCGCCACGAGCACAGTTTATAATTCTAACACCCTTTTTCATGCGATTTAAAGTATTTGTATTAATTAAACCTGCTGTTTCTTTTGTTTTTGGAGTATGAATTGTTAAATAATCAAACATTCCCCAAAAATCATCTAAATGTTCAACATAAGTTGCACCAATTTTTTCAACCATTTCTTTTGAAGCATATGGATCAAATACAACAACTTTCATACCTAATGCCAAAGCAACATTTGCAACATGTGCACCAATTTTCCCTAAACCAATTACGCCAAGGGTTTTATTAAATACTTCAACGCCAGTAAATTTTGATCTTTCCCATAAACCTTGTTTAACAGAAGCATCAGCAAGAGGAATATTTCTACTCATTGCCATCATCATAGCAATTGTGTGTTCTGCTGCAGCATGTGTATTTCCATCAGGAGAATTAACAACAATTATCCCTTTTTGAGTAGCTGCAGCTACATCAATATTATCTACGCCAACGCCAGCTCTACCTATAATTTTAAGATTTTTGCCAGCTTCAATAATTTTAGCTGTAACTTTTGTTTGCGAACGAACTAAAAGCGCATCATATTCTCCAATGATTTCACAAAGCTTATCTTCATCCATTGTTGGAAGGTTATCCACTTCTGCTACACGTTGCACAATCTTCACGGCCAAATCATTGATTTTATCCGTTATTAAAACTTTTGCCATTATTTACTCCTCTTTTTATCCTCTTGGTAAGTAAGCTTGCGAATATCTATACGATTGAATAAATCCTGCCGATTCGTACATTTTAACAGCACTAGGCAAATTTAAATCTAAGCTCGCATTTAATTCGTTTAATTCAATTATACCGCCTTGATGTAATTTAACAACATCAAGAACAGAGGCTTTAATAAGAGATTTTGATAGTTTTTGACCACGATGTTCCGGAAGTATACCTATTAAAGGCAGGTTGGCGATTCCATCTCCTGTAACATTTGTTAAACAAAAACCAACAAGTCTATTTTCATACAATAAAATTTTACTTGCTTGTGGCAAAAATCTGCCATAAATTGAAGTTGTAATTTTTTGCGTAATATCTCTGCATCCTTCAATAGAAGAAAATCTGACATCAAAATTTACATCAGTAGAATCTTTGAAAGAATTGTGGATAACTTCAGATAATTCTTCAAAATAAATATCTCGATATGGAGTTAACTTATAGCCTATTGGCAATTCCATAAAATTAAACTGGGATAATTCTTTAATTTGCTGCTTACTTTTAATATCAAAAACAACAACTCCCGTATCAATGAAATTAAAATTAAATTCAGCAACTTCTTTTCTAAAACTTTCTTGAACCCCAAGCATTGCATAGCTTACAACTGCATGTCTTCTTTGATTTTTTGTTTGTTCCATAAATTTTTCAAACAAACATCTTCTTTTTTCATTGATGTCTTCTGTTCCAAGGCAATGAATTACAAATAATTCAATAACTTCTTGTTGAACCGCAGTATACGCCAAGAACCCAGTAGGTATTGAATCTTCCAACAAGATTATACAAGAAATTAAACCTTTGTTAAAAGAATCAATAAAATCATCATAAACCAATGGGTCAATTTCAAATTTGTAATCAGTTCTAGCTTTAAGGCGAAAATCATTATATGCGCCTTGAAACACTCTAAAATACTTTTCTTCTAAATTAGCGATTTGATACATAAAAGCAATACTTCCTTGATTTTTGATAATTGTATCATGGAGATAATTTGATTTTCAAATTTTATGTTGAGTTTTGTTAATCAAAAATAATCTAGTACATTTAAATTATTTTTGGTTAAATTCGCTAAAGTTTTTTCAACAATATAGATGATGAATAAAAATATAAGATTAAGTATTCTGTCTATGTAATAGAAATTATATGGGGATAGAATTTAATTGAGGAGGTTTAAGTTCACTCTTGAGAGTGTTTTAACCGTTCGAAAAAAGGTACTTGAGGACGCAAGAGTTAAACTTGCAAACATAACTAATATTTTTAACAAGCAAAATGAAATTTTAAATGAAATGCATTTAGCATTAGAAAATATTAGAAATGAATCCGAAAAATGCCTTTTAGAAGATACATTTTCTCCTTGTTTGATTTCAAATTATAGCTCGTTTGCAAATAAAATCATGCAAGATATTACCACTCAAAAATTGATAATAGAAAAAACAAAAATTGATTTATTAAAGCAACAGCAAATAACAAAGCAAGCCTATATACAAGTTAAATCTTTAGAGAAATTAAAAGAAAAACAAAAGGCTCAATATGATAAAGACGTTCTTCAGGAAGAATTTAAATTAATAGACGATATTGTAAATTCAAGAAGAATAATAGCTTAGGGACAATAAAGAAAAATGACAAACGCATTGGCGCAAAATATACAAACTAATGAAAATACTGCTGCAATAGATATGATAATGCAGGTAGTTAACACTCCTTCTTCTTCAAAATCTTCCGAAGAACAAGGCTTTTCAAATTTAATCAATAATCTTGAATCAAAAACTCAAAAAGCACAAAGCGATTTTGATAAACAAGCAAAAGTTACTAACGTAAGTTCTATCAATAAAAAAGCTTTAAATAAAAAAGAAGCTGTTTCAAAAAATACTGACAAAAATCTTCAAGACACAGCAAATGTTTCAAAAAACGTAGCTCAAAAAAATTCAGAAAAAGCTACAACAAATAACTCAAAAGAAATAAAAATTTCTGATACAAAAAATGCAAGAAAAGAAGAAAATCAAAAAATTCAAAACAATAATCAAGAAACCTTAAACAAAGTTGCTACCAAAAAGCAAAAAGAAACTGAAAATTTGTCAGACATAAATAATAGCTCACCTGTAGAATCATCACCAGTTTTTTCTTCTGTTGAGGAAGTTGCTTTAAGCGAAGAAACAAAAACAGAAATCAAAAATGTCTTAGAAGAAATAGAATTAAATGTTGAGCAATTAATTAACTCAATTCCTGTTGTATCGGAAGATATTAAAGCAGAAATTAAAGATTTAAGTGCATTACTAGAAAATGTTGAAAATCTTGAAGATATTAGCGAAATTGTGAACAAAATTGAAACCATTTCATCAAATTTTGATAATTCAACTTTAAATCAAGAACAAAAAACGGAAATAACAAAAACATTAGATGAAATTAAATTAATATTAAAAGATATTAAAGAAGTTACAGAAAAACCGGTTGAGTTTGAGAATTTAATGGTTGAATTAAAAGAAAAAATTTCACAATTAATAAAATCTGCAAATACAGATACAAAAGGCGAAACCAATCTTTCATCAAAATCGGAAGCTGAAAACAAAACCATGCAACCGGAAAAAGAAATAAAATTTGACATCGAATCTTTAAAAGAAGCAACAAATGAAATAAAAGAAATTGCTAAAGAAATCAAAGAAGCAATTTCAAATTTAGATGTTAAAAAAATAAATGAATTTAGCGAAAAAATATCTAAAACACTAGAAAAACTAGAATCAACAAATGATATTCAAGAAGCAACTAAAGAAATTGACATTAAAAAAGATTTAATTGAAACATTGAAAAATTTAAAAAATCTTTTAGAAAAAAATGTTGAAACAACTGAAGTTGAAGTTAAACAAGAATTTGTTGATTTAAATTTAAATGATGAAAACAAAATTCTTGAAACTTTAGATAAATTATCTTCAGAAGATTTAAAAAACATTGATTTGAAAGACGAAAAAACAATTAAAGAAATCGCGAGTTTGCTCGACAATCTTAATAAAGAAATCGAAAATCAAGAATTTAACAAAGAAATTAAAACCGAAATAGAGGAATTAATTCAAAAAGTAAGCCAAAAAGAAATTTCAACAGATGATTTAGCACAAGCTATAGATGCTTTAGCAGATGATATTAAAGTAGAATCTCAAAAACCACAAACAGAAAGCTTAGAAATTGAAAGCACATTAGATACTTCAAAAGAAACTACTAAAATACAGGTTGATTTAAACCAAGACACCAATCAAAAACAAAATCAACAAGACATAAAAACAAATAAAACCCAAGAACCAGAAATTGATTTAGGCGATTTGTTACAAAATGATATTGATTTTAATGAAGTAAAACTACAAGCAAACATTTCAAAAGACATCAAAGTTGAAAACAATGATATCAAAAATGTTGAACAAAATCTTCAAAAAACAATTGCGATAAATGAAATGCTTGACGAGATGATGGTTGAAGTTGACATTAAAACAATTCCTTCTCAATCAGGAGCATTATCAGTTGCTGATGAAATAACTAAACTAGCAATGGGTGAAACAAATTCACTTAACTCTATAAGCTCAACTAATGGAAGTGTGACCTATGATGCTGTTGGTGTAAATGCGCTAATAAAAAATGTTGCAAATTTAGCTAAAACAACACAAACCCAAAATTTAAATACTCCATCTATGGAAGATGTATTGAATCAGGTTGCAAATAAAGTTACTCAATTAAAAGATGCAAATGCGCAAAAATTAACAATGGTATTAAGACCAAACGATTTAGGAAGATTGCAAATTGAATTAACTTCAAATCAACAGGGTTTAACTACACAAATTATGGCTCAAAATGAAGATGTTAGAGCATATATTGAAAGAAACATTGATTCACTTCGTCAACAATTGTCTGACGCAGGCGTAAATGTTAATTCAATTCAAATTAAAACCGCAGGTTCAGAAAACTCAACCACTTATGATGGAAATCAAAATTTGAATCGTGATTTTGAACAAGAAAATCAAAATCAACAAAACAAAGATGAAAAAAATAATCAACAAAATAACAACAAAGAAGCAAAAGAAGTATTAACCTCGATATCAAATTATGATATGTCTTTTGCAAAAGATTTTTCAAGCATTTTGAATAAATCTTTAAGCTATGGAAATTAATAAGGATAAATAAATTATGACTTCTTCAGTTCATAACCAAGTTATACAAATGCAAAATGCAACAGCACAAAATCAAGCAAAACAAGCTTCAGCTAAAGATTCTGGCTCTAACATTAATTCAAAAGATTTCTTGTTTCTTTTAACCCAACAGCTTCAATATCAAGATCCCATGAATCCAATGGATAATTCACAAATGCTTGCTCAAGAAGCCCAATTTGCAACATTAGAGCAAATGGAAGCGCTAACAAGTAGCTTTTCTCAATTTTCAAGCATGTATCAAGCGAATTCTTTACTTGGTCAAAATGTTGAAGTTACAGTTGATGGCAAAGAAAAATCTGGCAAAGTAGATTATGTTGATTATTCTGATACATCAGGTGCTTCAATAAGTATTGGTGGAAAAATGTATCCTCTATCAGCTGTTACTAAAGTTTACCCAGAAGATACAACTGTTCAAGAAAGCGACACAAATTTCTTTAAAGCGGCAGCGGCTTCAATTGCAAACAATTTAACAAGCATCACTAATGCAATGTTTGGATATGAAGAAGGCACAAATCCAGAAGAAGGCACAACAACGCCTCCACAATCAGATTCAACAACAAACAATCAATAAAAAATAAGACAATAAATAAATGACAATAAGGAAAGGACAATTTAGTAAATGACACAAGCATTATTTACGTCTATGACAGGCTTAAATGCAGGAACAGAGCAACTAACTGTTGTATCAGATAACGTTGCCAATATGAACACAACTGCATACAAAACAAGCCGTGTTGATTTTCAAGATATTTGGTATGCAACCAAAACAACAGGCACAAACTCAAGCAGAGTTTCAGGCGGAACAAACCCATACCAAATTGGCGTTGGTGTACAATGCGCTTCTATTTCAAAAGATTTTGGCGCTGCAAGCACAAATACAACAGGCAGAGCTTCTGATATGGCAATTACTGGCAATGGCTGGTTTACTGTTCAAAATTCAGATGGAAAAGTTTTATTAACAAGAGACGGTACTTTTTCTTTAGATGAAAATGGATTTTTATGTACTGCAGATGGTTCTAAAGTCTTAGGAATGGATGAAATGGAGTCATTAACAAATTCAACAACTCCAATCAAAATGCCTACTTCAATTAAAGTTGTAACAGAAGGTACTCCAAAAGCGAAATTTGACGCAATGAAAGTTTCTGAACTAAACTCTCTTGGAAGTTCAAATTCCGGCATTAGAGACGGCGAATTTGAAGTAGTTGTAAAAGTTAAAAATGCAGATGACACAGTAAGCACCATTAATTTAAAAGTTAATGTTGGCGATCAAGTAAATGATGGAAGCGTTGCTGCAATGGTTGCTGCAATGAATGCCTCAACAACAACTGTTACAAATGAAGATGGCTCCACAACAACTTATAACGTAAGTGATTATTTAACTGTTGCATCAGAAGATGGTGTAATTTCTTTCACTCCTAAAGATAATGTTGAATCTTTAGAATTTAAATCTATCGAAGAAAAAGATGGAGGAACAAATTTTGTTTCTATTGCAAAATTAGCCAATATGCCATTAGTTGGTGGGAAATACACAACTAATCCGCTAAATTTATCTGCAACCATAGGACAAGTTGATGATATTACTTCTGAATATACACAAAATTATGATAGTTTTTCAGTTGGCAAAGATGGTTTAGTTACCGTTACTTATGGCGATGGCTCAATTTTAACCGTTAAAGCAAACGAAGATGGTTCAACTTATTTTTCATACCAAACATCAGGTGGTGTAATTATCAATGATGATATCCAAAATTCTGGCAACGCCTCATTATATGTTGATCCTAATGTATTGGTTAAAGCAAATATGCAACTTCAAATGGCTAAAGTTTTAAATGACGGAGGCTTAGTTGCAGAAGGTAACAACCAGTATTCTATTGGCGTTAACTGTGGAGATGTAATCTATACTGCTGCAAATATCAATGGCGTTGGTGCAGTTGTGACAGGAGCTTTGGAAGCATCAAATGTTGACCTTGCACAACAGTTTTCAAATATGATTTTAGCTCAAAGACTTGTTCAAGCTAATTCACAAGTTTTCTCAGGCGCTAACCAATTACTAGAAACATTGGTTTACTTGGGTCAATAATTTTAAATTTCTCTTTATTGTCTTTATTAAAAAGGGTACTCATTTGAGTACCCGATTTTTTATTATTATACTATATAGTTTGTTCTGCTAAGCCATAACCATAGGCTACTTGTAAAACTTGCATTACATCATCATAACCATATTCATTAATTACCGTTTGAATGTTTTGATTTTCTTGCAATGCTGTGAATATTTTTTTACCATCACCCCATAAATTACCTGCAACATCTTTAAGCTTAATATTTTTTATATTTTTAAATGCACTTGCAGCTTCATCTGGTTTTAAGGTTGTTTTTAAATATTCATATGTCTTCGTTCCTTTTACATTATTTGTTAATTTACCAAAAGATGTCTTAGATTTTGTCGCATCAAGAGCTTTCGTTGCATCATCAAGAGCTTTCGTTGCATCATCAAATGCCATTTGCTCTGCCTTTGTATAGTTGCCTTCATAACCGCCTTTTTTAACTTCTCTTGTTGCTTTATTTAAAGCTTTTTTTGCTGTATTAAAAGCTTTTTTTGCTGTATTAAAATCTTTTTTTGCTGTATTAAAATCTTTTTTTACTGTTTTGTAATTTTGTCCAGCTTGAGCCATATCATCTAATCTCGCTATTACATCTGCAGCATCATCAGACACCATTGTATCCCTGATTTCAAATTCTTTAATTATACGCATTTCGTCATCAGTTAACGCCCCAGTTTTATCAATTTTATTATATTTTCTTTGTGCATTTTTATATTCTACAACTTCTTTTGCAGTTGTATAGGTTTTTGAAGTTTTTGCCCACAATGCCTTACCATTATTCTTGGTTGAAGACATTGCGTCTTTTCCAAAAGCTTTTGCAGTTTCTGTTAATTTTTTAGTACCTGTTAAGCTATCATCCACATTAGACAATGCGCTTGCATTTTTCATTTTTCCTGTGCTTTTGATAACTTCTGCTGCTTTAGCTGCATCGGTCACATCATCCAATGCCGCTGCAACTTCATCTACATTATCTAAACCTTTTAACATTCCTGTTGTAATATCATCTCCATTTTTTAAGGCCTTTGACGCAACCTTTGCAACATCATCAATTGCCGCAGTAGATGCCCCTTTCATTGCACCAACAGAAGCTTTTGCACCAAGTGCACAACCAACAACGGTTGATGTGCCTTCACCGATATTTTCCCAAGCTGCTTTAGCTTCAGCATCCGTCGTTGCGTTTGCTTGAGCTTTAAAACCTTTAATTACCTGACTTCCGCCTGCAATAGCCCCAATTCCACATGCTACAGCACCTACTGCAGGGAATGCAATACATGCAGCCGCAATACCAACAGATAATAATGTTTTACCTAAAGAGAATTTACCTTCTTTATTTGTAAACATACCTTTAATGCCATTAATTGCGCCTTTAATAATACCTTCGCCAGCATTTAATAAAGCTGAACCAATGCCAATTTTACCATCATTTTGTCCATCAGTACATGTGTTTTTGCCCAATCCGGCATCAGAAATGCCACTTGCATAAACTCCATTAGCAGATGCACTTGAAGATGCACTTGAAGACGAGCTTGAAGATGCAGTGGTATGTACCCTCGTTGGATTGCCATACTTTGCCTGATACCCATATAAAAAGTCATCATGGGCAATAGCATAATTTCCGTAAGTCATTAAACCCCCTTGTTAAAAAATATAATCCCCTATACCCATGAAAAGTTTTTTTCTAGAAAAAAATTGCCTATTAAAAAATAAATATTAATTTTTGTAAACTTGAATTAACCAAGAAATCTAATAGCTTATTCTAGAAATTCATTTATACTCAACATTAAAAAAGGAGATTTTATGAAAGACTATTTATGTGTAATTTGCGGTTATATATATCATCCCGAGGAAAATAAAAACATATCTTTTGATGAGCTTCCATCTGATTGGGTTTGCCCAATATGCCACGCCGGAAAAGA
Source organism: Candidatus Gastranaerophilales bacterium (assembly GCA_017560095.1). Taxonomy (GTDB): domain Bacteria; phylum Cyanobacteriota; class Vampirovibrionia; order Gastranaerophilales; family Gastranaerophilaceae; genus RUG14156. Next base: position 103,737 of record JAFYOU010000002.1, read on the forward strand.
AGAATTTAAAGAATTGGATTAAAAATAAAAAAATCAAAAAGACTTTTAAAAAAATATTTTTTTGAGATAATATTCTTTGCTTATGAATATGAAAGCTGAAATTAATCCATATAGCATTTTTAAATCATATAATATGCCCTCACAGGAAACAGTTAATGATAAGAAAAAAAGCCATTTACGCCAGATAGTTCCATATGTTGGTTCAGCTGTCGGCGTTGGGGCTGCTATTTTGGCAAATAAAAAAATGCCAAAAACAAAATATAAAACAATCAATGATGTGACTGAAATGCTTTTGATGGCAGGCGGAGCAAATATTGGAGGAGTTTTAGCTGGTTCTGTTGGAGCTGATAAAAATAGTCAAAAGAAAAAATGGAAAGAAGCAGGCTTTCAGGTTATGAATATCTCTATTCCAATGCTTATGGTGAGTGCTGCACTTGAAATTTGCAAAAATATTAAATTTTTAAATAATGTTCCAACAAAAATTATTGCTTCAATTGCAGGCATGACATCTGGTGCAATGCTTGCAACAAAAATCACAAATGCCACTCGTAAAGAAGGTGAGCCTTATCGAAAATATACAATTAAAGATTCAATAGCCAATTTTGACGATATTGTTGCTACAATCAAAATAGGCTTTGAAAGAATTTTAGAATATATTCCTGTTGATAAAATTTTACCGTTCATTTATATATATTCTGGTGGCAGGGCTGGAAATAAAGAATAATTAATATTTCTTTATATTGAGGCAAATTTCACAATTCATTCGTTTTGTTATAATGCTAGTGTTTTGTAGGTGATAAATGAATATTAACTCAATTGGTATGAAAAAATTTTCTCCGACTTTCGGAGATGCCTTGTCAACCAAGCAAGAACGAAGATATCTTCAATTGCAAAAAGAAGCAAGGCGTCTTCAAGGACATGAAGATGGCATAAGAATAGTTAAGCTATACACTCCTTCTATTCCATCAAACGAAAAACAAGATACAGGAATTGGAAAACCATCATCTAGCGAAGCAATTAGAATGTACGAATTAGCTCAAATATATGGCGGTGCTACAGCAATTAAATTTATGCCAATGGGACAATTAACAGATAAGCAAGGTTATCAAAATGGTTATCCAGGAGCATATCAAAGAAGCGCCTTATCAATTGGTGAAGATATAATTGATTTGTTTCAATTAGCAAGTGAAAAATATGGACATATTTTACCACAATCCGAAGCAGAACAATTTGCTCAAGAACACAACAAAACAAGCAAAAACCAAAACATTGCAGATTTTAAAACAACTTTAGGCTGGAGAAATCAAGAAGATTATCCAGTTAATAAGCCTTTAAGAATTGCATTTGATAATTTTAAAAATTGCGAAACTCCTAATCCTGAATTGCAAAAGTTAAGAACTGAATTTGAAGCATTTAAAAACCAAAAAGAACCCGTTGATTACGATGATATTTATACAAGGTTAGCACTTTTTCCATATATTAAAAGCTGGACAACAGCTAAAACAGATTTCTTTGCAGGCTTTGATTCTGACGAAAGAATCAGAGAACAAAAAATGCCAGAGTACAATGCATTAAAAGAAAAATATAAAGATGAAATTGAATTTTTCAAATTTAAACAATTCTTAGCACATAAAGCTTTATCTGATGCAAAAAATGAAGTGAATAAACTTGGTATGGATTTAGCAGGAGATTGCGCAATTGCTTTTTCATGGGCTGAAGAACAAGTTTTCCCTGACGCATTTTTGAAAGACAAATGGGGAAGAGCAGCAGAAATTGGCTGGGGAATTCATACTCTTAATTATTACGATTTAATTAATAAGCAAAATAGCCCGGCTCATAAATTATTTAGGGCAAAATTAGCTCATCATTTAACACATTATGATTCTATTCGCTTCGATGTGGGTTGGGCATATATGAATCCAAGCTTTCATTTTGGCGATAACCAAATGATAAAATTTGACGCAGGAACCAAGATTACAGATTTTATCGAAAAAACAGCAAGGGAAATTAAAGGAGAAGATTTTGATCAAAGAAAACTAATGTACGAGTGCGATGCAGATGGCTCAGATTTTAATCTTTGGACAAATGGAGACAAACTTCGCAAAGTTAAAGGTCTTGCAATTTTATCAACAGAAGAAGAAAAAAACGATGATGCCAATATTGGTTGGGGAAGCTTACCATTTTTCAAATATAACATTGGCTTAGACGATGACGATTTTATAATTGGAACAAATAATCATGATAAAGAAGGTGTTTTAAGATGTGCAAAAGATAACGACAAATCTAATAAACACGTTGGAGCACTTTTAAGAACCTTTAGTCGTCGAGCGCAAGATGGACACAGTGAAGGTTGGAAATTATTTAAAGATGATGATGACCACAATGAACATATAAGAAAATATACAAGAGGAAGGTTTGCTGAAATTGATTTAGCTAAACATTCTTTTATCATGTTTACTGATTTATTTGGAAGAATGGAAAAAATAGATTATCATGGCAATGATCCAGAACATGATTATAAAACAAGATTAGAACGCATTTACGAAGAAAATTATCATAGAGCCATTCAAGATAATGTAGGATATAATGCTGCAGATGTTAAAACTTTTGCAATGAGGATGTTCAATGTTAGCGAAGAAGCTAGACCAGTTTATGAAGCATTACAAAAATATAGCGCTTATTTAAAACATAAAGGCGGAATTTATACAAGAGAACAAGCCGATAATTCATCTCGTGCAAACTTAGATATTGAAAAAATGTCATTAGAAGAAATAAAAAAATTGGACTACATTTCTTAAAATGCTAAAATAAGTTCAAAATGAACAAAAAAAATATAAAATCGGATGGACTAAGAATACGTTTTTCAAAAAAAATTAAACGTAGTATTTTACTTGAAATTGCAAAAGGAGAAAATCCTAAAAATGCATTTTTAAAATATGTTTTCAATTCCTTAGAAGAAATTACAAAAGATAAAAAATATTCACACAAACTCTTATATAAATGGAAACAAGAACTATATAAAAACAAAGAAATTCTCAGTCTTTTAAACCATAATATTGATTTTGACACCATAGAAGAGGAAATTAATAGCATTGGTGATGACAAAGAAAATGACTTTATCTTAGATGAAGCAATCGAAGAATTGAAAGAAAATTTCCTAAAAATAATATAAAAGTATTATTAACACTTAATATTAACTTATTTTAAGATAATTTAAAAAATGAGTTTGACAAAAATATTTTTTTTTGGTTTTATAGTAATACAGAGTCGGTCGAGGCAAAGTAGAAGGAGTTGCAAAATGCAAGAAAACGAACTACCAAAAAATATGGGTAAAAAAATAGTTGATGCACTAAAGCAACAAGACTTTGACGCGACAGACGAATTGAACAATGAAACCAGTATAGAAGAATTTGTTGATTCAGAAGATATTTCTTTGGACTCATTAGAAGATGTTTCTGAAAATGATGCATTCGATTTCGGAAACAATTCTAAAGAATACACTCCTGTTTTTTCAGTGAACGAAGAAGAAATTATGTCAAATCCTGAAATGAAATTATCAATTGAAAATGATGAAGACATTGAAGAATTTGAAATGCCAAACAATATTAATGTTTTAAAAAGATTAATTTCTCAACTTCCAACAGGTGTTCCAAGACAAACAGGTGCTCAAATTATTCGTCAAACAATTGAAGCGCTTGGCATCCCAATGAAAACAGTTCTTCAAGATGCACAAAGAGTTAGAGATTGCTTGAATAGTTCAATTAAAGATTGCAACTACACAATCCAAGAATATAAGAGCAATATCAGAACTCTAGAAAAACAAGCAGCAAGTTATCAAAAACAATTAAATAAATTGAATGATATCATTGGTTTGTTTGTTTTCTCGGAAAAGAAATAAGTTGCGCCCCCATCGTCTAGAGGCCTAGGACAACACCCTTTCACGGTGTAGACAGGGATTCGAATTCCCTTGGGGGTACCATATAAAATATAGGAGCCATTAAGGCTCCTTTTTTAATGTCAAACCAAGGGTTTGAACCAGTTCGAAAACCAGTTTCTTCATATATTAAACCGCTTGGAAAAATTAGCTTTTGTAATTTTTGTTTTGTTTCTAAATCATTGTCTAACCATAAGTTTTCAAGATTTTCTAACGAGTTCAAAACATAATCTAAACAAGAATTAAAATTAGCTTTTGGCGTTTTAAGTTCATTAAGTGTTATACTAATTTCATTTTCTTCTTTTTTAATTGAATCAAGTTTGGATTGATATATAGTATCATCAATTTTACCTTGAATGTATAAATCAACTAGTTTATCTTTTGTTGATTTTAATTCAGTTAATTTTTTACTTAAATCATTGTGATTTTTATTGAATTCTTTACTCATAGAGCTATATTGTTCTTTTAAAGACTTTTTAACTGTTTCAATACACTCTTTATTTGGTTTTACTGTGCTTAAAAACTCTATAAACATCTTTTCAAGCGTATTCTTAGGAATTCTTACTTTTGTTTTACAGCTAGAATTATAACAATGATAGTAAGCATATTTTTTATTTTTACTACCAGTTGATTTGCTTGCAGTTAGTGGAGTGCCACAAAACGGGCACAACACAAACTGTCTTAATGGAAATTCTGCACTATTTATTCGATTAGTTAAAGCTTGAAATCTATTACCACCAAGCATAGATTGAACTTTTGCAAATAATTCATCTGATACTATTGCTTCAAATTTTCCTTTAACCACTTCTTTATGCAATGAAGGGCAATACATTTTTCCGCAATATACCAAGTTTTTAAGCATTGAATATAAACTAACAGTTGGTATTTCATAGTTATAATGCTTTTTAATGTATTTATTGATACAAGAGTGTTTATATAAGCCACTAGCATATAATTCAAAGATTTTTCTAACCATAGGCGCTTTTTCTTCATCTATTAGTAATTCACCATCTATTAATTTATAGCCCAATGGTGCACGCCATAGCCATTTACCTTCTATTAAAGCTTGTTTCATGCCTGCTATTACACGCTCTGATTTTTGGTCATTTTCAAATTGTGAAAAAGCTTGTAACATATTTCTTGTTAGTTTACCAACTGCATCATTTTGGTTATTTTCTGTAGCTGATAGAATATCTATATCTAACTTGCCTAAAAAAGCACTTAGTGCATAATGGTCATTCATATTTCTAGATAATCTATCTAGCTTCCATACAATAATATAATCTATATTTTTCTTGTTTTGTGCACAGTATTCCAACATATTTTTTAACTCTGTTCTATCAACTGTTTTTGCACTTTCACCTTTTTCTACAAAAATCTTTGAAACACTACATCCTTGTTTAAGCGCAAATTCTTTACATTCTTCCTCTTGTCTTGCAAGACTAAACCCGCATTCTGCTTGTTCAACTGATGATACACGTGTATAAATTACAGCGTTTTTAATTGTTTTATTATTCATAATTACTTTCCTTTCATTAAATACGTCTCTATTAACAATGCTGTGATACCCTTTAATAAATCATCTTGTATATCGGTATCATCTATGTACAGTTTATTTATAAACTTGTTGTTAGACATTTTACCCGCCTTTCATTTTGGGTACTATAATTCATGTACCCGATATTACATACACTTGTCAAGGATTTTTATTTATATGAAGTAGTACACTACAGATGTATAAATATTTTTTTAAATCCTTTTTACACCATCCTTTATACTGATTAAAGATTTTGCTTTATACTGCAAAGGTATATTACAAATTTTTTACCAACAAATTAAAGCGCAAATTTGCACCATAAATCAGTATAACTATTTAGTATACTAATAATAGGCATCCCCATTTGGTTTTAGACTCTTTTTTAAAGCTCTTTGATTAATATATTTATTTTCGCCTTTAATTCTCTTGTATAGTGCATTTTCTTTTTCTATTTCTCTAATAAAAATTAGGCAAGAATAAGCACATATTCTATCTTTTTCATTAAAGCTTGATAATGGCTCATTATATCCATTGTTTAAGCTTTCAATGAACTCTTTGTAATAAAAATAACGATTTTTGATTTGATATAGTCTTGTTTTGCCTAAGTATTTTTTAAATTTATTCTTAACTTTGCTTATCGATGAATTATTATAAAATTCTTTTAAAACCTCAAAAATAACATCATCTCTATTAGATAAAGTATTTCTTTTGCATTTTTGAAGTCTTACATTCCTCCTAAAATCTTCTAATACGTCATAAACAGCAAGAAGATATTTGTAACTAGTTAATAAATCCAATTCATCATGGTATTTTTCTTCAACTGAACACAAATTTAAAATTGAATTATTATCTTTAACTTTATCTACGTGATGTATTTCAAGGTTTAAAATATTTGAATATAAACAAGCGCAAAGTCTATGAATAGTGCAATAACAATTATATTTTGAATAGCCTGTTTCAAGTTTTTGGCATAAACCTTGTTTTAAAAGCAAGCTATAAATATTTTCTGGTAAATTATTCTTGATTGAATTAATTTGAAATTTTATATAATCAGAATCTAATTCACATCTTTTTAAATCAACAAAATATGGATTTTTGCAATTTTCAACAATTAATTTATATTCATCATTTGGTGTTGAAAATTTTTTAACAACTGCAAAATAATAATCTTTAATGTAATTCGCCCCAAGAATTACATATTCTTCTTTTGGGTCTAAATATTTTTCAATGATTTTTTCTTTAATAAGAAAATGTTCGTATAGCAACTTTGTTTGATTCATTTGGATGTCCTTTCCTTTTCCTTTGAACATCATCATTGAATCATATTGTGTTTTTACGAAGAAAAAATCCTTTGCTAATTTTTTGCTCGGGATTTTTTTGTTAAACTTTCAAGTTTCTCCATATTTTCGATTAACATATTATATGCACAAGAGTTGTTAAGCGTTAGAACCATATTAATGCTTTGAGTGGTTTCTTTAAGGAAATAGTTTATTTGTTCATATTTTTCTAAACGTTCTATTTCTTGTACGTGTTTTTTAAAATCTACACCTTTAAATTTATCGTGCTTTAATTCATATTCAATATTTGAAATTTTATTTAAAATTGTTTTGTTGCTTATATTTTTTAATTCATACAACTTTTCTTTTAAACAGTTTAAAGCATATTCTTGTTTAGATGTTGAATTAATATAGTTGCACAATGTTTCAATATTTATTAATACATCTTTTTCTTTTAATGTTTCATATATGGACAAAAATTTTTCTTTTAAAAGTATTTTGAATTTATCAAAAATATCATCAAAATTTATTTTATTGCAATAATTTTTGTTTTTATAGGTGCAAAATTTGCAGTCTTTATTGCATTCAAACAAATTATCAAGAGTTGAAGTATAAAATTTATAATTTTCATCATTTTTCAATATTAATCTGCCATAATTCCATTCAGCATATTCATAACAATATTTATTCTCAATTTGTGCGGAAAAAAACTTTAAAAATTGATAAATTGAAATTACATCATTATAAATGTTTCTATATCTCAGCCAATCTTGGTTGCTTTGTTCCTTATCATCATTTATTGGTTTGTTTTCTTGCTTTTTCTTATACTTATCTTTTAATCCAAAAAGTCTTTCATTCCAAAAAGTAAGCTCGCATTTTTCTATATAATCTTTGGTTAAGTTTTTAAGCTCGTATATCATTTTAAAATAATTGGCATTTAGCATTAATAACATCCAAAGCCAAAACCAATAATTTTTTGATAAAGTTTCACAATTGCTCCAAGCATTAGAAAGCATTGGGAAAAAATCAATCAATTTTAAAATAGAATAATTGCAACAATATTCTAAATCACCTTCTATTTTAAGTGAATAATTTAAACCGAAAATTTTCTTAATATCTATGTTTATCGGCAAAATGGTTTCTTGTGCAAGATTTTCAATGCTTTTTATATTGTTTGAAATATCAATAATTGCGTATAATAGGTTTGACAAAGAAGGAGTTTTAAGAAGAATTTCTTTAAAATATTTGTATGTAATTGGTTTGCTATAATCAATAAGGGAATAATTATAGATTTTTTTCCAGTCTTTTTGTGTATAATGCTCGGTTTCTGGTTTATTTTTTATATAAGTTAAAATTTTGCGTATATTTTTTATGTATTCTTTAATACATCCTTCTACATTAAAATCGCAAGCATCCATATAAAAATCATATAAAAAATCTTCATCTATAATATCTTCGATAAAAATTAATTCTTCATCTGAGTTTTCAAATTCTTCAAACACCTCATCTGGCATGGGTTGAAGTGTGAAAGTGTAAAGCTCTTTTATTGGGTTTAATTTAGGCTCCTTATTTTTTTCTGTATTTTTTGAATTTTTGTGTGGTGCTTTTTCTGACATCTTAAAACCTCGCCAGCTACCCCTCAAACCTTGTTAATGTAATAATTATACCCTAAATTATGTATAACTTGAATCTAATTATCAAATAGGCAATAAAAATATATTTTCTGTTTTTATACTAATATAAATATAAAATAAGTTTAAGGAAACAACATGTCTATTCCAAGTATATCTCCAGCAAATTTAGCCGTTATTGAAAAACAAAAAAATCAACAAAGTGCAAATGTTGCTGTTCAAAAGACCGAAACAACAGGTAACAATAAAAAAATTATGCTTGCATTAGCAGGACTTGCTACTATTGGCTTGGCAACAATTGGAATATATGCATTAACAAAAAATCATAAAAGAGTCACTGAAGCAGGGCAAGATTTCTCAAGAAGAGGTGAAGATTTGCTTCAAGGTTTAACTGGTAAACCAAGTAAAAGTACTGGTGCCATTGAAGATGCAAAAAAGTTAAGTAATAAATTAGCCGAACTTCAACAATTAAAAACAAGTTCAACAATAGAAACAGCAGATGGAATAATTACATTTGAAAAAGAAGTTCCTACAATTAAAACAAGTGTTGCGGATGATGTTGCAAATTGGAAAAAAATAAGGGAAACTGCGCCAAAGTATGACGATAAAACGCCAATTAATACAGATTTTGACGAGTTTATCATTGTACCGCATCAATATACTGATGATACTGAAATTTTAATACGTGGCAAAGATTATACTTGTGATTTTTCCGTGTATAAAGTAGAAGATGGAAAAATATCAAAACTTGAAAATGCTAGATTGAGCGAATATACACGTGAAAAGGATTCTTCATGTTTGTTTGAAATTCAACCAGATAAAAGGTGTCTTCAGACTGGAATTTTTGAAGATGGTAGAAAGTATGTTTCTTGCGCATACCAACTTGGCGAAACAGATGAAGCTGGTAGAATAATGTATGAAACAATTATGCTTGTGTCAAAAGGCAAAGAATTTACACAATCTCAAAAAGATTTAATTAAAGCTTTTGAGTGTTCAAAAGGCAAAAGATTTAAAAACGATATTCCACCTATGATATTTGGAAAATATGTTCCATCGGGTTGCAAATCTTTGCCTTACAATCAGGCGATATTTTTAGAAAATAGAAATGCTCTTTTATCGGCAATCTACAGTTGGTCTAAAAACGTTGGCGAATTTGATATTGAAAAATATTTACAAACTCAAGGTGATATTTTTAGAATAGGTCGTTAATTGTTAACTTGCAACTATTTATAATTTATCCTATAAAACAAGTTGATAACTTGTTAATTTAATAATATATTATAATGAAATTGTGTTTTATTTATTTTTCAATAATAAAAAATCTTTAAAAAACGAAATACAAAATCTTGAAGATTTTGGCATTGATGAGATTGAAAATATTAACAATAAAGAATATTTAAAAGAAAAATTATCAACCTATGAATACTTTTCAGATGACGAAATTTAATCTGAACCTTTTATTTTAAAATTCGTTTTATTTAATATGAAAAAATTATTAGCTTCATTTTTAACTTTGCTATTTTTATCTGCTTCAGTACTAGCTGGAACAATAAATTCTTACGATAAATATGGTTCTAAAAGTGGTTCATATAAAACATCTGGTTCAACAACTACCAAATATAATAAATATGGTCAAAAAGAATCAACTTATAAAAAATCTGGAAATAAAACAACTGAATATAATAAATACGGCTCAAAAACTGCAACATACAAGAAATCTGGCTCAACTACAACAAAATATGATTCACAAGGCAGAAAACAAACAACCTATAAAACATTAGGTTCTACAACAAATGTTTATGATAAATATGGCAGAAAAACAGGCTATTACAAGAAAACATCGAATGGTAAAGTCGTAGAATACGATAAATACGGACGTAAGGTCGGTACATATAAATAATTTGCATTAAAATTTTAAACAGGTAAATTGCTAAAATTCAAATATAATGTGTGTTTAAACGCATTTTAAAATGTTTGAAAATGCTAAAAATACCAAAAATTTGAATTAAAAAACATTCTAAACTTTATATCGCAAATCTAACAAACCTTAAAATTGATTCTAGTGGGCTTAAATTCAATGTTTTATTTATCGCTTTCGTCGTTATTTTTTGAAAAATTACCAATTTTTACAAGTTGTTTTGCAAACTTAATTACATCTTTTGGAATCAGTATATTGTCGTTCTTTTTCTGTTTTTCTTTGATTCTAAAAAAGTCTTTTGCAAGTTCTAATTTTACTCTCCTTGCACTTATATCTTCGCTTTGGTGTTTTGCTTCTCTTTTTGTTTCTATATAATCAATATTTTTTAAATATGGGTCAATACTTGCAATTTTTATTTCAAAATCCCTAAGCTCCATTTGATAATTATGTCTTTTTTTAGCCTCCATCGCTAGGTACAAAGCGGGTGCATATAATGTAAAAGCTACAGGGATTCTTTCAAGAATGTTTATCCAAGTAACGGTATGCTCCATTGATTCTTGCCAAATGCAGCTTGCCATCAATAATGACATTACAAACATAATTAAAAAAGCACTCACATACAAACACCACACTTTTTTATTTTCATCATCAGCAAGTTTTTTATAATTTCCGCAAGAAATATTCTTGCCAATTAATCCATATAATTTTTCTACTTCTTCATTTTTTTCGGTAATTTGCCTTAATATTTCATTGGCTTTATTTAAAAAATTTGTTTCAATGTTATGTATATTAAGTTTTTGATTTTTTGCTTCATTTTCCCAATATGTAACAACTTGCTCTCTATCTTTTTCTACTTCGCTAAGTTTTTCTTTCCATTCATTTTTAATTTCATCATTTGAATCAAACCACTGTGATTTTATTTTTTCTTGATTTTCTGCAAACTTTTCATTGAAATCTGCAATTTTATTAGCAAATAGCGTATCTCTTTCAATTTGGTTTTTATTAAATTGCTCCGAAAAACCATTTATAATTGCTTGTTGTTCTTCTATCTTGTCTTGTAATTTTTGAATCTCATTTTTGTAATCTTTTATATTTCCTTCATATGATTCCACTTTCTTTTTTAAACGAGTAAATGATTGTTTGCTGTTGCCTACTATTGTCGCCAAAGAAGTAGATATTGTTTCTTTGTCATCAAAACAAAGTTTTGAAATAGCATTAATTATGTGTTCGATATTTGTTCTAATTTGTTGAATATATTGAGTATTATTATAAGTGCGATAATTATATAAAGCATTGTTAATGTTGGAAATGTAGGAGGCTAAGTCTTTAAAAAGCTCATTAGTAAAGAATTCTTCTTGGGTTTTTTCTATTTTATTGATTAAAGTTTGAATTACAACTTCAGCTCTATACATAATAGATGAAGTTTCAGGGTTATCTTTGTATTCTTCTAGATATCCAGAAAAAGTTAGTATATTGTCTTGTAATTTAATCAAATCTTGATTGCATTCTGACAATTGTATATTTAATTCCATTTAACATATACTCCCCAACATTTTGCCTCATGATATGATATTTTTAGTCCAAAATCAAGTACTATTGCGTGATTAATTGGTAAAACAATAAATATTTTTGAATCTGTTTGATTCATAGATTGTGAATTATACCCATGCCTAAATATTCCTGCTATAATTGATTTATGCAAGATATAAGAATTGATAATACTGAATTAACAAGCATTTTATCACTAGCAAGATTGTCATCATATAAAAATGAGGCAGAAACTACCGATGAGTTATTGACACAGTATACGTACAATATCAAAGTTTCTGAAGCTTTTTATCCCGTATTGGCATTATTTGAAATTGTGCTCAGAAATAAAATTTGTTCGGCTATTGAAAAATTAATTAAACCAAATTGGTTAATGGCTGAGTTAGAAAAACAAACAATATTGCGTAATGAAGAATATTTAAAATTAATTGAAGCAAAAGAACATTTGATTAAAAATAATAAAAAAATAACCAATGATAGATTAATTGCAGAAATGACTTTTGGGTTCTGGGTTTATTTATTTACAAAAGCATATAAACCACGCTTATGGGATAAAAAACATTTCTTTGAAACTGTTTTTCCAAATTATAAAACCAATAAAGAGTTGGTTAATTTAACATTATTGCAGGACGATTTAAGAACAATTTTAAGATTAAGAAATAGAATATTTCATCATGAAATTATAACTAACGGTCGAATCACGCCAATGCAAAATTATCAAATTATTTTAAATTTAATTCATTTAATGTCGGATGATGCAGTAAAATATTTAAATCAAATATCAAGATTTGAGGCTATAATAAGTCAAAAGCCCTAGCGACTCTGCAATAAATGCAGGACATACATCTAGGACTATCCATTTACATGATAAACCATTTTGTATACATTTTCAACCCTAAAGTTAACTTTTTTTGACAAAAAGTTAACAAAAAGTGAATCTTGGTTAACAAAAAGTTAAGTTTCTTTGACAAAAAGTTAAGTTTTTCAGATAAAAAGTTAACTTTTTTTCAAGTAAAATTACAAAAAACAAAGAAATAGTTGTATTTTTTTGAGATTTTATTTCCAAAACTTTCAACTTCTTCCTTTTACAACCTACATGTCCATAATTTCAAGTACCACTATTCAAGAAACATAGGGGGTATGATAAAATTAAGAAAAAGGAGTATATATGGCAACAGGTGGTGCAAGAGCTGGTGCGGGTCGACATAAGACCAATAAGCCTACAACAAAAGCAACGATATACAAAGCAGATAGAAAAATCATAAACGATTATGCTCTATCGCTCGGCATTCCTGTTAATGAATTAATGCATTTGGTGTTTACTCACAAAGATTTTGAAAACTATCTAAATAAAATACAAAATATGTAATATATTACTTTTCAATTTCTTTTAATAAGTCATACATCATAAAAATAAGTTCAAAAGTATTCAAACTCCTCTTAGTGTGGGGTACCATATAAAATATAGGAGCGGTTTAACGCTCCTTTTTTAATATTAAAATTAAGTCAATTAAAATATATTGTGCTATAATTGTGCAACAATTAGTTTATTTAATTTTTGATCATGACAAGTAAGGATCGATATGTCAAATAGAGTTGGTAGATTTTTTGGACTATATAAGGAAAATTCACATATAATTTTAAGATTTTTTGGAATTAAAATGACTTTTAGATTTCCTTTAATTAATCAGCTTGAAGATTGTTGCTGTATTCCTGATTTAAAAAGACTCTTGAATAATAACACCACTTTTATCCATCCTGTTGGAATTGTTATAAGTAAAAATGCTGTAATTGGCAAAAATTGCGCAATATATCAAAATGTAACCATAGGCGATGGAAAAGAAAATCCGCAAACAAAAAGAAAAGCGCCAATTATTGGCGATAATGTCTATATTTACGCTAATGCTGTTGTAATTGGCGGAATAAATATTGGCAACAATGTTATAATTGGAGCAGGATCAGTAGTTTTAAATGATGTTGAAGATAATTGTACAGTAGCTGGAAATCCAGCAAAGGTAATTAAGAAAAATGGATAAAAATATACCAAAAATTAAAAAAAGAGCAATAATTGCAATTATTTTAACTATTTTAACTCTATTGATTACAAAAGATTCTTGGCTCATTTTCAAGCCATTGCCCGTTGAGCTTATTTTATTTGGAAAAACCGGCAAAATAAATGTTTCGGTTGTAATTAATAAAAAAGATAATAATAAATTCAGCAAAATAAGAACATCAGATAAAAACGTTTCAGTAAAAGAAGTTACTAAAATAGGGTTCGAAATAAAAGATATAATTTTTCCAAAAAGATTGAGAATCGATTTTTCTAATCTAAAAAATCAAAATCCTATTGTGGTTAAATCTATTTCTTTTAAAAACGGCAATATAAAAATCAAAGATTTAGACAAGTTTGTCTTATACGGCGGGGAATTAAAAATACAAAATGATGAAATAATAATTTATCCCAAAGAAGACAATTTAAAACTTTATTACAAACAAAGGCTTAAATTTGCTACAATTTATAAAATTGAGATTGAATTGTTGTTGATAATTATAATTTTATCTTATTTATTGAATTACAAATTAACTGACTATATTGCAAATTTTTCTACATTGAAATCAAAATCAAGAATTGAAATAATATTTTTAACTTTGTTTTTTACAATCCTATTTTTACCAATGGCTCATTTAGATAAAAATGAAATTTCTCAAAAAGAAAATCGTGTATTACAAAAATGGAAGCCTTTAATTAATAATGATAATACCCTAAATTATAATTTTGGAAGAGAGTTTGATTCTTATTTTTCTGATAGATTTTTCTTAAGGGATTTTTTAATCAAAATTTATTACAGCCAATTTATTATAAATAAAAACCTAAGAACTAAAAAAGTCATAAAAGGCAAGGATAATTGGCTTTTCCATGGTGTACCTGCTGCATTAAGTATGTATAAAAATGAAAATTTATTTTCCAATGAAAACTTAGAAAATGTTGCAAAATTGTTGAGTGAGTATGATTCATATTGCAAAAATAATAATAAAAACTTTTATTTTTTCATTGCTCCATCAAAATCTAAAATATATGGTGAGTATTATAGTGAAGTAATTAAACCTAAAAAAGAAAATGCTCTCAGCCTTGCCGAGCAACTAATAGATTATTTAAATAAAAATACAAATGTAAAAGCTATTTATCCCAATAAAGAATTAATGGCTCACAAAAAAGACGGGCTACTCTATTGGAAAACAGATACCCATTGGAATGAATATGGGGCCTATATTGGGTATCAAGTTTTAATGGACAAATTAAATAAAGATATGAAATTAAAAAGATTTATAGCTCAAGAAACAAAAGAGGTTTCAGAAGAATACGGAGATTTAAACAAAAATCTACCAAAAGGTTTAAAAATAAAAGAATTTGAAACGTACAAAAAGCCTATTGTTTCTGACAATTTATATTATTGTCAAACAACCCAAGATGTTACGGATATTCAAAATTGCAACGGAAATTTAAACAATAAAAAATTATTGATGTTTAGAGATTCTTTTACAATCAATTTAATTCCTTATTTGGCTCCTACATTTAAAAATTCAAAATTTGTTTGGAAACCCGAGGTAGACTTTGATTTAATGAAAGACGCTAATGTGATTATATTTGAAATAGTTGAAGTAAATTTGCCAAAATTAATTGGCAATAAAATGGAGTTTTAAATTATGCTGTTTAGTTCCATGACATTCGTTGGCATGTTTTTACCAATAGTTTTATTATTGTACATTATCTCAAAAAAAGAACTTCATAATTTGATTTTATTAATTGCAAGTATTATTTTTTATGCTTGGGGAGAACCAAAATACCTAGCAATAATGCTATTAACAATTATTATCAACTTTTTTGGTGCAGTTGCAATTGAAAAATATCAAAAACATAAAAAACTTGCTCTTGTATTAACAATTATCGGAAATTTAGGTTTTTTAATTTATTTTAAATACTTTAATTTTTTAATTGATAATTGCAACAATATTTTTCACGCAAATATAGAACCTTTAAATATAGTAATGCCTATTGGTATTTCATTTTATACATTTCAAGCACTTTCATATATTGTTGATGTGTATAGAAACGAAGTTAAAGCACAAAAAAATATATACAAGTTAGCTTTATTTATATGTTTATTTCCCCAATTAATTGCAGGCCCAATTGTTAAATATCATGATATATCGGCACAAATTGATTCTCGTGAAGTTAATTTTGACAAAGTTTGTTATGGTGCAAAAAGATTTATTATTGGCTTATCTAAAAAAATGCTGTTAGCTAATACTATGGGAGCTATTGCAGACAAAATATTTGTTCAAGATCCAAATACTTTTTCGTCCGGAATTGCGTGGCTTGGCTCTATTGCTTATAGCTTACAATTATATTTCGATTTTTCTGGCTATTCAGATATGGCAATTGGTCTTGGAATGATTTTCGGATTTAGATTTTTAGAAAATTTTAATTACCCTTATATTTCAAAATCCATAACAGAATTTTGGAGAAGATGGCACATTTCGCTTTCGACCTGGTTCAAAGAATATGTTTATATTTCTTTAGGTGGTAATAGATGTTCAAAATTAAAGACCCTAAGAAATCTTGGAATAGTTTTTCTTTTAACTGGTGTTTGGCACGGTGCTGCTTGGAATTTTATTTTTTGGGGCATCTGGCATGGCGTATTTATAATTTTAGAAAAAATTATAAATATTAAAAAACTACAAGAAACTCAAATTAAATGGTGGCAAGGCGCATTATGGCACATTTATTGTATTTTTATATTCATAATTGGCTGGGTAATGTTTAGGGCTAATGATATGAGTTATGCCTTAAGATACATAGCAAATATGTTTGGATTGCTTAAGCTAAATCCTGATAATTTTAACTATTCTTTATTATACTATGTTGATAGAGTCGAAATAATTACATTAATTATTGCGCTAATGTGTTCTATACCAATATTTAAAAATATTCTTGAAATTAAAATTAAATGGAAAGTTATGCTGATCAATTTATGGTTATTGATTCTTTTGGTTTTCTCAATAGCTACAATTGCTGCAAGCACATATAATCCATTTATTTATTTTAGATTTTAATTTAAATAAAAAAAATCCCTTCGAAAAGAAGGGATTGAAAATCTTTTTGCTTGATTCTCGTGTAATTGGTTAGTGTGTTGTTAGTAGTGTGTTTTGTGTGTGAATGTAAAACTATTTTGTGGGGAAGGGGTAGTTATTTATGTCTTACATATATATAAAGTATATCAACAGACAAAAATTGCCTATTTTATTTCTTTTGTTACAAAACTTAATAAATAAAACCTAAACTATTATATATATAGGCTTATAGGTCAATTTGTTTTGATATTTTTCTTCAATTATTTTTAAACTGTTTTTAATTTGAGCATAGCTTAAGCTATTTTTAGAGATTGCATTAACTCCGGTTAGCTTAAAGTGCTTTAATAAATCTTGCGGATTTTTAAAACATAGAGTATGTATTTCTTGAATAATAGTGGCGGATGGGGAAAAAATATCTTCAAGTTCCTTGATTGTTTGATATTTTAAGCTAATATTGAATGCATCTCTAATTTCAAAAAAATTATCAGATGCAAAAGTAGTAATTGCAAGCATACCATTTTTATTCAAAAATGATTTTAATTTATTGATAGTACCTTCAAAATCATTACACCATTGCAAGCTTGCATTTGCTATTATTAAATCAAATTTTTTATTAGTTTGAAATTCTTCAATATCAGCCTGAATGAAAGAAATTTTATCTGATAAGTTTTTAATTTTATCAAAGCTATTAACAATATCGAGCGCCAAATATGATTCAAAATTAATTTTTTCAATAACTTTCTTAGTTAAAATTCCCGAATACGATCCAATTTCTAATATGTTATCAAATTCATTTCTATCAATTAAAGAAAGAAGCTTTCTAGCCATCAAATCCTGAATTATGGCATTATCATCATAAAAATCAATGCTATTTTTAAATTTTTCTTCAATAAAATTTTTATCTAGCACAATAATTCCATCCAACTTTCAAATTTTTCAAAAGGACAATGAGTTGATTCAATTTGTTTAATCTTAGCTTTATTTTGCCAAAAATTGATTTGATTTTTGGTAGGAATAATTTTGTCATCACTTGAAATTATCGCTAAATTAAAATCTAATTCTTCTTGAAGTTCAATTTTTTGAATAGAAATTAACTCTTCTTTTAATTCACATAATTTTCTTGTGATAGTTATTTCAGGATTTAATTTGCCGTTATCAAACATATTTTTAATAAATTTATCACAAGAATCTTCATTTAGTAATTTAACGGTAATTTTATAAATTTTTTCAGGTATTCCAAAATTATTATCAATTATTTTTGTTGTACCATTTATGGCAATTTTTTTATCAAAATTTTGAAGCACTTTTTTATATAAACAAGAAGCGTAAACCCCCATAGACCAGCAAATAAGATATTTTTCTTTATATTTTGAAAAATCAAATTGAGATAAATCAAAATTTAAATCTCTATAATCAAACAAAACTAAAACATCAAAATCATCGCATTTTAAATGTTTAACAGGCGTTTCATTCATTGCCCAGCCGTTAAAAAATAAAATTAATTTTTTATTATTATTTTTATTTAGCCAAAAATATTGCATATTTCCTCAAATTTAATATCAGATGTTAACGAAATCCTAAGCCTTGAAGTGCCAACAGGAACGGTTGGAGGATTAATTGGTAGCACATAAAATCCTTTTTGTTGAAGCTCAAGCGCTTTATTCGTTGCATTTTGAGCAGAACCCAATATCACAGGAATAATTTGCGATTGACTAATACTTGGATAAATTTTGTGCACTTTTTTAGAAAGGGAATTCAATTTTTCTTTTTTTTCTTTTAATAAATTAAATTTTTCTTCCAATAAAAAATTGCTCCACATAACATTAATTGGCGCAATTGCGGTTGAAAATATAAAACTTGAAGCTTTATTTACTAAATAATCTATTATTGTTTTATTTGCAACACAAATTGCTCCAGATGACGCCAATGCTTTACCTAGGGTAATAGTTATTATATCAATTTCATCCAATAAACCTAATTGGGCGCTAACGCCTTGCAACTTATCCCCAAAAACCCCAAAAGCGTGAGCTTCATCTATCATTAACAGACAATTATATTTCTTTTTTAGCTCTACTAGCTTTTTTATATCAGCAATATCCCCATCCATCGAGAAAACTGATTCCGAAATAATTATTGCATTATTATATTTATTTCTTTTTTCTTTTAAAAATCTTTCCAAATGTTCACAATCCATATGATTATATCTAAAATGCTCTGCAGAAGATAATTTTAGCCCAGCTACAACACTTGCATGGTTTAATTTATCAGATAAAATTAAATCTCCTCTTTGAGCTAAAGTGCTAACTATTCCAAGATTAGCTTGATAACCAGTATTAAAAATTAAAGCAGATTCTTTGTTGAAAAGCTTTGAAAAATTATATTCTAATTTTTTATATATTAAACTCGAACCAGTCAATAAACGAGCAGAAGCAGATGAAAAAAGAAAATCCGGATGATTTTTATATTTTTCAATAAATTCCAATTTTAAATCGTTGTCAGTACTTAAATTTAAATAATCATTAGATGATAAATTCAACATTTTTTTATCATCAACGATTATATATTTTCCATCTTTTTCTTGGATATTTTTTATAGTTCTATAACTTGAATTTTCCCTTAGCTCCTCAAGTTTTTGTTTATAACTTTGCATAAAAAAATCATAGCACAAAATTGAGCTAAAATTTTACAAAAAGCTTTAATCTACCGTCATTTCCCCTGAAGTTTATCCAGCCTGTTTTCATTTGGTTTTGAAAATCAAGTGATTTAATCAACATCCAATTGCCTTTAATTAGCCAAGGGGCAATTGTTTTTGGCATTTCAAGTGAACCAGTTGAGTTTGTTTGTTTAACAGGTGCAGCATATAAGATTTTATCATTTTTTTGAAGATCTTTAAATAAATATACGCCATATTTTTTGCCATATTTTTCAAAAAATTCAGCTAAAGTATAATATTTATTTTTTTCTTCTTCAACCCAACCACAAACAGGACGCTCACCTTGATTAAAACAAACTAAATTCCAACCTTCAGTTGAATCTAAAGTTGTCATAAACGCAATTTTTTTGCTTTTAGAATAACTTGCAAAAACTTCATCAATTTCACATCTATCAATATTTTTTTCGCAAATGGTTTTTTCCTCTTTAAAATTAAATTTTAAAGTTTCCAATATTTCACCATCAGCTTTAGGCTCTCTCTTCATAACAAGAGGACTTGTGACTTCGCTAAAACCAATTCCTGCTCTTCTTAAAGAGCTTGTATAATATGGCACAACATCAGCCTGGGCCATCAAATATAAATTAAATAATATGAAAAATAATAAAATAAATTTTCTCATAATTTAATTATATCATTTATTGAAAACTAAAACCGTCTTTTTCCATTCTATTAATTACTTCTTCAAGATTTTCTTCGCTTGCTACAACAGAAAGTCTCACGAAGCGCTTTGCTTCTTTATCAAAAGCAGTTCCTGGAACTATAACAATTCCAGATATTTCTAATAAATCTGCAGCAAATTCTTCACAATCTTTATATCGGGCAGGAATTTCCATCCATAAATAAAAAGTTGTTTTAGGCATTTGCACGTCATAACCTAATGAATTCAAGCCACTAACAAACTTTTCAATTTTATTTTTAAATTTAATATTTTGAGATTCGATATAGTCTTGACCTTCTTTAGATTCAAGTAAATCAGCTCCAACATATTGAAGAACTTTAAAAATCCCAGTATCTACAGTTGATTTCATTCTGGATAACATTGTAACTGCCAATTCATTACCACAAGCCCAGCCCAAACGCCAACCCGTCATAGCATAGCTTTTTGAAAAACTATACATTTCAATACAACAATCTTTTGCGCCTGTGCATTCTAGAGCAGAATGTGGCTTATATTTTTCATCAAAATACATTTCACAATATGCATTATCTGAAATTAAAAGAATATTGTGCTTATTGCAAAAATCAACACAATGTTGCAAATAAGAAAATTCACATGTACAACCTAATGGATTATTTGGATAATTAATAATTAAAGCTTTGATTTTAGAAGGATTATTTCCTTCTTTTATAAATTTAGCTAAAATTTCATCTAAATTCGGTTGATAATTATTTTCTTTAGTTAATTTGATTCCATAGGCTCTGCCTTTTGCAATTTTAACCATTTGCGAATATGAAGCATAACCTGGTTCCGGAACCAAGATTATATCTTGTTCATCAATATTATCGTTAGGATTAACCAAAGCTCGAATAAGATTTGATAAACCTTCTTTTGAACCAATCAATGAAACAACTTCTTTTTTAGAATCAATTTCAACATTAAACCTGTTTTTCATATAAGTTGAAACAGCTTGCAAATACTTTATTTCCCCTTTTGGGGTTGAATAAGTATGAAGTGAATCATTATTCATATATTCAATAGTTTTTGCAATAGCAAATTCAGGAATTCTATCTACCGGAGCACCCATAGATAAGGCGATAGGGGCCCTGTTTTTTGCTTTTAGCATCGGGGTTAATTCTGTTTGACGAGCTTTAATTTCAAACATAATGTAATTTTTCATGTTTTGAATTTCGTTGTTAAATAATGTTTTTTCCATACTTTCCTCGGTTTTTTACGCTAAATTATTATACTACAACTCGTAATAAAAATTAAGTTAATTAGTTTAACTTTTTACAATTTTTGGTTTTAAAAAAGTAAAAAATGGGGTATAATATATAAATGCGAGATGGAGATTATCTGCGCTAGAAACGGAGACAAACTATGCACATTCACGTTAATGGACGTAACATCGAAATCACAGATGCAATTAAAGCTTACGTCAAAGAAAAAGCGGGTAAAGTTGCAGCACATTACGAGCAAATCGATGCAATTGACGCAATTTTATCTGTAATCAAAAACCCCTCCGTTAGTGACTCTCATATTGCCGAGATTAACTGTAAAATAGGTGGTGAAACAATCAGAGTAGAAGAACAAGCAGAAAGCATGTATGCTTCAATTGACCTTGTTTGCGACAAACTTGATAGACAAGTTAAAAAATTCAAAGAAAAAGGATTATCAAAATCCAAAAACGAATCAATTAGAACAACAAGCCTAGAAGAGGCTGAGGTATAAAATAAAAAGCTCGGGAAACCGAGCTTTTTAAATGCAATTTTACACAAACTCATTATTTTATACAAAACACGCCCTCTTTAAAAGAACCTCTTTTTATATTAAAATATATTTAAATTGGAGGAATTATGAAAAAAATATTTGTTGTTTTATGCTTGATGATGTTTAATTTTGCGCTAGCTACCACTGATTGGAATTCAGAAGCTGCACTTAAAAGAGTAAATACAATCGGTTCTAAGCTTCTAAAAGCAAACAATGTAAATTATGATATTGAATTCAAAGTATCAGAAGAAGAAGATGTGAATGCGTACGCAAATATTGACAAAGAAATCTATGTTTATAAGGGATTATTAGAATTTGTCAATAACGACGAAGAGCTAGCTGGCGTAATTGGCCATGAAATGGGACATATCATAAATGGACATTGTGCCAAGCAAGGTGTTTTAGGAACTGCTTTTGCTGTTATTGCAAGTATGATAAGCAAAAATGAAACAGTAACTGCAATTGGAACAACTTTAGCTCAAAGCAAATTATCCAGAACTGACGAGTTTGAAGCCGACATATCAGGCATTGATTTAATGTCAAAAGCAGGATATAACCCATTAGCAATGGTTTCATTATTGAACAAGATTTCAGGCGATGCTTATATTGACATTTTACAAACTCACCCATCAGGCGAAAAAAGAATTTTGAATGCGTATAACTATATAGAATATAATTATGCATCAAAATTAGCTAAAGGATATTCTACTGATTCATACAAAAAAGCCCTTACTATGATTAATCCAACAATACAAAAAAGAAAAGCTTCTGAAAAATTAACTACTAAATTTAAAAAAGAACAAGAAAAACTTTTAAAGAAAAAAGAGAAAAGAGCTAAAAAAATGCAAGGAACATCATCTGCTTGGGATGGATACTTTACAACTCTGCAATATCTTGCTGGTTAAAATATAACCAATTTGAACCATTGAATATGTTTCAAATTATAAGTAAAATTATGCTATAGATAGTAGGTGAAATATGTATCATAACAAAGTTTTAGCAATGGTTTTAGCTGGCGGACAAGGAAAAAGACTTTTACCTTTAACAAAAGATAGAGCAAAACCAGCCGTTCCATTTGGCGGAAGATATAGAATTATCGATTTTGTTTTAAATAACTTTGTCAACTCTGGCTTTCACAAAATTAAAGTTTTAACTCAATATAAATCAGATTCTTTAAATAAACATATTTCACGTGGTTGGAATTTATGTTCTTCAATTGACCAATATGTTGATTTAGTTCCTGCTCAAATGAGAACTGATGGCAATTGGTATAAAGGAACAGCAGACGCTATTTATCAAAATATGAATCAAATAACAGATGAGAGCTTTTCACATATTTGTGTATTTGGTGGAGATCATATTTACAAGATGGATGTTCGTCAAATGTTGAATTACCACAACGAAAAGCAAGCCGATTTAACAATTTCTGCTATTGCAATTCCTATTGAATTAGCTTCTGAATATGGCGTTATTGAAGTTGATGACAATTGGAAACTAACTGGTTTTATTGAAAAACCACAAAATACTCCAAAACATATCCCTGGAGATTCTTCAAAATGTCTTGTTTCTATGGGAAATTATATTTTTAATCCCGAAAAATTAGTTGAAGAATTAAAAAAAGATGCGCTAGATGAATCCTCAAGTCATGATTTTGGAAAAAATATCATTCCAAATATGCTAAATAATGGCTCCAATGTTTATGTATACAATTTCTGCGATAACGCATTTCATGGAATGACAGATGCTGAACGTGGATATTGGAAAGATGTTGGAAATGTTGATTCATACTGGCAAGCAAATATGGATTTATTAGCATATGACCCTGAATTGAATTTATATTCTCCTGATTGGCCATTAAGAACATACAATTACAATTATCCTCCTGCAAAATTTATATGGGATGAAGATGAACGTGTCGGAGTTGCAAAAAATTCTCTTGTTTCTGAAGGTTGCATTATTTCAGGTGGTATGATTTCAGGATGTGTTTTATCACCTAAAGTTAGAATCAATAGTTACTCAAGCGTTTGTGATTCAATTTTGCTGGAAAATGTTACAATCGGAAGACACTCTCAAATTAACCGTGCAATTATAGATAAAAACGTTAATATTCCTCCATATACAGAAATTGGCTTCAACAAAGAAGAAGACTTGAAGCGAGGTTTTTATGTATCAACTGGCGGAATTACAGTTGTTCCAAAAGGTGCTATTTTAGATTAATTTGTGGAAAAAATTTGTTTATGCTATCTTGAAATTATTAGTAAAGTAAGGATAAATGATGACAACATTTTTTTATTCAATGCAAATTATAAGTGCAGTTATTAGTGTTCTTTTAATTTTATTGCATTCACCAAAAGGTGATGGCATGGCTTCAATTGGAGCTGCAGGTCAACTTTTTGCTTCTCAAAAATCAACAGAAAAAGGTTTAAACAAAGTAACATATTTCTTTGTTGGTTTGTTTGTTTTATCAACATTTATGTTAGGATTTGTTTTAAAATAGGAGTATGCAATGTTAGATAGAGTTAAAAGATGGGCAGATGAATTTAAAACTTTTGCTGTAAAAGGCAATGTTATCGATATGGCAGTCGGTATTATTATCGGAGCTGCGTTTGGAAAAGTTGTTAATTCAGTTGTAGCAGATATTATAATGCCACCTATGGGTTGGTTAATGGGAAAAGTTGATTTTACAAATTTATATTTAACTTTGCCAAATACACAAGGAGAAATTACGACATATCCATCATTAGCTGCAGCACAAGCAGCTGGTGCTGTTACAATAAATTATGGTTTATTTATAAATACAATTATAAACTTTATAATTGTAGCTTTTGCAGTATTTTTATTAATTAAATTTATCAATAAATTAAGAGCAACTGTTGAAAAGAAAGAAGAAATTGTTGAAGAAGCTACAACAAAAGAATGTCCAAGATGTTTTTCAACAATTAATATTAATGCTACAAGATGCGCTCATTGTACGTCAGAATTAAACTAGTTAAGGAAATAAAATGTTAAAAGTTGGTATCGTAGGTCTTCCAAATGTTGGAAAATCAACATTATTTAATGCTCTAACAAGTGCAAAAAATGCTCAAAGCGCAAACTATCCTTTTTGCACAATTGAGCCTAACGTTGGTGTTGTAAATGTTCCCGATGAAAGATTATATAAACTTCAAGATTTAGTTCATACGCAAACCGTGATTCCTACGGCAATTGAATTTGTTGATATTGCTGGCCTTGTTAAGGGAGCAAGCCAAGGCGAAGGTTTAGGAAATCAATTCTTGCATAACATTAGAGAAGTTGATGCAATTGTTCAAGTTGTAAGATGCTTTGATGACATCAATACAATTCACGTTAATGGAAAAGTTGATCCAATAGATGATATTGAAACAATTAACGCTGAACTTGCTCTAGCTGATATTTCAACTTTAGACAACATATCAAAAAGAATTGCAAAACAAGTTAAAGGTGGCGACAAAGAGGCAATTTTACAAGATACGGTTATTAAAAAATGTATGCCTTATCTTGAGCAAGGTAAATTTATTGACTCATCTGATTTTACAGCAGATGAAAAAAAAGCACTACACATGTGTCATCTATTAATGTCTAAACCTGTTATTTATTGTGCAAATGTTTCTGAAATGGATTTAAAAGAAGGAAATGATTACACAAAACGTGTTCAAGAATATGCAGGCAAAGATGCCCAAGTTGTTTTAATTTGCGCTAATTTAGAAGAAGAGCTTGTTGATTTAGGTGAAACAGAAGCTAAAAATTATCTAGCAGAACTTGGAATAACAAATTCAGGTATTGAGCGCATGATTAAATCTGCTTATGATATCTTAAATTTAAGAACATATATTACAGCAGGCGAAAAAGAAGTTCGCGCTTGGACTATTACAAAAGGAACAAAAGCTCCAGCCGCAGCAGGCGTTATTCATACAGATTTTGAAAAAGGCTTTATTAAAGCTGAAGTTGTTTCTTATAATGACTTTATTAATGCAGGCTCATGGGCTGCGTCACGCGAAAAAGGTGTAGCTCGCCTTGAAGGCAAAGATTATGTCGTTGAAGATGGCGACATAATGTTATTTAGATTTAATAATTAAAAAAGAGCCGATCGGCTCTTTTTTTATAAACTTCTATAATATTGCGCAGAATATCTTTGCCTTGGAGTTAATCTTGCAGCATAGCTCCCTCTTTGAATATTAGGATAAGGATTATTCATACTTGGATAGCGAATATTTCTCGTAGGATCTTGATAATGCATTCTTTGCTTTCTGATAGCATTTGTTCTTTGGTTTTGAAGCTGCTGCTGAATTCCTAAATATTGCGAATAGCGATATTGCCCAAATTGAGTTTCATCAGCTCTCGAAAATTGACAAAATAATAAAATTGTAAATAAAAAAAGCAAAATTCTCATAATTAGATTATATCTGCTTTTAAGACTAATTCACCATTTAATTAAATGAAAAATTTTTAAAAAAAATTAAAATTTTGGCAATTTTTTTTAATAAAAAATTTTTATTAAATATATAGGGGGATAAAACGTGGAGAACATGGGTAACGATTCTTACACCTTAGGTGTAAAGAGCAATTTTAGTCTTATTAAAAATTTTACAATTTTTTCTGTTATAGCACTTGCTTTGATGAGCGCAGGATATTTTACATTCTGGATTGGCGCTATTTCTGATGAATTATTTTTTGAATATGGTAAAAAAATTTTTGAACCATTGGCAAGTTTTTTAAACACAGGAAACGTGTCAATTGATGCATATTTAAACACAAGCTTAATCTTGCTTGGAATTATTTTTCCTGTGTTAATTGCACAATATTTATTTGATAAATTTGAAGAAACTTTAATCAATATACATAATTCAAAAAAACAAAAAGAACAACAAAAAGAGCTATTAGAAGAACATAAAAATTACATGAGTCGTTTTGATTCAATTAAAACATATTCAATTTGTTTGTCGCTTGATTATGAATCAGAAAAACAAATTTCAATTCAAAGCAAAAAAGCTTTAAATCAAGCAATTTATTCGAAAATCGCTTCAATTTTAAAATCAATTGAGCCTAATGGCAAAGTTACGTATGATGATGTTTTAATTTTTAGAGCGCAAAATTTTTCAAATTATGACTTTGTTTATGATTCAATTTTAAACGGACTTTCAAAAATAAAAAATGTTATTTCACAAAAATATAATTGCAAAATTATACCAAGCATAACAACAGATGCTTATTCAGGAACTATTGCCGAAACAAGCATCAGAAAACAACATTTTGAAATTCAAAGTTTTAACTTTAAAAACAGAGCTTTATCTACCGCAAGCTTTGCAAACAAATACAAACATTTACAACAAGAAAAATATATTGGCGTTCCAATTGGCGAATTTGTTTATTTTGGAAACGAAAAAATGGGAACATACGAATTAAACGTAATTCATAAAAATTTATCCAAAGCATTGGCTTAAATTAAGAATTTTTAGAAATATACGCGCAGAGTTTCTGCGCTATTTCTTTGCATTTTTCTTGATCGTACACTATATTTCGCATTTTATTTAATTTTTGCTCGGTTTGTTTTTGACGATCTATTTTTGTATTTTTACAATCTTTATCCATAGTTTTATTTTATTATTTTTTTGCGAAAAATGCCATAATTTTATCAATTAAGCCTTCTGAATCATCTTCTTTTCTTTCAACCACTTTTCCATATTCTTCCGCTTTTTCAAAATTTCCTTCAGAATAATAAAACTCTGCTAAAATTTCACGAGCTTGCTCATCTTTATCTAATTCGTAAACTTTTTGCCAATATTCAATTGCTACAAAGCGTTCTTTGTTTCTTTGATATAAATTTGCTAATTCTATTAAAACAGTTTTGTCATTTGGATTTTTTTGATAAGCATTTGTGAATTCAACAATTGCTTCATCAGATTTTCCTCTTACTTTTGCACAAAATGCCCAATTAAGAGCAGAATTAAATTCATCATTTAATTCTTCATATATTAGGGCTTTCATTTGAAAAGAAACAGCATCAGGTGTTGCATATTTAATATATGCTTCAATTTCATTCAATGCTTCTTGATACTCTTTTGTATTGTATAAATATTGCGCTCTTAAAACGTGGAAATTTTTCTTTTCTATGTCATTCAATTTTGAATAATCAATTTTTTCCAACAATTCTTTTGCACAATCATTTTGTTCATCTTGAAGAAGAATTTTAATTCTTAATAGCTCATCTTCAACAACTTCAATAGCTGCTTTGAAATCATTGGCTTTAAAATACAATTGGGCTAATGCATTCTTTATATTAATATTTTCACTAAATATCTCATATGCCTTTTTTGCGATTGTTATAGCGCTTTCAAGACTGCCTTCTTTCATATACAAATCTATTAATTCAAAATAAGCATCCAAATCATTTTGTTCAAATTCTAACAATCTTAAAAATTCATCAATTGCTTTTAAAACTTTGTTATCAACCTTATATAATCTAGCTAATTTTCTTCTAGCATCAATATTATCATTGTTAATCATTAATGCCTTTTTTGTATCGTTTATTGCATATTCTATTTTACCTGACGCAATATTTACATTGGCTCTTGAAAGATAATAATTAAATTTATCATCAAGCTCGAGATATATATCCATTACACAAGAAAGGGCAACTTCATCTGCTGGATTCAATTTGATTATATCTTCATAGATAGTTAAAGCTTCTTGTAATTTTTTTTCTTCATATAATGTAGCCGCTTTTTGGTGCATATTTTCCAAATTAGACATATTTTTTCCTTTTTTGTTTATTTTATCATAATTTTATAAATAGGAACAATTGTTGTCTCTAGTTTTTTAATGTTTAATGCTTTTGAATATTTAATTTTTGAATTAATACATATTTCAGGTAAATATAACATTACATTTTTCTTTTCTTTGATTTTTGACAAGTAAAATTCAATTAAATCAACATCCTCCCTGACTCCATATTGAGAAACAATTATTTTTTCTTCGGGAACATTTTTATAATATTTCATATATTCGGTTTTATCGGGTACAACAAAATATATTTTATAATCTTTTTCGTGTTCAATATAGTCCCTTAATGAATAATTAACCATTGTGTTAATATTGCTAAAAAGATTAAAATTTTCATAGCGTGGAATATTTATTGAAATCAACAAAATTGAAAACAAAATCAATGCATTGAACTTATTTTTATAATCAATATTTATAAAAATAGAAGTATTTATAATTAAAAGAGGTAAAAATATAATAAAATATCTTTCAAATAAAATTGGCTTTATTAAAATTGAAATTAATAATGCGCTTATAAACACAAAAGAAATGATTCCGATATTATAAATAAAAAAACTTTTTTCAATTTTTGATAATTTTTTGAAAATAAAAACAGAAAACAAAATTACTAAAATAAACCAAAAAATATTTCCAAAATAAAAAACAATATGATGATATATTGAATCAAACGTTGGCTTTTCAATCCAAGTATTAAAATAAGGATTTGTTGAGCTTTTTAAGAAGGTTATTAAAAAATAAGGAATAAAAGTCAAAAAAGAAACAAAGTTAGCTATTATAAATTTAATTTTATTTTGCTTAAAAATAACTAAACCTAATATAAAATTAGCAAAAACAAAAAGAATACAATAATAGTGTAGATTAATTAATAAAATAGAAAATATTGAATATATAAAAAGATTTTTGTTTGAAAATTCATTTTTTAATTTATATAACCAATATATTCCCCATAAAATTAAAGTCATTGAAAGAATATAGCTTCTTATTTCATTTGATTCCAAGATAAAAACAATGTTTATTGCAGATAAAAAAGAGGCAACTAGTGCAGTTTTGCGATTTAAAATTTTATTTACAACAAAATAAGTGCTATAAACTTGAAATAGCCCAATTAAACAAGGTAAAAGACGAATAAGTAACGTAGTTTTATTAAAAAATAAAAACCAAATATTAGAAATCAAAAAGAAGAAAGGGGGGTTGCCTGGATCTAAAAAAATTCTATTTAAATTTAAATTTTTGCCCATATCGGATATAAAGCAAAATGTAAACAATTCATCGTTCCACAAGGAAATATAATCGATATGAGATAAGCGCAATATTAAAGCTAAAAATAAAATCCAAAAAATTCCACTTTTTATTTTAAAATTAAATCTATTTTGATATTTTATAAAATATACTAAAAGCAATATATATCCTACTGCGTAAAAATACCAATTATAAAATAGACTTTCAAAGTAAATTGAAACTTTTTGCAATACTGTTTTATCGTTTGCTTTATTGAATTGAACGTCAAGACTATATTTATCAACATCGTTAAAATTTATTTTTTGAAAGTCAATTTCCGAAATATCTTTTTTGGACAAATAAAGCAAGTTGTTTAAATTATAAAAAATAGAAATTGATTCAAAATAATTTTTAGCTTCCGAATTAGAAAAAATAAATTCTATATTTTGTGCTGCATTATTATAAAATAAGGGATTTTCTTGATTTAACTTATATGAATAAATATCGTTTTTAAAACTCATTAAATCGCAATTTTTATCAAAGCAAACATAAATATCTCCAATATTTTTTGATTCAATATTTGCACTAATCTTTCCTACATCATTTTGAAAATAAAAAACGCTGAAATGATGCTTAAAAAAGATAAAGCTTAATAAAAAAAACAAGCCTGCTAAAATTAAAACAACTTTACGCAATATACATACTCGCCAATTCTTCGCAATATTTGAAATTGCGAGCTAAAATGTGTTTTGAAACTTTTTCATTATCATATTTAACGATTTTGTGTTCGCTATAGAATCTACCTTCGCTATCAATTGTTAATTGTAAATAAACAGCATTTTTGTCTTTTGTCATTGATCTTCCAACAGAACCAACATTAATCACTGTTTTTCCTGAATTTAAAGTATATCCACAAGGTAAATGTGTATGTCCGCACAATATTATATCAGCATCACTACCAGATATCATTTCTTCAACCGTGTCATTCATTAATTCAGGATAAATATTTTCACTTTGATTACGAGGAGAACCATGAACTAAATCAATTTTAATTCCATTAACAATTACTTGTTTTTTTTCCGGCAATTCGCGAACAAAATCAAGGTATTTTTTATCTGTAATTTTAATATCTTCTTCTAAAGAATAACCCATGCAAGGAAAAGATTTTTTTGCATTTTCAAGTAATTCATTATTACAATTTGAAACCATTTTATCTGTATTTCCTTGGATGATTTCAAAATTTTCACCATATTTTTCTTTTAACTCTAATATTTTTTCACAAATATAATTAGGGTTGTATCCAGCTAAAATTAAATCGCCCAAGCAAAATATTTTATCTGGTTCAAATTGATTAATATTGTCCATAACTTTTTCAAATGCATCTTTATTCGCATGAATATCTGAAATTATTGCTATTTTCATTTTTGCTTCCTAGTTATATATTATCTTTCCAATTGCACCATTATTCGTTTCATATATTTTAACTCTAGGATTTAATAGTGAAATCATTCCTATATCAACTGAATCCGAGTTAAAATAAATTATTGTTTTTTTATCATTTTTTATATAATCATCTTTGTTAATTTTATTTATTTTTTCGCCCTTAGAATCAACATAATGCCAAGTTATATTTAACTCTTTGAGGTTTTCATTAAGTTCTTTGTTTTTTTGAGTAATTACTTGTATTTCTATAGGTTCAGAATAACTTTTAATATCATTCAATATGCACTCACCCAACATATTGTTTCCTTTTGGCAAAAATAAAGAAATGCCATATATAAATAAAAGAATAAACAAAATAACAGAACTTAAAACAACAGCCTTTCTTTTAAATGAAATTTTAAAAGCATCTTTATTGAATAAAAATATCAATATTGATACGAATAACCAACAATAAGGCAATGTATATAATTTAATTTTTTCTACAAAAGACAACATAATGGTTATTAAATGATTTTTTAGCCCAATATAATTACCTGAATTTTCAAAAGTATAAACTATATAATGTTCAGGATTTTGTTTACCATCAATTTTTATTAAAGTATTTTTATTTTCTAGTTTTTTTATATCTAAAAAATCATAATATTTAATATCATTACCAATATTTAAAACAATATTTTTAATTTTATTTTCTGGATTTTTCATTGCTTTTGGAAGTGCAAGTTGTGTTTTTTTAATTTTAGTTTTAAAAAATACTTCATCATTTCCATTAAAACTTGCTGAGTTTATATAAGAAAAACCAGCTTTTTGTGCAATTGGTGAGTTTTGTTTTAATGTTTTGCAATAATCATCAAAACAAACAAAAACCATATCATCCACATTTCTTGTAAACTCTATATTTACCGTAATTGGTTTTAAAATAAAAGTGTGATTTTTGCTTGTTAAATAATAAGCATTGTTTTTTGCAATCATTAAAAATGAACAAATTGAACAAAAAAGCAAAATCCAAAATGCAATTTTAAAAATTGGATATTTAGATTTTTTAAATTCGTATTTCATTTTATTCCTCTATATTCTTTTATGTTATGATTTTACCATAAATTTGATAGGTTAATTATGGAAAAAATTAAATTTAAAATTGGCAATATAGAAGTGGGTGGTGGGTCACCTATTTCAATCCAATCTATGACAAATACTAAAACCGATGACGTTTTTGCAACCTTAAAGCAAATTGAAGAATTGGCACTTGCTGGTTGCGAAATAATTAGAGTTGCTGTATTAAATAAAAAATGCGCAAATGCTTTAGGTGAAATTGTCAAAAATTCCCCAATTCCAGTTATTGCGGATATTCATTTTGATTATCGCCTAGCTCTTATTGCTATGGACAATGGTATTAATGCTCTTAGAATCAATCCTGGAAATATCGGATGCGAAGAACACACAAGAAAAGTTGTTGAAACTGCTAAAATTACAAATACTCCAATTAGAATAGGAGTTAATGCTGGCTCATTAGAAAAAGATTTATATGAAAACAAAGAATTATCACTAGAAGATAAAATGGTAATTTCAGCCAAACGTCATATAAAAATTTTAGAAGATTTAAATTTTAATTTAATTAAAGTTTCGCTTAAATCTTCTGATGTTATGACAACTATTAAAGCTTATCAAAAAATATATCAAGAAATTCCATATCCTCTCCACGTAGGTTTAACTGAAGCAGGGACTTTAAGAGGTGGAATTGTAAAATCTTCAATCGGAATAGGGGCACTTTTAGCTATAGGCATAGGTGATACCATTCGAGTATCACTAACTGAAAATCCAATTGAAGAAGTCAAATTAGCTCAAGAAATTTTAAAAACTTTAGGCTTAAGAAAAAGTGGAGTAAACTTTATTTCATGTCCGACTTGCGGAAGAACGCAAATTGACTTAATTAGCCTCGCAAAAAAAGTTGAAGAAAAATTTTGCAATTTAAATTATCCAATCACAATAGCTACAATGGGTTGTCCTGTAAATGGCCCAAAAGAAGCTGCAGGCGCCGATTATGGAATAGCTGGAGCAATTGGGGAAGGATATATATTTAAAAAAGGTGAAATAATAAAAAAAGTCAAAGAAGAAGAATTATTATTTGAACTGGAAAATATAATAAAATTAGACTTAAATATTGATAAAATTTTGTAAATTTTAGGATATAGTATATAATATTAATAAATGGGTAATATATAGAGGTTAGTTATGAAAAAAATAATGACTTTGTTTGCTACAACTACATTATTAACAAGTTTAGCTTTGGCGTATATAGAAGAAAACAAAACCGCTGATGTTGATATACTTCGTGCTCAAGGGTATTCGGAATCAACCTTAAGAGTTGTAGATACTGCAAACGCACAAAACAAAGGATATAAAAGCAACTATAAAAGACGTTTTGTTAAAACTAAAAAGCCTAGTGCATATACCAATGTAAAACTTTATATCGATCCAATCCAAGATGATGATAATTTTGGAGAGCACCAAGTTAACTTTACAAACACTTGGAACGGAGATGAAACCCACTATACAACAAGAAAAGTTGATAGAACACCCGCTGAAAACTTATAAAAACATCATCAAAATTAATAAAAATATCACAACAATTGGAACAACGTAATTCGGCGTTGTTCTTTTTGTTAACTGTGTTGTTGTTTTCATGAAAACTTTTTTAGTATAACAAATTTTTATTAAACTTAAAGATTTTAAAATGAGTGAAATATTTGAAAGCAAACACACTATAATAAATATAGAACCAATTTTATCAAAAACATAAATTCCTTTTAAAAGCTCAAGATTATTAAAAAATAGTGCGCTTGGGAGTGTGCATGTTGCAAATAGTATAATTAACGCAAACAAGATGCAAAATAAACGATTTTTTACAAATAAACCCTGCAACAAAGAAATATTTAATTTTTCAGGCTTCAAGTTTACTTTCAATATAGTTATCAGTGAATAAATTGCAAAAATTGCAAACATAGAAATAAAAATTGAATCAATACATAATTCATTATTTTGTGCAAAAAGAATGCCTATCAAATAAAAAGAACAATTTATTTGAGCTATATTTGCAAAATATTTAATTAAATTTTTTGTTTTAACTGCACTTAGTGTACTTGTTAAAATTATTAATAGCGCAAAAGAAAACAATGTTATTGAAAATATTTTATTAGCAATGTTTATGCTTTGTGAAAATTTAATAAAAGTAAGCAAACCCATATATGGTAAAAAGCTAAAAAGCAGAACTGAATACGCTAAATTTTTTATATGC
Organism: Candidatus Gastranaerophilales bacterium; assembly: GCA_017560095.1. GTDB lineage: Bacteria > Cyanobacteriota > Vampirovibrionia > Gastranaerophilales > Gastranaerophilaceae > RUG14156. The sequence continues at coordinate 138,607 of JAFYOU010000002.1, forward strand.
TTGTTTAATATATAGTTATATATCGGAAACAACCCTGCTTTTAAAAGTAGTGCGCAAGCCGCACAAACTTGTATGATTGCCAGTTGTATTTCTTCTTTAACAAAAAAGGAAAGAAAATAAAAAGAATAAAACAATATTGTTGAAGCTACACTCATTAGAACAAAATCCAATGAATACGTATCATATTTTCTGATTCTTGCATTTGAAGCAAATTTGTATATAAATAACGAAGTTAAATCAAAAAATAAAAAACTGGCTAATGCATTTTGCATATTTAGTAAAATTGAGCCTGATAAACCGCACAATAATAAAGAAGAATTAACAATTGTGCCTTTAAATTTTGCTTTTCTTGTTAGTTTATAAGTGCATAAAACAAAACAAGCAAAGAATAAATACATTAATGCCTTTAAGGCAAATATTGTATCATTTAAAACAACATTTTGGTTTAATAGCGAAAAATTAAACTCTTCAAAAGTTATTCTATTTTTTAAAAATATTCCGAAACATATCAATGAATTAAGCGCAAAAACTCCAAATGTCACCAAATCAGACAACCTTTTGATATTGTATTTGCGGCTTAAAAATAAAAACATGAAAATATTGATTATAACCCCAAGCATACAAAAAATTTCACTAGAAAAATATGAAAGTAATTCAATTTGAGTTATATCACTTGCTTGCAATAATTTTTCCATCATTTCCCCTAAAACTGCCCTAATTCGGTAGATAAATTCATTTGCTCAAAAAGATATTCTGGACAAAAACCAAGAATAATAAGCGCTAAAATTAATATTAAACATACAATTATTTGATGGTTACAAAAAGAATCTTGCGAGTATGTTTTTGTTGTTGGTTCAATTAATATTTTATACAACATAGAAAAAGAAGCCAAAGAAACTATGAGGACACCAAGAATAAGACAATAAGGTGTATAGTTTAAAATAATTCCCTCATATTCTGTCGAAAAAATTGTCATTAAACAAATTAACTCAAAGCCAAAAATAGGCAATAATGGAGTTGAAGCCATATTTAATAACGCAATAGTTGTAAAAATTTGGCTAAGTCTCGTTTTATCTTCAATTTTTTTAAAATCGTCTAAGTTGCCACTTTTAAATTTATTAGCCAAAATGATAAATACAAAAGCAGACAATAAATAAGACAGAGATAAAATAAATATTGAATATAAAAAGATAGACAAACATTCTTTCTCAAAAGTAAAAGACGAAAAGAAAATAACAATACTTATTGTGCAAAATGCAGTTGTTAAAAATTTGAATAAGTTTTTTTGTCTTAAAGTTAAAATAGCAAAAATAATAAAATTAATTATAAGAAAAATACTTATCTCGTCTTGAAATTGGAAAAAAAGGTAATCAAAATTTTTATATACTTTCAAAAATAAAAAACTTCCTAAAATTATATTCGTAATTGAATTTAGGAAAAACACACAAGGATTAATCTTGTTTGATAATAATATATTTTTAGAATTAAAAGGAATAAAATTAAATAGCTTTGCAATTATAATCAACATTCCAAAAAAAGCACATATGGTCGAAGAATCTTCAATCATATGCAAATTTGGTTTTAAATTTGAAAAAGTAAAGTCGATATCATTTAAAATAAAACATCTAGTAAAATCATATAAAATTAAAGAAGCAGCTATAAAATACCAAATCAAATCATTTGTAATTTGATATTTTACCTGATTTTCTTCCTCTTTTTTTACAAAAGAAATTGATAAAAAATAGTTTATAAGAATTATCCAAAACAAAGATAAAAAGAATGTGAAAATACAATCTGATAAAATTGAAAAATTAACTAAAGCCAACAACAGGAAACTTGTAGCATAAAACATTTTATGCAATTTTAAAATAAATGTTTTGGAAATAATTGAAAATAGAAAAAAGATAAAATTATTTAAAAATAATAAAAATTGTGCATTTTTATCTAAAATAAAATCAATATTTAAAATAGAAAAATTTAGCACATTTGGCACTAAAAACAAAATACAAGTGTAAATAAATTGGATTACGAAAAACGTTTTTGCCACTCTTCTTATATAAATAGGGTTTTTTAAAAAATTACTAATTCCAATCAAAAAAGCAAAAATAAAAGGCAATAAAATATATGAAATCAGCATTTAAAACCTCCAAAAAGAGCTATAAATATTGCAAACAACGCTATTAACAAAAACATAACCAAAATATTTCTAATATTTTTTACACCGTCTGTTTTTATTGTTTTTTTAATAAAAATAGTATTCAAATAATTGAATAATTTGATCATTGGAGCTAAAAGATTTTGAATAAGCTTTTCATCTATCACTTCTGTAATCATCGCTAATTTAGAAGGAATTTTTTCTAAGCAAATTATATGTGTTTTTTCTAAAATAAATCCTAATTGCTTATTAATTATTCTTTTTTTGAAATTATTTTTATCAACCATAAATAAAATCATTAAAATTAATAAAAATATAAGATTTATACCAAAATAGCTAACTAAAATTAAATTGCAATTTATATTTAAAAATAGAATTATAAAAACCGCATTTATAATTGATATTAAGTATCCAAAAATTATTTTAATATTTTTTTCAAATAAAACTTGCAAGAGCGAAAATAAAATTCCAACCGCAATAAGAATTTCAAAATACAAAATATAATTTTCTAACATCTCAATTAATGGTTGCGCTTTTAAAAATAAAAACAATCCGATAATATTGTTTGCAACGGAAATCATGCAAAGATATAGTATATTTGAAGAATTTGCAAAAAAACTATAATAACAACTAAAAGGAAAAATTGTAAGTTTGGAAAAAATAGCCAAAATAATAGCTATTGTCATAAACTTAAATTCAAACGAAGAACTAATCCCATACATATAGCTTATCAATATATTCAATTCATCATAGCATAAAGAATTAGAAGAAATATAATCTTCTGATAAAATTGCATATTTAAACAAAATTAAAGCTGCTATAAACAATGCAAAATTTCCAAAATGGGTTATTCTGTGAAATCTTGTGATATTGTAATTTGTCGGATTTTTAAATATATCAAAATAAGAAAAAATTAAAATTGCTATAGATTGCAAAATTAATATAATTACACTTTGAAATAAATTAATTGATGAAAGAAAAATATACGTCAAAGAAGACAAAACCGACAAAAATATATAAAATCTCTGTTTTGTAAAAATAAACTGCTTTTTTTTCACAAAATATACGTTTGAATATAAAGAAATAAAAAAACACACAAAAGCACTAAAAGCTAAAAATACTATATTATTTTCATCAATTAAAAATCCAAGACTAAAACAAAATTTTTCAATTGAAAAAATATTTGCACTGCAATTTAAAATTTCACCAGCTGATACAAAAAAATAACTAAATGAAAAAATCATTAAAGATATTAAATTAACAATACTAATACCCCAATTTAAAACTTTTTTACTTACAAATATTTTTTTTAATCTTGTAATAAAAAGGTATAAGCCAAAAAAGAGTGGTAAAAAAATTGCAATTAGATTTAAATTGCCAAAAATACTAATATCCATAGTTATATCTTATATAGTTTTTAACTTTTTAGCAATAAAATATTTTATTTAAAACGCTTTTGGACTAAAATTAAATTAATAAAAAATAAAATGGAGAAGAATATACTATGAAAATGTCAAAACTGTTTGTGCAAACATTAAGAGAATTTCCAAATGATGCAGAAGCAATATCACATAAATTATTAGTTAGAGCTGGGTTTATTAAAAAACTAGCTAACGGAATTTATACATATATGCCTTTAGCGCAAAGAGTTTTAACAAAAATTTCAAATATTGTTAGAGAAGAAATGAATGCAACTGGCGCTCAAGAACTTTTAATGCCTTTTGTTCAACCTGCTGAAGTTTGGCAAAAATCAGGTAGATGGCAAGTATATGGTAAAGAGCTTTTAAGGTGCAAAGATAGACACGATAATGATATGTGCCTTGCTCCGACCCACGAAGAAGTTATTACATCTGTTGTATCTGATGTTGTTAATTCATACAAACAACTTCCGCTAAATGTTTATCAAATTCAATCTAAATTTAGAGATGAAATTCGTCCTCGTTTTGGTTTACTAAGAGGAAGAGAATTTATTATGAAAGACGCTTATTCATTCCATACATCTCAAGAAGATTTAGAGCGAGAATATGCAGTTATGGCTCAAGCTTATACTAATATTTTTAACCGTTGTGGATTAGAAACAAAAGCCGTTCAATCAGATTCAGGCGCTATTGGTGGATCTGTATCTCACGAATATATGGTTTTAACAGATACTGCAGTTGGTGAAAATGATGTATTTTATTGCGAATGTTGTGATTACAGCGCAAATTCAAACCATGCAATTTCAATTCTTCCAATCAATGAAACTGACGGCGGTTTTAAAGAAGAAAAAATTGTTGACACCCCAAATGTTAAAACTATTGAAGACTTGGCAAAATTCTTCAATATTGAAACAAATTGCATTTTAAAAGCAGTTGCTTATATTTACGATTCAAAACCAGCAATTGCTATGATTAGAGGCGATAAAGAAATTGAAGAAACAAAATTAATGAATGCGCTTAATGCTCTTGAAATTCGTCCTATGGAAGAATTTGAAGTTGAAGAGTTATTGGGTTCAACTGCTGGATTTATTTCTCATCGCGGAATTGACACAACAAAAGTTAAAGTTATATTTGATAAAACAGCAGCCAATATGAAAAACTTTGTAATTGGTGCAAACCAAAAAGACAAGCATATCGTTGGAGCTAACCTTGAAGAAAATATTGAATTTGTAGACATTTCTTTGGTTAAAGAAGGTGAATTCTGTCCAATATGCAAAAAACCATTAAAGGTAACTCGCGGTATTGAAGTTGGAAATATTTTCCAACTTGGAACAAAATATTCTGCCCCAATGAACGCTTGTTATACCGATGAAAATGGCAAATTAAACCCATATATTATGGGTTGTTATGGCATAGGAGTTTCTAGAACTATGGCAGCTGCTATTGAAAAATATCATGATGATTTTGGTATTGTTTGGCCAATAGAAATTGCACCATACCATGTTGATGTTGTACCAGTTGATGTAAATAATGAAGAACAATTAAAAATTGCATCGGAAATATATGAAAAGCTTCTTTCAATGGGCATTGAAGCAGTATTAGACGATAGAGCTGATAGAGCAGGTGTAAAATTTAAAGATGCTGATTTAATTGGATTCCCAATCAGAATAACAGTGGGTAAAACCATTCAAGAAGGTCTTGTAGAATTTAAAACAAGAAAAGATGGTGAAATGGTTAAAATTACTCCTGATGAAGCCATCATAAAATGCAAAGAATATGTCACAACCGCTTAAATTAAAAATCGCATATTTGTACCCTGACATTTTGCAAAGTCTTTGCGACGAAGCAAATGTTCAAACTTTTGTTACTCGCGCAAAATGGCGTGATATTAATGTGCAAGTTAGCTATGTTAGAGCTAACGAAAAAATACAATCTTCAAAATATGATTTTTATTATATTGGTGGTAGCAATATAATAAATCTTGAAGACGCTCTTTTTCAATTAAAGCAAAACGAACTTGAATTAAAAACTGCCGCAATTGCAAATGTTCCAATTTTGGCAGTTAATTGCGGTTATTTACTTTTTGGAAATTTTTATCAATTATATAATCAAAGCCAAATTGAAGCTTTGGGAATTTTGAACATTGATTCAATTGCAGGAAAAAATCATTTTTGGGGTAATGCTTCAGGAGTTTGTGAATTTCTTAAAAACAAAACCGTTGTCGGTTTTGAAAATCACGGTATTTTATCTTATTTAAAAGAAGGTGTTGCTCCATTTTTGACTTTGCATAAAGGCAAGGGTAATAATGGAAGAGACAAAACAGAAGGCGCTAGAGTCAACAATGTCATAGGAACATATATGACAAACCCGATTTTAGCTCAAAACCCGCATCTTTGTGATTTTTTAATTGCAACGGCACTAAAAGTAAAATATAAGTGCAGAATCCCATTAACTCCACTTTGCGATGATATTGAATGGTATTCACATAATTATATGTTAGATTTAAAATAATTTAATTTAAATAAATTAAACACAAATACCTAAATATGTTTTTTAATTTTATTAGACAATCCACCCAAATAAAGTGAAACTCTATATGGCTCTTGTTGATAAAGAACCTACTATACTACAAGTAAGCAATAGAGCTGGAATTGATAATACAATTAATATTAATTTGGGATTTGATATTGGAGATTTAAATTTTAATATCTCAAATTCTTCAACAAATTTCAGCTTCTTTATTTACTCAAGCCCATCAAATTACAAATGGATTGACTTTAAGGTTGTTGGGAATTTAGTTACAAAATTAAAGCTAAAATCATAAGCAACAACGAGCCCAATTGCATTCCTGTTGAAGTTAATTTTTGAATTTTATTTGCCTCATATAATTTTGCAGTTTGTTGAGCACTTGCAGCAGCTTGAAGCCTTTGAATCCTTAAATAATCATCATCTGATGAAAAATCCCTTTGAAATATTTTTCGCTCTAACCTATTCAATCTTAAACCAACTGGGTCTTGAGAATATGTTTTCATAAATAGAGTTGATTCAAGACCTGCTAATTGAATAAAGATGTCTGAATTTTCATACTTATCTTGAGAATTCATATATTGTTCTACATCATGGGTTTGCTGATATGGCTTTTCGATATGATAATTTGGATTTTGTGCAACTGTATCTTTTCGAACATATGCTTTTAATCTATCTGTTCTTGAAGCCAAATTTCCATCTTGAGTTGAACCAAAAATTTTCTTTTCCAATCTATCCAATCGTTTATAAATATTTTCTTTATCAAATGTTTTATAAAACATTTGATACTCAAGCGCATCTATTTGAGGATAGTTAACACCAGAAACTTCAGTAGTATCAATTTCATAAGCTTGTTTTAAACTATCTTCATAAGATTCAATTCCAAGCGCCTCGTTTAGCTTTTTTATTCTTGATTCATTTGCACCTTTAGAAATTGAGCCAAAAACGTTATTTTCAATTCTTGATAATCTTTTAACTGTGTCGTCTTTTGAATATTCAAAACCCCAAATTTGACGCTCTATTTTTGATAATTGAGAACTTATAGCATCAGCACAAAAACCTATGAACCCAATATTTAAAAATAGGCAAACTAATAATATTTTTAAGGTGTTTTTAAATATTTTCATAATCAATATTATAGCAGTACTTTAACTAAATTTTCTTAGAGTTTTGTATAAATATGATTATACTTTTTGAGTTATCATATCTTCCACTAAAGAACAGGTTAAATCAACAAGCACGTTTTTATAATGCTCGCATTTATCACGTTCTTTTGCTTCAAAACGAAGCGTAAACACGGGTTCTGTGTTGCTTTGGCGAATTAAGGCAAAACCATCTTCAAAAATTATTCTAAGTCCGTCAATTATAATGATTTCTTTAATTTTTGAATTAAACAATTCTTCATTTACAAGACTTTCAAGCTTAGCTAAAACGTCTTTTTTATGTTCATTTGGACATTTCAAGCGAACCTCATCCGACAAGCAAACTTTATCAAATGCATCCAATAAATCTACTAATTTAAAATCAGCATTTTTCAATTTGTTTTTTGCAACAATTTCAATTAAACGACAACCAGCATAAATAGCGTCATCATATCCATAGTATCTGTCTTTAAAGAATGTATGACCAGACATTTCACCAGCTAGAAATGCTTTAACTTCCTTCATTTTAGACTTAATATAACCATGCCCCGTTTTTGTCATTATTGCAGTTCCGCCAAGACGTTCAATTTCATCATACAAAACTTGAGAACATTTAACTTCCGAAACCACTGTTGGTTTTTCTCCATGGATTTTTAATGCTTCAATTAAATCTTGAGCATAAATTAGAAGTAATTTATCTCCAGAAATTACTTCGCCATTTGGGCCAATTGCACCAATTCTATCTGAATCACCATCAAAAGCAATACCAAAATCAGCATTAACCTCTTTAACTTTAGCTCTAATTGCATCAAGAGTTTTAATATCAGATGGATTTGGATGATGATTTGGAAAAGTTCCATCAGGCTCTGAAAATAATTCAACGACTTCACAACCTAAATCACGATATAATTGCGGAGCAACGATCCCACCTGTAGCATTGGCCGAATCCACAACAACTTTAATACCTGTACCTATACGACCAAACATATCATAAATTTTTTGTTGATAATTCGAAACTATATCATACTCTTTTTTAAAACCATTTATAATTTGACGGTAACCTGTACTTTTTTCATGAATCTCCAATGTTAGACGCTTAACTTCTTTAATTTGCTCTTCATTTAAACTTTGTCGATTAAATGTCATTTTCAATCCATTATATTCGCTTGGATTATGAGAAGCCGTGATAATCAATGCTCCCATAATTTTTTTACCTTCAGTTATTTCATCTTCTATTTTTGCAAATTCGCTGAAATACCCTAATGGCGTTGGGGCAAGTCCTAAATCCAAAACATTAGCGCCCATTGAAATAACACCTTGCACAACTGCTCTTTTTAATTCAGGAGAATGGGTTCTTGCATCCATACATACCCCAAAAAGCAATTCTCTTGATGTTTTTTCTTGATTTAATCTTTTTAATTCATCAAGGGCAAATTGAACATAACCCTTTGCAGCACAAAAGAAAATTTCAGAATTTACTTCAGATGGAAAAATTCCCCTAATGTCATTTTTCCCAAACGCTTTAGTGTTTAAAGTATTATCCATAAATTCTCCTTTATCATCCAACTTGCTGATTTTATTATAATATAAAAATTTCTATATGGCATTTTTAAGGGTTTAATTGTATAATTCAAGTATTATGGAAGAAAAAGAATATAAATTAACGCAAGAACAATTCGATAATATTTTAAAATTATCAAACATTGAAATTGCAGGAGATACTCAAGAAAATACAGAAGATTTAATTTCAAGAGCAATCATTGCAATAGAGAGAAAATTAAACTATTTCAACGCCCCTTTAAGCTTTTTTACTGCAGAAGTTACCAATGTTTTAATTGTTGACGATACAGAATTATCAATTTTTCAATTATCAGTTATGCTTGAAAAAATCGGTATGAATGTTTATGTTGCAAGAAACAAAGAAGAAGCTTATGCTGAATTTAAAAAGAAAAATTTCGATTTTCTTGTAATGGATTTATATTTACCTGATTATCAAGATGGCTTTGAACTTATCAAAGAAGCAAACAGAATCAAAAACGAAGAAGGAAAAGACTTTAAGATTATTGCAATTTCTGGAACAGATAACCCTCATATCATTCAAGAAGCCTACAAACTTGAAATTGATGAATTTATATCAAAAGCTCCACAATGGCACGAACAAGTATTAAAATTTATTTCAAACTCAACAAATAAAGTTACAAATGAAGAGTTTACAAGATTTTACATCAACGACAATATCTGCTCTTTAACATTATATAAAGTTAATAATGAAAAATATGTCGATAAAATCATCAAAGAAGTAAATGCAAATGTTTTAACAGGAAAACATAATGTGATTTTCAATATGGATCATATTAAAATTTTCTCTGATTCTTATGCAAATTTATTTTCAGAAGCATACAAAACAATCTCTTCCAAAGATGGTATATTGATTTTAATTAAACCTTGCGAAGATGTCATGAAAGCCTTAGAATACGTATTTTTAGCTGATGCAATCCAAGTATTTAATACCGTTGAAGAGGCTGTTGAATATATTGAAATGAACAATTTTAATTTCTAGTGTGTAAAGCACCAAAGTGACAAGCGATGAGCTTGGCACGACGGTGCGAGAACCGTTCTAAGGCGACGTGGAAATCTTTGATTTCCTCAGGAGCAATTTCTAGTGTGTGAAGCCGTTAATAAAATGACAAATCGATGAGATTTGACATTTTTAGGCGAAACCTTTCTATTGCGACGCCCTAATTTCGTTGCCGAGTCTTGTGAGGCTTACGAAATGGAAGTGCCCTTGGGGCACGTAGGATAATTGAGCTAATTTGCGACAACGATAGTGTTGCAAATTGGGAGCGAAATACCCACAGGAGCAATTTCTAGTGTGCGAAGCACCAAAGTGACAAGCGTTGAGTTCAATCAATCATTTGAATTTCAACTTTTAATTCCAAAACATTAAAAGAATAATTGCTTATATTTTTAATCAGCTCTTTTAACTTTGTTTCGTCTTTCTGAGTTGTAATAAATGTTGTTATATTATTTTCGCGCGCAATTTTAATTAAATCTTGAATATCTGATTTTGAATATTTATAATGATCATCAAACTTAACTGGAATAATTTCGTAAAATTGACGCGCAAAATCAAAAAATTGCTCACTCTGCCCAATTGCACAAAATGCAATTGCTCGCTCATTGTTTAACTTAATATCCGCTCCAGATTGAAGATTATAAATTCTTTTTGGTTGCATTCTGCAAATGCTTAAAGGTTTGTTGAAATTTTTAGCCCAAATAATTGCGTCGTTTAATTTTTCATCAGCTTTATCAACTAAAATGATTTCATCTGCACGTTTAATTTCGCTAATTGGTTCCCTTAAGGGACCATAAGGAAGTAAACGCTCATTTCCGAATCGCATTTTAGAATCGATTGCTAAAATTATTTTATCTTTTTTAACTTTTCTATTTGAAAAACCATCATCTAAAACAACTGTATTTATCCCATACTTAACTATTGCCAATTCGATTGCTTTTTTTCGATTAGAGCAAGTTATAACAACAACATCTTGCTTTACTTTTTTTGCTATTTGAAATGGTTCATCTCCACATTCTCTACCATCAGCGAATTTCAACCCCTTATTATCCTTGATTATATTAGGTTTTTTGTTTGAAATTTTAGCTCCATATCCTCGAGAAACTATCGCAACTTTTCTTGAACTAGATAATTCATTCGCTAATTCAATTACAATTGGGGTTTTCCCAACCCCGCCTGTTGTTAAGTTTCCAACGCAAATTACTTGAACCCCCATTTTTGCTTCTTTTGAAAAACCAATACTATATAAAAAATTTTTAGTATTGATTATAGCTTTATATCCAAATTCAGCAACAGATAAAGCACATTTCAAGAAAAAAGAAGGTTTTTTTCTTAAATAGTGGATATCTTGAAAATCTGATTTAAAGTTTTTTGCCATAATTAGAACATCAATCTAAATAATAAGAAACGTTTATTTAATTTTTCCGAAAATTTTCTTACATTTTTTGTAATTACTGAAACATCTTTAACGGTTGATTTTAACTTTAATTTTTCACCATCATCAAGCTTGTTGTAATCATCCATAACTTTAGCAATATTTGTTGTAATTGATGATAAATTTGTAATCGTTGTTGTAATATCTTCTTTTAATTTTTCATCTTTAGTATATTCGTTAACATAACTTGAAATATCTGCTAAATTTCTTGATGTTTCATTAATGTCTGCCATAATTTGTTCAGTTTGCTCGTCTTCTAAAATTCTATTAATATTTTCAGACATTTTACCAACCGATTTAAGGCTTGAAACAACGTCATTTTTCAATGTTTCATCTGAAATTAATTCATTTAAATTGCAAGATAATGTATTTAAACTTTTAATCAAATCCTGAGATTGATTTGCCAACTCTTCCAATTCAGCTTTAGATGAATCAATTAACAATGCTGCTTTATCAAGCGTTGTATTTGCACTTTGCGTTAATAAACTAATATTCTGAACAGAAGTCTTGATTCCACCAATAAACTCATCAGATAAAATTTCTGTGATTTTATCATTAGTTTCAAGCATAGCATGTGTAGCACGGAATCCCAAATCCATAAAATCAGTTAATCTCATTGGTTCAATTACTGTATATTTTAAATCTTTCTTTGGAGTTTGTAGAATCTCGCCATCTAATAAATAGAAAATAATTTTTCCTTCTTTAATTTTCATTCCAAGTGAATTTTTATCTAAAATTAACCCAGGAAGTTCAATATTATAAACAAGCTTTAAAACATTATTTGTAGACATTTTTTGTCTTAATTCAAATGGAATTTGCGACTTTTTAACAACTTCAGCTTCAACCGCCTTACCAATTTGCACCATACCTTCAGATAATTCCATATAAATCGCTTGATCCTTTTCAACAATTGTTGTATTTTTTGAAGTTTCAGCAAACATAAACTCATTTTTAGGTGGAGTAACTTCTAAGAATTGCTCACCAATAATTCCCGATTGTTGAATTGAAATTGTTGAAGCATAAGGGATTTTTACCCCCTTTTCAGTTATTACAAAACGAAGCTTAACATAACTATCTTTTCCTTGAATAACAGGGGTAATGTCTTCAACTTGCCCGATTCTAAGCCCCATCATCTGAACTGCAGAACCAGCGCGCATTCCATTAACATCTTTAAATGCCAAATCAATACGCTCGCCTGCCGATAAACTTCTTCCTTTAACCCAAAGCACTGTAAAAATAAGAATTGATATAGCGCTTAATGTTAATATACCGACCTTTAAAGCTGAAGAATATTTTTTCTTTTTATTCATTTTACTACCCTTATTTTGTTGCAATGTTCATTGGACCTTGGATTGACGCCGAAACAAATTGTTTAGCATATTCATTACTTCCATATAAAAGGTCTTGAACACTGCCTTGAAATACAATATTACCTTGATATAGCATAATTACATTATCAACCGCACGCTTAATTGTTGATAATTGGTGTGTAACAACAATGCAAGCTGCATTTAATTCTTTTTTAAGATGAACAATATAATCTTCAATCATTGTAGATGTAACAGGATCTAAACCCGCAGTAGGTTCATCATATAAAATAATATTTGGATTAGTTACAATTGCACGAGCAAAACCAACTCTTTTTTGCATACCGCCCGATAATTCTGATGGGAATTTTTCTTCAATTCCTTCCAATCCGACCAATTTTAATTTTTCGGCCACCATTTTTGAAATTTCTTCTTTTGAATATTTTCCTCTAAATTCTTTTCTTTCAACTAACGGAAAAGCAATATTATCGTAAACATTTAAAAAATCAAATAAAGCACTATATTGAAAAGCCATAGCAATTTCAGAATTATTTGGATAAATTATTTCACCAGAATCTTCATATAAAATTCCAGAAATTATTTTAAGCAAAGTTGATTTACCTGAACCAGAAAACCCAACAACACCAAGAGTTTGTCCATTTTCCACTTTCAGCGAAATATTATTTAAAATTTTTCTTCCATCGAATGTTTTAACTAAATTTTTTATTTCTAATGACATATTTAACCTTTATAGATAAAAAATTGCAGCGAAAATAAAATCCCACATTGCAATTGCCAAAAATGACCAAACTACTGCCTTTGTTGTAGCTAAACCGACCTCTTTAGCACCACCCCTTGTAGCATATCCACATGAACAACTAATTAACGCTATAGTTCCTCCAAAGACTGAGCTTTTTAAAATAGCGATAAAGATATCCCTAACATATAGCCCATGCCACATTGAAGTTACGTAATTTAATAAGCTTAAATCAGCACAATAATGAGAAACAAGTCCTGCACAAACCAAACCAAAAAATGCAGATACAATAAATACAACAGGCATAAATAAAATACCTGCCAAAAACCTTGGAACAATCAAATAAGAAATCGGATCAACTTTTAACACTTTCATTGCATTTATTTGCTCTGTAACAGACATTGAAGCTATTTCCGATGCAAAAGAAGAACCCACCATTGAAATAATTGCAAACCCACTCATGACAACCGCAAGCTCACGCACCATAACCAAAGCAGACAACATTCCCGTATAATCAGCTCCACCTTGTTTAGCTAGTTCTGGCGCCAATTGCATGGCAATTATCGCAGCAGTCATTCCAACTATAGTTAAACTGATTGGCAAACTATCATATGCAAATTTTTTAGATTGTTCAACAACTTCTTTATAATTGATATTTAAGCGCAAAAGACGTGCTAAAACGCTTGAAAAATCACATCCAATATTTCCAAGAGTAACTAAAAAGTCTTTTATTTGTTTCCAAAACAACAAAAAACCTTGATAAGTAAGCGTTTTATTTAGTTCGAACATATTCTTATTTTATATTAAAAAATAAATTTTAAGCACGCTACAGCCAATATTTAGCCCATTTGGACGACAAACAGTTAATTAATCTTTTACCAAATATGTTGCAATAAAATCATAATCTAAATCAATCTCTATGGTTTTATAAGCTCCTGATTTAGAATAATTTTCTGTAACAATATGATATATTCCATCTTTCCTAACTTCTTGGTTTTTATTATAATGCCCCGAAATAATAACTTTTACATTCAAATGTTTAGCTAAAATATTATTGTATTCTTCGATTTTCGCAGTCTCGATCCACTTTGATGAATTTTCTAAAATCGGAAAATGCTGAAGAATAATTACTTTTTCATTTTTATTTTTTTCTAACGTTTTATCTAACCAAAGTAATTCATCTTTATTATAATAACCATTTGTTGATTTAAAATATTGTTTAGCCCCATCCATAACAACAAAGAAATAACCTTGCTTTTTAAATGTATAATTTGGCTTTTTGCTATGCATTTTAGAGCGAGAAACTCTTTTTAAATAATACTTTTTATCAATTCCATTTGATGACAAAACATCATTTGAACCCATCAAAACAACTATCTTTTTATTTATCTTTTTCAAAAGATAACAAAAAGCATTTAAATTATTAATGTCTGATTTAGCTATGTTGTTACCCCCAAAAAGAACAAAATCAACATCTTTATATTCATTAATTTCTTTAATTGTTTCTTGAAGCTTATATGCATTTTTTAAATTTAAATCAATATCTGTAATATGAATCAATTTAACTTCTTTAGATAATGCTACGAAATTAAAGAATAAAGCCAATAAAATTAATAATTTAAACACTTTTTTCATAGCTATAGAATAATATAAAAACAACTAAAAACCCATCAATAATTTACAAAATGTTAAAATATTGACCTCAAAAATAGAAAATAAAGCATGTTTTTGATACGCTTGACCTACCCACAAAAACAAGAAAGGGTTTATGGATTATGAGTAAATTTTTAGCCGTAATAATAGCAATGCTATTATGCACGACTCGAGCACTGGCGATGAATGTTGATGCATTTATTGACCAAAAAGTTGCTCCAATTACTGATGCAATTGCAGATGTAATTTTTTTCCAAGTTAATTTGTTTGGAACAAAAATCCCCGTGATTATTCTTTGGATTTTATTTGCAGGCATTTTCTTTACAATTTATTTTAAAGGAATTTGCGCGTGGGGCTTTAAACACGCAGTTGATATGATTATAAAACCTTCTGATAAATCAAAAGGTGATTGCGGTGACGTTTCATCATTCCAAGCATTAGCAACAGCGCTATCTGGAACAATTGGCATAGGTTCAATTGCAGGTGTTGCAATTTCCATTTCAATTGGTGGCCCTGGTGCTGCTTTTTGGATTTTTGCTGGCGCACTTTTAGGTATGTCCATTAAATTTATTGAAGCAACACTAGCCGTTAAGTATAGAAGATTTAACGAAGACGGCTCTGTTTCAGGTGGCCCAATGCACTACATTGCCCATGGCTTAACTAGAAAAAAATTAAGATGGCTAGGTCAACCTTTATCTGTTTTATTTGCTATTTTATGTATCGGTGGTGGCATCACTGGCGGTAATATGATTCAAATTAATCAAGTTGCAAAACAAATTGCAACTATTACGGGTGGAGAAAATAGCTTTTTTGCAACAAACGCATGGTTATTAGGTCTTGCTGTTGCAATATTAATCTGTCTAGTAATAGTTGGAGGAATTAAAGGAATTGCAAAAGTTACATCTATTTTAACCCCTTCAATGTGTATTTTATATTTAATTGCAGGATCTGTTGTAATTTTAGCCAATATTACTCAATTACCTCAAGCAATTAGCTCAATTTTCACACAAGCTTTTGCCCCTGAATCAGTTGCAGGTGGTATTTTTGGCGTAATTATTATTGGTTTAAGAAGATCAGTTCAATCTAATGAAGCTGGAACTGGTGCAGCTGCGATTGTCTATGCTGCAGCCCAAACAAAAGAACCTGTTTCTCAAGGTTTTGTTGCTTTATTGGAAACATTTTTAACTGGCATACTTTGTTTATTTACATCATTTGTAATAATATTTTCTGGTGTATTAGACAATGCTCACATTGGTGAAATTTCAGGTATTGAATTAGCATCTAATGCTTTTGGTTCAGTAATGAGCTTTTTGCCAATCTTATTATCTTTAATCGCAACATTATTTGCGCTATCAACATTAATTTCTTGGGCATATTACGGACAAAAAGCTTGGACGTTTATGTTTGGCGAAGGCAAAAAACGTGTTTTAGCATTCAATTTAATTTATTGCTTATTTATCGTAATAGGTTCAGTTATGAACGTTAAGTCAATTATTGATATTACAGATGCTATGATGATTGCAATGTGCATTCCAAATGTAATTGCACTTTATGTTTTATGTCCTGAAGTTAAAAAAGATTTAGCTTCATATTGCAAACGCCATAATCTATTCCAAAAGAAAAAAGCATAGATCATTCTAAATAAAGTAAAAATCTTTAAAACACAAACAAAAAACCTCTGAAGTAATGAATTTCAGAGGTTTTTTTAAAATTAAAATTAACTATTGAGCAATTAATTTTTTAACAGCTTTTGTTAATCTTGATTTTTTTCTGGCTGCAGTATTTTTATGTAAAATACCTTTACCTGCTGCTTTATCGCAAAGTTGGTAAACTTTTGAAAGCAATGCGTTTAATTCAGATTTATCTTCAGAAGCTGCACAAGCTAAAACTTTTTTAACAGCAGTTTTGATAGATGTTTTGAATGCAACGTTTCTTTCAGTGTTTCTTTGAGCGATAAGCACTCTTTTTTTTGCAGATTTAATGTTTGCCATTGTTTTCTTTCCTTTCACAAAAATAACTTAACGTTATCTGCGAGGTTTGAGTGAGTACATGTATAATACTCAAAAATATTTTTTTTTGCAAACCAAGAAACATAAAAACAATTTAAATAAAATTACATTACGAAATGTAACAAAAATATCAAAGTTTGAAATTCAATACTTTGTATATACTTTATATATATGTAAGCAGTTACTAAAGGATTTAAAGAATGAAACTACAGATTACAGAAAACTTCGATCAAAAACTTGCAGAACTTTATTCTTCTAAAGTAACTGTAAATTTAGATAACAGAGAATCTACAATTGATCCTAACAAATTTTGGAATTCAATGGAATTAATCGCAGTAAACCATAAAGCAATGATTAATTATAAAATCAGATAA
>JAFYOU010000018.1 GCA_017560095.1 Candidatus Gastranaerophilales bacterium
TGGCTTTATTCCAAAAACTTATGCAGATGATAATGACCCTCTTGATGTACTTGTTCTTTGTACTGAACAAATTGAGCCAATGGCACTTGTTCGTTGCTATCCAATTGGCGTAATTTCAATGTTTGATGGCGGCCATGCTGACGATAAGATTATTGCGATTCCGTTTGGCGACCCAACATACAATGAATATAAAGATATTAGCCAACTCCCAAAGCATATTTTTGATGAAATGATTCATTTCTTCACAGTTTATAAAATGCTTGAGAATAAAGATACTGCAATTGACGAAGCAAAAGGCGTGCTTGCGGCAATTGATATTATCGATGATGCTATTGAGGGTTATATAAAGAAATTCGGGAAATAATTATGAATTTTTTTAATGTTGAAAAAGAGCCAACTTTCTTAAAGGAAAATAGTTCGGCAGTTGAGCAAATTGAAAAACTTAAGGAGTTGTATGAAAACGTCAATGATGAGGGTAAAACTATAATTGATAATGATATAAAACTGCTTGAGGCAGGCATTTATGGCGAAAATCAAATTGTTTTTGAATTAAAAAATAGCCATGTGCCAATGATAGTGTTGCAAGATATTTATTTGGAACACAATGGATTATCTGCACAAATTGATTTTATGATTTTTACGAGAGGGTTTATCTTTGTTGTTGAATGTAAAAATCTTGTCGGTAATATAACTATTGATAATGCTGGCAACTTTACAAGAATATTTGATTATGGCAAATACAAGAAAAAAGAAGGGTTGTATTCGCCGATAACACAGAACAAACGCCATCTTGAACTTATAAAGCAGAGAATACTTGATAAGCAAACAAATATAATAGCAAGAAAATTGGCTGAAAAAAGTTTTGAACAAAATTTCAAATCGGTTGTTGTGCTTGCAAATCCTAAAACAGCTTTAAGTGCAAAATTTGCACCGAAAGAAATTAAAAACTCTGTTATTCGTGCTGACCAACTTGTTGAATACATTAAGAACGCGAATGCTAATTATGCTTTAGAGTTTTCTTCTGAAAAAAGCATGTTAGAAATCGCAAATTCATATTTAAGAGCACATGTTGAAAATGCAAAAGATTATACAGAAAAATATAACGAATATTTAATTAATGAAAAACCTGAGCAACATATTCAAAATATTGAAGAAAAAATAATTTGTCCAAAATGTGGGGCGGAAATGATAAAACGAGTTGCGGCAAAAGGCTCGAATGCAGGGAACGTCTTTTATGGTTGTTCAAAATTTCCTAAATGCAGGGGAATAATAAACATTAAAAACTAAATAAACCTACTAAATACACCTTATTCCACACGGAATAGGGTGTATTTTTTACCTTTTTTCGTTTGTACAATATAAACAAAATAGAAGTATAAAATTTGTAGAAAAATGCACAAAAGAAATTTAATGTTTTTCTTGCATTTTTGAAAGTATTATTGTATAATAAATGCATCGGTGGGGCAAAAGTGCACCCAAATTACACTGAAAAGGGTAAATATACAAAAATTAACTACGAAAGGGGATGAATTAAGCGATGTTTGTTCATAATTATTATCATAATCTTGACGCTAAAAATCGTTTGTTTATTCCTTCTCGTTTCCGTGATTTGCTTGGCGAAAGATTTTATGTTTTGCCAGGTCCTGAAAAAACATTGTTTATTTATCCTGAAAACAAGTTCTTAGAAATTTCTGAAAATTACAGAGAACAGGTTACTGACCTTAATAAACAAATGGCATTTTTCAGTAGTGTCAGTGAGCATTCGGTTGATAATCAAGGCCGTATTACTCTTGATGCTCGTCATGTGAATCACGCTGAACTTTCAAAAGAAGTTGCAGTTGTTGGTGCGGGTAGCAGAGTGGTGCTTATGCCGCTTGAA
>JAFYOU010000019.1 GCA_017560095.1 Candidatus Gastranaerophilales bacterium
CCTAACGCTTAAAAAGGTGTTATAATGATAAGGTAAAACCATCTTCATAAAAATAACCCGGCTCCTTTCTTAAGTGTGATTGATTTAAAACGGGTTAGCGAAATAGTCCATCCGACAGGTGGGCTATTTTGTATGCTATAATAGAAATATGAAAAGGACAAAATCTTATAAAAAGAATAGCAGTAGCAAACAAACTGTTAAATTTGACAAAAAAAGTAATGTTTTTTATGAGATTAAAGAAGAATTTGAATTCAGGGGTGATGATTTTATAAACCGAGTTAAGTTTATATCAGATCCAAAAGAGCCATTTTTTAAACAAACAATAAAGGAGAAATAATGCAAGAAACAGTAATAAATTTTTATCCAATATTTAAATTTATCATTGCACTTTTTGCAGTTGTTGGCGGTTATAGCATTTTAAAGGATTTGATAAATGCTATTAGTAGATGTTTCAAAGATAAGCTCGACCACAAAAAAGATTGTCTTAACATTGAAAAAGACTGCGAATTGATGCATTGTTTATCAAAAAAAGAAACAAGACTGATCACAGTAGAAAACGCACAAGAAATTCACGAGCTAAACAAAAAGTATGCTAAAATAAAAGAAGATATTGATTTTTTGATGGAAAAGGTAAATGGAAAATAATTTAATTCAAGCTGTTTATACAATTCTTGGAATTGCTGCCATTATTGGAGCATTCAAAGGCATAGACTGGTTAATCAGTTTAAAATACAAGACAAAAGACGACTGCGAAAAATGTAGAAGCAAAATTATTGAAAGCATAACCTTTGACAAAGAATCACTCGCAAGACTTGAAACAAAAGTGGATTTATTACTGGAAAAATTCGAATTAAAACCTAAAGAAGATTAAATATTGATTTGTGATAGTTGGTTTATGAGCGGTCTCCGACAACCGCTCTTTAATTAGGAGAAAATATGAAACTTTCTGAAAATTTCACACTTGAAGAGTTTACTAAAAGCGAAACCGCAGAAAAATATAACGAAACCAACTCTCCTACTGACCAGCATTTAAAAGTTTTGAAACACACATGCGAATACTGCCTAGAGAAGCTCCGTTCTTTATTAAACAAAAACTTTGTAGGCACTAAATACAAAGGAAAACTCGTAGCAAAAGTAGCCTTAAAAATTACAAGCGGATACCGAAGTAAAAAGGTAAATGAACTCCTCAGAAAAGAGGGTTATAATCCGTCAGAAACATCTCAACATTGCACAGGAGAAGCTGCTGATTTAGAAGCGATTTTAATATTCAGAGATGGATACAGGGCCGCACTTCCATATAATGAACTTTATAGTTTAATAAAATTATGGGTTAGATTGAACGCATTATCAGTAGATCAATGCATAAAAGAAAGACAAGGAAGTGCGACATGGGTGCATGTTTCACATTCAGCATGGGGAGCTTCAAGAGACAGGAGACAGTTTAAAATTTTTGATGGAATAAGATACATCCCGGACTAGAAATTATAAAAGAGTTTCAGCTGACGTGCTACTGTTCGGTTCTTTTGCTTCCAAAGTTCCCTAAAAATTTTTTTATGCAGGGCAATCCTTTTATTTATATTTAAATACATCGTACCCTTAATCTCCGCCTGATTTCCTGTGTCGCTTTCCCAGTACACCAAACGACTATCAACAATATGATAATTCTCTCTAAGTTTATAAAGCAAATCCAAAAGCCTGTGCAGATAGCCATAACCATAGAGTCCGAGTTTTTTATTATAATTCGAATAATCTGTTGCTTTGAAACTTCTCATTTAAAGCCCCCATTTATTATATAAAAAATTTCAATAAAAAACAATATAAATATTTTAGAATAAAATGCTTGCAAAATATTTATTTATATGCTATACTTATAGAGCAAACAGATTAAACGAAAGGCGACAAGAAATGGATAAATTAGCAACACAATTATTAAATGTATTCGGTTATTTAAACGCAAAAGAAGAAGATGTGATAGTTTTAGATAGCTCATTCAACCACATTCAAGTTGAGTTTTTCAAGCAAATATTTTATTTCACAAGAGAAAACAACACATGGACAATGGAATTAGAATAACAAAGGATTAAACGAATGAAAGAAAAAATGGAACAAAAGGTCATTAAGATTTTAATTAAACAAGGATTTGATGAAACCGAAGCTGAAGAAATGGCAAGTGTAATGGGTGAGATTGAACTTTTTGAAGTTATCGAACAAGGTGGAGTTTAGAGAGAAACATTAGGAGAAAAGAAGATGGCAAGATTTTTATTTTTATTAAGTATTTTATTTTTATTAACAATGATGTTTGTGGACTTCAAAATGGGCATGAATTATAGCCCAATTCCACAGTTCACAGATGAAGAAATGCACAGAATATGTATAGAAGAGGGAATTTATTAAGATGTTGAAAACAATTAAAATGTGGTGGCTACAGCACCTGAAAGATGTAGAAGAATACAAAAGAAAAGACATAGCAGAAAAAAGGGCAATAGTTAGAGCTTTTGTGATGAGATGGTATGAAGCGAAACACCAAGCCGAAAAAAATCCAATACCTTACTGGATAGAAGCAAACAAAGAGCTTGAAGCTAATGTTAAAACAGATGCCGATGTTTTATATCACTTTAATAACATAAAAAAATATATTAAGAAGATATAAAGACTAAAAAATTTTTTTTTATATCTTATATATAATACTATTAATTACATTAAAATTAGAGTATTTATTTATTATAGGAAAAAAATAAAAATTTTAAAAAAAAGCTCAAAAAGACCGTTTTATTTGAAAGAAAATTTTTTTTAAAAAAGTTGATAAAAATGTTTTTTTTTAATATAATAAAAATGCTACGACTAAAAAAGATGTATTTAAATACACCCTTTGCGAGGTCGTAGCCGCAAGGGGTGTATTTTTAAAAGAAAGGCTACGACAAAATGAATGAAAAATTAAAAAACAAGATTTTTTTAAAAGAGAATTATGCAGAAATTTTATTAGAACACAAAACCTATGGGCGAGCTGTTGCTAAAGTAGATATTGAAGATTTACAAAAAATTAAAGATTTAAAATGGGGATTGGTTGTAAATAAAAAACTTTGCACTTTATATGTTGGACACTCCAATAAAGGAGAAATGATTTATTTACACCGTTTTATAACCAAATGCCCTGATGGTTTAGTTGTGGATCACATAAACCATGACACGTTAGATAACAGAAAAACAAATCTCAAGATTTGTAGTTGTTACGAAAATGCACAAAATAGAATTTATTATAATAAAAGAGGTGCTTAAATGAAAACAAACAAGATTGTCAAAAGGTGCTGTAAATTCCTTAATACAATGATGGACGGAAACTGGAGCGAGCCAGCTTTAATAAATGTCGTAAACGCAAAGCTGACTTATATGTTAAGCCTTGGCGGTGCAAAGTTTAGACAATACACCAACGGAAACGACATCATACTCAGCTATTACGGTATAAACTTCCTGCCTTCAGGTTGGGGAAAAGATAGAGTGCCAAACTTGATAAACCAAAATCTAATAAACTTTACTCAGGACTACATGGAGAAAGTTATAAAAGATTACAAGGAAGAGTACGAGCAACAGGAAGAGTTCAAAATTAGACAATTAGATAAGAAACAACAGAAACAAGCTGAATTTGAACTCCAGCAAAAGATAAATAACTTCAGATATTTAAACACAGAAATTCACGATGCTACTGTTCTCGGTTTATATGCAGATGCAGAAATTATCAGCAGAATAGGAAAAGGCTCTTTATTCCTTAGAATTGAGGAGCTGGGAGATTACATAGATGGAATTACAACAGGCAACAAACAGAAAAAAGAATTGTTTGAAAAGCTGAAAGAAATCTCCGATGGAAGATTTACTGCAACCACGATAAGTGGAGATAACAAAAGAAAGACTTTAAACAATATACCAGTTTCAGCACTATTGTATTCTGACTTTGAAAACTTTAAGACCACACGAAACAGGGAATATTTAAACAAAATGCTTCGCACCGGGATAAGCCGTAGAAGTTTTATATTTATGGAAGAAATAAAACCAGTTAATCAGGCAATACCGTCATTTGAAAAACAAAGAGCTTTAACAGAAGCTCAACAATTAAGTGAAGAGATCCGAAACATTTTTAATAACATACAACCGAACGCATACTTGATGAGCGAAGAGGCACATGCAAGGATTGATAGATACAAAAACGAGTGCATAGACAAATACAATGAAGAGGTCGCACAAAAGAACATAACCATTCAGGGCTTAGACATTAAAGAGAGCTGGTGGAAAATTCTCAAATTGGGTGTAGTTTACCACATCCTGAATGAACCGCATAACATACTCATAAGAGAGTCGGACATTGAAGAGGCGATAGACTTTTATAAAAATATTTGTGGAAGTTTCAAAATCCTTAAAGACACACATGCAGATAGTGCGGCCGAAAAGATGATAAAATACATTATAGAAACAGATAAAAACACTCTCAAAATGGGAGATTTAAGGTCAAGAAAATTTGTCGGAGATGTTCAATTCAAAAAATGGTTTGATGAAATTATTGAAGATGTCCAAGAAAAACTAAGAACCGAACACAGTATAGAGCTAACCATTGAGGGCAAGAGACTTATTAAAAAACAACTGCCAAAAAAGGGAGTTGATAACTTAGAATTATAAAAGGTTTTGCTTGCTAAATATGTGATTTGATTTTAAAATAGATATAGATTAAACGAAAGGAAAACACAGATGGAAGAAATGATAAGAATTACAACTGACCTACCGAAAAGCCTTGTAGATTTCGTGCAAGAGTACAAACACGAAACAGGAATAAGCAAAGCTCGAATTTATACTGAAGCCCTAAAATTATTCAAAGAAAAAGTAGGAAAAGGAGATAAATAAAAATGATGCTTATAGTTTGCGACAAGAATCCTGTTAGAGCGGCCGAATTAGTCCCGGACCAGTTAAAGTTCAAGCAGGTTTTAGAACTATGCCAAATGCTATGCAGTATAGGATATTCAAGCATTTATAAAAAAATACCACAAGGAAAAGCAATTCAAGAGTGGATAAAAAGAAACCCTGCATGGGTTAAAACCTACGGAGCGACACTTTACTACTGGTGCTTAGGTAGAATTAAAATGTCAGAAAAAACAATGTCGGATGTTTTTCAGATTTTAGTAAGCATTCCTGAAAGTTGCGACCTTAATGATGAGGTACAAACCGCAATATTTAGATACAACAAAAACTACAAAGGAACTTCATACGCTACTGATACCGAGCTACCGATTAAAGAAGCCGTTGAAGAGTACGAAAAATATATGGAGTGGAAAAATGCCTGAAGAAAAATTCATAGAAATATCAAATGAGGATTTATTTAAAATAATTCCTTGGTTCGCTGGATTTATTGATATGGGCAGAATGGGATATCGCATGGATTTATCGAGTGATGAATTAGCTGAACAAGTTGTTAATTACTGGATAAAGAAAAAAAGAAAAGAAGAATTTAAGATAATAAAAGGATTTGAAAATGCAAACAGTAAATAATGCTTACTACAAAAAACTTATAGAAAAATTCGGAGCAAAAAATCAAATAATTGTAGCGATTGAAGAGTTGTCAGAATTACAGAAAGAGCTTTGTAAATAC
>JAFYOU010000020.1 GCA_017560095.1 Candidatus Gastranaerophilales bacterium
TGAGAAAAATGCATTGACGAAAATCAACGCGAAAAGAGTTACTATTTTAATAATAATACTCCCAGGGTCCGTGCCCATAGACCAAAACCGTCCTTATAAATAATATAGAGATATTTATAAAATATCAGTATGTATTTTATACCATAATATTTATTTAGTCAAGTAGCACTGTTTCTTACTAGTATTTTTGCCTGAACTTTATCTATAATATAAGCCAAAATTGTTGTTGCAATACAAATCAATATTGGGTACACAAATCCTAATACCTTTGATGTAAAACTAATTCCAAACATAGGAAGAATTACTCTTGCAGTTTTATAAACAACTACATGGAAAAGATAAATATTTTGATGCAATCTGCTTAAATTCACAATTTTTTCACTCTTTATTATTTGAGGATTTTTAATAGCTAAAATCATTAATGTAATTGCCATTAAAATGGACCCTATGTAAAGTTCTTCTTTTCCAAGGCATATTCTTGAAAGTATTGTTTCAGCTAAACCCAACAAGAAAACAATTATCAAACCTTTTCGATTTGTTTTGACTATCTTATCTGTATTCTTTCTAAGCCACAAGCCAATAACTACAAAAGGATACCCCACAAACAAAAAGTTTCTTGTTACGATTGCAGGAATTTCTATATTAAATAATGCCATACCCTCTGAAAGAATAAGATTTGCTATTAGGCAGATAATTGCAAATAAAAATGTTACTTTTTCAGGGATTTTGAATTTGCAAACAAAATACTGAATTACATAACAATATAATAATGCCAACAAAAACCACAAGTGTTCAGAAGATAAAGAAACATTGAATATAAAAAATTCAATCATTGATTTCATTCTTAAAAGTTCCATATAATCTGCAATAATTTCGCCTACTGAAGCACCTGTTATAAAAGAAGATACAATTCCAAACAAATGATATAAAACAGTTGTAAAAACATACATAAGGAAAATGTTTTTTATTTTCTTTTTTATTTTTTCACAATTATTATTATAAACAAAAAAACCTGATGATATGAAGAATACTGGTACTGCAAATCGTGCTATTGATTGTACTATACCACCCATTTCGCCATAAAAAGGCACATGAATAAAAACTACCATATATGCTGAAAACAACTTGAAAATATCTAAAGTTGTATTTCTGTTTCTTTTAGAAATCACTTCCTGCGCATTTGCCATATCATTTGCTCCTAAATAAATTAAAGTGTAAATTCAGTATAGCACCGTGTTTTTTAATTGTCAAATTTAAAGTGCGTTATAAATAATGTTCCAAAATCCACAAAAATTGGTTAAAATTTTATCAAAGTTCGTCATTTTTTAGACTTAAATCTATTTACATTTCAACTTAAAAGTGTTATTATTTATAATGTATGAATAGGCATACATTATGTATACTCATATACTTATTTAATATTTAATTCCATTAAGGAGGAAATACAAAATGGCAGAAAACAAGACACCCATAGTTCGTCAAAAGAAAACTATGGACGGTAATACTGCTGCTGCTCACGTATCTTATGCGTTTACAGAAGTAGCTGGTATTTACCCAATTACTCCA
>JAFYOU010000021.1 GCA_017560095.1 Candidatus Gastranaerophilales bacterium
GCAGAAATTGGAGTTGATGCCTCATTAAGTTTATTAGCTGATTTAGTAATAACAGGTGAAATTGATTTAACAAGTGAAGGCTGGAGTCAATTTCTAGGTATTTTAACTAGTAGCACAAGAGCTAAGCTTGATAATATGAAAGCCAGCACAAATATCGATGCAAAAACAAATTTTATTGATCCTATGACAACAGGGCAATATACTCTAATGCCAGATGGTAGCTATAAATATAATGGAGGTAATAAAGTTGAAGCTGATTTAACAAATGCTGACTCAAGTTCAAGCAAAGAATATATTGTTGATATTGAAAGCGGAACAAAAACAGAACTAGATTATCCTGTTGCTGGGGATAATGTTGGAGTAGAATTTTCAGATAGTAAAATAGGTGTTGGGCAAAAAGTAAATGGAAGTACAGATGAAGTTGGGTTTAGGGAGGTGCAAAATGTTAAATTAAATATCGAAGAAAAAGTTCAAGATTCATCTTTAAATTTAGATAATAACCCGGTTGATAATGTTTCATTAAATTCCGAAGTAGAAATATTAAATGATGGCACACGAATTGAAAAAGTGGGCAAAAATGAAATATGGACTTTACGAGATGGTACAACTTTTGTTTGCTCAGATGATTTTGATGTTAATTATAATCACTTATTAAAGCTTGGATTTGACGAAAAAAGTGCTCGTGTGTTTGCAGAGTGGAGTGTTAATTTAGAAGTATCCGAATATGCTTATCCTAAATTTAAAGAGTTTGGTTTAAAGAATCCAGAAAGGTTGAGCTGTGATATAAATTTTCCTACTACGAACAGTGTCGATGTTTTTCTATCAAATTACCAAAAATGCATAGACAAGGGATTTACTCCCGATTTAGCTCAAGAATATGCACTTAAGTATTCTACAGAAGAGCTTCAAGAATATATTTTAAAAGACACACAAATAGTGTTTACGCCTGAACAAAAAGAAGAATTGTTTGAATTTTTATCTCGTTATAAAAATTCTATAGATATTGATGATTCAAGAGCTGTGCTTCGTGAGTGGACTTTTGCATATTTAAATGGCGCATATATGGGTCAAAACCAACCATTATCTGTTGAAACTACAAAGACATTGATGTCATATTTGCCAAGAAAAATTAATAAAAGCGGAATGGATTTTTCAAGAAGAATGTCTGTGGAAGATATAGATTCATTTATTAAAAATTTACCTGAAGCAGGTGAAATATATAGTGAAAACAGAGTGTTATCATTCAGCGATAATCCTTGGTGGTCTGAAGGCAATGAATTTGTCGATAGGGAAAAATTTAATGTAAAAATTATAGTAACGCCAAATGAAGGAACAACAAACGCTCGATATATTATAGAAAGATATTATAACGGTTATGGTCATAACGAAGTTTTGTATTCGCCAGATGAACAATTTACGCTAGCATCTAAAGGCTGGGAAAAAACAAAAAGCAAAACAACAGGCGAGATGTTTGATCAGTACGTTGTTTATTTGAAAGAAGTACCTAAAACAGATTCTTCTAAGATGAGTTTTAATCCTGAAACAGGAGAAATTGCACCTGCAAGAGCTAGAAGTGAAGTTAATATTGAACTTGACCATGTGGTTGCTGGGGATAATGTTGGAGTGGATTTAAGACAAGCAATTAATCCGACACAAACAGATATGAGCAATGAAACTGCAATTGATGAACTTGCTAGAATGACTAATAAAGATGGTAGTCCAAGGTTTAAAGGTTATGAAATTGCAGAGCTAGCCGAAATATACGCAGGTAACGAAACCACAATTGCTGAACTTGCAAATATAACTAATGCAGATGGTAGTCCAAGGTTTAAAGGTTATGAAATTGCAGAGCTAGCCGAAATATATGCAAATAACAAAGCTGCAATTGCTGAACTTGCTGAAATGACTAATACAGATGGCAGTGCAAGGTTTGATAAATCTGAAATTGCAGAGCTAGCTAAAGCATCTATGGGTCATGTAACCGCAGTTGTTGAATTTGCCAAAATGACTAATCCAGATGGTAGCGCAAGGTTTAATGGTTATGATATTGGAAGGTTAGCCGAAATATGGGTAGGCAACAAAACTGCAATTGATGAACTTGCTAAAATGACTAATACAGATGGTAGCGCAAGGTTTGAAGTTTATGAAATTAGACTGTTAGCCGAAATATACACAGGTAACGAAATTGCAATTGCTGAGCTTGCTAAAATGACTAATGCAGATGGTAGCGCAAGGTTTAGCTACTCTGATATTAGAAAGTTGGTAAAATTACTCAGGAACCAAAATCAAGATATAGAAAGCCGTATTAAAAAAGTTGATGAATTATTTAAATCATTAGATTCAATAAAAGTTTTTGGTACTGATTCAAATGTAAGAACGTTTGAAATATCGTTAAATTATCTTATGGCTAATCCAAATATAGATGCTGTTCAATTGGCAGAATATATTAATAGTTTAGATTTTGCTAAATTATCACAAATTGCACCCGAAATTGAAAATTTCACGCCTGAACAATATTTAAAATTTGCCGATTATCAATTTAAAAATGGAGCAAAAACTGAATTTACAGTAGAAGATTTAACGTTAGATAATGATTTTACAACTTATCTTATGAGCAATTATATTGATGCGGATAAATTAAGTGAATTATTAACCGTTTATCCTGCAACTTCAAGAAAAGTTGGAACAATTCCAAATGGTTGGCTTGATAATGTGGCAACTGGCAATCAAGAAAAAGTAATTGATGATATATATGCTGCGATTAGCGAATTTCAAACAAGTAATGATATTGATTTGTTTGCTTTAAAAATGTCTGAAATATTAGGAAAAGATGTTGCAGTTAAAAAATTAGGTAGTGGTGAATTTGGTACAGGGTATAAAATATCTATGGATGGTGCTATCGATATGTGTTTAAAATTATTTAATATAAAAACAAGAAGTGCGCGCATGGGTGATGTTTCAAATATTCACGGACAACATATCGAGGTTCAAACTGGGTTATTTGCAAACGCGCATTCAAATGATTTTGTAAGAATGTATTTTGGGAGGGTTTCACCTAATTATACTTCTGATGGTTTTCTTGTAACTCAATTTTTGGCCGATGATGTTGCTCCTGAAGCTTTCGGTAATGTAAACACGGATAATTATTCTGTATTATCGGGTGATGCTTTTGGGACACATAATATAATTAATGGCAAAATCATTGATTTTGGAGCAGTGTTTGTTGAGAAGTAAGATCAATAAACTGTATGTTTATTGAAATTAAAAAGTAAATATATTAATATAAAGGTGCATTTATGGACAAAAAAATAAATTTTATTCCACAAGGACAAATATTTATGGGAAATAGAAAAGTATCTTTTGAAGTTAACCCGTTAGATATAAATTTAGCAAAAATACAAATGAATTTATCTGAAAGATGCGAAAGAGAAGTTCCTGAAAATGGTGATTTTGCAACTATTTTGGAAAGGTTTAAAAGCTTAGACCCTACAATTGATTTATCAGAAATTATCATTAGTTGTAAATATGATAAAAATAATCCCGGAATAAAAAATGTAAATAGAATCTTATCTGCAAAGATTTTTAAACAAAATGGTCAGATTAAAGATGTGCAGTTGTTTAATGGCACAAAAAAAGAATTATTGGAATATTTAAATACATATGAATTTTTTGAAATTTGCAAACTTTCTTGCCTTGAATAGAATGTGAATAAAAATAAAACTCCTTTTGCACTAGATTCTTTTTTATAGTAAAATGTATAATTATAGACTATTTTGGAAGGAGTTTTAAGTTTTGGCTCAAACAAGCTTATTTGATGATGGAAAAATTATTCCAGTTAATATAAGAGAGGAAATGAAGCGCTGTTATATCGATTATGCTATGTCTGTAATCGTTGGACGTGCATTACCTGATGTTAGAGATGGTTTAAAACCTGTTCATAGAAGAATTTTGTTTGCTATGAATGAATTGGGTATGATGCCAGATAAACCATTTAAAAAGTGTGCTCGTATCGTTGGGGAAGTTTTGGGTAAATATCACCCACACGGCGATTCATCTGTTTATGAAGCATTGGTGCGCATGGCACAAGACTTTTCAACAAGATATTTAACTGTAGATGGTCATGGCAACTTTGGTTCTGTTGATGGTGATGGCGCAGCTGCGATGCGTTATACAGAAGCAAGAATGCATAAAATTACAACTGCAATGTTGGCTGATATTGACTGTGAAACTGTTAAATTCGTTCCAAATTTTGATGGTTCCCTAGAAGAACCTTCAGTACTTCCAACAAGATTACCAATGTTGCTTTTAAACGGAACCTCTGGTATTGCGGTTGGTATGGCAACAAATATCCCGCCTCATAACTTAAATGAAGTTGTAGATGGTGTTATTGCGTTAATTGATAATCCAAATATCACTACAGAAGGCTTAATGCAACATATTAAAGGGCCAGATTTTCCTACAGCAGCAACAATTGTTGGAACATCTGAAATTAAAAAAGCTTATGAAACCGGTCGTGGTTCAATTAAAATGCGTGCAGTTTCATCTATTGAAGAGCTTCCAGCAAGTGGCGGAAGACAATCTAGAAGCGCAATTGTTGTAACAGAAATTCCATATCAAGTTAATAAAGCTGAATTAATTAGAAAAATTGCTGAACTTGTTAAAGATGATAAATTAAAAGGTATTTCAGACCTTCGAGATGAATCAGATAGAGAAGGTATGAGAATCGTTATCGAGCTTAAGCGTGACGCAAAACCTGATGTGGTTAGAAATAATTTATATAAACAAACGGCACTTTCTACAAGTTTTGGTTTTAACATGGTTGCCCTAGTTGGTCAACAACCTCGCTTGTTAAACTTATACGAAGTTTTATCTGAATTTGTTGAACATAGGGTTGATGTAATTACTCGTCGTACAATGTTCTTCTTGAAAAAAGCGCGAAGCAGAGCTCATATTTTAGAAGGCTTAATGATTGCGCTTAATTCGCTAGATGAAGTAATTGAATTAATTAAAAAGTCTCCAAACACAGAAACTGCTCGTGCCGGTTTAATCAATCGTTTTGGTCTTGATATTGAACAGGCAAACGCAATTTTAGAAATGCAATTAAGACGTTTGACTGGTTTAGAGCAAGATAAAATCAGAGCAGAACACGCTGAATTAATGAAGAAAATTGCAGAATATGAAGAACTTTTATCTTCAAGAGAAAACATTTTAAAACTTATCAAAGTTGAATTAAATGAAGATAAAGAAAAATATGGTGATGAAAGAAAAACGCAAATCGTTCCAGAAGAAGGCGAAGTTACAATTGAAGATTTAACTCCAAATACTTCAATGGCTGTGTTTATTACTCGTCAAGGTTATATCAAGAGAATTTCGCTAGACACATTTGTTCGTCAAAACAGAGCCACAAGAGGAAAAGGCGGAATGAAGACTAAAGAAGATGATGATGTTGCACATTTCTTTACTGCTATGATGCATGATAAAGTCTTGTTCTTCTCATCTAAAGGTCTTGTTTACTCGTTATCTGTTTATGATTTCCCAGAAGGCTCAAGACAATCTAAAGGTTTACCAATCATAAACGTATTACCACTAGAACAAGATGAACAAATCACAGCAATTGTTCCAGTGTCTGAATTTAAAGAAAATCTAAACTTAATTATGCTTACTAAAAAAGGCTATATTAAGAGAATTTCGCTAGATAATTTCACATCAATTAGAAGAAATGGCTTAATTGCAATTGGTCTAGAAGAAAATGATACATTGAATTGGGTTAAATTAGCCAATGGCAATGATGAAATCTTAATTGGTACATCTTGCGGTATGGCAATTAGATTCCCAATTGAAGACTTAAGACCATTGGGAAGATCTGCTCGTGGAGTTAACTCTATGAAATTACGTTCAAGTGATGAAATTATCGGATGTGACGTTGTTCCAAGAGATTACGATGCTGATTTATTGGTAATTACATCAGATGGTTTTGGAAAACGTTCAAAAATTTCTGAATTTAGAACTCAAAATAGAGGCGGAATGGGCTTAATTGCAACTAAATTTAAATCAAGTTCTTCAAGACTAGTTGATTTATCAATTGTTCAAGAAGATGATGAAATTATGGTGGTAACTGCATCTGGTGTTGTAACAAGAGTTTCAGCTGCAGATATTTCTCGTCAAGGACGTCCAGCTACAGGTGTTCGCGTTCAAACATTAGTTGGCGATGATGTTGTTGTTTCAGTTAATAAAATTGTAAATACTGATAAAGATGATGAGGAAGAAAAAGAGACACTTGTAGCTGCTGCAAAAGAAGAAATTGCAGGAGTTGAGCAAGGAAATATCTTTGATGTTGCATCAACAAGCGAAGAAACTGAATCAATAGAAGAATAAAAAATAAAAGATAAAAAAATAACGGCTTTATTAGCCGTTATTTTTTTCTTATAAAATCTAAAATTGCATTTATAAAAGTTAAAGGATGAACGGGGCATCCTGGGATATAAAGATCAACTTTATATTTATCTAAAAATTCTCGGTTTAATTCTGTTGAATCTTTAAAAACCCCGCCAGAAATAGCGCAAGTTCCACATAAAATAACTACTTTAGGATCAGGTGTTGATTTATAGCAGTCTTCTAAAGCATAAGCCATATTTTTAGTTATTGGCCCAGTGATAACTATTCCATCAGCATGACGAGGCGAAGCTACAAAATCTATTCCATATCTTCCCATATCGAAATTGGCGTTACCTGCTGCATTTAGTTCCATTTCGCAACCATTGCAACCACCAGCAGAAACTTGGCGAAATTTAATTGAGCGATTGAAAATCGAATAAATTTCTTTTCTAACTTCAATTGCACGTTCATAATACTTTTCTGGCGTAATTTCTTCTGTCACAATAAGTTTTTCTGACTTATCTGTTCCTAATTTGTAGAAATTTGTAAAATCAATTGCGCCTTGACAAAAGTTTTTGCAAGCTCCACAAAGCGTACATTTTGCCATATCAATTTTTAATGGGTTAATGGATATAGCACCTGTTGGACATGCCTTAATGCATTGTTCGCAACTATTACAAACAGAATTTGTTAGCTTGGGTAAACCTCTAAATTGTTCTCGCATTGGAGCGTTTTTAATATCGGGAATATATTGCTTTTTTTGCCATAATTTCATTTTTAATGTTTCAAACATAATTTAATCCTTATAAATCAAATCCGCAATAGGATAAGTCAAAACCTTTGTTGCATAATGGGAAATCAGATATTCCATTGTTTCTAACCGCCATAGATAATCCCCACCAATTGTTGAAAGACGGATCTTTTATTTTATATCTGCTTATTTTTCCGCTTTCATTGGTCGTTATAATATGAACTACTTCACCACGCCATCCTTCAACGATTGAAAGAACAAAACTGTTTGGAATTAAGCAGTTTGGCGTTGTGATTAGTGCTTGCTTGCCTAATTTATTTAACTTTTCAAGTAATTTTTTAACTATTCTAATTGAATCTTTTATTTCTTTGTATCTTATTTTGAATCTTGAATAAGCATCATTTGTTGCTTTAAATGGCTTTCTTTCAACTCCTTTGTAATAAACATCATCAAAATCAAATCTTGAATCAATTTCAATTCCACATGATCGAGCCATTAAGCCAACCATATTTAACTCAAGTGCCGTTTCAAGGCTGATATTTCCTGTTTTTTCCAATCTTGACATAACTGTTGAGGAATTTAGTGCAGCAGTTGTCATTTTATCGACTGTTTTTTCAACATAATTAAGAGTTGAAATGATTTTATCAGACATATCTGAACTTATATCATAATTAACACCGCCTACGGTTGTCAAACCCCTAATAAATCTGCTTCCTGAAATTTCTAGCATTGTGTTGATTACAAGAGTTCTTGTAACGGCATAAGTTTCTTTGCCCATTAAATAAGCAATATCGCCTAAAATTGCACCCATATCACCAATATGAATCGCAATACGTTCCATTTCAAGAGCTATTCTTCTTATTATTTCGGCTCTCGGAGTGACTTTTGTATTACTTAGAGCTTCAATTGCTTGAGAATAAGCCATGGAATACGCTATAACACTATCCCCACAGATTGATTCAGCTAATTGATTAGATGGTGATTTAGCCATTAAATCTTCAGCACCTCTATGTTGATAGCCAAGCATAATTTCAAGGTTATAAACTTTTTCTCCTTGGCAATTAAATCTAAAATGCCCTGGTTCAATAACTCCAGCGTGAATTGGGCCAACAGCTACTTGATGGGTTTCAGCTCCTTGCATTTCAAAAAATTCATAATCATCTTGATTTTTTCTAACGGGTTTTAGCCAAGGATGGCCTATTGGCTTAATTTTAAATTGTTCATAAAATTCGCGTTCAAACATATGATATTGCGAATTTTCTTTTGTTATTGATTCGTATTCTGTGGTTGATTTATGAAATAAAGAAGAAGTTACTAAAATTTCTCCCTTCTCATCATCTGCTAATGCTACAAAAAGCTTGATGTTTTCGCCCCAGTCTGAGCCAAAGAATGCTATTGGGCGAAGGTTTGTTGCAATTAGTTGAGCTCTTAGAGATGTAAAATCAGTTGTCGGGATATCAAGAAGATTAATTCTTTGGTTGTTTTTCATAACATAATAGTTCATATCTTCT
The DNA here is from genome assembly GCA_017560095.1 of Candidatus Gastranaerophilales bacterium. GTDB lineage: Bacteria > Cyanobacteriota > Vampirovibrionia > Gastranaerophilales > Gastranaerophilaceae > RUG14156. The sequence continues at coordinate 8,638 of JAFYOU010000021.1, forward strand.
CCTTATCCAATCAGACCATTAATTATAGTAATATCAAGAATTTTTGGGATGTATACGCCTAAAATAAATGCAAGTATCAATAAGCAAGCCTGTGGTATATACATAGTTAAATCTAATTTTGATAAATTTGAAACTGCACGCTCAAATTTTTCAGGTGTTTTTTCTCCATATGCCATTTTGATAACCGCTCTTCCCATTGCAAAAAGAATAATGGTTAATAAGAATAAAAATAAAGCGCATAGTGCAAAATGTTTTTGAATTAAAAACGTTTTAACTATTAAAAATTCACTTATAAATAACATACTAGGAGGAAATGCGCATATTCCTAAAAATGATAAAACCCAAAGCCAGCTTGTTTTTTTGTCGACTAAAAACAAAGCTCTTACTGATTTTATTCTTTTTGTTTCAAATAATTCTAAAACATTTCCGCTTGTTAAAAAGAAGCTTGCTTTAATTAGAGAATGACCAATTAAATGAATCATTAAAGCGTAATATGCGATTCCTCCTAATGAAGTTGCAATAGCTAAAATGCCCATATTTTCAATAGAAGAATAAGCAAGCATTCTTTTGTAGTTTTTTGCATGATATAAAAATACGCTTGTTATAAATAATGATAAAAAGCCCATAACTAATAGAAGTGTTCTAGCATAAGCAATTGAAGATGAAGCAAGCATTATTCTATATACATTTAGAATAATCAAAAAAGCACAGTTTAATAATGTTGCAGATAATAGCGCTGAAATTGGGCTTGGAGCTTCGGCGTGTGCATCAGGCAGCCAAAAATGAACCGGCGCAAGACCCATTTTTGTACCTATTCCAAATAAAATAAATACAAATGAAATATTTAACCAAAATTTGCTAAATGTTGGAGCGTTGGCTAATAAATCGCTATAATTTAGCGAGTTTAGGTTTCCTGTTGCAATTGTTAAAAGAATAATTCCGACAAAAGCTAAAGCAATACCAATTGAGCAGATAAAAACATATTTCCAAGCGGCTTCAATTGAATGTTTTGTTTTATTAAAATAAATTAAATAAGCACTAGCTAACGTTGTTCCTTCAATAAATATCCAGGCAAGACCTAAGTTATTGGCTAAAATTCCACCTGTCATAGAAAGAACAAAAATAAGTATCATTACAGAATAATGCATCATTTTTTTAGGCTTGAATTCGCTTTCTAAATTTTTTGAATAGCCTATGTTGTAGACACTAACAGCAAGATAAACTATTGATAAAACAATATAAAAGATTATATTGGTGCTATTTAAGCTGAAATACTGATTATTTCCAATTAAATCGGGTTTTGTAAAATAAAATAATCCTAAAATAAAATGGATTATTGAATATAAAACCATAAAAAAGTTATTTAACTTATTATTTTTTGCAAATAATAAAATTAAACAAAATATTATAGGTGCAATTAAAACTATACTAATCATTATTCGCTATCCTTTAAGTCTGACAAGTGTGCAATTTCCATATCTCCAAGTTCTTTGTTGATTTGAGATACAAAAAGTCCCAAGATATAAATTGCAATAAACACATCTAAAAGCACGCCAATGTTAACCAAAATTGGCATTTCTTTTGCAACGGAAAGAGAAAGCAAGAATATTCCATTTTCCATTGTGATAAATTCAATTACGTTTGATAAAATTTTATGTTTAATTGTAATTAGCCATAAACTAATAATTATTGTTGATAATGCTATTCCAAAACAAATTGGGTTAATCATAGATAAAGATGGAATTTCAATTACAGATAACATAAATCCACCAAATAAAATTACGCTTGAAATTAAAAGACAATAAAAATGAGCAACGTTAGCATCTGTGTCTCTGTTTGAATGAGTTTTTTTTAGAACTTTATTTAAAAACATTGGTATTAAAATTGCCTTAACGAGTAATGTTTCAATAGTTAAAAATGTAATTGTATGCCATGGGTGATTAGAAAAATCGGTTGCACAAATTAAAAATAATAATAATCCCTGAATGGCAAGTGTATTTACATGGGCTTTTAGTCTACTTGTTGTAGATAAATAAAGCATTGTTAAACCAAATAAAATTATTAAACCGTTGACCATTTTAAACTCCGTATAATTTTAGCGCAACTAATGAAGCTGTAACTAGTGCAAGTGAACTCATAATAAAAACAAATTCAAATACATGGCTCATTCTAAGTCTTGCAATTGCTGATTCAATCGTACCTATTATTATTGATATTAAAATCATTATTCCTAAAAACGCTCCCAAGCTTGCCCATAAAGATAAATTTAAAGGTAAAATTAAAGTTGCGATTAAACTTGAAATTAAAAACATTTTAGCCGCAGCAGAATATGAAATTATTGCTAATTCTTGAGAACAATTATCTAAAATCATTACCTCATGAATCATTGTTAATTCCAAATGTGTGGCTGGGTCATCTACAGGTACCCTTGCTCCTTCAACGATTAACATAATTGATAAACAAGCTATTGCAAAAATGATAATCAAAATTCCTAAACTACCAGAATTAGCTATAACTTGATTTAAGCTATCAAAAGTATAGATTTTACATAATGCCATAATTGAAGCGATTACAATAAAAAATGCTGGCTCAATTATTGTCGTAAAACAAGCTTCACGACTACTTCCCATTCCCTCAAAGCTACTTGCTGTTTCCATTGAAGCAAGGAGGGAAATAAATTTAGATAAACCAAGCGCATAAGCAAAAATAATTAATCCGCCTTGAATATTAATTATTGGTTGGCCCATAATCATTGGAGTAAATAAACTTGCGAAAATTATACAAGCAAAACTGATTGTGGGTACAATTTTAAATAAAAGTGTAGTTGAAGAAGAAAAAATTGAATCTTTTTTCATTAATTTTATAAAATCGTAAAATGGTTGGAATATGCTTGTGCCATATCTAGCCCCCCAAAAAGCTTTTGTTTTTCTAATTATACCAATCATTAAAAATGGAATAATTAAAAGTAATATTAAATTTAAAATTTTTACTATCATATTTTCCCTTAAATTATTAATATAGCCACAATTAAAGCTAAAGCCAAAAACGCTAGCCCAAATCTTATATATTGTTGTATATCTCCGTTTTGAATAATTTCAAATTTAGATAATAATTTTTCGTCCCATTTTAAAATTGGATTAATAATATATGTTTCTTCGATATCATCAACGCGAGTTTCATAGTGAGCGTCAGTTGGAAATAGCCCTTTTGCTTTTTTAACGTCGCGAGTTCTTTTAAACAATGGTTTAACTATATTTAAAAATGGACTAGTGTATGAAGCTCCGCTATATTGCATTTTGCTTGTTGGTTTATTGTATCCACAACCCCAAGTTGAATATGTTGTAGATTTGTTTGAAATTAATTTTTTAACTAATAAAAATAAAATAATTAAACTCAGAAATACGAACAAGTATTTTGAAATTGTCGATAAAAATGCAATTTGTTTACAAGCGCAACCATAATCAATAAATATTTGAGCAGGTAAAAGCGTGTATTTAAAAACAAATTGTGGAAACAAACCTAAAATCAAGCAAAAACCAGCTAAAATTCCCATTGGAATTAGCATTGATTTAGGATTATCTTCATTTGCACTATGTTCACTTCTTGGTTCGCCTAAAAGACTTATGCTTATTGTTTTTGTAAAACAAAGAATTGCAATTGTTCCAACGAGTGCTAATGAGCTAAGTGCAAATAATGTTACAATAAACACTCCAAAATTGTTCATATCAAGAGCTTTAATAAAACTCATATAAATTAGAAATTCTGATACAAAACCATTAAATGGAGGAAGTGCGCAAATTGAAATTCCACCTAAAATGAAGCAAACTGCTGTAGTTGGCATTTTTTTAATTAATCCACCTAATAATTCCATATTTTTTGTGTGGGTTTTGATGTATATACTTCCGGCACTTAAAAATAATAGGCTTTTAAAAATTGAATGGTTTAAAATATGAGCTAGTGCTCCACAAAGTGCAATTAGTGCTACTGTTGGATATTCATAGTATGTTGCTAATAGGTAAATTCCAAGTCCAATTCCGATTATTCCTATATTTTCAATAGAAGAATAAGCAAGCATTTTTTTAATGTCTTTTTGAACTGAGGCATATGTTATTCCATAAAGTGCGGTAATAATGGCTAAAATGAGAATAAAATAAATTGTATTTAATTTTGGAATAGAACAAATTTCAAGAGCACGAATTATTCCATAAATACCAGTTTTTATCATAACTCCTGACATCATAGCACTTACATGGGTTGGTGCTTTTGGGTGTGCATCGGGCAACCAGTTGTGAAATGGAACAAAGCCCGCTTTTATTCCAAAGCCAATAAAACCAAATATAAAAATTAAATTAGCTAATTCAATATTTTTGTTTGCAATACCGTAAAAATAAATAAAATCTAAACTATGAACTTGAATTGAAAGCATTGCAAAAAAGATAATTATAAAAATTACGCTCAAATGCATATAAACAAGATATTTAATGCCAGAAGTTATAACATTTTTTTCTTCGTATTCAAAAATAACAAGAAAGAAAGATGATAAAGACATTAATTCCCATATAATTAAAAACATTAGTGCGTTTTGACATACAACAACGCTAAGCATTGAAGCCATTAATAGAATTAAAAATAAGCAATGAGCTGTAATATTTTTGCCTTTTTCAATGTATGATTTTAAATATCCGTTTGAATAAATTATGGCTAATGTGCTCATGGATGCAATAATTATTGCAAAAAATGCACTTATGTTGTCAATTGAAAATCGAACATTTTGAAAAACTGAGCCAAAATTAAAAATAATATCATTAGCACCCGCTATAAATGTTTTAATTGATGCGGTTATAATGTTTAATGTTGCCAAAATTGAAAAAATAGAAATTGCTTTTAATTTATTGGATGGGTTTTTAATAAATAAACTAAAAATTGCACCTAAAATTAAAATTGCTATCCCTATAAAATATAAATTCATATTTCCTCTTAAATTTAGTAAAATTCAATCTACGACTCAATTTTGTATCAAAGAAGAATAAGAATCAAGAGAAATTTTTTAGTTATATAATTATTTTGTTATGAAAAATTTTGTAATTGGCTTAGGGATTATATTTTTAATTTTATATTTATCTAAAATTATTTTAGATTTGGCACATATTGCTTTTCCTGCGCCAATTTTAGGAATTATTATTCTTTTTATATTGTTAAAAATTGGAATTATTAAAGAAGTTTGGATTGAAAGTTTTTGTAATTTCATGTTGAAAAATATGATCTTATTTTTCATTCCAATTTTTGTTGGTGTAATTGCTTATACGGATATTATTTCAAAGAATTTTTTAGCTATTATTATGACAATAATTATTACTACAACTCTTGTAATGGTTGTTGTTGGCTTGTTGTCGTATAACATAATTAAATATCAAAGGCTAAGGAGGATGAAAAAATGAATCTTTTTGGCCTTATTATAACTATAGCTTTATTTTTTATTTTTAAACGTTTTAAGTTAAAAATTCCAATTATAATTAGCGTTGGGGTTTTGATAATTTTAATTTTAAAAATATTCGATATAGATTATATTAAATATAATGAATCAGCAAGTATTTTATCTTTTTTAATTGCTCCTGCTACAATTGCTTTGGCTTATCCAATGTATAAAAATTATCATATTTTATTAACAAATAAACGCGCATTATATCTATCGTTATTGACAGCGACAATAACTGCAATTATTTCAACTTATTTTTGTGCAAAATTATTTGGAGCGGATTTTAGAATAATTATGTCAATGCTTCCAAAATCAACAACTATGCCAATTGCGCTAGAAATATCTAAAGGTATTAATGGCTATGGTGAAATAACGGCTGTCGTTGTGGCTTTAACCGGAGTATTTGGTGGGGTATTTGGGCATAGGATTTTGAAATATTTAAAAATAAAAAATGACGTTGTTATAGGTTTGGCTTTAGGAAGTGCCAGTCATGTGATTGGAACTGCGGCGTGCGCCGATAGAAAAAAAGATAAACAAGTAGCTGCAAGCACTATTGCATTAATAATTGTTGGAATTTTAACTACAATTATCATACCTTTTTTAAAAAAATTATATTAATTTTCTTTATCAAAAAGCTTTATTTTTATTGTAAATTTTTGTAAAATGATATTAGGAAATTGTTTTATTTAGGCAATTTTAAAGCTTTAGGTGTTTAATAGAAATTGAAAAGGTGGTGTAATATGATTTCAAGATTGCAAAATGCAAATACAAATTTCAAAGCACAAAGTCCTGCTTTAAAAAATGCTATTGAAGGAAATACCGGACAAAAATCTGAAATAAGTACACAAGAAGCACAAAAAGAGAAATTTTCTATTACTAAAACATATAGCAAAGCAAAAAAGTCAGCAATTAATTTTTTCAAAGGAATGAATAACGTTACAGGTGTTGCTGGTGGCATTGCAAGAGGTGTTGCAGAAGGAGTGGTTGCTACAACAGTAGTTGCGATTGGAGCTAAAGCATTGAAAGAAGCTGAAAATTTTAATGTTTTCCAAATTGTTGGAAACGCTGTAACAGATGTTGCAAAAGGTGCTTGTAACGTAATTAAATTTATTCCATCATTGATTACAAAAGCGCCTATTGATAATTTGAAAACAATTGGTAGCTTGCCTAAAAAATTATATACAAATTATTTGAAAAATTATAAAGGTGCTGCTACTTTGGCAACTGTAGCAGGCTTGAGTGTATTAGCTTTAAGAACAATTCAAGGCAAAGTTAATGCAAATAATAAAAATGCAGATTTAGACCACGCAACAAATCAAGGACACGTATAAAATTATTTTTCATATTAATAAAAAGCGCTTGTTCATTAGACAAGCGCTTTTTAGATTAAAACAACTTATTTTGCACTGGCTCGGCTTCTAATAGTTCTCCAACAGAACAGCCGAGTACATCACATAGTTTATCTAAATTTAAATATGTTGGTTGAGTTCTTCCTTTTGCCCAAGAATAAATTGTTTGTTGTGGAATATTCATAATTTGGGCTAATTTATAGAGGCTATAACCTTTTTTTTCTTTTGCAACTTCTTTGATTTTAATTTTCATGAGTTTAATTATATATTATTTTGGGAATATTCTCTATAATGCATTATTTTTAATTCAACTGTTTAGAGGAAAAATTTCTATTGGGCTTAAGAATAATGTATTCAATGCGATATAATGAAATATATTGTCATTAATGTTGTAAACATTAAAAAAATAGAGGATTATTATGAAGAAAATTGTATCATTAATTGTATTTGCCTTTATGGTTGCAAGCTTAAGTGCAACAGCTGCAACTTATAATATTACGCCAAAAGCCCCAAAGATAACCCCAACTTTAAAGCCTATTATTGTTAAGTATAAAAAAGGTGATTACGTTGGTTCAATGCAAGATTTAGAAGAGTTGGTTAAAGTAGAAAAGAATAATACATATGCGAAATATTATTTGGCATTGTGTTATACAAGATTGGGTTATAAAAAAGAAGCAACAATTTTATATAATGAAGTTGTAAGAAAAGATGAAAATATTGCATTGTCTTATTATTCTCAAAGAGCGATAGATTGTTTAGAAAATCCAAATAATTCTATTTGTTTGCCAAAAGGGGCTAATGAACAAGGTGAAGATGAGTTAGATGATATGGATTTATTCATTATGTCTGGTAAAAAAGTCCACCCTGCTGCAATGGATAGAATTACTCGCGAAAGAATGGAAAGAAAGATGGTTGAAGAAGAGTATATCAGAAACCAACAACAACAAGAAGCAGCGGCAAAAGGTGAATTGCATTCATATAATAAGCCGACAAATGAAGAGATTGCAAATGCGCTTGATACTTTGTCAAAAATTGGAATGAATCCATATAGTCAATTTAATCCAATTGCACAAGCGCAACAATTCAATCAATATGGAGTTATGGGGATGAATAATCCTATGATGAGTGTTATGATGAATAATTCTAATCCTGAAATGGCCAAAATGTTGTTGTATAGTCAAATGACACAGCAAAATAATATGTTAAATTACGGTATATAAAATGACTCAAGAAATAGAAACAATTAAAATAAATACAAGTAAGTTTGGTGAGCTTGAAATAGCAAAAGATTCGATATTTGATTTTATTGGTCCAATTATTGGTTTTGGCGATTTGAAACAATATGCAATAGTTGATCATAAGCCCGATTCACCTTTTAAATGGTTGCAATCAATGGAAGATATGGATTTAGCTTTTCCAATTACGTTATGTAGTTTTTTTGGAATAGATTATCAGTTTGATATTCCTGACGAAGAAGCGCAAAAACTTGAAATAACAAGTGGAGATGATGTTTTTGTTTGTAATATTGCAAATATTCCATCATCAAACCCTCAAGGAGTTACAATTAATATGCTTGCTCCGATTGTAATTAATATTGTTAACAAAAAAGCAATGCAAATAATATTAAAAAATACTGAATTTGAAGTTAGACATAAATTATTTAATGAAGGCGAAGGTGAATAATTTATGTTGATTTTAACAAGGAAAGTAAACCAAAAACTGATAATCAACGACAATATTGAAGTTGTTATTTTAGAAAGCTATAAGAACACTGTTAAAATTGGAGTAAACGCTCCCAGCAATGTTCAAATTTATAGAGAAGAAGTTTATAACGAAATTAAAAAATCAAATAAACAAGCACATCATGTTGATATTGATGCAATTAGCAATATTAAAGCTACAAAACCAACAGGAACAGGCTTTGATATGATGAATAAAATTAAGAAAAATGACCTCACAAATTAAGCTTGCAAAAGATTATTTTTATCAAAGAAAATACAAAGAAGCTTTGGAAATTTTTGATGAAATTCAAGATTACTATTCTGCTGGACTTTGTTCTTTGCTTTTAAAAGATAAAAGTAAGGCTTTTGAGTATTGGAAAAAATCTTGCAGCTATTCTCCTGCCAGTGTTTGGGGTTTGGCTGTTTTGGATTTAATTAATTTAAAAGTTCCCAAGAAAAATTTAAGCTTTTTTCAGACAAGAGCTCAACTTGAAATTTATATAAATCTTTTTTTGGAAAATGGATTAATTGAATGGACTCAAAATATTGTTAGTATGTGCGATATTTTACATCAAGCTAATCCTGAAAGTTATAAATTTATTGCAAGAGCTTTATATTCAAACGGATATTTTGATTTGGCGATAACTTTTTGTAAGAAAACACTAAAATTGTATTATTGTGATCCTGAAGCTTTTTTAATTTTGTCTCAGTGCTATTATTTAATTGGTAATTTGGGAGAAGCATTAGATTGCGTGAATCGTGTTAATGCTATGGTTGACGATTATTTTCCGGCAATTGTATTTAGACAAATTTTAAAAGAAGAAATTAAAAAGAAACATGAATTATAGTTTAATTAAGGCGCTATGTCTTTTTTCGGTTTTATTTTCTAGTCTATAGGAAAAGAATTTATCATTATCTTTTATTGTGCAAAATGGGCAAATATCAAAAATTTTAACACCAATTTCTTCCAGTTGTCTTTTGTTTATTCCTTTTAAATCAGCATAGTTATTTTTAAATAATCCATTTTTATTTTCAATAGTTGATTTTAGTTGTTCAATTACTTCAAAAGATGTTTCAAAATGCTCAAATGATATACAAGGGCCGATTATGGCAACTATATCTTTTGGATTTGAGTTCATTTTGATTAGTGTTTTGGGCGCAATTTTAAGGGCTGTTCCGCGCCAACCAGCATGGGCAATTGAACCTATATTTTGTTTTTTATCATATAAAATTATGGGGGTGCAATCTGCAAAATTGAGATAGATTGCTTTGTCTTTTTCTTTTAAAATTAAAGCATCGCAAGATGGGTATTCCTGTTTGTTATCAACAATTTCAATATTGTCACTATGAACTTGCTGTGGTTTTATAAGATTTTCGGTCCTAATTGAAAGATAACTTGCAATTAAATCTATATTTTCTTTAATTTCTAATTCTTTTGTGGTGAAAAAATGCTCAACAGGCAAAATGTTTGAATAATAAACTGTTTTATTTTTAATTTTTTTAATTTTAAACATAGATAGATTATAGCATAGTGTGCTAGAATGTTTTAAAAGAAGAGAAGGAAAAATAATGGAAAGAATAATTTATAATACGGTAGGGACTTGCTCTAAGCAAATTATTATTGAAATTGAAGATGATATTATTCAAAATATTGAATTTATCGGTGGGTGTAATGGAAATCTTCAAGGATTGGATAAATTAGCTCGTGGTATGAAAATAACTGATGTTATTGAAAGATTAAAGGGAATACGCTGTGGGGCTAAAATGACTAGTTGTCCTGATCAATTGGCTATTGGATTAATGAAATATTTAGAAGAAAAAACCCGAATCGAGCGAGTTTAACGACAGTTTAACGAGCGAAGATGAGCGGCTTGCTGTGCGAAGTGCGATGGCAGCTGCGTTGAGCCGGTGCCAAGCACGTAGACCTTAGATGAC
>JAFYOU010000022.1 GCA_017560095.1 Candidatus Gastranaerophilales bacterium
AGCAGATACCTGAATCCTGACTGTAGTGGATTGATTGATTTTTTAGGCTAGAAATCATCATCCTTTTCCTTTGTTACCTCTTCCCAGCTTTTATATCCTTCAATATCTAGCTGAAAACCGCATCCTTCACACCATAAGGGACTGTTAAAAATCTCACTGGTTAGCTATATTTTATATTAAAAAAGAAGTTTATTCCTTTAATTTTTCTTTAATTAAATGATAAGTTTCTTTTCATTTAATGCAATTAAATTATAACACTGTTATAATTATTGATGCTACTTTTAATTTAATTAATTCTTGAAATACGAGGGTGATTTTACATATACTTTTATAAATATCAAGTTATTGAAATATAATAATTTTTTAAAGTTTATTTTTTAGTTTAAAGCTCATAAATAAGTTTAAATTGTATGTGGGACAATTTTATATTATGAAATCCCAAAAATCGCCCACAATTATTAATTGTGTGGAAGAACTTAAAAAATTTTGCATTTGTGGCAGTGGAAAAAATCTTTACATATCTAATCTAATGCCTCTGAAAATCGTTGAATCATTTATAGATATTATGGATGAAGAAATGGAGATTACAATATTCGATTATAGGGAAATGATTGAAGATAATTCTATTAATCTAAAAAAGAATGGTCGAACTAAGATAAAATTAAATAAAAAACATGAAATCTATAAGCAAACATACTATTACTACAGTAAAAACAGCATAAAATACATCACAACCATGATCCCTCAGTATATTAAAAAATATTGCTGTTATACTCTTGATATTCAAAATTACCGTTTTATGCAAGGTAAAATTTTTTATGCATCATATGAAAATACTGCTGATTTAATCAATGAAAAAAATGACTTAAATATCACACGACAAAGCGTTTATCTTTATGAACGCGAAGCATGTAAAATAAATTTAGTAAAAAAAGAGCAAGAACTATGGAAAACAATAAACAAATTAGAAATAAAACCTAGTGGAAAATACCATTACGATGAGGAATATATTAAAATAAATAAAGAAGTTTATGTACGATTAAGCTTAATTGACGCCCATACAAGAATAATAATCAATGACATTCTAATCACCAGAGATCAATTCAACAAAGAATATATTAAATCATTTCTAATAACCTCACTAACCGGATTCCCATTAGATACCATAATAACAGACGGATATAACGCATATCCCCAAATAATAGATGAAATCGGAGCAAAACACCAATTATGCAGATTCCACATCATGGAAAACCTAATGAAACCCATAAACAAAAGAATCAACACACTCGAAAGAAAAATAAAAAACCATAAAAAGAAAATAGAAGAAAACAACCAAAAAATACAAAAATTAAAAACACAATACCCATACAAACATGGTAGACCACCAAAAAAAGACAAAAAAGCTCAAAAAAACATTAAAAACCGAAAAAACCTAAAAAGAGAAAACTCAGAATATAAACAAAAATTAAGCAAACATAACAACGAAAAAACACAAATACTCTACTATAAAGAAAGAATAAAGAAAATTTTCGATGTAAAATCATATAAAACAGGAATAAACAAAATAAATAAATTATTGGACAAAAAAGATGAACTACCAAAATTTATCACGGATTTCTTAAAAAATTTATTAAAGAAGATTGAAAAAGCATTAGCATTCACAAAAGACGAATCATTACCTAAAACCAATAATTTGGTTGAATTGTTCTATAAAGTCACATTTCCTGGAAAAATCAAAAGAATTTACCGAACTGTCGAAGGAGCAATGAACAGAATCAGATTAAACAACATAAAATGGATGGAAAAAAATGTCATCGAAAGACACATGAAAATTATGGAAAACCAGTGAGATTTTTAACAGTCCC
>JAFYOU010000023.1 GCA_017560095.1 Candidatus Gastranaerophilales bacterium
AATAATGTCGTAAAGCCAACTTAGTAAATATCCTAAAGGTTTTGCAAAAATTCCCATTAATTTCCTCCACTATTTTAAAGGATCATACCCGCCTTCATGCCAGGGATGACACTTTAAAATTCGTTTTATACCTAAATAACTGCCTTTAAATATTCCGTATTTTTCCAATGCTTGGATAAAATAAGTGGAACAGGTAGGCTCAAACCTGCAGGTAGGTGGAAAAAGAGGTGAAATACAAATTTGATAAAATCTGATTAAAAGAATCATTATTTTCTTCAAAAATCTGTTCAATAATTTCATTTTCCTACTTAACCCCGGTTCTTCTAAATGCAGATTTTAGAGATTTCTCTACATCTGCACATTTTTTGCCGTTAATAGTGTTTCTAGCTATGATAATAAAATCATATCCTATCGGCAATCCATAACTAAGCTTGCGATAACTTTCTTTCATTAATCTTCTAGCTCTGTTTCTTTCGACACTATTACCAACTTTTTTACTTGCTAAAAACCCTGTTCTGTTATAGTCAAGACCGTTAGGACGATAAAAAAGAACTACAAATCTATCTCCAACCGACTTTCCTTTTTTATAAATATTGGAAAAATCTTTATTTTTCCTCAAAACATTTTTTTTCAGCATTTTTTTACCTTTTTACCTAGTGTAGATTAAACTGTAAGTCTCTTTCTACCCTTAGCTCTTCTTCTCTTTAAAACGTTTCTACCGTTCTTTGTAGCCATTCTCTTTCTGAAACCGTGTTCTTTCATTCTCTGTCTCTTTTTTGGCTGATAAGTCATCTTCATTTTTAAGGTTCTCCTTTCCAATATCTAAATAATTGTTCTGTGTAAATCTAAATTCCAATTCTACACATATGCCTTGATATTATAATTTATAAATGTTCAAATGTCAACGATTTTTCAACTTAAATATAAATTGTTCACAAAGTTATCCACACCCTATGGAAAACTATATAAAAACATTAAATTTTTAATATATTATAATTCATACTTGCTTGTGGATAACTTTTTATATAAAATATAAATACAAAAAAATAAAAGTAGGAATTATTATGGGAAAGAATATAAAAATTTGGGACAAGGTTTTATCTAAGATAAGTGAAAATGTTACACCTATAAGTTTTGAGACTTGGTTTAAACCTTTGAATATAAGAAAAATAGACACAGATCTAAATATAGCATACATAGAAATAAGTTCTGATGATAAAAGAAATGATTTTATAATCAAAACTATTAAAAATAGATATATGACTACTTTAGAAGCAGCATTCAAAAGTGTTTTAGATGCTGATTTTCGTGTTGTTCTAAAAAGTTCAGAGCAATATGATTTAGAAGAAGCAAAAATTAACAATGAAAATGTCAAAATAGAACCAAAAAAGAAGACATTTAATAGAGAAAAGATTTTTAACCCTAAATACAACTTTGAAAATTTTGTAGTTGGGAATAGCAATAAGTATGCGCATGCAGCAGCCCTTGCAGTAGCTGAATCTCCTTCTGAAGCATATAATCCTCTATTTATATATGGTGGATCAGGATTAGGTAAGACTCATTTACTTCATGCTATGGGTATATGTTTGCTTGAAAATAATCCAGACTTGAATGTTTTATATGTTTCTTCAGAAATGTTCACCAGCGAACTAATTAAAGCTCTTAGAGAAAAGAAAATGAACGAATTTAAGTCTAAATACAGAAAAGTAGATGTATTGTTAATAGACGATATTCAATTTTTAGAAGGAAAAGAAAACACTCAGGAAGAATTTTTCCATACTTTCAATTCCCTATATGATTTAAACAGACAAATCATAATTTCAAGTGATAGAGCACCTAATAAATTAGTAAACTTGGAAGAAAGACTGCGTTCTCGTTTCCAGTGGAACTTAATAGCAGATATTCAACCACCTGATTATGAAACAAGAGTTGCAATACTTGTTAAAAAAGCAGAAAACATGGGAATAGATATAGATGAAAACCCTGATTTCTATGATGTTATATGTTTAATAGCAGAAAAAGTTAAAGATAATATTAGAGAATTAGAAGGAGCTCTAACAAGAGTTGTATCTTTCTCACAATTATTGAAGGAAAAACCTGATAAAGCTTTCGCAAAAAGAGTATTAAAAGACATATTATCCGGTTCTGAAATAACAATAACACCAGAAAAAATAAAAAAGACAGTTTGTAAACATTACAATATAAAATTGTCAGATATGGAATCTTCCAAAAAAACAAACAACATTGCATATCCAAGACAGATAGCAATGTACCTAGTTAGAGAAATGACAGATTATTCATTCCCTAAAATAGGACAGAGTTTTGGAGGAAAACACTATACCACTGTTATACATGCTTGTGATAAAATAGAGAATGATCTAAAATTAGATAAAAATTTACAAGAAATTATAAATCTAATAAAAGAAGAAATTAAAGAATAAAATATTAATAAAAAGTTTTACACATTATTATAATTTAATTCTAAACTTATCCACATAGTTATTAACAACTGTTAATAACTGAAATTTCAAGGAGTATAGGACTTTTCCACATTATCCACAAGCCCTACTACTACAACTACTACCAAATAATATAAATAATAAAAAAACGGAGGAAATATAATGAAATTTTCTTGCAACCAACAAACTTTAACAAAAGCATTAAATATTGTTTCAAAAGCAGTAACTATAAGAACAACTATTCCTATATTAAAAGGAATTTTATTAAAAGTAGATGAAAATGGCGTGCTTACAATGTCTGCATCAGACTTAGATATAAGTATTGAAAAAAAAGTAAAAGTTGAAAATAGTGAGGCTGGTGAGATAGTAGTATTATCTAAATTATTTGGTGATATTATAAGAAAGCTTCCTGACGGAAATATAACATTAGAAGAAACTAATGGTAAAGTTAATATTAAATGTTCAAATTCTGAATTTAATATAGTTGGTTTACCTGCCGATGAGTTTCCAAATATAAATCCTACCGATAGCGATGCAGAAGAACTAGTATTTAATAAAGATATACTAAAAGAAATGGTAAAAAAGACTTCTTTCTCTGCAAGTATAGATGAGAATAAAGGGGCTATGACAGGTGTTCTTGTTGAAATGGATGAAAATAGCTTAAATATGATAGCTATTGATGGATTCAGAATGGCAATAACAAGAGAACTGATGAAAAACAAAAAGAAGCAAAATATAATAATCCCTGCAAAGATATTAAATGAAATAAGCAGAATTATTACTGAAAGCGATATTGAAAATGATGATGTTACAATGTTATTAAGCCAGAAAAAAGCTGTCTTTATTATGGATGGAACAAAAATAGTTGTAAGATTGCTTGAAGGCGAGTTTATGAATTATAAGAGAATAATTCCTGCTGAAAGTAGTACAAGAGTTGTTTTGAATAAAAATGATTTTCTTGATAGTGTAGAAAGAGCTTCATTGCTTGCAAAAGTAGGAAAAAATAATCTTATAAAATTAGAAATAACAGATAATAATATAGAAATAACTTCCGAATCTGAAGAAGGAAATGTAAAAGAAGAAGTTATAGTTACAAAAGAAGGTAATGATTTAATTATTGGTTTTAATTCAAAATATTTAATAGATGTATTAAAAGCAGTAGATGATGAAAACGTTACAATGCTATTCAATACAAATGTAAGCCCTTGCTTAATAAAACCTGTTAGCGGCAACTATTTTGAATATTTAGTTTTACCGGTTAGAATTAGCCACTAAAGTAAAATCCGGCCATAGAGCCGGATTTTTTTAGAAGGAAATTTTATGTATATAAAAGAGATAGAATTAATAAATTTTAGAAATTACGATTCATTAAATTTAGAATTTAATAAAAATGTAAACTTTATAATAGGAAATAATGCTCAAGGAAAAACAAATCTCCTTGAGGGTATTTTTATGTCTTCTATCGGAAAATCTTTTAGAACATCTAAAGATAATGAAATGATAAAATTTGACAAAGATTTCTGTAAGATTAAAGTAAAAGCACAAAAGGAACTTTTTCCAATAGAAGTCGAAATTCTATTAAAAAAAGATCAAGGAAAAAATATAAAAGTAGATGGATTAAATGTTACAAAAACTTCTGATTTACTTGAGAATATATATATAGTAATATTTTCA
>JAFYOU010000024.1 GCA_017560095.1 Candidatus Gastranaerophilales bacterium
CATCAAAAGGATTATAGCTTTCTTGTTGTAATTCTTGATTTACTTCTTGAGTATCAGAATCATTTTGCGCAGAGGCTGGTATGCATTGTTCTTCATAATTATTTAAAAAGATATATTCCCTATTGGAAATTCCTGCCATTACACACCTTGAACCAAATACTTGTCTAACATGTTTACGGCATTATATGTGTTTATCTTTATTTAATCCTGGGCTTTTTTACAAAAGTTTACAAAAAATGGATAAATTAGGCAAATAAATAAATTTACTATTTTTGTATGCTGGAGTATAATTTATAAGGGTGAGATTATGATTTCAAGAATTTCATTTGGTTCAACATATAGAGTTATGTATAAAGACAATATGCAAGAATCTATGTCCAATTTATCGTATCATGCTTGTGAAAAATTTTGGCCCCAAGGCAACCCAGAAAATCCCAAACCTGTGCTAGAGGGTGAGGTTAATCAAGGATGGGATGTAACAATTGCTGATGAGGTTGATGTGACCTTTGAGGACTATTGCACTGCAAATGGAATAAAATATACTAAAATTAACAAGTAATGGCACCTGTATTAAACAAAATGTTTTAAAATAATATTTCTTGCGCTATACTTTTTCTATGGCAAATGATAAGAAGCAAGCAAATAAAATAATTTCATCAAACAAGAAAGCTTATTTCGATTACTTGTTGTTTGATAAGTTTGAAGCAGGGATTGCTCTTTTGGGTACTGAAATTAAGTCAATTAGAAGAAATGGCGCAAACCTCAAAGATAGTTATATAAAAATTACAGATAACTTAGAGGCTTATTTGATTAATTGTCATATTTCTCCTTATGAATTTGGAAATATATATAATCATGAACCTCGTCGAGAACGGAAACTTCTCTTAAACAAAAAAGAAATTCTTAAAATTTTAAATAAAGTCAAGCAAGAAAAATATACAATTGTTCCAACTCAAATGCATTTTTCAGCGCGCTGGGTAAAGCTCGAAATTGCATTAGCTAAAGGTAAAAAATTGTACGACAAAAGAGAATCAATTAAGAAAAAAGATATAGAGCGAGATATCAAAAGGTTAGGATAAATGAGGAAATTATATTTTTTGGGGCCAAGCGGAACTTACAGTGAAATTGGTGCGGAAAAAATCGCTAACGTTTTGAATGAAAAAGTCGAATTAACTCCTATTTCAACAATAGTTAAGATTATTGAAATGGTAGAAAAAACTGGCAATTATGCAGTAATTCCCATTGAAAATTCAATCGAGGGAATAGTTAGACCCACCATTGATTCCCTGTTGGATGCATGCGTACAAATTAATTTGCAAACAGAAATTGAAATAAAACACTGTCTTTTTTCAAAAGGCAAAAAGGAAAATATAAAACACATTATTTCTCATCCTCAAGCATTAGCCCAGTGTTCAAAATATATATTGAATAATTTTGATGAAAAAATTGAATTAATTGAAGCTAAATCAACTGCTGCCGCAGCTAAGGAATTGTTATTTAAGAATATATCTTATGCTGCAATTTCTTCTTTTGAAATTGGCAATAAGCTTAACTATAATTTAATTGATGCTAATATCGGCAACATCCAAGATAATAAAACACGCTTTATTTTGGTTTCAAAAGGCGATATTGATTTTGGTAAAAAAACAAGAACATCGATTGTTTTTAATACAAAAAATCAGTCAGGAGCACTGTTGGAAGTTCTTCAAATATTTAAAAAATATGATTTAAATTTAGTGTATATTGAATCTCGCCCTTCAAAAAAAGTTTTTGGTGAATACAATTTCTTTGTAGATATCGACAAAGGTTATAGTGAAATTTTACTTGCATTATCAGAAATCAGAAAAGCATGTAATTTGTTTAAGTTTTTAGGTTCTTACCCTAGTGTATAATTTTTTGTAAATTTTATTCCAATATATTTAAACTGGTGTATTATATTTTTATGTTAAATTTTTTGATACCAAAAACAAAAGTACAGGCATGGTCGGCTAAAGAACTTCCAATAGAATTGTTTGAAGTTATCGGAGTGGGACAAATTAATCCTTATTGTAAAACGCAATTTGATAATGAAATTTTTATTACCGTTATAAACTTTTCAAATGACGACAAAAATTATGATGAAAAAGAAGGCTTAATTTTGTCTAAATATTTTACTGTGAAAAAATGCCCAAAATGCAAAAAGATTGCTTTGATTCCAACAAAATTAAAAATTAATATGGATTTAACATATATTAGACATGAAGAAGAGATAGCTTTTGATGCTTTTGAAGAACACCCTTCTAGAAGACATTTGCCTAGTGTAGCTCAAGCTTTTTGCAATAATTGTTCTTCATGCTTCGAGTTAAAAATTAAATTAAAAGATTGCTGGATTAAGCAAGCAAAAAAGATAAAAGAACGAGATTTATTGACTGGTTCATGGGAAGAATATTGCCTTGACTAGAGCTAATGTTCATAATCTTTAAAAAGATAAAAGTATAAAATTAAAAAAGATACTTGATTTTATTTTTTGATGGCGTACTATAATAATTACCCAAGCGATTTAGTTTGGTTGTACATTTCACAAAGTTAACAACAACTCAATTATCAAATTCACCTTTTGAGTAATTCCCAATAGAGCATTAAGTTCTTTTAAAATTTTCAAATAAAACATTTGACAAAAAATATTGACGTGATAATGTAAGAAAAGCGACAGAAATCAAAAAGATTTCATTATGGAATGGGTCGCAAGCAGGAAGTAAACATATTTTTTTGCCCTGCACAAAACAAGTTTACGAAATATATAAACTTGCACATTGAAAACAGAATATCATATCTATCGATTAAAAATGTTAGTTTAAAGATAGAGTTTAATTTCTAAAGAAAGAAACAAAATCTTAATTCATAGAATACTAACCAATAATTAATTGATGCTTATACAAACGACAAATACCTGTTGATTTTTTAAGAAACAACAATTGGACAGTGCTTCGTTTAATTACTAAACGAATTAATTATGAGTCAAATCACTCTTTC
>JAFYOU010000025.1 GCA_017560095.1 Candidatus Gastranaerophilales bacterium
ACAAAAATATCAAGAAGTAAAATTACTAAAAAAGCAAGCCCAATATTTTGTATATTGAAGAAAATAGGTGTCCAAATAATATTCAAAAACAATTGAATAAAGAAATATAAATAACCAAATTTTTTATTTTCGTGTTTTGAAATAAGAAAAACAAAAAACGAAGTTAAAATAATAAGATAAAGTATTCCCCAAGCAGGTGCAAAAATCCAATCGGGGGGTGCTAGGGTAGGTTTTATTAAACTTTTATACCAAAGAGAGTTAAACATACCTAAATAATAAAAAAAATTTAATAAAAAGACATTCACCAAGCGGATAAATTTTTTTAAAATTAATTGTAAATTTTTCTCTAACATTTTGTTGTAATAAAAAATTCAGTTATATAAAATAAATTTGAATGGGAGAGAAAACATGACACAAGCCGTAATTGAACAAGAGTGGAAACCAAAAGCCAGTTTATTATTGATTACAATTGCAGTAATGTTGGCAACATTTGTAGAGGTTTTAAACACTTCAATTGCAAACGTAGCGTTAAAATATATCGCAGGTAGTTATTCTATTTCGAATGATGAAAGTTTGTGGATTGTTACTATATTTTTAATTGCGTGTAGTATATTATTGCCAGCAACAGATTGGTGTTGTTCGGTATTTGGTAGAAAAAGATTTTTCTTATTTTGCGTAGCCTTGTTTGGAGGTTCTGCTGCTTTGTGTGGACTTGCTCCAAATTTTGAAATTATGCTGTTTGGTAGAATTTTACAGGGTTTAGGTGGCGGATGTTTGCTTCCTTTATCACAAGCTATTTTGTTAGAAAGCTACCCAAAAAATGAACAACCAAAAGCGATGGCAATATTTTCAACAGGTATTACAATCGCCCCAATTATTGGTCCAATTATTGGGGGCTGGTTAACTACTAATTTATCTTGGAATTACGTATTTTTCATAAGTATACCATTTTGTATAGCGGCATTTATAATGATTAGTTTATTTATAGAAGATCCACCGTATTTGAAAGTAAATAAGCGTCCAAAATTTGACCATTTAGGAATGTTTTTGCTAATTATGTGGATTGCAAGTTTTCAAGTAATGGTAGATAACGGTCAGAAAAACGGTTGGTTTGATTCTGAATATATTAGAAACTTGGGTATTGTAAGTGTTATATCATTTATTCTTTTGATTTGGAGAGAACTAAAAGCAAGACAACCATTATTGGATTTGAAAATATTTAAAAATTGGAACTTTACGGTTGGTACAATGATGCTAACTGTATTGTTTGGTGTTGCCTATGGCACAATTGCGATATTGCCTCAATTTTTGCAGAATATGCTAGGTTATGATTCATATTTAAGTGGATTAGCAGCAGGTCCAATGGGTTTTGGTACAATTACAGGTGTTATATTAACGGCAATTGCATCAAATAAAAAAGTTGATTTAAGATTACAGGCGCTATTTGGTTTGATAATTTTTTCAATAGGATGTTTTATGTTTTCAAATTTGAACATGAATATAGCTTTGGCAAATGTAATTATTCCAAATATTGTCTTGGGTATTGGTATGACTTCTGTAATTATCCCAGGTACTACTTTGTTGTTCTGTAATGTTGGAAAACAAGAGATGACAAACGCTTCTAGTATCCAAAATTTGATAAAAAATGTTGGCTGTGCAATTGGTACATCTTCTGTTGGGTTTTTGGTGTCTAGTTATTCGCAAATTTACCAAGGTTATATGGTAGATAAAATGACTACTTTATACACTCCATTTGCAGAAAGAGTATCTATGATGACGGCACAGTTTATATCTTTAGGCCATGACGTTGCAACAGCAGGAATGATGGCTCAAATAATGATGTATAAACAATTGGTGCAACAATCGGTTTTATGTTCATATATAAACGCATACAAAATCTATGGAATCGCAATTCTTTCAATAATACCATTTACTTATATATTGAAAAAGTTTGTGTTTGTAGAAACTAAAAATAAATAAAAAAGAGGGTAACCCTTCTATTTTTACAAATTTATTTAATTCTTTTATCGATAGAAAATGCACTAGCGTCCTTGTTGAATTTTTCAAGTTCAATTAGGTATTCCTGAATTAATTCTGGAATATTTTCACTAACAATTTGATCTTCTGTTTTGTGGATAATGTTAGGTGGAATTCGTGAAATAGAATCTTTTGTATAACCTTTTGTGCAATAGTTGTCAACAAAATTAGTAAAATTATTCATCAAAAATGCTTTTTGTAATTTGCCATCTTTGTCATAAATGCTAAATCTCATAAATTCAGAAGAATTTAGTTTTTGAGGTTTTAAACCAAGTTGATAATCTTTGTTAGGGATTTGGAAACGTATTTCTCCTGTATTACCTCTTGCTTCAACAATAGAAGGAAAAATTTTTATGAAATCTGTTTTTTTTGTTTTGCTCATTTTTTTCCAAATTTCATCAGAAGAAAAATATGTTTCTTTTAGGTTGAGCATTTGAGTTTGTAAAGTGTCGCTTAAATTAACGTCTTTTTGTAAAAGAGCGTTTTGTATAAATTCTTTCATAAGTTTTGTTTTAAAATTAAAAACATTACTTTTTGAGCTGATATAAAGTGGATTTTTTTTGTTATCGAATAATATTTTTCCATCAGGGGCTGTTTGCAAAATCTTAGCTGTATTAGTGTCTATTTTGGTTACTTTAATTATATTATCGTTTTCATAAATTAGTTTTATTATCTCTAGATTGTTATCATTTTCTTTTGACAAAATGTATTTTGTTTTATCGTTCAAAAAAAGTTCAAAAGTTTTATTAGAAGGTGTCAATATTTCAGGAATTTTATTCAAAAACGCAGTTTTTATAGTGTTGTACCTAATAGAATCGTTTGTATTGAAATCTTCTTGAAGTGTTTTTAAAGAAAGGTTTTTGTTTTTATCAATGTATTTAGAAAAATTATCAAGTAAATTGTAATATTTTGTCAAAATTTTAAATGAATTAGAGTTTAGTAATTCTAATTCAGGGATAAATATAGGTGAAGGAGTAGTATGAGCCGTAGAAGCCCAGTTGAATTTTTTGTGCTGACAATAGTTTTTTACAACTCCATTTTTTGGACTAATAAGGTAGGCATCTTCAATTTCACCCATATTATTAAATTGAAGAAGTCTGTAATAACTAGTTTCATTTTCTCTATGAGGGATAAGTGCATAGCTTGTTGTATTAATTTTATTTGAATTAGTATCTATAAGTTGAAAAGTTTTCTTTCTTGGAAATGGTAAATATCCAGAATAACTACGCTTAATTGCGTGTTTTTTCTGCAAATCAAGAGTATCTAATTTAGCAGACATTTTGTCAATTAAATCAATGCTGTTTTTTAATGTAGTTAAAAAATATTCTTTTGGATTTGTTGTAATCTGCAAATTAATAAATTCTTTGAATTTCAATAAGTTATCAACTATTTTTTTACCACCATCGTCTAGTATTGATATAGAAGGTATTTTTAGCAAGTCTTCTTTGTATAAAATTTTATCTGGATTTTTTTTATCGTAAATTTTATTAGGAGAAATCAATAATACATTAGGTTCGGTAGCATCTTTAGAGTAAGATAAACGCACAAACTCCTGATTGTTATGTTCTACTTTAGATAGTTTTATAACAAATTTAGAGTTATTATCTTCAAGTCCAGTAAGTGCGTAGGTGAGATTTTCGCCCTTTTTTAGGATGACTTTTGAGCACTCTTGGTTGTAAAGCTTGTTGAACAAGTAGATAGAATAGTCATCACAAATTTCCATAAATTTAACTTTTGCAGGTGAAAAACATTGTTTAAAAAAAGCTTCAATATCTTTTAAATTGGAGAAAATCCTATCAGATTTTGTTGAAAAGCTACTAGTAAAATAAATTTGATTAGCACAAAGTTTAGGCAAATCAAAATTGTTGGTTAGAGGTTGAGATTTGTCTTGTTTTTTGTTCGTATGATATTGATTAAGAAGATAATATTGTTTAATTGGAGTAATTTGCATACAGATTTTAAACATCTGAAAATAAAAAAATTTGCTAGTAAAAATGTTACAAAGTAAAGGACTCTAAAAACTTAATAAATAGCTATTTTTAGACATCCTTGCGGTTTTTGTTCAAAGAGTTTGTATGCGTCAATGATATTTTCTAACTTAAACTTGTGCGTAATTAAAAAATCAGTTGAAATTTTGCCTTCACTAATTAGCTTTACTAGTTTTTTGCAATGAATAGCGTCAACACCACCTGTTTTAAAAGTAAGATTTTTGCCATACATTTTAGGAAGAGGAAGTTTGAGGTCTTCTTCATACATAGCAACCACGCCAACAATAGCGTTAGGACGAGCAATTTTCCAGCTCATTTCAAAGCTTTCAGCAGTACCAGCACACTCAATAACTCCATCGACACCTCTTTTTAGGGTTAAATTATTGATTTCTTTTTCAATGTCACAAGAGTTAGGGTTGAAAGTAAAATCAGCTAAACCTTGTTTTGTAGCGAGTTCAAGCCTATCTTCATCAATATCAATGGCAATAATTTTTTTTGCGCCAAAAATTTTTGCACACATCATAGCACAAAGCCCAACTGGTCCAGCGCCAATGATGGCGATAGTGTCATTTTGTTTGATTTCACACATTTCAGCGCCGAAGTAACCACTAGATAAGATATCTCCGACAAAAAGCGCATTTTCATAACTAACATTATCAGGAAGTTTGGTAAGTCCATTGTCTACGAAAGGAATCCTAGCAAATTCAGCTTGACCGCCGTCAATTTTGCAACCGAGTTCCCAGCCACCGATTTCGCAATTGTTAATAAAACCGTGCTTGCAGAAAAAACATTCTCCGCAAAAGGTTTCGCAGTTAACGCAAACTCTATCTCCGATTTTCAAAGTTTTGACATCATCCCCAATAGCGACAATTTCGCCAACAAACTCGTGTCCGAGAGTCGTATAATCTTTTGCAAAAGGAATAAAACCGTTTTTGATATGTAAATCGCTAGTACAAATCGCAGAAAGTTTAATTTTAATAATAGCGTCTTTCGGATGAATGATTGTAGGAACGTCTTTTTCGACGAGTTGAATTTTTTTAAGAGTATTTGTGTTGTAAACTAAAGCTTTCATAAATAACCCAAAAAATTTTTTAATAATAAAAAATAATCTCACAAAATAAAAAAACGAACAACATATGTTATTTGTTTTTTACCTTCGAAAATGTATGTTTTCAAATATTAGATAATTTGAAAGTTGAAAATAAAAAAAATATATTTTATAAAATATATTAGCCCAACTAGGGGATAGCCAAGATGACTATATCTTTATTATTATCAAAAAATATTAAGAAAGGAATTAAGACATGAATAAAAAAGTATCAATATATATTGTTGAAGATTATCTTTTAGCAAGGGTAACTTGTAGAAAAGCCTTAGAACAATTTGATGATTTAGAAATAAAAAATGATTTTGAAACAGCAGAAGAATGTATTAAAACATTAGAAAAAAATTCTGTAGATGTGATTTTGATGGATATAGGTTTACCTTATATGACAGGGATTGAAGCAACAAAAATTATTAAAGAAAAATATCCGAATACTAAAATTATTATGCTTACATCCCACGATAATCAAGAAGAAATTATATCAAGTCTTGCATCTGGAGCTAATGCGTATGCTCTAAAAGATATTTCAGTTGAAGATTTACATGACGCAATTATAAATACAAATAAAGGTTGTATTTGGATTCATCCAAAAATTGCAACTATAATTAATCAAACATTTGTTAATGCAAAATTAAAACCAAAAGATGATTTTAATTTAACAAGTAGAGAAAAAGAAGTTTTAGAACTTCTTACTCAAGGCTTATCAAATACTGAAATTGCTGATAAATTAATTATTAGTACACATACAGCAAAGGCTCACGTGTGCAACATTTTAACAAAACTGTCTGTAACAGATAGAGTTCAAGCTGCAGTTAAAGCGACAAAATATGATTTATAAAGGAAATTTTCAATGACTAAATTTGTTAAAAAACCTTTTATGTTTAAATATAAAAATTTTATACAAGCGATAATCGCGATGATTATTGTGTTTATATCTTGGCACCCAAAAGTATATTTACATCCTGTTACAGTAGCGATTTTAATTTGCACTTGTTATACATTACACACTTATATTGAAAATCAAAAAACATTAAAGAAATTACAACATAAATATTCTAAACAAGAAGAAATTATTTTTGCATTATACAAAAATGCCGAAGAGCTGATTTCCTATCGAGATACAAATGGTAATTATATCTATTGCAACCCTCAATATCTCAAAACGTTTAATTTATCGATGGATAAAGTTAGAGGAAAATATTCTTATGACTTTTTACCATCAAAAGATGCGAAAGCGTTAAGAGAAATTAATGAAAAAGTCCTTAAAGGTAGCTCTGTAAATAAAACTATTGTAATGGGTTATAACGAACAAAAATATGACCTTCTCATAACTCCTATTATTGTAAATGATGAAATTGAAGGTACTTTAACAATTGCTAAAAATATCACTCAAACAGAGTTTTTACAAAAAGAACTTGAAAGAAAAGAGCAAATGTTAAGGTCAATCTTAGACGGAATGCCTGTTGCGACATATTTAAAAGATTTAAATGGAAATATTACATATGAAAACTCAATGGCGAAAGATTTCTTGGGCTTATCTGATTCAGAATTTGCAAATAAATGGGATTATGAAGCTAATCGAGTTAATGAAATTGCAAAAGAAGATAATGAGATTTTAAGTAAAAGAACTTGTATTAGCCGTGATAAGAAAATTACTCTAAACAATAATGATACTAGATGGTTTAATGTTACGAAATGTCCAATTTATGATAATAATAAAAATATTACAGGGATTTTATGTGTAGCAAGAGATATAGAACTCGAGAAAAAAGCTCTAGACCAAAGAGAGACTTATGTAGCAACATTAACACATGATTTAAAAACCCCTACAATTGCTCAAATAAAAGCTTTAGATTTGTTACTGGCAGATACAATGGGAGAACTTAATAAAGACCAAAGGGATATGATGATTTTGGTTAAAGAATCTTGTACTTATATGCATGAAATGCTTTCAAATTTATTAAGTACTTATAGATATGAAAATGGTGACTACACTTTAAATATAGAAAATTCTAATATTTTGGAACTAATTGAAGATGTTGGGCAAGAATTAGAAACCTTATTAAAAGAAAAAAATATAAAAGTTCGTATCCAAGCTCCAGAAAATGTTGAGAATTTAAGATTTGATAGAATGCAAATAAAAAGAGTTTTAGTAAATCTTGTAGGAAATGCTATCACCTATGCTTATAATGATACGGATATCGAAGTTGCCGTTTTGAAAGAAAAAGAATTTGTCAAAGTGCAAATTGCAAGCGCTAGCCCATATATAAATCCATCTATATTGAAGAATTTATTTGAAAAATATGTAACTCACGCAGCTAAGTATAATAAAATAGGTGTTGGATTGGGACTATATTTATCAAAACAAATAGTAAATGCTCATAATGGAGAAATTGGCGCAATAAGCTTTGAAGAAAACAGAAATATCTTTGAATTTACTATTCCTTATGATTTATAAGAAAGGAAGATTATTATATAGCATGAAAAATTTATAGCAATAAAAAAGACCGATATTACTCGGTCTTTTTTGGTGGTGAGTGTAGTCTGTGGTGCGAGAGGCTCTTGTAATAAGAGTTTTAGGCTGTTTTTGTTATCCTATTAAGAGGAAAATTCCCTGCTAAATTCAAAAAACAGGGATTTTACAATATTTTTTAGATTTTCACAATTGAAAACAGTTACTATTATTGTCTTTAAAGCAAATTCCCTGTTTTTTAAAGAACAGGGAATTTAGACTTGCATTACAACAGATTTTTAAGGGGTATTTTCCTCTCCCTTGATTAATTCTTCAAGTTTTGCCAATAACGACATTTTTATTTCTTGATCAATTTGGTCTTGTTTACTCTGTCTTTCAGATCTTTCTATAATATTTTTGTATGCAAATTCGATGTCAGTTTTTAAGAAATGATCGAAAAAGAATTTTCGTGATGGTCCATCTTTTTGTATCGCATCTTGAATTGACTTTTTCATCATTATTTCCAACATCGTAAACTTTTGCGATGCACCATTTTCTGTTTTTATACTTTTAGTTTCATTTAATTGCATCGTAAAGGCTTCATACAAAGATTTTGGAACAATCTTTTTCTTTCTACCAGAAGGATTACCTGATTGCCCTTTTTTAAACTGACTGTGCTTCGGTGGTTTTTTATAACCAACATTGCCCTCTACAATCTCTTTTAATTTTTCTAATTTTTCCTTATTGTTCATTTTTATTCTCCTCCATGTTTTTAATTAATTTAGCTTTTTTACCTGTTTCTTGCTCCCAACGCCATATAGTTACGTCGACATAACGAGGGTTGAGTTCAATTAAACGAGCTCTACGTTTAGCACGCTCTGCAGCAATAAGTGTTGAACCCGAACCACCAAAGCAGTCTAGAACTATCTCGTTTTTCATGCTTGCGTCAATTAATATATCCTGTAACATTGCGGTATTTTTGCATGTAGGATGCAGTTTCAGCAGTTCCAACGAACTCGGGTTGGTTGCTCTAACCCCTGGGTAATCCCAAACATTTGTTCTATATCTACCATATTTACTAAGCTGTATGTGGTTTTGATGTTTGCCTCTACCATTTTTAAAAATACCAACTAATTCATGTTGGCTCCTTAGGAATCCACCCATTCCACCAACGCCTTTATTCCAAACGGCAAGGTTTATCATTGAATGGTAGAGTTTTAATGCTTCGTTGATTAAGGTATTAATACCTTTCCAATCCATAAAAATGTATGAAAGTGAGCCATCTGTTGAAAATTTGACCACATTCTCCATAAATTTATACAAAAATTGGGCAAACTCAGCATCTGTCATCTCACCAGAAGCCATTGCGAACTCTTCGTGTTTAATTTTTCCAAGTCCACAGACATATTTATCTATTGGGCAATTATATGGTGGGTCAGTTACTACAATTTGAGCTAATTCACCCTGCATTAAAACCACATAGACTTTTTCATCTAATGAATCGCCGCATATAATAAAGTGGTCTCCAAGACGCCACAAGTCACCAATCTTTGCTTGTTTTGGAATATTTGCATCAAGCCAACTTTCATCATCATCTTCGCCTGAATGTACTTGTTTTTCATCTGGATCATTCTGGATAAAGATTTTATCGTAATCGATTGTCTCAAACCCGAAGTCTTCTAATTCATAGCTGAATTTAAAAAGATCATCAAGTTCTTCCTTTAAAAAGGAATAGTCCCATTCAGCATCTTCAGCAATTCTATTGTCTAGAATTCTAATAGCTCTTGCCTCTTCTTCTGAGACATTGTCTAAAATGATTACAGGAACAGATTCCATTTTTAGATCTTTGGCGGCTTGTAACCTAAGCTCGCCCGCAATAATTTCACAATTCTCATTCACAATAATTGGCATTGTGAAGCCGAATTTTTTAATACTGCGTTTCAACTTTTCAAGCTGTTTTTTACTGTGCTTGCGAAATTTCTTGTTTGAAGAGAGTAATAAATGAATACTAATCAACTTCAAGTTGTTCGAGCTAGTGTTAGCTTCTTTGATTGTTTGCTCGTAATGTTTAAGGGCATTTACGATTGCCTCAGGATTTGTGTCATTGGTTGACATATCAATCTCCTTTTGTTAAACTACGTCCAGAAATTCTGAACCGACCGGCTCGTCCGATCTTATTTAATTTAAAGGACCCGATAACATACAAAACGAAGACAAGGAATTGGCTTGAAACCCTTGCCGGCGTAAGGTATTGACAAATCACCTATTTTCACCTTTTAATTAAAAAGGTGATATAAATTCAAAAAAAGGGACAAAATATGGCAAAAATGCAAAAAATTAAGCGTCAACCTAAGCGATATAAATGTGAAAAATGTGGAAGAATGACTGCTGTAAAACATGATAAAGGCCGCTACCGTTGTTTAACATGTCATAGTATATTCGGGCCGAATTCAAAAAAAGGTTGCTACAATAAAAAAGAATATTTAGTACTTAAAACACTTTTGCAACTTTTTGCTTTTCTATATACAGATGAAAGAAACAACAAAAAGTTAACTTTAAAAGATTTTGTAAAAATGGTAGAAGAACAAAATATTGATGATATTAAAAAGTTGGTTGAGGTTAATGTAATTAATAAGCTTGATACAAGTGAGCAAATTAGACTTACAGAAACAGATTTAGAGGATGTGTTAGTAGTTACAAGAGACGCTTACAATCGTTTTAGAGTTTACAAGAATTTATTTAAACCTAATAAAAATTTTGTATTTTGTGATAAAACACTCAAAGTTGATAATCATGGCAGATATGGTTCTACAAACGAGTATTACAGATTAAAGAATGAACTCTAAGTAGGAGAAAGCTATACGATAAAATTTTAAAGAGTTGGTCACGTAGTGATAATAACATTTACTCCGCAAATCATGCGGAGTAAAAATTAAACATATAGGTCAAAACACTTATTGGCTTCGTTTAGATGGTGCGGAGAAAATAAAGAATTTTGCTAAAAAGCTGTTAAACAAAACTTAAATTTCTATATTCAACAGACGTAAAATATGATACTCTAATGAAAAAGAGGTGAAGTATGGCAATTCCAAAATATAATGAATTAATGTTTCCTGTTTTAGAAGTTTTATCAGATGAAAATGAGCATAGTTTAAAAGAAATTGTAGATATTCTAGGCAGAAAATATAAATTAACTGACGAAGAATTGTCTATAGAAATCCCAAGTGGTGGCAAACTGTTTTATGGTCGTGTGGGTTGGGCTAGAACTTATTTAAAAGCTGCAAAATTAATAGACAGCCCCAAAAGAGCGTTCTTTTCTATAAATGAACGTGGCAAAAAAGCATTAAAAGACAAACCAGACAATATGCTTGCATACTTAAAACAATACGATGATTTTATAAATTTTGAAAATAAAAGCAAAAAGAATAATAGCGAAAAGAGTGATTCCGAAAGTAAAAGTGAAACTCCTGACGAAATGTTAGCTCACGCGCAAGAGTTATATAAGGATAATTTACAAATAGAATTACTTGAAAAATTAAAAAATGTTGACCCTGTTAGATTTGAAGAAATAGTTTTAATTCTTATGGAAAAAATGAATTACGGCGTTGGCAAAATGACTAAATTAAGTCATGATGGCGGGATTGATGGAATTATTGATGAAGATGAATTAGGGTTAGAAAAAATATATCTTCAAGCTAAAAGGTACTCTGATAATAAAGTTAATGAAAAAGAAATGCAGAATTTTGCTGGCGCTCTAGGATGTTCCCCAGTAAGAAAAGGTGTTTTTATTACTACAAGTTACTTTGACGAAAAAGCTAAAAGAAAAGCGGCTTCACTGCAAGGTAAAGTGATCAGATTGGTTGATGGCGATGAATTAACTCGTTTGATGATAAAGCACAATGTTGGCGTGCAAACAAAAACTAAAATCGAAATTAAAAAACTTGATGAAGATTTCTTTAGTGAAGAATAGTTACATCTGCTAAATATACCAAACAGAATTTCCAAAGTGATTAAAGTTCCATTGGAATTGGGAGTGGTAGTTGAATTCTATTGAGCTATCGTCTTTATGAGGATAAAAGGATTTGTTTAATTCTGTTTTTCTAAAACTTTCGAATGACACTTGAATCTCTTTTGCAAATTCTTTTCTAAATTCCTTGTATCCAATTTTAAGAGTTTCGCGGGTTCTCCTATTTCGCCATATCATCTTCAAACCCTCTGATATTATCAAGTTCAATATTGTACCTTTTACCTTGTTTATCAACACAGGTTGCGAAGTCTATTTCAGCGTCAGCAAATTTATTTTTCCAAGTACAAATCAACAAACCTATTTCTTGTGTTTTTAAATTTAAAACTTTTATTCCGTATAAGTGATAATCTTTTTCTGCCATATGTTGTTCCTTTCAAGCTATAACATTAATCACTCTTTTAAGCTTTGGTATCAAGTTATTTAAATGAACTTGTATCATTTGGACATAAAAAATATTTCGAGTCGTTTATTTGCGGCTTTTGAAAATTTATAAAAACATATTAACTTTGATAACTTCAGTACATCGTTCAAGCTTCTTAAAAACTTTTTCTTTTAATAACAAATCTTTCTTCCATACACAACCTTCTTTTAGGTTGTGATATACATCACTTGGAAGTACTTGGAAGTCAAGTTTTATTTGATACCCGATGGTTTTGGCGGAATAAAACCTTGTTCATACATTTTATACATTCTAGAATTATATTCTTTATTAATCCTCCAAGAGACTTCCGGTGTTTCTATAATATGAGCAAATTCAGGATTTAAAAAATATTTTTCGTATCGTTGTTTATATTGTTTGCTAACTCTGCTAGAATCCACCATTATTTCAATACGATAACCAGCCATTTGAACAACATATTTCTTATATTTTGAAGTTTTTCCTTTTGCTATAAGGACTTCTTGATTAATATCTTCTGTGTAGCAATTTTTATAAATTAAAATTTTAAATAATTTCTCGTGTTCTTTTACATCCTTTAATATCTCAAGAGCTTTTTTCTCATATCCACCCAAATTTATATTTGAACATTCTTCTAATGTAGAAATAGATGCACGCCATAAAATAGAAATAAAAAATTTTCTTAATTTGCGATAATCGTAGCAACTATTATCTAGTTGATATATTTTTTGAGGATGCAAATACTCATATTTATATTTACTAAAATCATCAAATAATATCTTATAGCCTTCTTTATCAAACGCACCTAAAACATGATTATCACAGTCCCCACATAAGATATTTGAATCATATCCACCCTGTTGTTGAATCGTATATTTGCAATTTTGCGAATTTATACACAAGTATCTATCGTCTTTTAGCCCTAAATAAAAACTTTTTGGAATAATATGAGCTTTTATTAACTTCTTTTCTTGACCACAATATTTACATTTGCCAATAACTGCTTTAGCCATAAGCAAACCTTATACTTCCATCAAATTATCAGTCCATAATTCACATTGTGTCATTACAGTTAGTAATGCATCTTCCTGGTTTTCTGGTGGATAATTGTATTTTTTTAGTAATCTTTTTATGCTTTTTCTCATTAATGCTCTAGCAGATTCTTTTTTCTGCCAATCAATTGTTTTATTTTTGCGAAGAGCCTCTGTTAATTCTTTAGTCATCGCAACTAACTCTTCATTTTCATAAACATCTTTAACGGCTTGTGGTTTGGTCAACGCATCATAAAACGCTATTTCTTCATCTGTTAAACCTGGTATTGTTGTTGTATCAGCAATCTCTTTCGCCATTTTAAGAAGTTCTTCAATAACTTCTGCATTTGTAATAAGTCCATTTATGTACTTATTAATTGCCATTTGCATCATTTCACTAAATTTTTCAGATTTTACAACATTTGTTCTTCTGTAAACAGAAAGTTGTTCTGCTAGAAGTTTTTTCAGAATTTCTACTGCAAGATTCTTTTCTTTCATCTTTGCTATTTCTTCCAAAAATTTTGGATCGAATAGTGAAAATTCTTCTTTAACATCAGAGAATAAATTTATAACACCTTCGCTTCTAATGCTTTGTTTTAAAAGTTCACTTATTTTAGCATTCATTTCTGGTAGAGAAATTTTCTTACCTATTCCTGTATTTGTTAATCTTCCGATTAAAACTCTTACTGATTCAAAGAAAGCTGCTTCAATTCTTTCATCATCTTGTGCTATAGAAGAACATAAAGACAATGCTTGATGCAAATATAATGCTTCTTTTTGGAATAAATCTTTTCTATCTTGCATTTCTGGAGCAATCAAGAAGTTAACAGCTCCACTAATTGTTTTTGCTCTGTCTAAATCGGAACCAGTTACAAATTTAGAATAATCAAAGCCATGTAATAAATCACGGCAAACTTCTAATTTTTCTTTGAATTTCGGATAAGACATTTTAGAAATATCCATATTGCCGTAATTTTTTCTATCTCTTACTGTGTAATCATTCATTGCTTGTTTTAATGCAGTTGCAATTCCAACATAATCAACGATTAAACCGCCCTCTTTATCTCTGAACACCCTGTTAACTCTTGCGATTGCTTGCATTAAATTGTAACCAGACATTGGCTTATAAACATACATTGTTACCAATGATGGGACATCAAAACCAGTAAGCCACATATCAACAACAATTGCGATTTTTAGTGGGTCATTGTTATCTTTAAATTTTTTTGCAAGTTCGTTTTTATATGTTTTATTACCTACAACATCTCTCCAATCCTCTGGGTCATTGTTATCAGATGTCATTACAACTGCAATTTTTTCTCGATTTTTCTCTGCCCAATCTGGACGGAGCTCTAAAATTCTACGATAAATTTTCATCGCAATTGGTCGAGAATAAGCAACAATCATAGCTTTGCCTGTCAATAAATTTTCTCTATTTTCTTCGTAGTGTTTTAAAATATCATCAACAAGCGAATTTATTGTATTTTCATTACCTAAAACTTCTTCAAAATTAGCTAATTGACGCTTACTTTTCTCAACGACTTCAGCATCAGCATTTAAAGCCATTAACTCATATTCTTTATCAATTAAAGCTAATGTTGCAGGGTCTAGTTGAAGTTTAATAACTCTACTTTCGTAATAAACAGGACGAGTTGCACCATCTTCAACTGCTTGAGTCATATCGTAGATATCGATATAATCCCCAAAAACTTCTCTTGTATTTCTGTCTTTAACCGAAATTGGTGTTCCTGTAAAACCGATATAAGTTGCATTAGGCAAACAGTTTCTAATAATTCTTGCTGCGCCTGTTTTAATTTTTCCCGTTTTATCATCAACTTTTTCAGCAAAACCATACTGTCCTCTATGTGCTTCATCAGCCATAACAATAATATTGCGACGTTCTGATAGAGGCTCATCAGATTCTTCGAACTTTTGCATTGTGGTAAAGATAATACCGTTAGCTTCTCTGCCATTTAGGAGTTCTTTTAAGTTTTCTCTACTTTCAGCTTGAACAGGGACTTGTCTTAAAAAATCTTGGCATCTTGAGAATTGACCATAAAGTTGATTATCTAAATCATTTCTGTCGGTTAAAACAACAATTGTTGGACTGTTTAATGCTTCTTGTAAAAGATGAGCATAAAACACCATAGATAAAGATTTGCCACTACCTTGTGTATGCCAGAAAACCCCACCTCTACCGTCAGTTTCTGTTGCGTGCTTTGTTGATTCAATAGCTTTTTTAACAGCAAAATATTGATGATATCCTGCTAAAATTTTAAAACTATCAGCTCCATCTTTATTGAAGCAGATAAAGTTTTTTAAAATATCAAGTAATCTTTCTTTTGTAAAAATACCCTCAATAAATGTATCAAACTGTGCGTATTGAGTGTTTTCGTAGTTGCCATCTTTGGTTTTCCATTCCATATATCTATCTTCACCAGAAGTTATTGTTCCGGCTCTTGATTCTAACAAATCAGACATAACGCAAATTGCGTTATAGGTAAACATTGACGGAATTTCTTTCATATAGTTTTTGATTTGTCTATATGCTGCAGATGCATCTGTTTCTTCTCTTGATGGAGATTTTAGTTCAAATAAAACAACAGGCATACCGTTTATAAAAATCAAAACATCAGGTCTTTTTTCTGAGTTCTCAATAAAAGTCCATTGATTAGCAACGATAAATGAGTTGTTATCAGGATTTTTGTAATCTACAAGATAGATTATAGTTGAACGTTGCTCGCCGTTTTCCATATAACGAGCTTCAATACCATTTTGCAGATATTCCATAAAAACCATGTTTTGTTGTAATAGGTTGTTGTTGTCTATGTTTTTAAGCTTAAACAGCGCATCTTGAATAGCATCTTCTGGTGCTTTTTTGTTTAATCTGTGGATATAATCAAGCAAAATATCTTCATACAAAGGACAATGAAAATCACGAGTTTCAATATCAGGACCATAAACGTGCGTATAACCCATATTTTTGAATAACTCTATTACTGAATTTTCATAAGATTGTTCTGTGTATGTTACTTGCATTTATGTTTCCTTTCCAAAATTTGGATGTGTAAATAATTTTATAAAAAACTTAACCAAAATAATCGTTAAAAAGCAATTACATAGTAACAAAGGGAAATTTATAAAAGATATTATATTTAATACTTCAAATTTGTTAATTAATAATTTTTCAATTTGATAAAATAAAATTAAAAACACTGAAAAATTTATTTGTATATAATAATATGCACCCAATCTATGTAAAACAGTGTAATTTTTCTTTTCTGCATCTTTAGATTTTGCAAGCTTTTTTACGCTATCTGTATTATAAAGAATCGACAAACTTGTCATTGTAAAACCTATTGTTATAGAAAGAAAAGTTATAGAATTCCCATAAAAAGAATCGTCATAAGTTAACTTCAAAAAAAAGAATATAACTGAAAATAATACAAAAATTATTGCTATTATAATTTTATCTATTTTGTCCATCTATAATATTTTCCTTATTAATTCTTCAAAAACGTCTGCAGGATTTAATAAATGCTCACTATTTTCTTGAATAAGAACTGAAAAAGATTTACTAAAACTATCTTCATTAAAAATCTGTTCAATACCATTATCATCGCGGCCAACACATGTTAAACAAGAATTGGGTAGTTGAATTTGGTCATTACGAAATTTTTCTATAACCCTTTTTACTTGTTCATTAGCTGCTAAATTATATTTTGCTTCAATTGTAAAACTTTCGGGTTCATCAATTCCAAAAACATCCTTTACACCCTTAAAAGAATTTACACTATTAGAAAAAATATTCCGATGAGCTACAAATGTTATTTTATCAATAGTTTTTAATGTATTAACAAATTCATCAATATTTTTAAATATTCGTTTTATTATAACTTCTTGTGAAAGAATGTTTTGTAAATATTTTTGTATAAAAACATTTTTTTTAGAATTATTAAAATATAAAATTTTATTTTGAGTATCATAAAGGCAAAACAATTGGCTTTTTAGTTCTGCCTGATAATTTGCTCTAGGGTTTAAAATTTTTGTTTTTGTCTGTTTATCATAGATTAATTCAGGTCGTGGATTTGGAGAACCATAATTATCATAAAAAGTAAAGAAACGTCCTTCTTTAAAAGAGCATCTTACATTATGAATCGTTCCTTTTTCATCCTCATAATCTTGATTCCAAGCCTCATTAATTTTTTCAAATAATTTAGCCTCAGCATAAGATTCGTTAATTAGTAATTGGTATGTCGTAAATTTTACTTCTTTATATTCTGCCATACTAAACCTCTACCTTATCCACATCAATTTCGCCGGACATTAGTTTTGGTAATAATGTGTCACGAAGTTGAACTAATTGCTGATTTTCTATTTGTAAATTTTTAATTTGTTCAAATAAAAATTTTACTAATTCGTTAAATTTGTCTAATATTTGCTGGCTTGGTATTATAATTTCTATTTTTGCAAATTGCCCTTTGTTTAAATTACAAGTTGTACTACCACTTGAACCCAACATAATAATTTTTTCAGATAACGATTTTAACAACATATATACATAATATGGTGAGACTTCTTTTTTAGGTATTATAGAGTTAATTTGCTGATTTGTTTGGCTATTCATTGAGGTCAATGAAACTAGTCCAGCTGTTGCAATACAGCTAACACAAATACTATTAGCTGGTAATAATTTATTTATTTGACTTTCTGCCCCTAATGCAGATAAATATCGTTCAGTTTTAATAATATAAGTGTTATTGTGCATGTCAG
Organism: Candidatus Gastranaerophilales bacterium; assembly: GCA_017560095.1. Taxonomy (GTDB): domain Bacteria; phylum Cyanobacteriota; class Vampirovibrionia; order Gastranaerophilales; family Gastranaerophilaceae; genus RUG14156. The sequence continues at coordinate 17,811 of JAFYOU010000025.1, forward strand.
GAATGGTAATAAAAGGTATATCATTCCCATAATATTCTTTTTTAGCTGTTGATGGAGTCTTTCCGCATATAATATCTTTTGCAATATCTGCTAAATTTCCGTTACACCAATCTTTAGGCATTGTTCCACCAAATGGTTCAAAATCAATAAACCAAGATTTAAAAATTGCTTGGGCTTGTTGTTCTAAATTATTATTTATTGAATTGTTTAACTCGATTTTGTCATCAATCGCACTCAACACCTTCGCAATCTTTCTCTGAATTTCAAGAGGTGGAAGGATGATACGAATATCACCAATTCCATATAGAGGTAATTTTGCTTGTACCGCACCAACTGAATTCCTGTTTATTTCTTGTTGTCCTTCATTGGAAATTAAGTAATAGTACAAAAAATGATTATCAATACCTTTTAAATCTATTAGTTTTGCACAATTTTCGGTTAAATTAGCATTATCTAAAGTTGGACCTATTATGGATATTAAGCCAATAGTTCCAACTATAGAAATAATCACATCCCCGGTATTTACAATATACCTGTCTATTGTTTTTTGCACTTCATCATCAACATATTCAAAATCTGGAGTTAAGTTTAATGTTTTAATGTTAGTTAAATCTCTCACTCTTATGTATGGGTGAGTATTAGGCTTAGTTGTCAAATTTTTACCAGAAGGTAATCTTTTTCCACCCTTTATTTTGCATAAATCACCTAACTTGCATTCTTTCCAATTATATGGGAATAAATCTTTTTCTATTTTTTTATAAAAAGTTTTATTTATAGAATGATAATCACTAAAGTTCACAATATAAGGAAGTTTACTTTCATCAAAAGCTTGTTTTATATCCTCAAGAGTATTTAAAGGCATCTCTTGTTTGCCTCTGATTAAAATATCCAAATCAGAAGTTTTTTCATAAGTTCCTTTAACTCTTGAACCATAAAAATAAAACAAATATTCCTTGTATTTGTCTAAAATATCTATTATTATTTTTTGCTCTTCATCAGTAATTCCTATAGACATTTATTCTCCCAATGCTTTAGCTAATTGCTCATATAAAAAAGAACTATCTTCAACCAATTTATCTATCCAATTAAATATTTCTTGAGCTTTCTCTTGGTTATATTCATGGCTGGTATCATTTCTTCTATCATAATAATTACGCCAATCTTCCCAAGATTTTATAAACCCATAACCTTCCATTAACCTAAATATATTGTTCATAGTAAGTTCTTTGTCTTCCTTACCATATTCTAATTTTAAATATTTTTTCATTATTTTCCAAGATGTTTCAACAGTATATTCGAATCTTTTAACACAAGCATCTGCAATATATTCTTGCATTGTTTTATCTGCAACATCTTTATAATCTTTTGTACAATTCTTTAATGAATCAATACAGTTTTTTAATATTGAAATATCTAATTCAGAATTATTCATACAATTCTCCTTTAATATAATTTTACTTCAAACTTATTTTTAGAGGTCATTGTCTGGAGCCTCCTTTAGGTTAACCAAATGTTGTTCTTTATAACTCCATTCAATAAAATGCTTTATAGCTTCAGCATCTTTTTCTAACTGATTATATTCATCATAAGAAAGTGCTTTTTCTTGCTTTATTTCTTTTACTACGTCAACAATATTCTCTAATTCATCTTTGGTAAAAGTAAAAATAACCTCGCCTTTTATGTGCTTTAAATATCTTTCTAAAAGATTTAAAGCCATTTGACGTTTTGCATCGAAAGGATATTTTTTTAAAATTTTTATAAAATTTTGTATATTAGTAATCATTTCCATCTACTTCACCTCAAAACCAATTGCAGATAAATTTTTCTTGATTTCTTCTTGCAAATCATTTGATTTTGCAAACATTTCAGATAATTCAGAAGTCAATCGTTTCATTTTATCTTCAAATGGTTCACCATCGTCTTCTTGTTCTTCAATTCCAACATAACGACCAGGAGTTAAGATATAATCTTGCTTTGCAATATCTTCAGTCGAAACAACAGCACAGAAGCCTTTTACATCTTCTAGCGTTCCTTCTTGAAATGCAGTAAATGTATCTGCAAGTTTTTGGATATCTTCTTTTGTAAAATCTCTGTGTTTTCTATCTACCATATAGCCCATTTTTCGAGCATCAATAAACAAAGTCTTACCTTTTTGCTTTTTATTTTTAGAAATAAACCAAAGAGTTACAGGAATTGTTACGCTATAAAACAATTGAGTCGGAAGTGCAACAATACCTTCAATCAAATCGTCTTCAATAATATTTTTTCTTATTTCACCTTCGCCACTTGTTTGAGATGATAAAGCACCATTAGCAAGAACCAAACCGATTTTACCATTTGGTGCAAGGTGATGTATCATATGCTGAATCCAAGCAAAGTTGGCATTTCCTGCAGGAGGAATACCATATTTCCAACGCACATCTTCTTGTAATTTATCTTGTCCCCAGTTTGAAAGGTTGAATGGAGGGTTTGCCATAATAAAATCAGCTTTCAAAGTCGGATGAACATCATTAAAGAAAGTATCAGCTTGTGATTGACCAAAATCAGCATCAATTCCACGAATAGCCATATTCATCTTGGCCATTTTCCAAGTATCAGAATTTGATTCTTGACCATAAACAGAGATTCTATCTCTATTTCCACTATGAGCTTTTAAAAACTCAACGGATTGAACAAACATGCCGCCTGATCCACAGCAAGGGTCATAAACACGGCAGTTTTCAAACGGTTTTAATATTTCAACAAGGGTTTTTACAATACTTGATGGTGTATAAAATTCACCGCCTTTTGTACCTTCATAAGCTGCAAACTGAGCAATACAATATTCATAAGTTCTACCGAGCAAATCCTTACTCTCTTCGGTATCGTCCATTTTGATATTATTAGTAAACAAATCGACAACTTCGCCTAAAACTCTTTTATCTAAATCTGGTGAACCATAGTTTTTAGGCAAAACTCCTTTAAGAGATTTATTTTCTCTTTCAATAGCAAGCATAGCTTCGTCTATAATTTTGCCGATTTCAGGTGTATGCGCAGATTCTGAAATTTTACTCCAACGAGCTTCTTCTGGCACAAAGAAAATATTTTCTGATAAATATTCGTCTTTATCATTCTCAAAACCATCACCTTCTGCAAGAAGTTCTTGGTATTTTTTATCAAAAACACTAGAAATATAACGCAAGAAAATTAAGCCAACAATTACTTTTCTATATTCTGCAGCAGGAATATGCCCCCAAAGCACGCAAGCTGCCTTCCATAATTGCTCTTCAAATCCTATATTTGCATTATTTTTCCCTGCCATACTTACCTCACTATATAAAACACCTATTTTTCTTAAATTTTATCACGAAAATTAGACACTTATTGAATTTGTAACGATTTATTTGCAAATAAATTATTGATACGAATTGTGTCTTTGGGCTTGATGTTTCTGCTGACTAGAGTGATAGATGTTAGTAAGGAGGTCTTATGCCTAACATCTACGAAAGACGCATAGCAGAATGGGAACGACAATATGGTGGTCTGTCACCAGAGGTTCAACGGAAAATTGATAAACTCGTTGAACAATATGATCAAAAACAACAATTAGATAAAAATAGCAAAGCCTTTTCTATCGCAGAAGGTGCTAGACTAATTCGAGAATTTAAAGGCAAACAATACACAGTTACCATAATTTCTGGTGGCTATGAATTCAATGGCAAAAAGTACAAAAGCCTGAGTGCGATAGCAAATGAAATAACCGGCACTCGCTGGAATGGAAGAAAATTTTTTGGAGTAGCGTAATGAAAAAACAAATTAGATGTGCAATTTATACAAGAAAATCAACAGAAGAAGGTTTAGAACAGGATTTTAACTCTCTTGATGCTCAACGAGAAGCCTGCGAATCTTATATAAAATCACAAACACACGAAGGTTGGGTTTTGATTAAAAAACAATATAATGACGGAGGATATTCAGGTGGAACAATGGAAAGACCAGCTTTTAAAGAGCTTCTTGAAGATATAAAAAACAATAAAATAGACATTGTTGTAGTTTATAAAGTTGATCGATTAACACGTTCGCTAATGGATTTTTCAAAGATAATTGAAATCTTTGATCAGCACAATGCATCGTTTGTTTCGATAACCCAACATTTTAATACAACAACTTCAATGGGTAGATTAACCCTGAATATTCTGTTATCATTCGCACAATTTGAAAGAGAAGTAACCGGCGAAAGAATTCGTGATAAATTCGAAGCATCAAGAAAGAAAGGTTTATGGCTTACTGGCGCTGCGCCTTATGGGTATGAAAAAGGAGAACATCATGTTCTTAAAATTCAACAACCTTATGCAGATAATGTCGTGGAAATCTTTAAAACATATCTAGAAGTTAAAAATGTAAGATTGCTTAGAGAAAAACTTATTGAGAAAGGCATTAAATCGAAAAGTGGCAAACCGTTTGCGCGTGGTCATCTTTACGAAATGCTTTCAAACAAAATTTACTTAGGTAAAATTATGCATAAAGATAAGGTCTATGACGGTCAGCACGAGCCGATAGTTTCAGAGGAATTATTCACCCAAGTCCAAAATTTAATTAAGGCAAATTCAGTATGTGCAAAACATAAGGTTCACGCGAAAAATCCTACTCTGCTTGCTGGGCTACTTTATGATGATAAAGGTAATCATATGACGACAACTTCAAGTAGCGGAAAGAACAAACGCTACAGATATTATATAAGTATGGCTGTAGTTAAACCCGGTGAATATGAAAAGGGTGAAATAACAAAAATTTCAGTAGGTGAAATTGAAAAATATGTTCAAGCAGATTTACTAAAATTATTGCAAGATGAATTGTTTATCCAAGAATATCTGGCCGAATTTTCAATAGAGCAACAACAGAAAATATTAGGACAAATGCAAACTTTTACTCCAGATAATATCTTTATACGCACTGCAATTACTCGTGTAGATTTGCAACCTGAAACAATTACAATCAATTACGATATGACCTATATTATAAAATATTTTGAAGCCATAACCAGTTATTCAGAACTCGATTACAACCCAAAAGATGCTGAAATTATTCAACGAGAGCAAAAAGTAAGACTGCTTCAAACTCCGCAACGACAGAATAAAATCATTATTCAAGGAGAGAGAAATTACGATATGAACATAATCCAAGCCTTGATAAAAAGTTTTTGGTACAACAAACTTGGTGCTGAAAAAAGGCTTCCAAAAGAAGCTCGTAACGGAAACAACAAACGCTTGCGTAAATTAAGATTTCTGCCACCAGAAATGATTGAAGCCATAATGAACGGCACTCAAGATCCTGAATTGAATGTTAAAAAACTTATTGCGATGGCGAATGAGTATGTGAAATGATTGAATGTATTATTCTGCACTCCGCCTGAGATAGAAATCAAGCACTAATCTGGAAGTTTAAATATTTGTGCAACAAATTTATAATATCTATCATTTTTTATACAAAATTCGTCACTACCATCTGGAAGGGTGACTATAGCTAAAGCTTTTTTACAATCTTTAAAATCTGAATAATCTGATGTAAATGAAAAATTGTTATATTGTTGATTATTATATTCAAAAGAAACTTTGACTTTTGGATTTAGAGAATATGATGATTGATAAATATTAAATTTAACATTTTCTATTTTATATAATGCAATAGATTTATTAATTTTTTCATATATTTCTTTAGTTAAAAATTCATTTGTATTTAAATATATACATTCATCATTAGAGATAAAATTTCTCATTTGTTTAAAAATATTTGTTTTCTCATTTTGGGGAATATCCAGTTTTTTAAACATTTTGGTTTCATCAATAATCCAATTTTCAGGTTGATGAAGATTATATTGTTTGCCTATAAAATCAACTTCTACTATATCAAGCAACTTCACCTTTTCATTATTACTATATATTAAATGTTTTGCAGATAATGAAAAATGTATATCCTCATCTAATGTGACTAAACGAATAAATTCGTTGTTATCAATATCAAAACCGACAACGCATCTTGCTGAATGTTTAAAAGACTGTGTTAATATTAAAATTCTCTTTTTCATAATTTATAAATGAATAACCTCTATCTCAGATAAATTAGATTTTAAATAGTCTGCTAATAATCTTCTATGACAATTTACAGCAGTAGCTTCAGAACACAATAAACAAATACTATTATACTTTTCTGAATTGTTTAAAAACAGTTTTTCTATTTGTCTTTTAGTTATTAAATTTTTATATAAAGTCTCATATTCTTTCCAATCTATCTTACCTTTTTTATAGTTATCAAGAATTTCTTTTGTTGGTGCATAATTTATATTGTGAATATAATCAGCATTAATAATTGTTTTTAAGAAAAACTGTAAATCTTTTGATTTTGTAAATCCTGCCAACTGAGAAACATTATTTAATCGGACATCTAAAACACATTCTATTTTATTTTTATCTAATATTGTGAAAAACTCTTTTGCTGTTTTTTGAGCAAAACCAATTGTGTAAACTTTCATTATGCAACTCCATCTTTTTTATAACCGATTTTAGAATTTTGAATTGAATAAGCTTCAATCAAGTAATCTTCTTCGGTTTTAGTATTAAATAAATCTAATTGATTTCTGTTTGGGAAATACATATCCAACAATCGCTTTTCAATATCTTCTTGTGTTAATAATTTATTATCAGCAGTTATGTGACGAATATCTAAACCCGCTTCTTTTAATCCCTTCGCTACCATTATTGTTCTATGACAAGTAATTGGATCTTTTTCAGCACACATTAAAACACAATTATGACCGGAATCTAAGCCTTTTTTAATTTTAGCAACACCTGCTTGAAAAGCTTCTGTTTTAATAAAATGTTCAAAATCTAAATAACCATATTTTTGATAAAAAATAGGATTTTCTTGCCTAGCACCAAATTCAGATGAATAATTTCTATAATGAATTCCGTTAGATTTAAGTAAAGGTTCCAAATGAATTTTTGAATATTTTTCATAATATTCTGAAGCAACAGGATTCGAACGAACATCAATAAGACAAGAAATATTATATTCTTTTAGTTTATTAATAAATTCAATTATATCAAATGCTGTATATCCTATTGTATAAACATAATTTCCCATACAATTAATTATACATCATATTTGTTAAATTAAAACAAATATTAAAACTAAATTCTTAAATTAAACTTTATGTTAAAATACTTACAGGCTATTAAAAATGAAAAATCACAAAAATAATTCGTTACAAGATTTAATACAAAAATATCCAGATCATATTATAGCAATAAGAGCTGGCTGTTTTTATAACCTTTATTATGAAAGTGCAAGGATTATTAGTGAAATTTATGGCTACAAAACTTATGAAAATAGACATAAAAATTTTTCAAGAATTGCTACTGGTTTTCCTGAATAAAACTTAGGGGTGATAGTTGATGAACTGAGATTACAAAATTTGAAATTTGTAATAGTAAATGACTATGAAATAATTGACATTAACTCCGAAGGTAAAGGCATTAATGATAATTTTGAAAATATATATTATGAAATACAATCAAAACAAAAAATTAAATATTTAGTTGTTGATATTAACTCAGGAATTATAGATAAAATTGATGAAAATTCAATTTTTGGATATTATTTTAGGGGCAAAAAAATTGGAGACTTCGTTACATTTCTTTCCCCTGACAATAAAATGATTGAATTAAAAATAAAAGACATTACTTCATAAAAATTTTATAGATATCAATGCACTAGAATCTTTATAGACAGTTAGTTAATTTGTCTAAATACTACTCCAAAGCTGACTCGAACTAGAGGCCAAATCGCCGAAACACATATGGTTTCTGAATTACTAAAGGACTCTTTTAAATTGGCGAAAGAGAATTCGTTACTGGGGTTTATTTAGGACATTTGAATTGTAAAAATAAGGCTATGTTGCCTAACGTGCTTGAATATTAGCGATTGTTTAGAGATTGACTGAAAATTCCAAAATTGTCCAGTTTTGCCGTTTTCTGTCCTCAATTTTCCTTAGTAAAATTTTAACAACCGCCAAAACTCAAACTCTGTCTATAATGTAGCAATAATAAGTTTGGGATACAAAAGTCCAATTTAAAATATGAGTTTTTAAGTCGGAAACAAGCTGGAAGTGTTTACTACATCTAAATAGTAGCAAAATTTACACTAAAAACACATTACAAAATAATTGAAAACATTCCCAAAACTTTCACTTTCAGTCAAGAATTATAAATTAAAATAATTGACAATATTCACATTTAAAAGACAAATGCCGATAAGAGTGATATGAATTTGAAATAAAACTTAATAAGATTAAAGTTATAATTTGTATTTGATATAATAAAAATATGGCTAATAACGCGTCAACACAACTAAATAATATTGAAATATTAAAAGAAGAAATTAATAAAGAAACTTCCTTTAATATTGAAGGACTTGTAAATCAGCTTAATTTTAGCAATTACTTAATGCCACTATATGAAACTGTAATAAATTCTATTCAATCTATAGAACTTGGCAAAATAAAAAAAGGGTATATTGAAATTTATATAAAAAGAGCTGCTGGACAAAAAAAGTTTATTGATATCAAAGAGGCATATAATGTTCAATGCATACAAGACATTATTGTAAGTGACAATGGCGAAGGCTTTAATGATAAAAATTTAAAATCTTTTCTTAAAGCATATAGCACAGAAAAGCAGAATTTAGGATGTAAAGGAGTTGGGCACTTTACTTGGCTAAAGACTTTTAGAGAAGTCCGAATTGAAAGTTCATTCAAAAACAATAAACAAATTTTATCAAGAGAATTTACATATAAATTGCCAAATGGAATTCAAGGAGATTATCAAGAAAAAGAGACAAATACTCGTGATTTGAAAACTGTAATAAAATTGATTGATTTAAAAAGTGATTATTTTCATAAAAGTAATCAAAAAATTACTACAATCGCAAAAAAAATATTGGAACATTGTTTTTATTACTTAACATTAAAAAATGCACCTACTATAGTAGTCGCGGGTTATGACAATGAAGATTTAGATGAACAGCCACAATCAATATGCTTAAATGAATTATTTAAAGAATTATATGGTGAATATATAGAACGAAAAGTCCTAACAATAAAAGGAAATAAATTTAGTTTAATAAATGTAAAAATGTTTGATAATACAGAAGAGTCTAACCATAAAATATATTTCTGTGCAAATAATAGAGCGACAGAAGAATACTCTATAAAAAGTCTAACGCATTTGGTAGATTTAGATAATAAAAAACTTTATGATAAAACTGTTGAAAAGAATTTTTATTATGTTGCGTATTTATCAGGAGAATACTTTAATCAAAAAGCAGATATGAGCCGCACAAATTTAATTATAAAAACTGAAACAAGTTTTGATGATCCAGAATATTTAACATTATCAGAAATAAAAAAGGCGGTAGTACCTTATCTTAAAAAATTTGTCCAACCTTTTTTAACAGTATTAAATAAGGAACGAATGAAAAAAATTGAACAATTTATAAAAATCAAAGTCCCTCAGTATAATTATTTACTTAACGAAAATGAAGATTTTTTTAGTGATATCCCATTAACAGCTAATGATTTTGAATTAAACAAGCTAATACGAAGTAAACATTATGACAAAAAATTAGAATATGCTGAAAAATTTGAAGCAAAAATCAACAAATTACAGCAAGAAGAATCCTTTCAATATAAAGATTATAAAAATGAGTTAGCAGAATTAAACAAGAAAGTAGGAGAAGCAAATCAAGCAGATTTGGCAGAATATGTGACTTATAGAAAAATTGTCTTATCTCTTTTTGAAAAATATTTAGCAATTGATATTTCTTCTGATAAATATTTTGAAGAAAAAGTAATACATGATTTAATATATCCGATGCAGTCAACCTCAAAAGAAGTTTCGTATGATAGCCATAATTTATGGCTTATAGATGACCGGTTGGCTTTTTCGCAATTTATATCTTCAGATAAATCTTTATCAGCAATAAAATTAAATAAAAAAAGTAGAAAAGAGCCAGATTTATTATTCTTTGATAGTCGAAAAATTTATTCTGAAGATAATGAAACAAGTTATTTATCATCAATGTCTATTATGGAATTTAAGAGGCCGGAACGAAATAATTATTCAAAATCTTCAAATGGCAAAGAGAACCCAATAGAACAAATTTATGATTATATTGATGATATAAAAGCCGGAAAAGTTCAAAATAATAGTGGTAGGACTATTAGACTTCACGACCGTACAAGATTTTATGGATATGTCATTTGCGATATAAATGATAAAATTAAAGAATTTGCTAAAAAAGCATCTTTGAAACAAACTCCTGATAATATGGGTTACTTTGGATATAATTCAGAATATAATTGCTATATAGAGGTAATTTCATTTGATAAAATTTTAGTAGACGCAAAGAAGCGAAACCATATTTTATTCAAAAAATTAGGTCTTGAACGATAATTTTTATTATATACAATAATTGATTAATTTCTTGTATACCAAGCTCCACGAGTTTTTCCGTGTTTTACAAGGTAATTATTTTCAACCAAACTTGCTAAGTGTTTCTTAATTGTATTTATATTTGTCCCTGTTAATTCAGACAATTCAGATATCGTTGCTCTGTCTTTTGCGTCAAAAACTTCCATAATTTTTGCAGAAACCTCAGGTAAATCCAAATTTGTTTGAACAGAAGTGTTAGCGTATTCTATTTTATATTCAAGCCTGATTTTTTGCTTTTGCAAAGTTTTTAAGAAAAACATTAACCAAGGCTCATAATTTGGTTCTATGTTTAAAGTTGTTTGAGTTTGTCTTAACGCTCGATAATAGCCTTCTTTATTATCTTCAATAATTGATTCAGTTGAACTATAAGGAACATAAACATATCCTGATTTTAATAATAGAAGATTTGTTAATGCTCTTGATAGCCTACCATTCCCATCTTGGAAAGGGTGAATTGCAAGAAAATTAACAACAAAAACGCCAATAATAATTAGTGGATGATAATACTTATCAGCTAAATTCTTATTTGTCCAATCAATTAATTCTTGCATTTTTAAAGGAGTTTCAAAAGGTGTTGCTGTTTCAAAAACAACACCTAGTTCCTTGCCTTCACTATCATATGCTGCAACCGCATTAGAAATTTTCTTGTATTCACCTTTATGCTTTTCATCTTTTGATGAATATTCCAACAAAATCTTGTGTAATTGTTTTATATAATTTTCAGATAGTGGAATAACTTCCCAATCTTCAAAAATAGTATCAGCAAGTTTTGCATAACCTGCAACTTCTTCTTCATCTCTGTTTGCAAAAGATTGTTTTTTTATGCGAGATAAAAGTTCTTCTACTTGTTTATCTGTTAGTTTGTTTCCTTCTATACGGTTTGAAGATCCTACACTTTCAATTGTCGCAACTTTTTTTAAAGCTCTTAATTTTTCTGGAGCCATTTTGCCTAATAATTTCCAAGAGCCTTTAAATTCATCAATCTCTGAAATTATTGACAACATTTGATTAGTGATTTTTATATCTAGATTTTCTAACATAATAATACCTAATTAGACCTAATATGACCTAATAATACATTATTTTTATCTAATTGTCAATTTAATTATAAACCCTTAAATATTAAGACCATCAATTTGTTAAATGACTAACTACTCCCAAGCAGACTCGAACTATGAGGCAAATTGCAGAAACTCTTGTGGTATCTGTATTATAAGAGGACTCTTTTAATTTGGCGAAAGAGAATATACCTCAAATAACAGAGAAATTCTCTCAAAAATGAAATTTAGAGAATTTTACCAAGCGGCTAAAGCCCACGTGGTGCGCGATTTTTGCATAAAAAAAGAGATCTGCAATAGATCTCTTTATTATTATGGTGGAGATTAGAAGATCCAAATTCTAGGTCAGATTTGTTCCAGTTTACCATCCTATGTCAAGTATTGCTTACATTTCGACTATTATCAAGTCGTTTCTTGTTTATTGAATCATTTCGACACAATTAACCTAATAGAAAATTAAGTGTATAATAATGATATTCTTTTACTAAAGTTTTAATCTGCAAATTATATTTAGATAAGGAGAGAATCTTAATGAATGAATTTAAAAATAAGGTTGCAATAGTTACTGGTGGTGCATCAGGTATTGGTAAAGCAATTGCAGAAATGCTTAATGCTAATGGAGCTAAGGTTGTTATTATTGATCGTGATGACAATACTACTAACTGTGATTATTTTTATAAAGGAGATTTAACTCAAAAAGAAGTTCTTGAAGATTTTACTTCCAAAGTTAAAGAAAAATATACTAATGTAGATTTTATTATAAATAATGCAGGATTAACTAAAGGTGGACTTTTAACTTGTGATTATGAAGATTTTTTGTATGTTCAAAAAACAAGTCTTGCTGCACCATTTATGCTAACTAAATTATTAATGAATAATTTTAATCCAAATGCATCAATAGTTAATATTTCATCAACTAGAGCTTTTCAATCTCAACCAGATTGGGAGAGCTATGCAGCAGCTAAAGGAGGAATTGTTGCATTGACTCATTCAATGGCTGTAACATTAAAAGGAAAGGCTCGAGTTAATTGTATTTCTCCAGGTTGGATTGATACATTAAACTCAGATTTTTGTACAGAAGATTTATTACAACATCCTACAAATAAAGTTGGAACTCCAAATGATATAGCGAACTTAGTATTATTTTTATGTTCTGATAAAGCTCAATTTATTACAGGTGAAAATATTACTGTTGATGGAGGTATGAGTAAGTTGATGATTTATCACAATGACTACGGATGGAATTATAACTCATAATTTTTTGGGCATCACTTTGCATGTTCCTATTACTACTCCAAAGCAGACTCGAACTAGAGGCCAAATTGCAGAAACTCTTGTGGTATCTGTATTATAAGAGGACTCTTTTGAATATGGGAAAGAGAATTCGTCTCAAATAACATAGAATTTCTCTAAAAAATGAGATTTGGAGAATCTCACCAAACGGCTAAAGCCCACACAGTGCGGGATTTTTGCATTAAAAAAGAGACCTTAATCGGTCTCTTATTTTTAATGGTGGAGATTAGGAGATCCAAACTTGAGGTCAGATTTGTTCCAGTTTACCATCCTATGTCAAGTATTGCTTACATTTCCACTATTATCAAGTCGTTTCTTGTTTATTGAATCATTTCGACACAACTATTTTAACCTTAAGATCACTATGTCCATTTTTGACGTATTGGTGTTTTAGAATAAAATAGTAAATCGCATAGACATATAATTATCCATTAAGTTGTTTAAAATATATGTTTGGAGTGATTTACAAACAGCTTTGGTACTGTAAATATCGCGACAGAGCCAAAATGGGCGACAGGGGTTTGATGCGAGTCCCCTTATCAAAGCTTCATAATTCTAATAAGGGACCAGCTTATTAGTGAGAATGTAGTTCTGACAGGAGTACAACTACAGATTATGAAAATACCAATTAGTATCTGCTCTCGGTTTGGGTACCGCTCGTTTAGGACGTAAGGCAGGGGCTTGTTGGGAAACAAAAGAGTTCAAGAATAGAATAGGAGCCTTTTCTTGAAGTAATGTCTGAACCGGGTACATAAGACGAACAGACGCTCTTCCTCAACTACACCGACCTTAGGGAGCTTTTGCCCTAAGTGTCGTGGTGGCTGGGGTAATGTAAGGATTTAACAATGAAACTAGAAAACTTTCCAGAAATAAAATGGATAATAAGTAAACAAGATTCAATGAATAGGTGTATGTCTGTTTATAGACAAGACCATCCTTATTTTAAATGTTTTGATTTTCCAAGATATTTTTATTTCAAAATTTATAATGATAGATTAGTAATACATTGGGCCGTAATACGTAAAGAAGAAAATTGGTCAGTATATTTTATAAGTATGCGTGGCCGTGCTTTCGATAAGCTAGAGTTTAAAACTAAAAAACAAGCACAAAGAGCGTTGCGTCGAAACAAATTTTATTTTTCTACAAATAAATATTGTCCCTATAAACCAATTTCACCAATTTATATAAACCTTGGCGAAGGTAAAAAATCAGCACCTTATTCAAAAGGAAATTTATGGGATTTTGGAAAAAAAGCCCAAGACAATGTTAAAAAGATTAGCAATAAACATATCGAATATAAAAGCAACTATATAAAATTACTAATAAAACTTATACAATGGATTGTTATTATTTTGATAATAAAAGCTATTTCAAATTAAGTTTAAAATTAGGACCACCAATTTGTTTGATTGATTACTACTCCAAAGCAGACTCAAACTAGAGGCCAAAGTATCGAAACACTTATGGTCTCTGAATTACAAAAGGACTCTTTTAATTTGGCGAAAGAGAATTCGCCCCAAATAACAAAGAAATTCTCTGAAATTTGAGTTTTAGAGATTTTCACAAAATCGCCAAAGCCCGCACAGTGCGGGATTTTTGCATTAAAAAAGAGACCTTAATCGGTCTCTTATTTAAAATGGTGGAGATCAGGAGATCCAAACTCGAGGTCAGATTTGTTCCAGTTTACCATCCTATGTCAAGTATTGCTTACATTTCCACTATTATCAAGTCATTTTTTGTTTATTGAATCATTTCGACACAATTATTTAAAATTCAAATTTCTTACGTCCATTTTTGACATATAAGATTTTTATAATAAGAATAATAATACAATAAAGGAGTAACTTTAAATGAAAGAAGTTGTTGGAAAATTTAATACTGCAAAGATTTTTACTGATAATATAGATACCTTTTCAGTATCCCAAATACAAACACTATGTGATCAAGAATTTATTAGTGATAGTAAAATCAGAATTATGCCAGATGTGCACGCCGGTACAGGTTGTACGATTGGAACAACAATGACTATTAAAGATAAAATAGTTCCAAACCTAGTCGGTGTTGACATCGGTTGTGGTATGGAAACTATTGAACTTGCTAATGATTCTGTGGATTTGGAAAAGTTCGATAAATTTATCTATGACAATATTCCGAGCGGCATGAATATTAGAACAACTCCACACAAATACGTAAATGAAGTTGAAATTAATAATTTGAGATGCCTTAAAATGATAAATCAGCATAGAGCAATTCACAGTGTTGGAACACTAGGTGGTGGTAATCATTTTATTGAAATTGATAAAGATTATGAAGGTAAACTTTATATCGTCATCCATTCAGGAAGTAGATATTTAGGTAAAGAAGTTGCCGAATATTATCAGGAAGAAGCATATAACCAGTTAAACAACTGTTCTAAAAAAATGCTTGATGATGTTATTGCGGATTTAAAAGCACATGGCAGACAGTCTGAAATTCAAACTACAATTGCAGAATTAAAAAAACAAATCATAACAGATATTCCTAAAGCTCTTGCTTATGTAAGCGGTTATCTATTCGATAATTATATTCACGATATGAAAATCGTACAAAAATATGCAGTTATGAATAGAAAAGCTATGGCTGATGAACTTATAAAAGGTCTTGATTTAAGTGTAAAAGAAGAATTTACTACTATTCACAACTACATAGATACAGATTCAATGATTCTTAGAAAAGGTGCCGTATCAGCAAAAAAAGGTGAAAAACTTTTGATTCCTATAAATATGCGTGATGGAAGTTTAATTTGTATAGGCAAAGGAAATGAAGACTGGAATTGTTCAGCCCCTCATGGCGCAGGAAGATTATTCAGTAGAAATCAGGCAAAGAAAAATTTTACTGTTGACGAATTTAAAGCATCAATGAGCGGGATTTATACAACTTCAATTAATGAAGAGACACTTGATGAATGTCCAATGGCTTATAAAACAATGGATGATATTGTTAATAATATTTCTCCAACTGCAGAAATTATAAAAATTATAAAACCTATTTATAACTTTAAAGCTGGCGAAGGATTTAAAAAATAGGTACATCAGTTCGTTTCTCCCAATTACTACTCCAATGCAGACTCGAACTAGAGACCAAATCGCCGAAACACATATGGTCTCTGAATTACAAAAGGACTCTTTTAATTTGGCGAAAGAGAATTCGCCACAAATAACAGAGAAATTCTCTAGAAAATGGAATTTAGAGAATTTTACTAAACGGCTAAAGCCCACACAGTGCGGGATTTTTGCATAAAAAAAGAGATCTGCAATAGATCTCTTTTTTATTATGGTGGAGATTAGGAGATTCAAACTCGAGGTCAGATTTGTTCAAGTTTACCATCCTATGTCAAGTATTACTTACATTTCCACTATTATCAAGTCATTTTTTGTTTATTGAATCATTTTGACACAAATGAATATTAAGCAAAATTTTTACAAAAAATTTGTAAATTCTTTGAAATTTACTCGAGTTTTTGAGCTGAAAACATCTTGTAACAAGGAAAGTCCTGTCAATTAGCCGAATGGCCTACGTAAAAATACGGACTTGTTGGCCATTTTGAAAATTATTATAATGTGAATATTTTTAAGATTTACACAATTAATAGGAGAAATTAGAATGGCAAATTTAAGAGATTTTTTCAACAAAATATCTAATGATAATCGAATTTTTACAGCAGAAGATATTGGGGAGATGTCTAGTAGTGAATTTTCACAGAATGAAAAAGCAATTGATTATCAATTAGCACATTTAGGTGTGCCTAAAAATTCTGATATTGCTCAATCGGATGATGTTATTTATGTTAATGCCTATGTTCGAGATGATGGAACTAAAGTAAGGGCACACTACAGATCTAAGTCAAATAAGCAAAATTTTAACAAGGCAACGAATTTTACAAATCAAAAAGTAGTTGATAAAAAAATTTTTTCAAACACTAGAGGCACTATCGATGATTATTCTTCATCTATAGAAAATATTTCTATTGGAATAATTAACAAAAAAATACTTGATTTAGGCATAAATATTATTGGGAGAAAAGGTCAAGAAGATGCTATGACTTTTTGGAACATCGCATCCAGACCATTTTGGATTAATAATGAAGATTATATAAATAAAAACGGAAAAATCTATAATAATATAAAAAATTTAGGTATAGAATATGATCAATATAAGCCAAAGATTATAGAAAAAGTAAAATCTCAATTTGGAAATGTAAATGTACTTGGAATTGTTTTTCATGAAAATAGTACTGTTTCAAACGCGATTAATCAATCACAAGAATTAAATAATTTTGTTCTAAAAAATATTACTGCATTAAAATCAGGAAAAGAAATAACAGGTTCAATATCTTTTACTAATGATAAAAATTTACACAACACATTTGGTAAAGTTGATATTTTATCTGCGAAGTTGAATAGCAATAATATTGATGTTATATTACTAGATACATATGATTTTAATCCCAATGAAAAAAATTGGATAGTACAAATGGGATATAATGCACAAAAAGTAGGTTTGCTAAATCCATACTTTACAATTGTAAGATGTAGATATAAATTATAAAGGATATATAAATGAATAGCATAGAATTTTACATTCTTTTTTGTATTTTTAATATACTACTAATTGGATTGATTTTAGCTTGTTATTGCCTATTTGCTGTACTATTAGTTCTAGATGTGGAAGATATATGGTTTGGTGTTAATGTTTTCTGTGCTTTTATATTTTTAATAATATATATTACATTAAAACTATGCTTACCTAAAATAATTGTAAATTTTTCAAATAAACATAATGGTTCAATAATTAATAATTTCATAGAATATTTGCAAAGTAAGAAAACAAATAAAACGAAAATCTTATTTTTAGCTTTTTGTTTTGATTTACCATTTATAACGCTTTCTATAATTGGATATCCTAGTTTAGTATTATTAATATATTTTCTTTTCTATGCAGGAGGAATATTTGTTTTTTATATAATGTTATACCAAGAATGTGAAAAAAATATAAATAAAGAAAGTTTTTTCTGATTTAATTAAGGACATTTTTTGTTTGTTAAATTACTACCCAAAAGCAGACTATAACCAAAGGCCAAAACGTCTAAACACTTATGGTCTCTGAATTACAAAAGGACTCTTTTAATTTGGCGAAAGAGAATTTGGCAAAAAGAACGGAGAAATTCTCTAAAAATTACGATTTTGAGATTCTCATAAAACAGCTAAAGCCCACACAGTGCGGGATTTTTGCATAAAAAAAGAGACCTTAATCGGTCTCTTTTTTTTAATGGTGGAGGTTAGGAGATTCGAACTCCTGACCCCCTGCGTGCAAAGCAGGTGCTCTACCAGCTGAGCTAAACCCCCACATTTGGGTATTTTTTTGTCATTGCAACCAAAATTATTTCGGCTACATTTTTTATTTTACATGCTAATTTTTTTTTGTAAACCCCTTTTTTAAAAATTTTTATTTATTTTCCTGTTTCACTTTTTATGCTAATATTATTCCTATGGTGATGAAGTTTTTACTTATTTTTCTTGCATTATTTGTGGTTTGGATTGCTTTTGTCGAACCATACATTCTTACCACTAATTATGGGCAAATTAAAGACAAAAACCTTGCAGGGCTTCGTGTAGTCTTCGTTTCAGACTTGCACTACAAACCCTATGAAAAATTTCGCCTAATTCGTGATGTTAAAAAAATTCAAGCCCAAAATCCTGACATAGTCCTTTTTGGTGGAGATTTTGTCAATGGTCATAAAAAACACTCATCTCTTAATCCCGCTGTTATAGCCGAAGAATTGGGGAAAATTAAGTCAAAATATGGCTCTTTTGCGGTTTTAGGTAATCACGATGTCTGGCATGATGCCTACGGTATTTCAAAACTTCTTAAGAAAAACAACATCACAGTCTTGAAAAATTCAAATAAAAAAGTCGGTGATTTCACCATTGCAGGCGTTGAAGATATGCAAACCCAAAGCCCAAATGTCGAAAAAGCCCTCAATAACGTCGAAACTCCGGTTATTCTTTTAAGTCATACTCCTGATATCTTTGAACAAGTTCCAGATACTGTTAACCTTACTCTAGCGGGTCATGTTCACGGCGGTCAGGTCAAATTACCTTTTAAAGGTGCTGTTTTTGTGCCCTCTAAATTTGGAACAAAATACGCTGAAGGCTATTTTAATGACATGGGTCGCAAAATGATTGTCACAAAAGGTGTGGGCACAAGCATTTTGCCTATCCGTTTCTTGTGTTTCCCTGAAATTGTCCTTATAGAATTCGTTGATTAAAAACAATTGTAAAATTTTTGTAATATTTAATTTTTTATCCTAAAGTTTTTTTTCAAAAATCCGATAAGCTAACTTGTCAGAGGTTAGTTAATAAGGAGAATTACTTTATGTACAAATATTCTATTTGGCCAGGTGTTTACAGTTTTAAAGAGGAAGTTTCTCTATTTCTTTTGTATATAAGAGACTACCTTGATGGATTAGTGAAAGAGATTAACAAAGCAGAAGCAGTTATTGAGGAATAACTCGCTGTTGATATGAGGATTTGTGTGAAGTGCCTTGTGGCACAATTAAGAGAGAGCGAATATTTTCGCTCTTTTACTTTTTTAATCCCATTCAATATTCATAACACATAAGTCATCGCCAGTTTCAGCGTTTTTAAGCAGATGAATTGTGTGGGTTTCGTCTACAATTTCAATTTGTACCAAAACCTTATGCCCAAACTTGATCTCCTTTTTGTAAATGATATCAACAGTTTTAAGGTGGTGGTGGGTTTTAAAATCGAAACTTAAAGGTTCTAATGCCCAAATGATGTAGTTACAGTTGTTTACGTGTTGGTTTACGTCGATGTCGTCGTATCTAATTTCAAAGACTTTTTCAATAGTAATATTTTGTGGCATTTGAATTTTTGAGAAAGTTAAATCATTTTCACGTTTTTCAAAGTTTGGCATTTTAGGATTGTTAGCAAGTGCCTCTCCAATAAGTGAAAGTTTTCCGTTCTCCAAATTCACCAAAGCCCAACTGCTGGTTGCTCTTGCAAAAGTTTTTTCACCGTTGCAAAGTTCAAAATCACGGAATGCAAAAAGTTTTTGATAACCTCTTGGTTCTGTTTTTACAGTTAATTCGTATTCTCCAATAGGATATTCACTAAATTCAATGTGATACTTCAACAAAAACCAAGCAAGATTTTTTTTGACTATATATGAGTAGCCAAATCCGAAATTCTCTGCATTTTCGCTCGCCATATCTTGAAAATAGTTTAACAAAGCAGATGGCTTGAGAGCCAATTTGTAGTCCATTTCGGAATATCTAACGTTAATCTTCTTATCAAACATAAGTAGATTTTAGCACAAAAATTTTATTCAAATAATTTTTTGTAACTGTCAATGAGTTGGCACATTCCTTTTGGAATATAATCAACATTGTATTTTTCAGCAATTCTTCGGATATCAGGTGCGGCAGAAGCGATTATAATTCTTGTGTTTGAATATTCTTTGTAAGTTTTGATTTGTTTAATGAACCATTCGCCTGCATATAATGGCAAAAAGTCGCTTTCCATCTGCATATCAGTAAAAATTATGTCATAAGGTTCATCTATATTAAGAGTAATTTTGTCCAAACCTTCTTTTGCCCAGTTAGCAGTTTCAATAATGGTATCTTCAGGCAGAAAAGACTTGAGACATTTTACGTGATGTTTAATCCAGTTATTTGAGTCGTCAGTAACTAAAATTTTCATTATTTTAAATCAAATCCTTGTAATTCTTGATAAAATCTGGGTTTTTAGCACCGAAATCTTTTATATATTCAGAAAACTTCACAAAATTAGTGAAAAAAGTTTCGCTACCTACGTGTTCCATACGACAAGCGTTGATGGAAGCTTCTTCTGCAGACAAATTCAAAACATTTTCAAAAAAGTCACAAAGGAGTTCGTGTTTTTTGAGGATTTTTTTAGCAGAAATTTCGCCTTTAGAGGTCATAGTGATTTTTGAGTAAGGTTCGTAGTTAATCAGATTTTTTTGAGCAAGAGCGTTCAAAGCACCTGTAACAGAGGCTTTTTTGACGTTTAGAGCATTAGAAATTTCTGTAACTTTTGCAAACCCATTTTTCAATACTTGCTTGTAAATTTCTTCTAAATAATCTTCTTGGCTGTGAGAAAGTTCTTCCATAAAACTCCTTTTTAACTGATTATAGCTTATTTATAGAAAATAAGCAAACAATGGGAATAAAATTGATTTTGTGTAAAATGAATAAGTTATCTATTGTTTATTTTGTTTTTCAACAAGTTTGAGAAAATGTCTGTAACCCTCGCCCCAATCTGCCATTGAATCTAGTACAGATGCCAAACTATAACCTACATCTGTGAGAGTGTAATCAACTCTTGGTGGTACTTCGTTATAAACTTCTCTTGTGACAAGTCCATCTTCTTCCATCTGACGAAGGTTTGTTGTGAGAACTTTTTGAGAAATCCCTTTTACTGCGGTTTTCAGCTCTCCAAAACGCATTGTGCCTGTTAAAAGTTCTCTCAAAATTATGATTTTCCACCTCTTGCCAATCATTTTTAAAGTTGTCTCTACAGGGCATTTAGGTAGGTCTTTTAATCTCATAGTCTGGGTTTCCTTTGGTTACCAAAATATACTATTATTGTTTTATTCTATCATAAGCCCATAAAAATGTAAAGAATTGCCTTTGAGTATAAAATCAGTTAATATAAAATGTATGAGTGATT
Organism: Candidatus Gastranaerophilales bacterium; assembly: GCA_017560095.1. Taxonomy (GTDB): domain Bacteria; phylum Cyanobacteriota; class Vampirovibrionia; order Gastranaerophilales; family Gastranaerophilaceae; genus RUG14156. The sequence goes on from JAFYOU010000025.1 coordinate 39,438, forward strand.
TCAATTTAGGACATATGATTGCAAGATTTGTTAGATATCAGCCTCAAAGCAAGATATTACAAGATGTTACACGTACTCAATCTTATGAGGTTAATAAGTTGAATTCTAATCTGCAATCTTCTACATCATCAACAACGTCTTCAACTCCTACTACTCCGCAAGGATCTACGCCTGCAAGCTCTTTTTCAGGAGCTGATAAATCAGTTTACGTGAAGGATTTGATGAAACTTCCACGCAATATGAACGAATTGATGGTTAAAATTCAGCAAAATCTATCACAAGCAGAGTTGAACAAATTGCTATCACAACACGCTGCTGCAAGAAGAAACCCTCTTTCTCAAACTCAAGCTCAAATATTGGCGCAACTTCAAGGGTTGAATACTGCAGAAATGCAGGCGGTAATGAAAGCTCAATTGGCGTCAGGTCAAACTTCTTCGGCAATAAAAAATTTGCAAATATCAGCTTCTCAAATGATTAATCTTTCTGATATTTCGGTATTAATTCAGTCAAACGGAAAAGAAGCCGTTACGAAATTAATTTTAGCGATGGCGAATGCTGCAAAACAAGGTAATGGTGATATTCACCAGCTAAAAGAAACTGCAAAATTAATCAACGCAAGTGTTGCAATGGCGTCTTCTGACAATCCTGCGCAAACATTGAAAACATTAATGTTATTATATTTGCCTTGGTTGCCGTTGCATGAGGGTGCAGATTTTGATATAGATGTGGAAGTTGGTGGAAGTGGTTCTCCAAGCGATAGTATTTTAATAGTTACCATAACCACGGTTAATTACGGAATTTTGACGGCAACATTGCTTTTGGAAAACCAAAATGCCGTGCATATTAATATAGAATGTTCTGAAAAATTCCCTAAAGATGAGTTGTTGAAAAGGATGACCGAAGATGAAAATCATTATTCTATGCAATCAATAATTTCTGTTGATACAAAAAAGGTTTCGGATAATATCCAAAAACCAGAATCTACAAATGCAAAAATAAATATGTCGCATACAAATGAAATCAGTCCATATCTTCTTTTGGCTGCGCATTCTTTAATACGTTATGTAATCGAATTGGATAGAGGTTAAAAAAGACAGAAACACCACATTCGACCTATTTGTTTGTAGGTCGTATCAAGTTTTGTTTAATTCATTTACCCCGAGAATTTTTAGTCTAATAGATTTTCTAGAATTTTAGCGTTATCTTCTGCTTTTTGAATTTGTTGAGCGCTAGTTCTACGCATATACGATCTTAACGCTTCACGAATAAGTTCACTTCTTGTTCTTTGTTCGTCGTTTGCAAGACCATCTACACGACTTAAGAATTCATCAGGCATAGTTACTAGAATTTTAGCCATTCTACATTAACCCTCCGATATCATATTAGCACGCGTTTCAATTTTTGGCAAGGCTATATGCGAATTAGCCTGTATGTCTAATGGATATTTCTTAATAATTCGAAATAATATAACTGTTATATCAGAAAGGAGTTGTGTTTTATGGATGAAAATAATCAAGAACAACATCACAACCATCACTATCACAATGGAGAATGTTTTTTGTGTAAACATCCTTGGTTAAAATTGTTGTTAACAGGTTTGATGACTTTAATTGGTGCTTATCTTGCGTTTTATTTTGTAACGGATTGGCATTTTAAAAGGATGTTAGACCCAGTTGTGCAAATGAGAAAAATGGATAGGATGATTCAAAAAGAAGAACATCAAATGCACAAGTTTTTTGACAAAGAAATGCGCAAAGAGAAAAACCTTGAGCGCAAAGCAGGTGAGATTATTCATGTTGAAAAAACAGAAGATGCCTACAAAATAGTCATCGACTTAAAACCGTTTAATAATGACGAAAAAAATGTTACGGTTACCAGAGAGGGGGATTCTCTAACAGTGAATATGGCAGGTGAAATAAAAAAGCAGAAAAAAGAATTGACAGTATCTTTGACGCAAAAATTTATTTTCCCTGATGATGCTGATTTAGATGATATAAGTAAATTCAAAGATGGTAATAAGTATTTTATAGTTGTGCCGATTAGGGATTAGTTGTAATTAGAAGCAAGCGCCGAACTTTAAAAAAAGTTCGGCGCTTAATGTGTGAACAAACTAATTATCAGAGCCTATGCTGTTTAAGCCTATTCCAAGAATTGATAACAGTAAAGCTCCTAAAAATGCACTCAAAAAGTTTTCTACATCAAACCCTGGTGCAATAAATCCTGCGAACATAAATAGCAAGGCATTTATTACAAAAGTAAAAAGTCCTAATGTAAGGATATTTATAGGCAGAGTTATTAAAATTAGTATTGGCTTAATGAATACGTTAATCAAAGCAATAATGACAGATACGATTAAGGCGTTCCAAAATCCGTCTACCGAAATTCCTGGTATAATCCAAGATATAAACATTATTATTAAGGCAAAACCAATCCAACGTAAAAATAAATACATAACTAAATCTCCTTTAATTATGTATTTATTATAGAAAATATTTAAACCAGTTACATTAGACGAAAAGACAAGTTATTTTCTGTCAGTAACTTTGATAATATGCCATCCGAATGGAGAAAATACAGGTTTTGAAACTTCTCCAACAGGAAGTGAGAACGCTTTTCTTTCGAATTCAGGAACCATTTGACCACGTCCAAAAAATCCTAAATCGCCACCGTTTTTGCCAGATGGGCAGATAGAATAAAGTTCTGCGTATCGTTCAAAACTGCCACCTGCGTCAATATCTTTTTTAATTTGCAATGCGTCTTGAGCTGATTTTACAAGTATGTGGCTTGCACGAACTTGTGTAAATCTTTCTGCACAAAACCCTACATTTGCAGACATTAATAGAACAAATGTTAATAAAATTTTTGTAAAAGTTTTAATCATATAAATAATCCTATATAAAATTTTCCAAAGAATAATCGCCTAATAGACTAATTATTTTATTACTTCAATAAAATCGTAATCTTGTAAATAAGGCATATGAGCTTCTGTGATTAATTCACCAGGTAAAAGAATTGCAATTCCTGGAGGACATTCTGCAATAACTTCTGCAGCAATTCTACCAATCGCTTGAGATTTTGGAATTGTTTCTTTGGGTGCATAAAAACTATCACGAAGATTCATTTTTATGATTGGTGTTAACATTGGCATATGTTTTTTATTTTCAAGATAACAAATGTCAGAGTAATGAGTTTTATCAATTTTGTGTAGGCATTCAACTAAATATTTGATATCGTTTCTTGTGTTGCCAAGGTTTGAAAGAAGTAACAATCCAGCGTCAGAAGCACTTTCAACTTCGATATTAAAATCAATTTCTAAAATTGATTCAAGACGCTTTCCTGACAAGCCATCTGCTTTAATGAACACTTTTGTAATATCTGTTTTGTAACCAAAATCAGGTTTTAGGTGGTGAATGTGTTCCATTGTATCAATTTCTTTGCGAAGATATTTTGCATTCTCGATAGCACGAGCTAGTTGTTTTTTACCTCTTTGACTATCTAAATTTGCACGAGCAGCGTCTAAACTTGCTAACAAAAGCATTGATGGGCTTGTTGTGTGCAAAAGTTTTAGAGATTTTTCAATCGCATCAATATCAAGCATTGAATTTTCTGCAATATGAAGCATAGAGCTTTGGCTCATAGAACCACCCGTTTTGTGAAGTGAATGAACAACCGCATCAGCACCTAATTGCAAAGCTGGTGTCGGTAAATGTTTGTTAAAATTCCACAAACAAGCGTGAGCTTCGTCAACAATCAATGGAACTCCATATTTTTTACAAACGGCAGAAATTGATTTGATATCAGAAACAACACCTTCATAAGTTGGGTTTGTAATCCAAACCATAGAAATATCATCGTGAAGTTTTAGTTGTTCTTCAACACTTTCAGGACTAATGTTGCCCCAGATTCCCCAATCTTCAAAACGATTTGGGATAAGCCAAAGCGGTTCAGCTCCTGAAATAATCATACCTGTTAAAACTGAACGGTGACAATTTCTATTTGTCAAAACTCTTTGACCTTTTCTTGTGCAACTCATTGCAAGAGCAAGGTTACCCGCTGTTGAGCCGTTTAACAAGAAGAAAGTTCTTTTTGCACCAAAAGCTTTTGCTGCCAATTCTTGAGCTTCTTTAATCGGGCCAGTTGCTGGATGAAGTGTTCCTAATCCGTCAAACTCATCTGTTGTATCAAGCGAAAGAGCTTTTGTACCTACTAATTTTCTAAAATCAGGCAAAGCGCCATTTCCCTTTGTATGTCCCGGGATATGAAACTGGTATGTTGGGTTTTCATAAGCACGTTTGAGAGCATCTACAATTGGGGTTTTTACTTTTACAATTCTATCAATTTTTGTTACGTTTGTCATATTTTATAATATACAATAAAAAAACCATGAATTTCAACATGTTTTGTGATATAATTAATATTTGTGAACGGAATTTTTAAAATAGCTGTTATATTAAGTTTAATATTTTCTCTGAATTGCGCATCAGTTCAAGCACAGACCCCTATAACAGAAAGCGAAAAAAATGAGATTATACATCTTGATGTGCATAAAACAGAACAATTTAAAGCTGATGTAAAGACTTCTTTGACCGAAAAAGAAACAGATGAAGATATTAAAAAAGATACTGTTAGCGATAATATCGACCCTGAATTCTCTGTTTTTGATGAAATTTTAGACACAGATAGAAATGAAGAACATCCGTTCAAAATAGAAGAAGAATCGCTTTTTGGTAAAATTTATAAGAAAAAATTAGAAAGAACCTCAATACCATCTTATTTATTGAAAGATGAGCTAACTTTTAGATACAAAAAAGGACCTGTTCACAAAGCTCAATTTTATGGTGCATATCAGGGGAGTTTGACTGGAACTTTTGAACCTGGTGATTTTGATAGAGGTTATGAATTTGGTATAGCTGAAATAGGTGTTGTTGGTGCATTTAAGAAAGAAACAAAAACCGATTTTAAAGTACAGATGAACTTCAAACCTGTTTCAGGGCAAAGCTATTTACACAGCTTGTTTACTGACGTTTATGTTATGAATACAGCAATTCCAAATCACAAGGTTATTGTTGGTAATTCAAGAAACCAAGTTGGTATAGATGGAGGTGCTAGCTCTTACACATTACCTTTTGCAACTCGTTCACAAATTGGTAGAAATTTTGGTAACGTAAGGGTTTTGGGGGTTCGTGTGGTTGGGAATTACCCATTAATTGACTATCAGATGGCTGTAAATAGTTCAGACAGATATTTTCACGAATTTTTCCCTGGAGCAGAGTTCACAGGTTGGATAAACTTCAAACCTCTTGGAAAAACAGATGGTAAATATGGGAATTTAACAATAGGTACAGGCGTAAATACAGGTCGCAGACACGGAGATTATTCCGTTGGTGGTGCTTATGTTGGGTATTCGTATAAGAAATTTGCTGTAAACGCTGAATATGCTATTGCGGATGGTTATAATGGAAAGGTTTATAGCGATAAAAAAGCGACAGGTTTTTATACAACAGTTTCTTATCGTTTGACAAAAAGACTTCACGCACTGTTAAGATATGACCAATTTGACCCAAACCGTGAAGTTAGTGGAAATCTAAAAAGAGAATATACTGCAGGTTTGAACTATTTTATCAAAGGTCAGGCGTTGCGTTTGATTTTAAATTACGTCTTTTGTGAGAACCAAAATGCGGACGATAGCCACAGAATTATTTTAGGTACACAAATTGTCTTGTAATTGACTATTGCACAATCTTAAAAAATACGATATAATTAGTAGAATAAGAGGAATTTAGCAATAGGTTTTTCTTAAAAAGTACAAAATCAGGAGAACACAAAAATGTACCAAGATGAAAAATTAGTATGTGAAGATTGCGGCGCAGAATTTGTCTTCACAGCAGGCGAACAAGAGTTTTATGCAGAAAAAGGTCTCGTAAACAAACCAAAAAGATGTCCAGATTGCCGCAAAAATCGTAGACAAAACAACAGAAGACACGGAAGAAAATTGTACGATGCAACTTGCTCAAAATGCGGTGCTCAAACACAAGTTCCGTTTAAACCAATTCCAGGTAAAGAAGTTTATTGCAAAGATTGTTTCGCATCGATTAAAGCAGAATAAAATTAAATATAGATATTTTAGAAAAGTGAGGTCAAAAGCCTCACTTTTTTAATTTAATGAAACAAAATAAAATATATGCAATTATATTAAATCTTTACTTATATTTTTTTTCATGACAAACTACAGATATGGAAAGAAAACCGATAGTAGCAATAGTTGGAAGACCGAATGTTGGCAAATCAACCTTCGTAAATCGTCTTTTGGGTTCAAGAAACTCAATTGTAGACGATTTGCCAGGTGTTACTCGTGATAGAATTTATTTTGACGTTGAATGGCAAAACAAACAATTCACTGTAATCGATACTGGTGGTATTATTCCTGGTGATGAAGATGAAATTATGGTTTCAATTTTTGATCAGGCAAGAATTGCTACTGAAGAAGCTGATAAAATTATTTTTATAGTTGATGGCAAAGAGGGTGTAAACCCAGTTGATTATGATATTGCAAACATTTTAAGACAGTCTAAAAAACCTGTAACTATTGCCGTAAACAAATTGGATAACCCTCAATCTTTGATGATGGTTAATGATTTTTATTCACTTGCACTTGGCGACCCTGTTGGAATATCAGCTTTGCACGGAAGTGGCGGTGTAGGTGATTTACTAGATATAATAACTGCAGATTTTCCAGATGAAGTTGTTGAAGAAGAAGAAAATGTTATCAAAATTGCTATTGTAGGTAGACCAAATGCTGGTAAATCTTCTATCGTAAACAGTTTATTGAACGAAAATCGTGTAATTGTTTCTGATGTTTCAGGAACAACTCGTGATAGTATTGACAGTAGAATTACTTACAAAGATAAAGAATTTGTGATTATAGACACTGCAGGTATTAGAAAAAAATCTAAAGTTGAATATGGTGTTGAAAAATTTGCAGTAGATAGGGCTATTCGTTCTATTAGAGATTGTAATGTAGCGTTGTTAGTATTGGATGCGAAAGAAGGTATTTCTGATCAAGATAAAAAAATCGCCTCAATGATTTTGGAAGCTGGGAAAGGAATAATTATTGCTGTAAACAAATGGGATTTGATTGAAGACAAAAAAGCTAATACAATCAATCAGTTCGACAATAATTTATCTAATGAAATCCCATTTTTGGAATTTGCGCCAAAAATTTACATAAGTGCTTTAACAAGACAGAGATTACCGCAAATTTTTGAAAAAGCGCAAGAAGTATGGGAACAATGCACAAAACGTGTTTCTACAGGTTTGTTGAATAAAGTTATGAAAGAGCTTTATGCTCTAAATCCGCCAGCGTCTGTAAAAGGAAAACGTTTAAAAATAATGTATACAACTCAATCGAATATTTGTCCTCCAACGTTTGTGATTTTTGCAAATAATGCAGATTTGATGAAAGATCATTACAAACGTTATATTGAAAACAAACTTCGTGAGGCTTTTGGTTTCTTTGGAACACCGATTAGAATTGCTGTTCGTGAGAGAAGTGAAAAAGATAAAAAATAAGTCTGATACAGCACGGCAAAATGTGTACCTGTCATCCTGAATGAATGTGAAGGTTTAAAAAAAACGAGATTCTTCAACTCTATCGAGTTTCAGAATGACAGAGAAAAGTAAAATTTTACCAAAACTTGTCATCCTGAACGAAAGTGAAGGATCTCAAATAAAAGAGATTTTTCAGTACTTTGTACTTTTAGAATGATGTAAATAGGGATTCTTCTTCGCATTCGCTCATCAGAAGGATGGATAAAAGTAAAATTGTACCAATTAGCATATTTACTCCAAAACAAAAACATTAGCAAATAAATTTTTGTCTATGTTTTAATGTTAAAAAGTTATATATAAAGGTTTTTTTAATGCAAATACAAAAAGTTCAATCTTCTCAAAATTTCGGTATGGCAATAACGATTACCCCTGCTGCCAAAAAATATATTGAATGCCGTTCTTCTCGTGCAAATTTGGAACAAATAAAAATTTTAATCAAAGAACAAAAAAAGAATCCTTTTGATATTGAAGTTTCTTATGTAGAAGATTTAAACAAAAATTTACAAAGTAAAGATTGTAATTTTTGTATAAAAGTTGGTTCAACAATACGAAAAAAAGGGTATAATCAAACGCTTTACAATTTTATTCTTTCTGCTGTTGAATATGCAAACAAATTGAATGCAAAATTTGCTAAAATTGAGAAGTAATAATTTCCAAAATTTGCTTTGGAGAATTTGCGAGAAATTCAGCATTATTTTTACGTAAAAATTCTTCATTTTTATAACCCCAAGTTACAGAAATACATTTGATATTAGCATTTTGGGCTGTTTGAATATCGACTTCTGAATCCCCGACAAAGTAAGTGAAATTTTTGTTAGAATTTAAAATTTCCATAACTTTTAAAATGCTATCAGGAGCTGGTTTTTTTCGAATATTTTCACTTTCTCCGATAGCAAGTTCAATTTTTTCTGCGAAATATTTTTCACAAAGTTTTTTTGTTGCAGAATCAAACTTGTTTGAGACAACTGCGGTCTTAAACCCTAGTTTTAGCAACTTTTCTAACATTTCGATTATGCCGTCATAGGGTTTAGTTTTGTTAAACATATTTTGAGTATAATGTGTTTTAAAAATTTCCAAACATTCTTCAAAATTTTCATTATTTTTTCCATTAGGAATAGAAAGTTCCATCAAAATTTTTACGCCATTCCCAACAAAACTTTTTATTTCAGGCAGAGTTTTTTGAGGGTAATTAAATTTAGACAGTGCGAAATTCACACTGTCTTTTAAATCTTCTAATGTATACAAAAGAGTTCCATCTAAATCAAAAATAATTGTTTTAGATGGAGTATTATTTTTTAGCGAATTGTCCATATAATTCTTCACGTTTTTTGATTACTGTAGGGTTTGTAAGATATTCATCATATTTGTTGCGCATGTTAATATAACCGTTTGGAGTTACTTCAATAATTCTATCGGCAACAGTTTGGATTAATCTATAATCTTGTGAAGTGAAAAGGATTGTTCCAGGATAGTCAATCATCGCATTATTAAGTGCAGTGATAGCTTCTAAATCCAAGTGGTTTGTAGGTTCATCAAAAATCATAACATTTGCTGCTTCAATCATCATTTTTGCAAACAAGCATCTAACTTTTTCACCACCAGAAAGAACTTTCACTTTTTTGTCCGCATCTTCACCTGTAAACAACATTCTACCTAAATATCCACGCAAATAATTTACGTGTTGGTCAAGTGAATATTGCGCTAACCATTGCATAATAGTCATATCATTTTCAAAGAAATAATTATTGTGCATAGGGAAGTATGAACGAGTTGCAGTTACACCCCATTTATATTCACCACTATCGGCTTCAGTTCTTTCATTTAAGATATCAAAAAGAGTAGTCAAGATTAGTGGGTCTTTTGCAATAAAAGCAACTTTTTCTCCTTGATAGATTTCGAATGAAAGACTTTTAATTAATTGTTCACCATCAATAGCTTTGTTTAAATTTTTAACAGTTAATACATCTCTTCCAGGTGGTTTTGTGTAAGTAAATCTAATTCTAGGGTATTGTCTTGAAGATGGTTTGATGTCTTCAAGTGTTAATTTATCAAGCATATTTTTTCTAGAAGTAGCTTGTTTAGCTTTAGATGCGTTAGCACTAAATCTTGCGATGAAAGCTTTCAATTCTTCCATTTTTTCTTCAGTTTTTCTATTTTGTTCTTCTTTTTGTTTTTGAATTAACTGGCTTGCTTGTGACCAGAAAGTGTAGTTACCTGTATAAAGCGTAATATTTTTGTAATCAATATCTGCCATATGGGTACAAACATTGTCCAAAAATTTTCTATCGTGCGAAACAACGATAACCGTATTTTGGAAATTGATTAAAAATTCTTCTAACCAAGCAATTGTATTCAAGTCCAAGTGGTTTGTAGGTTCGTCTAAAAGCAAGATATCAGGGTTTCCGAATAGAGCTTGAGCCAATAATACACGGACTTTTTCACTACCAGAAAGTTCGCTCATTAGTGAATAATGAAATTCATCAGAAATACCAAGTTCTGATAACAAACTAGCTGCCATAGATTCAGCTTGCCACCCGTCAAGTTCTGCGAATTCTGTTTCTAAATCTGCAACACGCAAACCGTCTTCGTCATTGAAATCAGGTTTTGCATAAAGTGCATCACGTTCTTTCATTATATCGTACAATTTTTTGTGACCCATAATTACAGTATCAATTACAGAATATTCATCAAATTCAAAGTGGTTTTGTTTCAATACAGCAATACGTTGACCTTTAGCAATATGAACTTCGCCTGAAGTTGATTCAATATCGCCAGATAGAACTTTCAAAAATGTTGATTTACCAGCGCCATTAGCACCAATAAGCCCATAACAATTTCCTGGGGAAAATTTTATACTTACGTTTTCAAATAAGGTTTGTGAACCAAATCTTACGGTTAATTTCTCTGTTGTTATCATTATTATTCCTTGCTTAAAATTTTAGTACATATTTCGACTAATACAATTATAATATAAATATTTTACTTTATCCTGTTGGTTAATGTTTGGTTTTTAAAAGCGGGTTATAAAATTTTTAGAGAGGTAAAAAATGAGAATTAATCCGATACATACAACCCCAAAGACTCAATTTAGAGGGAAAAATCCTGTGAATATTATTCAAAAAGAACCAACTAAAACCCAACAATTTTGGGAAGGAGCTGGCGTTGTCGCAATGACATCTTTGCCGATGTTTCTGTTTATATATTTGCAAAATCTGTTCAGACAAACCTTTGGGAATAAAGGTAATAACAAACCTCAAAACTAAAACTTTTTGAGAAGTTTAAACATGCAATTTGCAATTTTGTTGTGTTCTTCAATTTCATAATGCAATCCATCAATTTTTGATGGCGTTGCAATTTTGTTAAGGTCTAAAATTTCGCAATTATTTTTATTCGCAATTTTTTCATAAATAGATGAAAGAAGTTTTGATTTTTCTATTGATTTTTCATCAAAAAGATTTGCAAAAAAACCATTTAAAATATTTTCAGAAATTTCTGATGGAGATAGTAGAATAATTTTTGCGTTAGGCAATTTTTCTTTAACGATATTAATCAATCGTTCAATACCGATTTCATAATCGGAGATTTTTACATCGTAACTAAATTGCAAATCATTAATTCCTACAGCAATTATTACGATATCAAAGTTATCAGTGAGGCATTCAGGTAGAATTTTAATTCCTGTCATCATTTTGCCTGCTGGATTTTCAGAAAAAGCTGTTCTGTTGTTGCAACCAGCTTCGACTATTTGAAAATCACCTTTTGTTAAACCTTGCAAAATTCCGCTCCAACGCTCTGATTTTGCGTATCTTGTACCGTTAATAGGGTTGAAACCGTATGTATTACTATCTCCAAAACATAAAACTTTTTTCATAATATTTATGATATCTGGATTTCAGGTTAATTCAAATATGTTAAAACTTGTTAAAAAAAGCTTAAACACCGCCAAAATATGGGAATACTCATTAATATAGATGATTTTATGAGAAACCCCAATTAAAGTTTTAATAAAACGTGCCGTAAATAAACCTAGGTGAGACTCTGAAAGGTTATTTTGTCATGAGTGATATTAGGCTCGGTAATTCGGGCAAAATAAACATAAATAACTTAAAAGCTGGAATTAAAAAGGAGCAGATTCAACACGATGAGAAACTGCAGAAACTTTTTGATGCCGTTGACACGCACAAAGACGGAGTCTTGGATGATAACGAAATTGAGCAATTCAAAAAACAAATTTTAGAACAAGCTGGCAATGACAAGCTTTCAAATAGGGAAGCTAATAAATTCCTCAAAAATTTAAAAATGGAACATATTACAAAAGAGGATTTGTTTGAGTTTATTGAAACGTTGTCGCAAGAGGGCGAAAACATTACAGAGTCATTGTGTGTATCAGACAAAAAAGGCAATAAAACCTACAAAATCACCTATAAAGATAATTCAACAGAGCTTATTAACGATGATTTGAGCCGAGATGTTGTCACAAAAGGCGATAACGGCGAAACTATCGTCAAGCATTTCAAAAAAGATGCGAATAAGCCTTCGACCATTACGGTCAAAAAGCAAGATGGTTCAACCGAAACAACCAAAATGGATGAGGATGGCAAACCAATAGAAAAAGTTGTTGTGGATAAAGATGGCAATACTACAACGACAGTTATTGGTGAAAAAAATCTTCCTACAATGCAAAAGGTAATTCCAAAGTCAGGAACACCTATCGAAATAATTATTATGGATGAAAAAGGTAAACCTAAATCAAAAACGGTTGAAAATGGCGCTACTATTGAGGAATATACCTATGATGAAAAAGATAACCCTGTACTAAATACCAAATCTGAAAATAAAGGTATTCCTGCAAAAGAAAAAATAACCACATACACCTACAATGAAGATGGCACAACCATTGCCACGACAAAAGAAGCCAATAAACAAACAGAGTTAATCACTAAAGGCGGAGATTTTATTTCTGAAACCGTGACTAATGACAAGGGACATAGATTGTCACAGACTAAAAATGTTGATGGTCAATTGTACACAAAATCTTATGACGGCAACGGCAACACTTTGGGCGTGATAGTCCAAAACGGTGAAAGCATATCTGCACTTGCTGAAAAATTTGGTTGCAGTGTTGATGATATTATCAAAGCAAACAAAGGATTGGTACAAGGCAAGGGTAAAGACGCATATTTCTTGGTTGGTACAGAGATAAAAATTCCACGAGAAATTGATGCAGATGACAAAGTTTTTGAAGGCAGAACCTCTAGCGAAGAAGCGATAGAGGGTTATTCTGCGTATATGCAAACAAAAGCTGCCGAAGAAGCTCAAAAAGCGCAAGAGGCACAACAAGCTCAAGAAACACAGGAAACGCAAGAGGCACAAGAAAAAACTCAAAAAGAATTGCAAGAAAAACAACGTGAAGCAAAAGAGATTGCTGAAGGTATGTATAATGCTTGTACTGCCAAACGAATGGGCAGTATAGGACATGAAGATTTTCAAACTCCTTTGAAGAAAATAAATGAACAAAACGCAAGTGCTGTAATTTCTCAACACAATGCTGCACATCCTGAAGAGAGCCTTGTTGCTTTGATTTGCAATGAAAAAATGTCGTCTAACGGAGATAGAAAAGAGGCACTTACTCACATAATGAACCAATTGGCAGCGGAAGCTAGAGCCAAAGGCATTCCAGAAGCTGATATTAAAAAATATGTTAATGAATTCAATATTTCAATGAAAGCTGAATTCAAAAAAGTAGGCGCAATTTCTCCAAACAAAATGGAAGCTTGCATGAAAGCTTTGCATGGTTTAGTTTTAAGTGCAGATGTCAAGGCAGATGAAATTACTGACCAAGAGGCGATTGAAAGCTTTAATGAAACTGCAAAAGGCGAATATGAAAATGCCGAAACTCAATATAACACAGCACGAGAAAAAGAAGGTTGGACTGCTAAAACAGGTGACACTGTTTTAGGTTGGTTTGGATGTATCACAAAAGAAGATATGGACGGCAAATTGGCGGCATATAAGGGTGATATTGAAAAGCTTCAAAACTGCAAAACCGAAGCAGAATTTAAAAAGGCATACGAAGAAGTTTTTGGAATACCGTTCGATAAGAAAAAAATAGCGGCATACGAAACTGCAAAAGCCGAAATGCAGTTGGCGGCTGGTGCGAAAGCCAGTGCAGATTCAATGCAACAACTTTATAATGAAGCACGAGGATTAGATTATGAAGCTTATAAAGCAAAAGTTGCGGATGCATTCAAGGGTAATCCTTCAGAAGATGGAAAACCAACAGGGCTTACACCAGAAGATATTGACGAAATTGTAGATGCTTTGTCTGTAGATTATATGAAAAAACATCCACATGCTGATAAAAAGGATGTTCTTCGCCACTTTGTGGATATGCAAAAGCAAAAGCAAATGGAGATATACAATGACGTTACAAAGGGCAGAAGCATTGAACAGATGGACAAAGAGCTTGATTCAATCAGGCAGAGCGCTTTTGGAACAAAAGATATCGTAAATGATGTAATCCAATATAACCAAAACCAAGAAATGACAGGCATGGCAGTAGAAATGGCTGGAGAAATTGCGGCAACAGCTGCATTGCAAGCTATTCCTGGTTTAGGACAACTAGCGGCTGCAAAATTAGCAGTAAGCGCAGCAAAATGGGGTACAAGAGGTGCTAAATTCCTTAAGTATGCCAAAAATGCAAGTAATATAATGACAAAAGCCTCAACTTCATTGGAAAAAGGCGCTAAAGGTTTAGAAAAAGTTAACAAGGCAATAAATTCATCAAAAGCTTCTCGTATAGCGACAAACACAGGTGCAGCGTTTGTCGGTACTACAGGTGTAGACTTGTCAAACGGTAAATCTGTAAAAGAAGCATTGCAAAAAGGTATGCAGAATGCTGTATTTGCGGGCGCAGGTGGTTTTTCAAATGAATTTGCACCAATATTGTCAAAAACATTAGGTCTTCCAAACAAGGTGTCTAAAGAATTAGCAGACGAAATTGCAGAAGCAGCATTAGACTTATTAACAAGTTCAGGTGCTTCTGTTGCAATGCTAGGAGAATATACTTCAACAGATGCATTCATGGATTTGGCGACAGGTATTATTATGAACCGACTTGGTAAAGTTGGTGTAAAAAATGCAGGTCAAAAACCTGAACAACCTCAAACTCCTGTTACTGATAAGGCATCTTCAAATGGTTCAGCTCAACCTTCCAGTGTAAAAGTTGGAGAGGCAAAAGCTGAAAAAATTGCAGATGAAGTTGATGCAGTGGTCTCTAATCCTGAAACTAGTGGAGAAGAATTGGCACGAGTCAGACAAGAAGTTGACGGATTACAAAATCGTGATTTACGTCGAGACGCTGAACAAAAAATTGATAATGCCGCTGAAAACTTAAGCCCTGAAGAAAAAGCTAAATATGAAGCTGCTAAAAAAGCAAATGCTGAAAAGAATATTAACCATATTTTTGAAAAACATAGTGAGTTAACTTCAGCAGATGCTCGTGTTTTGAGTGAATATATTCAAAATACTGATGATATTGAAGTTTTGAACAAATTAAGACAACAATTAGCAGACAAAGAACACTCTTATGGCGGAATTACTGCGAATTATGACAAGTTGCGTGGTGCAATTGACAAGAAAGTTGCTGAACTACAACCAACACCAGCTAAAATAAATACAGAACAACGTGAAAATGTTGTTAATATGTTGAAAGAAAAAGCGACAACTGGCAAAGGTTTGAATGAAAATGAGTTTAAAGAATTGACTGCATACATCTCAACAATAACGAGTGATGATGATTTAAAAGAAATCAAAAATTTAATTGGCGGAAAGAAAATGACATCCGCTCAAAAGAAAGAGTTGAAAGAACTTTTAGCTACAAAAACTGATTCAATAAAAGCTCAATCTGCGTCAGCAGAAACAAACACAGCCGCAAAAACAGAAGACTCAAAACCTGTAACAAAATCAACAGAAAAAGTAGAAGACATAAATCCTGCAAACAGTGAAATTACTGCAGGTTCATTATATGATATAAAAAATCCTGAAGAATTTGTTAACCAACTTAAGCAAGCGCTTCCAGATGCGGAGTTGGCAAAAACTTTGGATGGTTTATCTGCAGAAGATGCTGATATATTAAAAAGAGCATACAATGATATTTTCCCTAATGGTGGAGATGAATTTGCACTGAATGATTTCAATGAACTTTTACAATCTTTGCAAAATCGAAGCAAGAAAAATAACACAAAATTAGCTGATGAACTTCAATTAATAGATAAAATCTTAAAAGCTCCTTCTGCTAAAAATGGAGAGATAATAGATTGTGTTTTAATGTCTAGAATACCGACAGAAGAAAAAGTTCTAGACAATATTGAACGTTTACTAAAACTTAAAGAAACATGTGACAATCCATTGTTGAATATCGACAATATAATTGTTATATCTGGAAAATTCAAAGATATAGATGATATTGAAGTTTTGGTGAAAAGATTTGAAGCTAAAAATCCAGATGGTTCATATAAATATAATGTCGATGAATATGACGAATTTTCTGTGGATCCAACTGCTGTGAATAAATTAAAACAAAACATGTTGGATAGTTATAAAGATAAACCTGAAATTCATAAAGGGATATCAGAGTTTTTTGAAAATGCGGATTTAGAGTCTATAAAAGACTTTAAGACATTTATATATAATAGTGATGAGAAAAAGTTTTTATACAACTTACGCCAAAATACACCTAAAACAATAATGTCTGATATAAAAATGGGTCTTGATTCAATATCTGACGTTGATTTTAAAAAGATGATTGATGAAATGATTGCAGAAATTGAAAATTCTGATATGTCGCAAATCACGAAAGCTAAAAAATTAAGAGAACAACGTCAATTAGTAGATTCATATAATAATTTGACTGATAATTACGCCACAATAGAAGCTGGAGAACACCAAATATGGGGTTCTTATTGGAAAGATTATTTAAATTATATTAAACAAAATGATTCTGCTTTAGAAAAACTAATTAAAGGTCAAGGCAACTCTAGAGGTGGAATAGCGGCAAAATTTGAAAATTTTGTGAAAAAACGCTACGAAGACTTGAAAGATATTTTCATTACCGATAATAAAAATCATAGAGAAATTTTAAATTCTATGGTAAAAGAGTTTGAAGAATCTCAAAGAATAGAACTTTTTGTTGATTATTGCAAAAATAATAATGATAAAGCTTGTAATAAAATATATAAAGATGTTTATTTGAATCGTAGTGATTTTACTCCTGAAATTAAACAAAAATTATCAGATATTTCTGATAAATTTGGTGTGAAAGTATTTTTGGATAGTAATATAACTGCAGATACAGACAAATGTCTTCAATATATTGAAAAAGAACTAGCGGAATGGAAAAAAGCAAGTAATGGTAGTGCAAAAATGCCACCTGTTTTGGATTTTACAGGAGCTAAAAAAGATTATTATGACAATACGAGTGCTTATGGACATGGTAAAACCGCTGGTTTTAGTGAAAGTGCATCTAGTGGTGCTATTTCAATGTACGGTTGCACATTAGAACAATTAGAATGGAGTTTCAGACATGAAATGACACACTCAAATGATTTGAAGCGTTTACACAACTTCCCTGAAGGATTTTTATCTAAAGCAGGGGACACTACTATTGCGCAAGACAGCAAATTCTTTGAAGAATTAGTAGAAATAGGTGTAGACCCAAGCCATGCTCCGTATGCATATAATAATCCTGAAGAATTTATTGCAGTAGCATCAGAGGGTGATTTGAGTAAATGTTCACCTGAATTAAGACAAACTTTACTAGATTTTGGTATGCCAGAATGGCAATTTAATATGAAATCAAAGGCAGATTTAGTCCAAGAAGTTGTTGATTTAAAAGCAAACAAAATTGCTGATGATGCAAAAGATTTCAAACTTTGTACTTCTGTTAAAGAAGCTGAAAAATTATATGACAAATTAATCTCAAAACGTTGGATTGGTGAAGCAGATTTAAAAGATGGTGAACCAATTTATTGGTCACCAAACGGATGGGCACAAGCTATGTATAAAAATGACCATCCACAAGGTACACCTTGGAAAATGCACATGTACGCAAATTCTCCTGAAGAATGGGCGAATGTTGCGCAATTAGCAATGCCTTATTTACATAAAAATGAAGTTGTTTACAAAACAGTGACAGATTTAGATGACCATTTTAATGTTCTACGAGAGCCAATTGAAGGGCAAAGCATTAGCACGCAAACAGGTAAAGCATTTACAATATATTTTGAAAGTGAAGAGCAATTTTTGCAAGTTGCAAAAGATTTAGAAAAAATCTTTGACGCAAGTGGTTTAAAATCTTCTGGCAAAACTTATGGTGAAGCTCAAATTGGTGAGAGCGGCTTCCTTTCATACAGGCATGAATATGCAGAGCGTGGTACTCAATACAAACCAGATAATATAGACGACCCTTATTTGAATAGTAAAAATACGAACAATCTTGATTCTAAAGATGTAGAATTTGGAACAGGTGTTGCCCGTCCTCAATACAAGGCAGGCGTTGATTATGAACAACCTGCTCCAACGTTAAAACAATATACGGATGATGAATTGTTATCACAGTTTGATAATAAAGAATTAAACTCAAACGATTTTTATAAGATTAAAGAAGATATTTATAACGATATTAGATTATCAGGAAAATATTCTGCTGAAGAATCTTTAAATTGCAAATTTGAAGATATTGAAGATTTCAATTCTCCATACGGCAAAGTTTATTATACAGATGGGTGGTTAGTTCACTCATTTGATAACGGTTGTAAAAATCTTGCGGTAGATAGGGTTTCATTATCTGTGAAAGCTGACCCAAAAATGCTTGAAGAATTAGACCGATTGTTAGCAAAAGGTGAATACCAAGATGCAACAGGAAAAACTCACAAACTTTCTGATGAAGCCTTTACCAAAGGTTCATATAAAACTGATACAAGTGCTGAAGAATGGATGACTCGTCATGATCCAATAACTATGTATTTTGACGAAACAGTGTCAAAAGAAATGTTAGATGCAATTGCAGTTGTGACT
Source organism: Candidatus Gastranaerophilales bacterium (assembly GCA_017560095.1). Taxonomy (GTDB): domain Bacteria; phylum Cyanobacteriota; class Vampirovibrionia; order Gastranaerophilales; family Gastranaerophilaceae; genus RUG14156. The sequence goes on from JAFYOU010000025.1 coordinate 58,122, forward strand.
GATAAATATAAACGTATTCCATCGAAAGAACTTTCAGGAGCTGTAGAGGGTTGTCCTTGGATTGCGAACGAACCTTATGTAACTCCAGAACAAGTGTATGATTTAATTACTAGAGCAAATCATATTAACAAAGAGCTTGGAGATATGATAAATAAAGAAGCAGGTTCTTATTTAGACCTTTCTTCTGGCGATTATTTAGCATGTAAAAAAGTTGTTGATGATTATGAACGATATTTAGAAATTAAATCGAAAATTGATAATGAAAAAATCACAAATCCTCAACCAATTGAAGATACTCCTGCACCTGAACTTGGAACTTCTAATATTAAAGCAGTAAAAAATGATGCTCCTGATAATTCTATTGAAATTGCAAAACAACGAGCAACAAGAGAATTAGAATTAGAGAAAGCAGAACAGGTTGCATTACAAAAAGAACAAGAATATATAGACAAAACTTATAATAGTAAAAAATCTGCAAGCGAAAGTGCCGATGTGTTTAAAGCAGACTTCGCTCAAAAAGAAGCTGCTGCAAAAGCATTAAATCAGGTAAAACTTGAAAAAGCAGAACAAGCTGCTGTTGAAAGAGAACAAGCGTATATAGATAGAACTTATGGAACAACTCACAAATCCGCAAGCGAAAGTGCTGATGTGTTCAATGCAGACTTTGCCCAAAAAGAATCTGTAGCAAAAGCTTTACATCAGGCAAAACTTGAAGAAGCAAACAAAATGTTAGCGAGTTTGCAAGAAAAAAATTTCAATAGGTTTCAAGTAGAATCTTTAAAAGAAGCAATAAACAACAATCCTGATTTAGCTATTTATTTTATGAAACAGATAGATGAAAAAGGTCTTAAATACAGTATTGAAGATATAACAGAATTTTGTAGTGCAAAAGAGTTGAATGTTACTACTTTTAAAAATTATTTAAAATTTTATGATGATATTAGTAAAATATTACCAAAAAATTATGATTTAAAATTTAATGACATGGTATTAACGTTGTCTAAACATTCCATTAGTGATATGAATAATTTTATTTCATATATGAAAAATATTGATTTAACTCAAATACAAAATATTCTTCCAAATTTGTCTCGTGGTTATAAAGAACATTGGTTACTTGATTTTATTTCACATCATTACAACAAGGGTACGGTTGAATTTACACCGAATAATCTTACATTTTCTGAAGATTTAAGTGTATATTTAGAAAATAATTTCTTGAATATAGATAAAATAGAAAGTTTATTAATATATTATCCATATACAAATCGAAATATTGGTTCATTGCCAGAAAATTGGTTAAAAGGTGTATCTGAAATAAATAAGACAACTATTTCTGACAAAGTTCAAGATGTAATTACACCATTTGTTAAAAACCGTTGGTGGGACGAAGGTGTTGATGAATTTCAAAATGGTTTAGCAAAAGTCTTGAATAAAAATGTAAAAGTTGAATATTTAGGTTCTGGACAATATTGTAGTGCATACAAAATTTCTGTAGAGGGTAGTGAACCTGTTGTTATAAAAAAATATCAACTGCACGATGATTCTAATGCAACAACCAGAGGAGGACTTCATGGCTCAAAAATTGAACCTCAGGCAGGTTGGTTTGCAAGTAAAAATACAAATGAAACTGTTAAATATTATTGTGGCAGAGTCGAAGGTGTAATAGACGCAGATGCTTATACAATTACAGAATATGTTTCACAAGATTCGTCGATGAAAGATTCAGGAAGAGTTAATAATTCAAAATACAACATTAAATTTACAGATCATGCATCTGGAAATAAGATTAATGGACAATATGTTGATTTTGGTGCAATAGTTGTAGAAAACAGTAATGGCACCCCTGTAAATATTGAATTAGAAAAACCACGAGATATAAACATACGTGAAGAAGTTTCAGGTAGTGCAGATGATGTTGATACGAGATTTAATCAAAGCATAGGCGATAATGAAGATTTGGCTACTGATTTGAGAAATAGAGAAGTAGCTAATCAAGTCTCTAATCCAAAAAGACGTGAAGACAATTCTCACGCTAGAATTTCACAACAAAATTCTACAACTCCGCAAGTTATCTCAAGCAAAGCTTGGATTGATGCTGGTGTTGATTCTAATGGCACAAACATTAAGTTGTCACGAAATTCTGTTGGCTCTGTAATAATTGATAGAGATGGTAGAAAATCTCTAGTACGATTCCCTGAAAATACAAACAAAATAAGCATCGGCAAAGATGCTACAGGTGCGGATATTATCTTGACTAAACAAGCTGACGGCAGTATTGTTTTAACAAAACAAAATGCTACAAAACCAACCCCAAATGAACAACCTTATACAGGCAATGATATAAAATTACAAGTTATGCAAAATGGCACTGTTATTGTTAACAAGGGCGACAGAGCTTCTAGAATAAAATTCCCTGAAGGAGTTAATCGTGTATCTATCGGCAAAGACGCTACAGGTGCAGATTTGATGCTGGTTAAAGATAATAATGGCGAATTGAAAATTATGAAACAAAATTCTCCTGCATCTTCTGAAAACCCTAACAGATTAGATGCCAGAGTAAACCCTTACCCAAGAAAAACTTCTGCAGACACTCCAGTTAATCAAAAAACAGTTCAACAACCTGCTTCGCAACAGGCAACTGCTAAAAATACGTCTTCTCGCTATGTAGACAAACCTATTCAAAACAAGCATTTGGCAGAACTTGCAATGCGCAAATATCCAAACCCATCAGATTCTGTTAAAGAAAGACTTTTAGATATTGACAATGCACTTGCCAATATTGACGACCCATATTTATTAGAACAGATTTCAAAAATGTCTGATATTGCTGAAATCGAACAGATAACAGATATCATGAGTGAACTAAATGGACAGTCTACTGCATTCCAAAGATTGCGTAAAGATGGCAAAGATTTGTATTATCAAGGTTCAAATGTGGCTGATTTTGCACGCACAGTCAAGAGTGAAGATGCAAAAGGTTTTAATGATTTGATTGATGGCAAAGAAGTTTCTTCTTTGAATGGAAACGATAATGTCAAAAATTTGGATATAGATTTGGCCGAAGAAAAGAGATTATATTCTTTAAAAGAATATATGAAAGATTTTGGCAGAAACGATTTGGCTAACTATTTGTATTCAAAATATTATTTAGACGGTCTAGATATTTCTCCACAAGCTAAAGCTAAAATGGATAATATCACAAAAACTTATGGCACAAGAATTTTTATTTCTCCATCAGATACAAAAGATGTTGATAAGATTTTGGCGAAATTAGAAAATGAATTTGAAATATTCGAAAAAGCAAGTAATTATCGTTGGAATAAGCCACCTGTCGTTGATTTTAACCGAATTAAGCAGTCTTATTTTAAAAAGAGCCGAGGTAGCGCTTTGTCTGAAATCAGAACAGGTTCTATTGGTTTTTCATACATGGATGAAAGAGAATTGGAAGCTTCTTTGCGACACGAATTAATGCACTCTAACGATTGGCGAAATGCTCGTAAATCAGAGATATCGCAAGAAGAATTCAATGCAGTTTTCACTGGTGATTTAAAAGTTGACCCAGAAACTGGTGACGTTGTTATAGACCTTGACAAATGCAAATATGCCAATGAATTAAGAAATGCAGGTCTTGAGGATTGGGTAATAGAATATGGTCACACCTCTCCTAGTGAACTTGTTGCAGTTGCCGCAGAAGGTGACATGAGCAAATATTCTTTGGAATTCCAAAATGTTTTAAAGAAATTTGGTATGCCAGAGTGGGCATTCAATTTGCCACCACAAGTAAAATATTATGATATAAATTCTCAAGGTAGTCCTGTAAAAATCAGCGATGATAAAGTTGCGGCATCTCCATTCCGCAGATTGAGAGAAATGTTTGGTGGAAGCAAGCCAAAATCTTCTATAAATGATATTTTTGGAGTTCCTGATGCAATTGGTAAACGCCCTAATTTCATTAAAGGATTTTCTAATGATATGGGAATTTCGACTTCTACTCCTGTTGTTTCTACAAAATTGAAAAACGCTTTAGAATTGGAAGCGTCAGGAAAAACTCTTGTGACACAATTGGATGCAAATGTAAATCCATCTTCTATTTCACGATATGTAAAAGATGGTGAAGTTTGTGCAATTGGCGATAAATTATATATCAGCGATGACGGTGTTCCTGTAGAATTAAAGATGACAAAAGAAAAGTTTGAAGAATTATTCCCACCTGTTGGTTGTGCAACTACAGAACAGTTAGGCGTGAATACTTGCTGGTTAGTTAGTAGAATAAATTCTATGATGGACAGTGCTGGTGGCCGTGTACGTTTGTATAGTATGTTAGAGCAAGATGGCAATGATATATTGGTACACTTGAAAAATAGAGAATTGCCAATTAGGTTTACAAATAGCAAACCTATATATGGATATCCTGAATTATGTTTGGGTGACAATGCTGCTCCTGGTTTAGATATGATTTTCCAATCAGTTTTATCAGAACGAAAAAGTATGGATTTTGGAGCTATTGCACAAGCAGATGTAACTAATGCTTTGGATTTTGATTTTATTGAAATGTATAAATACACAGGTATAATGCAAGCTACAAGCTTAAGTTCACATATATTAGGAACTTTTGGACAAGGAGCTTATGATAAAAACCAAATTAAAGATTTTATTGAAAATTTTGTTTCAGGCAAAGATATTTTAAATATAACCTACGGTTTGCACCATAAACATATTGTTAACTATGACTCTGAAACAAAAATGGTTACAATGCACGACCCTTATAATGGTGGAGTTGATAGAACTTGTCTTTTGTCAGACCTATTAGCTCAACATGATTTGCATGCTGAATATTGGAAGCGTCGTCCATTTAATAAAACATCTCCAAAAGTAGCTAATCAGCCAACACAAACACCAGTTTCAACACAGGCGAATTCCGTAACTACGCCACAAAGACGTAGAGTCACAATTGGTGATGGAAAACCTCGTGTAGAAGAAATTGCTAAACCAGTTGAAACAAATTCTGCAAAATCTGAACCTACCCAAGAACAAGTAGCAAAACCAACTCCAGCAAGACGTAGAGTCACAATTGGAGATGGAAAACCTCGTGTAGAAGAAATTGCTAAACCAGTTGAAACAAATCCTGCAAAATCTGAACCTGCTCAAGAACAAGTAGCAAAACCTGCTGTGCGTTCTAGATTAGTATTTAATCAAGAAATGCAGATTGGTACAATTAATGGAAGACTTATAAAAGCTGAATATAAAGGACTTTCTTCTGACTATGTTGCAACTGTGGTTGTAAATGGAAGAAATTTTGAAATTAAAGCAGGTACAAAACTAAAAATTGCCGATGGTTTAGAAATTTCTTGTAATAAATTTGGTATAGTAGAATTTTTAAATTATCAGCAAGCACCTTCAGCACCACAGCCAAAACCAGTTTCATCTCAAGATACAAAAACTAATACAAGCCCAACTCCTCAACAAAAAACAGCAGTTGATTTGCCTAGAGGTTTTGAGCACAATGGTACAATGTCTTACAGAGGAGTTGAATGCCCTAAAGCTAGAAACGCCAACGGTTTAGAAATCTTATATTATAATGGTAAATGGGTTCGATTATTATAGAGCTTCTAAAATTCGAACTAAAAAATTTACAATCTTACCAATAAAAGTCATTGGTTTTTGAGATTCCCTTTTTGGATGTTTTGTTTTCTTTAAATATTTTTCAATTGGCAAAAACATGTCTTCTGCAGGCATGTAGCAAGGTGATACACCTGTTTTTATATAGTGGTCTAACAATTCGTTTGTTTTTTTATTTTTTGTAACAAAGCCTTGTTTTTTCCAAAAAACGTGAGGCGATTTTTCTGAATTGAATGCAACTAACGAAGTTCTACCTTTGCAACCTTGCTTGTAGCTTTCTTTTTTAGCGAAGTCAGCAAGATATTTACCCCAGCCTTTTAGCTGGTCATAAATTTCAAAAGAATATATATGAAAAGTTTTCCCATTAGGTTCAACAGAGTAGTATGCTGAATTTGTGCAATCTCTCGTGTAAGCATACATTTTACCAACATATTCTCCAGTTTCAGTGTTGACTAAATGATATGCATTATTTTTAGGGCCTTTGTAAATAAGACCTTTTGGGATATTTTTTAGTGGGGTTGTATATAACATAGAGTTTTGTAATTTATTCATAATAATATTCTCATCAAATATATAACTCGTGAATATTATTTTTTGCTAGCAAAAACATTTATTTATGTTTTTTTTATAAATATGAATGTAAACAAAATAATAACAGCAGTAAAAAATTCATATATTAAAAATGACAAATCTCAAATGTCAGTATTTTATAAAGAAGGAATAAAAAATCCTTCAGTTGCTTTGATTTTAGAACGAAGTTTTATTAAAGGTCAGCAAGACAAAATGGTTTCAAATTCTTATGGATATACGCAATTTAACAATTTGGAATACAAATATCGTATATTAAAGGAAGATAAAACTTTAAAACAAGAAACAAAAGATTTTTGGAATAATTTTAGAAAAATGTATAAGAAAACAGGTGTTTTAAGAACTATTTTGTGTAAGAATGATAGAGTTAAACCTGATTGTATCACTCCAAAAGCGGATATTTTTGAAAAAAATTTGCTTTGGCACATGTGGAAAACTCATGAAAACAATTGTTGTTTAGCGGATAATTATTTGATATTGAAAAAATAGATTATGATGAATGGTATGAAATATCCACCAATAAAATATTCCCTAAAAAAAATCCCTGATAATTTAGTTTATTATTCTCATAAAAACAAGCATTATCACGACTTTATGATGAGTACGACAACAAAACCTTTTTCGACTTGTTATGCTTATTGTAATAAGGGTAATTATTATAACAATGAAGGCTATTTTCCGTCTTTACTTGTTTATATGCTAAAATCAAACCCTCAAGGAAATGGCTTAGGGTCGAAAATGCTTGATGTGATGAGTAATTTTAGTAAAAAGCAAGGTTGTGAAGGACGTTTTCATTTGTTTTCAACTACACTGTTTTCACCGAACAGAATTCCGCACATTTTTTATCGAAAATACGGAATGTCTACAGGTTACGCACAAATAGACAAAAAGCTAGATAAATTTATAAAAATGGGAAAACCTGCAACCTGTGAAGATTTTGATTCAATCTTAATGCATTATAGCCCTACAATGCAACATAATAAAAAACAAAAATTAACTATATTTGAGAGAGTAAAGAAGTTTTTGCATATAGGCAATATTAAATAGGCAAAAAATATTTTCAGGCGGTTTAATAAATTTATGAGATTACGCATTAACCCAAAGATATTGTTATTTGCAGGATTAGCTTCTACTGTGCCTATGAAAATTTGCAAAAAACAATCTGTAAAATTTGCAGATTGTATTGTAGATACGGTTTCTTTTGCGCAAAAACCAGCGAAAAATATTTTAGTAATTGATAATTTTAGGTCTGACAATATTGATATCAATGGAGATTTCTTATGTGATGTTTCACATGGTTTTGTAACAAGTTCTATGATTGAGAAGAATTTGCCTGACGCAAAAGTAGTAAAATGCCATATCTTTCCTGAAAAAGGCATAAATCAGGATTTTGTTGTTAATAGGTTTGACAGCTTGCTAACATCAGTGCTTGAGTGTATTGAAAAAGGCAAAAAATTTGATGCAATTAATCTTTCGTTAGGTTTTTCGGCGAAATATAATGTTTTGTCAAAGAAATTGGGTTTTAATATAACTCCTGAAAACATCGCTGAAAATGCTCAAAAAGTTCGAAATGTGATGGAAAAAGCAGATAATCAATTAAAGGTGCAATGTTTTTCAGTAAAGAAGGTTGTTGGAATTTTAGAAAAGATGGATAAAATCACATCAAAAGGAACAAAAATTTATATAGCAGCGGGGAATTCAAGTGATAGATGCTTTAATTTATTGACTTTAGCTGATAATATTGTGAGTGTGGGTGGAGTTGATAAAAAGGGAAATTTTGTAGTTTATTCAGATAGAAATACTTTAGTGAATCGTTTTGAAAATGGTGAAGTTATCTCAAAATCGGTGGATAGCGGATTTGATTTTACAGGCGATGGCATAGCGGATGTAAAAAAAGAAGAAACATCTGCATTTTTCAATTTTGCAACTGTATTTGCAAGATTTGAGGGAACTTCATTTGCAACGCCTAGAGCTTTGGTAAAAGATTTGTTAAAGAATAATGAATAAAACTAGCAAAATTTAATATTTTTGATTTTTAATATGGTATCCTTATTTTACCCATTCAAAAAACAAAAACGGATTTTCATGAAAATAACTAATAATTTTAATATTAATACTTATTCATTTCAGGCAAAAAAGAAAAATCCGCCTGAAGTTGTGAATGCGCAAACTCCTATTGAGCAAGAAGTTTCGCCATATCCTGTAGAATCTTTGAAAGAAATTTATAATGTTAAACCCAAAAAAATGGATGTGGATGAAGCTAAAAGTAAGTTATTAAGACAACTAAACGAAGTTTTGCATGCCAATAGGGATATTGATGAACTTTATAATGACTATGTGCGTCAGTTTACAATTCGTGAACAAGATTTTCTGAAAAGAATCGCAAAACTTTATGCAGAAAGAGATGAATTGATTGAAAATCTTCCTTCTGATATCAAAGGATTAGAAGTAAAATTTAAAGATATTGAATCTCGTCGTGTACAGTTAGAAAAAGATATGAGAAAGAAATATGAGTTTGTTCTTCCTGAAAAACGTGACGACAAAATTGATTGCGCATTATTAAATAAATTTAAAAATTCTGCGTTAGAAGATAATTTTAATTTTGAAAAAGTTTACCAAGATTATTATCAAGATTTGAATAATGTTGAAACTGTTGAAGAATTAACCAAACGTTATCCAAAAATAAAAATCCCGACACCAGCACATATAGTAATTGCTAAAAAAATAGAAGATTGTTTAACTAGAGATTTTTATCAAAAAATGGAAAGACTTATTGCTCCGGATAACAATTCTGAATTGATAGGTTTTTGTGAAAGTCAAGTAAAAGAAATTTGTCCAAAATCTTCAAAACTTTCTGATGAAGAATATGAAAGAGTTGTTCAGATAGCAGTATTAAATATTGGGTATGCTTTTCAAAAAATATATGACAATGACAGTATAAATAGTATTCCAGAAATTAGAAAAAACAAGAAAGTTCAAATTACAGATTTAGATGCAAGACTTTTAAATATGGAATATCAAGATTTTGTATTATCAATTATGCGTCAAATGTATTTTGAACACAAAAATCCAAGCGCAGTAAAATATTCTGATGGCATAAACACAGTTTCACTTTCAGAGTTGCAAGGAACTCCGTATAAAGTTGAAAAACCATCTGAAAAAATAAAACCTTTTATAAGAGCGGGTATTGAGATTGAAAGAGCAAGAAGAAGTTATGGAATATTTAAAGATGAACAGCTTCGAAATAGACTAGAATTTTTTGTCAATAAAGGAATTGCAAATAGTGATGAAATTTTTGAAAAAATAGTTGAGTTTGCATCTTGTGACCTGTCAACAAAGGATAAAGATAATTGTATAAAATTTTTGCGTATACTTGATGCCGTTGCTGATGGCAAGATTTCTGAAAAAGAGGCTTTGGCGATAATTGAATCAAATGACCTTAAGCCACATGAAACAAATAAAAAACGTGCTGCTGAAAAATTAGAAATTATAGAGGCAATGAAACTTGAACAACAAAAAGCTAATGAATTGAATGATTTAAGGTCAAATTTCGATGATACAATAAATAAACTTTATATGAATGATATGAGCGGACTTGCCTCTACTTGTTCAAAATATCGTCCAGAAAATCTTGATGAAAAAAGTATAGAAAAAGCGAACTTTATTATTGATGTTATTAACAGCAATTGTTCAGAAGATTTAGAAATTATTGCAAAGGATAAAGTTAAATCAATAATAGTAAACAGAGATGCTTATTATTATTACAAAGAAAACGATAGTGAAAATCCAATTTATAAAAAAGCAATTGATTATGCAAAAGATTACGACGGAAATGTAGATATAGACAAAGTTGGTGAATATTTACGTAATGCCGAAATAATTCAAAACGCTCCAAAAAGTTTGGAATATGTTGCTGACAAAGAAATTGTTGAAGGTATTATAAATAGAGCAAAAACTTTGGATGAGCAAGTAAAATATCTTTGTAGATTTGATGAATATAGTCGACTTTCTGACAAGCAAAAAACAGAGATTAACGAGATTTTAGACTTATTTTATTTAGATGACAGCGTTGAAAAATATATACTAAAACAGATTGTAGAAACAAAATATGTAAAAAAAGATACCTTTGCTAAAGCCAAAATAAATGAAAATGGTGACACTGTTGATGTTACAATCACGGCGAATGCAAAGCAACAAATTCTTGATAAATATAAATTCCCAAATTGTTTGACATATATGCAAGCCTTTGAAGATGGTATGAAATCATTTGCTTCTGATTGGGGTTCTACTGGTATCAAAAAAACAGGAACAAATAACAAGGCTTTAGAATACAAATTAGAAATTAAAATTATGGGACATGACGATAGGTTATTCTCAAGAGATAATGATTATTACTTTGATGTATTTTCAGATAGAGGATTACATTAAAGTAGTTTAAAAGGTAAATATGCAGATAAATAATATACAATATACCCCTAAACAAAACGGATTTACTGGTAAAATTAATCATAAAAAAATGGCAGATATTGCAAAAGAAACATTAAATTTGCCAGAAGAATCTTTGATAAACATTGAGGATTATAGAAATTATTTTGTTCCGATAAGATACAAAGCCAAAATGGATACAAAAGAGTTGAAACAACTTTTCAGTATTAATGAGGAAGCAAATAGCATCTATTTTTTAAATGAATGCTATCAATATTTTAAAAAGCAATTGAATATTCCTGAAGAAATTGCACCAACATTTAGTTCAATTGCACAGAACACGCCATTTTTGTACGCTTACGATTTTATAACAAACACAGTTGTAAAAAATATGGCTTTTTATAATGCTGATTTATCCAAAAATGATGTTTTTGTTTATTTAAGACACGAATTCCAGCATTATTTACAGAATATGGAAATTTATCGTCATGAAACTTTAGGCAAAGAATGGTTAGAACACAACATCACTACATTTGTTCAAAAAGATAAAGAAGATTTGAAAGATTTTCTAACAACCAAACCAGTTGAGGAATGGGGAAGCGATATAAATACGTTGAGATTTTATTATACGTTAAGAGAATGCTTGCGCAACAATGACGAAGATTTGTTCAATAAGTTGTACCAACCATATGAAAACGGAATCAGACAATCTCTGACAGCGTTTAGAGAGCGTATAATTAAAGCAAAAGGTATGATTCCTAAAAATCACAAACTAACTGAACGCATAAAAAATTACATGGAAGGCTTTAAAGCGACAATGCAATACTGTGAATCTAGTGGCGCAATTAAGATGAATGAATACAAAACAAACTTCAACGAAGGTGAGGCCTTTGCAGTACAACTAAACACTTTGGATGAAATCGAAGCAATTGTCTAAAATATTGTGATTTATTTATACATGCTACCGATGACGTCTTCATATTTTTCAAAAACCTTGTTGCGTTTAACTTTTTGAGTTGCACTCATCAAACCGTTTTCTACGCTGAAAGATTCGTTAATAACAGAGAATTGTTTAACTTTTTCGAAAACTCTCAAATTTGGTTTGTGAACAATATGAGTGTTGATTTCGTTTTTAATCAACATCTGTAGTCTTGCATCTTTCAAAACTTTTTCATTATCTTTGTAGCTTTGAAGGTTTTTCATACTTATTCCGCATTTTTCCAAAGCTTCTTTTGATGGAACAACCAATGCTCCAACTCCACTTCTATCTTGACCTACAAGGACAATTTGTTCAATATATGGACTTAACAAAATAGCTTCTTCAATAGGCACAGGTTCAACGTTTTCTCCGCTTGAAAGAACAATAGTTTCTTTCAAACGTCCAACAAGAACAAGATTGTTTTCTTTTGTTAGCCAACCCAAATCTCCTGTTATAAAATAGCCATCTTCAGTCATAACTTTTTTAGTAGCTTCTTCGTCTTTGTAATAGCCTTTCATAATTTGTGGACCTTTAACAATAACAAGCCCTTTAGAGAATATTGGCAGTTCTCTGAATGTTTTTGGGTCAACAATTTTTAAATCAGTACCAATCAATGGTGAACCTGCAGAACCTAGAAAATTCTTATCTCCAACATTTCTTAATGTTAAAACAGGAGCTGTTTCGGTTAATCCGTAGCCGATTCTTAAGTTAACTCCGATTGCATCATAGAAAAGTTCGTCTTGCATTGATAATGCTCCGCCACCTGAAATTGATGCTCTGATATTTGACAATCCAACTGCTTTTTTAATTTTTTTATAAAGTGTTCTTGAGAATAAAACGTGCAATGGCTTGTAGAAAGAACGAATTATTCTGTGTCTGATTGTAGAAAGAGAGTTGTAGCTCCATTTGTTTGTAATACGTCTTTCGCCGTACATTTTGTGAGTTTTGTATGCAATAGATGTTTTTACTGCAAAATCAAAAATGTTATGTAAAATTGGCGATGTTTGCTTAAGTTTTTGGTAAACTCCTAAACGAATTGATTCCCAAATTCGTGGAACTGACATAAATGTATTAATATCGTAGTTTGCCAAATCATTTTTTAAACCACTCAAAGTTGTGTAATGAAGATGACATCCACGTGAAATATAATAGCATTGTCCAATTCTTTCGTAAGCGTGCCAAATCGGAAGAATTTGGAGAGTATTTTCTCCAGGTTGAGCTAAAAATCCTTCGTGAACAATCTCTAATTGATAAATAGAGTTTTCGTGGCTTAAAAGAACGCCTTTGGGGTTACCTGTAGTACCTGAAGTGTAAAGGATTGAGCAATCGTCATCCCTTTGCATAGCAACAGGAGTGAATTTATTTTCTTTACCAAGATTAATTATATCTTTGTGGGTATAAACTTTTGACTTAACATCTGTTGTATCTACGTTTCCTGCTGAATATGTAATGATAACAAAATCAAGACGGTATTTTTGAAGAAAAGGTTTCATTGCATTGAAAAGTTTGTCGTCACGTAGAATGATACCTTTGCAATCAGAATGAGCAGTAATGTAGTGAAGTTCTTCGATAGGTGCGTTAGAACCTCTTATAACGTCAACAGCACCACACTTTTGAATAGCAAGTGAAGTTGCCATCCAAAGCCCGTTACTTTCTGCGAAAATTCCGACTTTATCGCCTTTTTTTACTCCCAAAGTTTGTAAACCGCAGGCAAAAAGGTTCATTTCTTCCCTTAATTCGCCATAAGTTAAAGATATATTGTTATACCTGTCAGTGATGGCATCATAATTAGCGTATTTAGCCATACAATTTTCTAAAACATCTGCTAGAGAATGTAATCCCGCATAAGAAACCTTTTCGTGTTTTTTAATCTTTTCCATAATTTAACCCCAATTAGATATAAAAATATCTTATATTAATAATAAAAATTGGGCAACAAATTAATTGCCATATTGTAAACTTATCTGTGAAAATTGTAATATATTACTCAAAATTAATTCAAAACGTTAACCAAAAAATAAGAGAAATACTTTTTTTAAGTATTTCTCTTAAAGTTTCAATATTGTAATCTACTTATTCAGCGACTAATTCTTTAACTTTTCTTCTTTGAATTTTTCTTGTTGCAGTTCTAGGAAGTGGTTGGTTAGTTATTTTTATATTAATTGGTCGTTTATAGCTTGCAAGTTGTTTAGAAAGTCTTTTAACTTCGTCGTTTATAACTTTTTCTAATTCAGCGCCTTGATATTCTGCGTTAATATGCTCCGCAGGGACTACAACTAACATAATTTCTTCAGTACCATCTTTTGCGCCACCTTTGCGTTCCATACCGAAAACACAAAGTTCTGCAAATTTGTCACTTTTTTCTAGTACAGCTTCAACTTCTTCAGGGAATACTTTTTTACCGCCAGATAAAGCAATCATATTTTTAATACGGCCTGTAATATAGATATTTCTGCCTTCGATTCTTGCCTTGTCACCTGTGTGGAACCAACCATCTTTGTCAATAGCTTCTGCAGTCAATTCAGGTTGATTGTGGTATCCTTTCATAATTGAATCGCCTCTCAATAGCAATTCACCTGTTTCAGAGTCAATTTTTCCCTCAAAACAAGGAAGCATTTTACCAACTGAACGCAAATCTCTGTTCCAGCCACAGTTGAACGAAACTACAGGGCTTGTTTCTGTTAAGCCGTAACCTTCAAAAACTTCAATACCGATTCGGCGGAAGAATTTTGCTGTCTCAAAATCAAATGGAGCGCCACCTGACATGAATGAACGGAAATGTCCACCAAAAAGTTTGTGTAATCTTCTAAATAAAAGTTTTTTAACCCATCTAAAAGGCAAAAATTTTGCTGTGTAATGGAAGTTAAAATCAAACAATGCTTGGTAGAATTTTGGAGCTTTTTTGATTTCTGACTCAAGAGTTGTACGAAGTAGTCTTAAGAAAGCAGGAACTGAAATCATGAAGTTAATATTTTTATCTTTCATAATATTCAAGCAATCTTTTGGTTTCAAACTTTGAGTGTAATATACCGAAAATCCCATATTCAAGAAAGTTGAGAACCCAACTGTTAATTCAAAAAGGTGGTTCATAGGTAATATTGACAAGATTTTAGTATCTTTTGACGTAAATATAGGACCCATAACTTCAGATAATTCTTTAAGTTGAGTAAGAATATTTCCGAAAGTTATTTCAACACCTTTAGGGTTACCAGTTGTACCTGATGTATAAATGATTAGTGCAGTAGAATTTCTTGCACGATGTCTCCATTTTTGTACGGAATTATGTGGGATTGTGTATAAACTTGGGAATTCACTTATTGAAGACAATTCATCCATAACAATAATATGTTTAAGAGATGGAATTGCTTTTTGTAATTCAAGAGCTTTATCCAAATAATTTTGAGAAACCAACATAACAGAAGGTTGGCAATCTGTAAGAATAGAAGTTAGTTCGTAAATAGTCAATTTAATGTCTAAAGGTACAGTAATCATACCAGAAATAACTGAACCAAATACACTAACACCAAATTCTGGTTTTGATTCAGAAAGTATAGCAAGTTTTTCACCTTTTTGAATTCCTAAATCATTTATAAGATAAGACGCTAAACGTCTGGCCATCAAGCCTAGTCCATCGTATGTTAATTCTCTCCAGCCGATAGTAGTTTTCATACCAAGAGCTGTTTTGCGAGCATAGTCGTTAGTTCTATCTTCAAGTACTGAAAGTACGTTTGTCTTGTATTTTTTCATACTCTTCTCCTCTCTTTAATCATACTAACATTGCATTATATCATAAAAATACATTTTTTTGTAATTAAGTGTTAGTAAAGATTTTGCACCAAATTATTTTTTTGAATATCGGTGTAATAGAATAGTAGGTTGGATTTACTAATCCAACCTACATTTATAATTTATTGATGTTTCCAGATATCACGTTTAAGAGAATACTCACTCATACCTTCTACTTTGATTCCATAACCATCTTTAACAAGAGCGATTAAATCTTTTACTTTTTGAGTCAAAAAATGTCCTTTTATATCAAAAGCTTCCATGTAACTAATACCTTTTTTCCCTTGGTCAATAGTTGTTCTAATATAACCAATACCGTGTTTTAGTAGAGGATGGTCACCTTTAAAAGCATATTCTTTGCAAACTCTTGCACCATTGTCACCTGTGTGAATAGATTTTGTTACATTAACTGTTTTAAATATTTGTTGCGACAACTGTTTGTAACCTGCTGGGATAACTCCTGCCATTTTTCCTACTTTCTGTGTATACACACTATTACTTCACCTACATAGTTATATAAAGTCATTTGCTCATAGGAAATTGCTTTTTGTTATGAAATGTTAAGAACAAGTAGGTTGATTATTTTTGTTGGGTGAAACCCAACCTACTTACTTTATAATGGGCTTATTTCAATATTTTTTTCTTTACTTGGAATATATATAATTTCATCAAAAATTTGTTCATAAAAACTTTTGTTATTACTATAATTAGGTTCATCAAAATGCAATCTTATTGATTTTTTTAAATTTCCATTATTATCGTATTCATGATAAATGTTGTCTAAAATAAACCGATCATCATGATTTGAATATTGGTATTTTTTTATTTTATTATTGTATTTATCATATTCATATTCTATAAATAAAATGTCATAAACAAATTTTCCATCTCTATACACTGGATCGAAAAATATTTCTTTTATAATGTTACCTTTATTATCATATGTTCTTGATAAAACTGGATATTTTTCAAAACCTTCAATCTGTCCATATTGAAAAACTTTAACCAATTTACCTTCAGTATTATATTCATTTTCATAAATATCATAACAATTTTTGTTATCAGCATTGATATAACGTCTTTTACTGTTACCGGTTTTTAAATCTTTTAAGAAATGTTTTACTAATACATTACCTTTTATTTTTTTATACTCAATTATTTCATTATCATCTCCATATATCCATTCTTCTTGGCTTATTAACTTATCATTAATATATGTTTTTGCTTCTGTTTTATTGCCTTTATCGTTATACTTGTAATTTATTTTTGTATTACCTTTTTCGTCAATTATATTTTCTTCTAATTTGTTATTATTTTTGTCATATACATATTTATATATACTTCCGTTACTTCCGTCTTCAAAATATTCTTTATTAGGATAATAAGTTTCTTCCCTAATATAACCTCCATTTATGTTATATGTTATATTAGTTTTTTCTTTAATTTTATCATTTCTATATACCAATTTTTCCGTATTGCGATCTAAATTATCATATTTATATTCATAAATATATGAATTATTGATAGTATTATCTTTGTTATACCAAGTTTTTACAACTTTTGTTTTATTATTATTTAAATCATACTTTGCGTCATAATTATACCGAATCTCTCCCGTAGCATCGTAATTATTTGCTTTTAACAAATCTCCATTTGCGTTATATTCCCAAATCTTAAGTTCTCTATGTTCAATATTTGTTATTGCTTTTACAACTACACTACCATCATCATTATATATACATTCGACAGTAACAATATTTGTATCATTAGGGGTTTTAACAATTTGTTTAATTAACCTATCATTATAATCATATACTAAATTTTCTACTAATAAAAGATCTCCTTTATAATCATATATATTATTGCTTTTTGTATTAATACTTTTATCTATTCCAAATACATTATTAGTAGTCAATAATACAAAAAGAAAAAAAAACAAAAATTTTTTCATCAATCACCTTTATATTAAACTATTTATTCTATAATAATGCTATGTTAAATTTATAAATTTTTCAATTATTTTATAAAAAATAATAAAATTAATAAAAAGTTGGTCTTATTTACTGAGCCAAGAAAAATTATAATGTTGGCTTGATAAAACCAACTTATAATTGATGGAAAGCAAGCAATCGGTGTGAGTAAATAATGAGTAAGTATGAGTAAATCGGTTTTTGGGGTATTGTTGTACTTCCGGCCAGCAAACCCCCTACAACGAGCGAGTTTCAGGAAATAAAATAGTCAAATTTACAAAACCGAACTACTCGTCTAACTACATTTTTATCAAACTGCAAGACAATTTATAAACCTAACAATATATGCTCATTAAAATACGGTAATAATTAGAAAAGCCCGAAACCTTTATGGTTTGGGCTTTTTAAATGGAGGAGGTGGTGGGATTGTCTTGCTCGGTGGCGTTAAACGGCGTTTCGTGTTTTGACTTCGTGATTTCATCACTTGTCAAAAGCACTCCAGCCTCTGCCACCTCGCGCTCGAACCTATGACAAGGCTGCGCCTTGTGTGGGTTCGGCAAATCTCAACGTTCACGCAAAATAAAAAGCAGATAAGACGTATGTCTATCTGCTTTTTATCAGGAGGAGGTGGGATTCGAACCCACGGTACGCTCGCACGTACGACGGTTTTCAAGACCGCTCCAATCAACCGCTCTGGCACTCCTCCATAAGGTTCATTAGATGTAATTCAATTCTAATATATCAAAATTTTTTGTCAATATCTATTTTTATATTTTGTTTATATCCTCGCCTTTTGCCTTTATGGCTAATTCGGTTTTTCTTTTATTTTCGGTTTAATTCTTCTCAAAAGGAGAATTTATGATTAAAACTGTTTTGAATGTCGTTGCTTTGTCTTTATTAATTTCCCTCTCTCTCGCTTGTGCCGCTGATGCTAGTGATGAAATTATGTTTGACAACAAAAGCTTTGTCCTCAAGTCTACTGCGCAATCTCTTGATTTGCCAAATGCGATGAATGAATATTTCCCTAAAGGCGAAAGTCAATACAATTGGACTCAAATGCTTGGCGTATACCATATTCCTGAAGCTAATGACCCTATCAAATATGCTCAAGAATTTGATGAAAAAATTGAAAAAGACGAAACTTGCCTGCTACTTAAGTTTGTTAAAAATAAAAAAATCGACCAAGCTGTCATTAGCTATCTTGAAAATGGCAACGTTAACGGCAAAAACTTCTTTACCTACAATGTCTACAAATACGAAAAAAATCCAACAAAAGGTATCACCGAATTCCGTTATGCTATAAAATATTTCTTTAAAGATAAAGCTGAAATTGTAAGCATTGCAAACACTGTCCGTGATGAAAACGACAAATATATGACTATGCTTATCTCATCTTCTATTCCACCAATCGTAGAAAAAGAATTATCACCCTAAATTAGAACGGCATACTATACATTTGTTGCATTTGGTTTTGTAGCATAAACATCTGTTGACTGCTGTCATAATTTTGAGGGAATTGACTATAATTCATTGGTGCAGATTTCATTTTTCCGTCCGAATTCTTTTTGATTTCGTGTGGAATTAATTTTTTAGCATTTTCTTCTTTTTTCTTCTGCAAAAACTTTGGTAAAGGCATTGCGTAATCTTCGTCATCTTCATAATCGTAGTCATCTCTAAACCCACCGCTACCGCTTCTGTGGTAATTTTGGTACATATAACTATTAACATCACCACCATAACCCTCTGGAGGAACGTAGGTGCTGTCAGGTGTTGATGTAAATGCAAACGCCATCGGAGATGCTAACGCTAAAACTAAAATTAAACCGAAAATCTTTTTCAAAACATTACCTCCATTAGTCTTTTCAACATAATAACAGGAATGAAATTAATCTTCAAGAGTTATCTTCTGTCCTAACCCTCTTCCACAACGAGGCGAGGGAAATCTGTAATTCTGATGAGCGAATGCGAAGAAGAATTTCAAATGATGTCATTCTGAAGCACAAAGTGCTGAAGAATCCCAATCAATTGAGATCCTTCACTAATGTTCAGGATGACAGATGTCGGTCTATTTTTATTTACCCCTGTCATTCTGATGAGCGTAAGCGAAGAAGAAGCTAATTTTACATAACTCAATACAGGGAACTTATTTATTCAAAGAAAACCTTATAGGTAGCATTTTCTTTCTTCGCCTTCAACGCCAGCGTAAAGTTCAACGTATTCTTTTGCAGGGCTCACGTCGATTTTGCTGATTAAAACTTCTTCGATTTGGAAAAATCCAACTTCGGCTTCCATTTCAATATCTATTTTAATTGGTTTTCTTTCTCCGTGATGAATGCCAATACGATTGATGGCGTTAGCAGAATATTTGTGGATATCGCCTACTTTTGGAGTTTTGTTTATTGATAGAGGAATTCTTGCTCTGCCTTTTGTCATATCGCAACCATCTGCAATCAAGATTACGCCAGCTTCGATTGAATGGATTTTTCTTGATGCCATATGCCCGATTATTGCCTCTGTTGCAAGTGATTTGATAACGACTCTTCTGTGTAAGTCATCAGGCAAGACGTGTTGGAGAGTTCGCTCTATTATTGGCTGTGCAAGTATCGCAGACATTTCTTCGTGACCTTGTCTGCCAATCATCATTCCTAAATCGTGGGTTAAACCAGCAATAATTACTGCGCACATACTGTCTTCAAATGTGCCGATTTCTTCTCTTTCCAAAGAGGTTTTTATACCTGCATCTTGTAGGATATTTAGCATTTTGATTGCATTACCTGCAACTTGGCGCATGTGAACAGGACCGTGGTCGTTAAATCCAAGTCTTCTGATTGAAACATTGTTTGCGTATTCTTGCATTTCTTGAAGTTCTTCATCATTGAACATATAATTGACCAACTTCAAGCATGTTGGACTGTTTTCTAGCCTACGCAATATTTTTGATTCGATAGAAACTTCTTTGATTGATTTCATTTATTTGTCCTGTGTTTTTAAATCCTGCTATTTACATGATAACCTATTTTTGCAAATTTTTAAAGTGGGATGTGAAATATAAATGCTAAATTAACTTACTTTTTTCAATATGATTGAAGTATTAATTCCGCCAAACGCAAAATTGTTTGTCATAACGTACTCGGCATCAAGATTTCGTCCATCGCCTGTTATGTAGTCAAGTTGTCCGCATTGAGGGTCTATGTTTTTTAAATTTAGTGTTGGGCAGAACCAATTTTTATTCATCATCTCGATTGTCAATATTGTTTCGATAGCTCCACAAGCGCCTAGAGTATGTCCTGTGTAGCTTTTGATTGAACTTGTCGGGATAGCTCTGTTGAAAGCCTCAAAAGTTGCATTTGTTTCGGCAATATCGCCGTTTAGAGTAGCTGTCCCGTGAGCGTTTACGTAGGAAATCTCATCAGGAGAAAGGTTTGCGTTTTGCATAGCCAAAATCATTACTTCTCTCATCATATCTTTGTTTGGATTAGTGATGTGAGTTCCGTCAGTATTGGTTGCAAAGCCTACGATTTCTGCCAAAATTTTTGCGCCACGAGCTTTTGCATGTTCGTATTCTTCTAGTATTAATGTTCCTGCGCCTTCGCCTATTACAAGCCCGTCACGGTCTTTGTCAAAAGGTGATGGTGTGATTTTGGGAGTTTCGTTTTTAGTGCTTGTTGCATAAAGCGTGTCAAAAACTCCAACTTGTGTTGGGTGAATTTCTTCTGCTCCACCTGCTATCATAACCGTTTGGTAACCGTTTTTAATCATTTCGTACGCATAACCTATACCCATTGAACCTGAAGTGCAGGCTGTTGATGTAGGGATTAGTCTTCCGTGAGTTTTGAAATGGAGAGAAAGGTTTACTGCGGTTGTTTGTGGCATCATTTTGATATAAGAACCTGAATTAAGGGTTTTTACTTCTTTGTCAATGCACATTGAATAAAAATCTAAAATAGCGTCAAGTGAACCTGATGAAGAACCATAGCTGACACCTGTTTTGCCATTAGTGATAATTTCATCGTTAAATAATCCAGCGTGAGTTAAAGCTTGTTCTGCGGTCGCTGTTGCCATAACTGAAACTGGTCCCATTGTGCGTGTAACTTTTCGGTTAAAATGGGCAGGTGCTTCAAATCCTTGTACTCTTGCTGCTAGTCTTGTATTGAGTTTTTCATATTCGTCTAAAATATCCCAGTGTTCAATACAGTTTTCAAATATTTTCAGTCTATTGAATGCGGTTTCTACAGTAGAACCTAGAGGTGATGCTAGTGCCATTCCTGTTATTACAACACGTTTTGTCATAGATAAAGCCCTCCGTTTACTGAAATAACTTGACCTGTAATATATCCTGCATCTTCGCTCATAAGATAGTTAACAAGACTTGCAACTTCTTTTGCTGTGCCCATTCTTTTTAGTGGAACTTGTTTAATTGCTTCTTCTGGAATATTTTCTGTCATGTCTGTTTCAATAATTCCTGGAGCGATACAGTTTACTGTAATGTTTCTTTTTGCAACTTCTCTTGAAAGTGCTTTTGTTGCGCCTATAATACCTGCTTTTGCAGCGCTATAATTTACTTGTCCTCTGTTTCCAGTTAGTCCTGAAATTGATGACATTGCTACAATTCGACCTTTTCTTGACTGAATTAGTGGCATAATTAGTGGTTTCAAGATATTATAAAACCCGTCTAAATTGGTGGTTAAAACGTCATCCCATTCACTATCTTCCATTGCAGGGAATGGGTTGTCCTTTGCTATTCCTGCGTTTAGGACAATACCGTAGTAAATACCGTTTTCATCAATGTCTTTTGTCAAAATCTCTGCCACTTGCGCCCTGTTTTTAGTGTCAAAAGCTAATGTGCGACAGTTTACTCCTTTTGAGAGAATTTCTGATTTTAAGTCGTTAAGACGTTCCACGTTGTTTGAGCAATGCAAAACTATGTCATAGCCGTTGTCTGCAAGATATAATGCTGTTGCTTTGCCAATTCCTCTGCTTGAACCTGTGATTAAAACTGATTTACCCATTTGTCTTTAAAAGCTCCTCTACATTGTCGCCTTGATATGTGTTTACTGTTGAACTTGCAAGTTCTTCGCCTGCTTCATTATAAATTATACAATCAAATGCCACAATTTCGTTATTTGTAAAGACTTCTTTAGCTTTGATTGTGTAAGTTTTGCCATTTTCAAACTTGTCTATTGCGCAGTTCATAAGCCTTGCACCTAATAAAAAGCCGATTTTTGGAGGTTCTTCATTGTTTCTAAAATATGCGTAACATCCGATTGTTTGCGCCATAAATTCTATCCCTGTAGAGGATGGCACGCCGTTAATTGATTTGTCAAAAAATAGCTTTTTGTCGTGAATTGTTACTTTAGAAGTCAAACTTTGTTCTTCTGCGTTGTATTCGACAACATCGTCGATTAAAATCATAGGAGGTTTGTGTGGAAGTATTTTTTCCATATCAAAATTAGGCATTATTTCTCCTTAAAATCATCGCTGTATTTGTTCCACCAAAGCCAAATGATGTGTTTAGGCAGGTTGTGATTTTTGGAACTGTGCAATTTTTTGGAACAAGTTTTATTTTTGGCAAATTTTCATCATAAATGTTGTCGTAAATATGAGGATAAAGTTTGCCATCATTTTTTTCTAAAAGTTTGCAACATAATGCTGTTTCAATAATAGCGGCTGCTCCTAAACAGTGACCAGTTAATGGCTTTGTTGAGCTGGTGTAGACTGTGTCTTTGAAAATAGTAAAAATGGCTTTTGATTCCATAATTTCGTTTGCACCTGTTCCTGTGCCGTGGAGATTTATGTAGTCAATTTCTTCTGGTTTCAAGTTTGCATTCTCAAGTGCTTGTGAGATTGTATTAATTGCTTCTTCTGCGTTCGGGTCAGGTGTTGTTGCGTGATAAATATCTGTTGATTCACCAATCCCGCAGATTTCGATACCATCAAGAGTGTCTTTTTCAAGAATGAAAATCCCAGCACCCTCGCCGATGTTTATTCCATTTCTGTTTTTTGAAAATGGAATTGTTGGAGTTTGTGAAAGGATTTCTAATGAGTCAAATCCGAATATTGGAACTTTTGCAATTGGGTCAACGCCAGCAACTAGTACGGCTTGAGCGATATTGTTTTCTAAAAGTTCTTTTGCTATTGAAAAAGCTTTTATTCCAGAAGAACAAGCTGTTGAAACTGATGTGTAAAAGTTTTTTAATCCAAAATGTTCTTTTAAAAATTTTGCAGGATTTCCAATTTCAGAGTGGTGGAAATTTTGAGTTTTTTCATATTCTTCAACACCTGAATTTGTTGTGGCAACGAGGACTGCGACATTTTCTTTTCCGTATTTATTGAGAGTGTTTTCTATATCATTTTTTATTGGTTCACAAGCTTTTAGTAGCAATTTATTGCATCGTAAATCGAAATCAGGGTTTGGGATTTCTGGCAAACTAGATTTTACTGTTGCGATACGGACAGGTTTTTCTTTAATCAAATTCTCGGTAACTTCAAAATTTGTTGAAGTTCCGATTATAGCATTTTTGTAAATATCTTCTATATTGTCGCCCAAATTGCACAGAGCATTATATTTTGTAATCTTGATTATCATAACACCTGACTTTATTGTATAATAATTTTATGAAAAATACCAGTAAAAATTTTTATATAAAAAAGTTTTTTATTCCAACTGCTGAAAATATGGATTTGAGTGATATTCCGATGCTTGTGAGAAGAAAAATGAGTAGTTTGGATAAAATCGCTTATTCTGCAGTTAAAGAGGTTTATGAAGATGGAGTGCAAGAAGTTGTATTTTCTTCGCGATATGGCGAGATTGATAGATTAAAATCTATAATTGAAAGTTATTTGGCTTGTAATGAGGCTTCGCCAGCGAAATTTTCGGCGTCTGTGCATAATTATTTTGTTGGATTTTTGTGTCAGTTAAAAGGTTTGACGATTTCTTATAATTCTTTGTCTGCAGGTGAAAATACCCTCTCTATAGGGTTAGTTAAATCTATAATTTCTAAAAAATCAAAAGTTTTGTATTGTTTTGCTGAAAGTGTTCCTGAAATGAAAGGTTGCGCTTGTGTGATTGGCGATAAAGAAGATGCTAATTCCATTAAATGTACTTTTACTCAAGGTTCTTTTGATATTGAGGAAAATGAATTAGAGATGTTCAAAAAGTTTTTGCAAGGCGAGGTTTCTTTGTTCAAAACTCCTTGTGGGTTAATCGAAAGGGTTAAAAAATAATGTTGAAGTATTGGCGTTCTTTTTTGACTTTGTTTTCTTTTTTGATTTTTGGAATTGGCGCTTGTGTCGTTAATTTTACGGTTGTGCCATTGGCAAAATATTTTGTTAAACAAGAAAATTTGTTAGATTTTTATTCAGATGTTGTCCACAGAACGTGGAAATTTTTTGTGGGGTGGTTATGTCTAATAAGGCTAATCAGGCTTGATATAAAAAATGTCGACGAGATAAAAAATATTAAAAACAAGATTATTGTTGCAACTCATCCAAGCTTTATTGATGTTGTGATTTTGGTTGGTTTA
Source organism: Candidatus Gastranaerophilales bacterium (assembly GCA_017560095.1). Taxonomy (GTDB): domain Bacteria; phylum Cyanobacteriota; class Vampirovibrionia; order Gastranaerophilales; family Gastranaerophilaceae; genus RUG14156. The sequence continues at coordinate 83,015 of JAFYOU010000025.1, forward strand.
ATCCCAAAAACAACCTGTATTGCCAAAGAAGCTTTGAGTCAAAATCCTATTATGTCTAATATTTTGAACACTATTTTTATTACAAGCGAGGCAAATATTGAAGAATTTAAGACTCAAACAAAATTTATGCTAGATAACGGGTTTAATTTAATTATATTCCCATCGGGAATTAGGCACAGAAAAGGTGAATACCCTAAAATTAAGAAAGGTGCGTCTACTATTGCCCTGAATGCGAAGAAAAATATTGTGCCAATTCAGTTTTTTGCAGATGGAGATTTTTTGTTTATAAACCAACCTGTGTGGGCAGCAGATAAAAAAATGGTGACTTTTAGTCTTGAAAAACTTGATGAAATAGATGTTTTGGCTGAAATTGAAAAGGGTGAAACTGAAATCGTTCAAAAAAGAAATATTACAAAAATGATAGAAAATTCACTATATAAATAATTTATGGTATATTAAGGATTATGGAATTAAAAGAAGAGTTAAAAAATTTAATTATTGAATCATTGGAATTAGATGAGATTACGCCTGATGATATTAAGGATGATGAGCCTTTGTTTATCACTGGTTTAGGATTGGATTCTATTGATGCCTTGGAACTTGGTATGGCATTGAAGAAAAAGTACAATATTACTATGGGGTCTGACAAAGAAGAAAATAAAAAATATTTTTATTCTGTTAGCACTCTTGCAGAATTTGTGAGGTCAAAGATTGATGGCTAAATTCACAAAAGAAGAAATTTTTGAAGAATTGAAAACCATTTTGGTTGAAGAATTAGAAATAGCAGAAGCTTCAGTTACTGGAGAAGCGAATTTGTTTGCGGATTTGGATTTGGACAGTATTGACGCTGTTGATATTGCTGTTCGTATGCAAAAATTTACTGATAAAAAGCTTACTCCTGAACAGTTTAAAGAAATTAGAACCGTAAATGATGTGGTGGATGCTGTTTTTGCTTTGTTAAGTGAAGATGATTAAAAATATAAAAGTATTTTTGCCAATAATTTTTACTATTTTGATAATAACTCTTTTTCATTTTACGCATTGGATAGTGGTTAAGTATTATCCTGCGGTGATGAATTTTTGTATATTTATGATGTTTTTTGTGTCGTCATTTCAAAAAGAAACTATTATTCAGCGATTTGCAAGAATGATGGAACCTGATATAAAACCAAAAGCGCTTGAATATACTAGGAATTTGACTTATATTTGGGCGGTGTTCACGTTTTTGAATTTTTTGGTGTCGGTGTGGACAATATTTTTGCCTGAAAAGATTTGGGCGTTGTATAACGGTTGTGTTTCGTATGTTTTGATTGGATTATTTTTTGCGATAGAATATATTGTGAGGATTAATTTCAAGAGGAAATATGACTGCTGATTTTTTGGAATATTTTTATACTGAAAAATTTGACGAAAAAATTCTTTTAAAGAGTTTTGGCAAAAGTTTTTCTGTGGCAGATGTTAAAAAATTAGTTGCTTTTAAGATGGATTATCTCAAATCTATCGAAGACAAAACAGTGTCGCTTGATGGAGAAAATTGTTTTGAATTTATTATAAACTTTTTTGCTTGTATTTTTTCTGGTAAAGAAATTGTGTTAAATAACAATCAAAAAAGCAGTGAATTCTTTGTTTTGGGCACTCAAACTGGGAATAATGTTTGTGAATTTCCTAAAATTAATTCAAAAGATGTTTATGTTCAGTTTTTTACTTCAGGAAGTTCCGGTTTAAAGAAAAAAGTTGTTAAAAGCCTTTGGAATTTGATTAAAGAAGGACAAGATTTGGCTGATGAATTTGGTTTTGTTAAAGGACTAGAATTTGTTTCTACTACAACTTTGAACCATCTTTTCGGGATGACTTTTCATTTGATGTTACCTTTGAATTCTGGTGGAGTAATAAATACAGACAGAATAAATTACCCTGAAAATATTAATGATGAAAATTTGGTCTTGGTTAGTAGTCCTTCGTTTTTAGATAAAATGGCAAAATATGCAGAAACTCCGTCTGTTAAGCTGAATACGGTATTTACTGCGGGTGCAAAATTGAAAGACGCAACTTTTGATTATATGTTAGGACTTTCAAAAAATGTTGTTGAAATTTATGGAAGTACAGAAAGTGGGGTAATTGCATTTCGCCAAAATCCGCAATATAATTTAAAGATATTTAAGAATGTTAGAATTGTTTTGCTGGGAAATTCGGCAGAAATCTCAACTCCATATTCTTTTGAAGAGAAAAATGTTGTAAATGATGAAATAGAACTTTTAACAGGTAGAGAAATGAAAGTTGTAGGACGTACTGATAGAGTTTTAAAAATTATGGAAAAACGTATTTCGGCAGAAGAAGTTGAGAAAGAACTTGCTCTGAATAGTTTTGTGCAAGACGCTTATTGCTTGAAATATGGTGAAAAACTTGCATGTCTTGTTGCTTTGACTAGAGAAGGCAAAGAGTTTGTAATTTCTTTTGGAGTGTCAGAGTTAAAGAAAAATTTAAAAACTTTTTTGGATAACAAATTTGAGATTATTCCGCAAAAATGGAAATTTATTGATGAAATCCCTAAAAATATTAATGGAAAAATTGATAAAGTAAAAATTGAAAATTTATTCGATATAAATTTATCTTTACCTTTGATATTAGACAGAAAATATTCTGAAAAAGAAGCAGTTATTCAGTTGTATTTTTATCATAATTGTAATTTTTTCAAGGGGCATTTTGAAAATTATCCTGTTTTACCTGGTGTTGTGCAGTTGTATTTTGCAAGCTTTTTTGCAAAAGATGCATTTAATGTTGAGTGTACTTCTGGGCAGTTTCGTAAAATAAAATTTTCTAACTTGATTAAACCCGACAAAGTTATATTTTTAAGGCTGGAACATACTGAACGTGGGGTTGTTTATAGTTATTTTGATGAAGAAAATACTTATTCTTCAGGGCAGTTGCCAATTAGAAATTATTGGAGGGAATAAGTGAAAAATATTTCTTTTGAAACAAAAATTACAGTTCCTTTTTGCGATTTAGATCCTATGAATATTGTCTGGCATGGGAATTATTTGAAGTATTTGGAACTTGCTAGAGGGCAATTTTTTGATTATTTAGGGTATGGTTATATCGCTATGCACGAGGATGGTGTGGCTTATCCTATTGCAAAAATGGATTTGAAATTTATTTCTTCTGCAACTTTTAACCAAAATCTTGTTGTAAAATGTGTTTTAGAAGAAATTGAACCTGCAATAATTATTAAATATGAAATTAGGGACGAGAAAACAGGAGAAAAACTTTTCAAGGCAAGTTCTATGCAGATGTGTGTTGATTTGAAAACAAAAACTACATTGTATACTGCTCCAGAAAAGTTGTTGAAAGCTATAAAGGATTTTGATGTTTAAGAAGATTTTATTAATATTTTTTATAATTTTTGGTGTTAATACTTGCGGTATTGCAGGTGTGTTTGATAACCCCAAAAAACTGGAAGAAATCGCTCCGAACTTGCCTGAATTTAGTAGTATAAAATGCAAGTTCGAACAAGAAAAAACTATGCCAAATTCTCAAATGGTTTTGAAATCTTCAGGAGATTTTGAATTTATAAAAGGTGAAGGTATAATATTTAAAACTACTTTCCCTATAGAAAGCACTACAAGCTATAATTCTACAGAGTATAAGCAAATCAACGATATTGTGAATGCAATTTCAAATAAAAATTATGGGAAAATAGAAGCTGTTTTCGACTTTTATTTTGACAAAGTTGGCGACAAATGGACGTTGGGACTTGTCCCAAAAAAATCAAAACAGGTAGCTAAATACCTAAAATCAATCGAAATCGAAGGGATAAATGATATTTCAAAAATGAAAATTACGACACAAAATTCTGTTGTAACGTTAATCAAATTTTTCTAAAAGTATGAAAAAAGAAATTTTTTTAAGAATAGTATTTTTAATATTTTTTTTATTAATAACAATTTTTGCCATTGTTAGATTTTCGCCTGTAGAAACTCAATTGTTACAAGGTTTTATACGACCAGAAGGTATTAAAAACCAACAATTGCTGAAGCTTGCAAATCTGTCTTCTTCAACGATTAATGTGATTTTTGAAGCTGATGATTATGAAGAATTGGCGCTTATAAAAGAAAAGTTTGTGGAGAATTTTGATTTTGGGAATATAAAATTTGCAGACAATGATTTTTCAAAAATATTAGAAATATACAAAAATAATCCTGAAAATTTCCTTTCAAAAAATACAAAAAAATTACTGTCAGAGAAAAAATATTCTGAAGTTGCAAACGAAAGCCTAAAAAGATTATATAATCCTTTGGCAATATACGTTCAAACTCCTGACATTGACCCATATTTGTTAGTAACTGATTATGTAATGTCTTTGCAAAATTCAACTTTTACTAACCGTGAAGCGGTAGAATTTGATGGAAAAATTTATTCACTTCAACAATTGGAATTGACAAATGGTAATAATGATGACGTTGAGGGTTTGTTAAATTATCAAAAACTTTTGAATAGCGACAGTGCAGGGAAAATATATCTTACTGGGACTCCAATACATTCGGCTGTTACAAGTAAAAAATCTGCTTTTGAAATTAATATAATATGTTTAATTTCGACTTTGGCGTTGATTTTGTTGAGTAAATTTTATTTTAGTTCTTTCAAAATTTTATTTCCAATAGTTGCAAGTATTTCGTTTGGGTTATTATTTGGATATTTGGCTTGCAATGCGATTTTTGGCGGAATACATATTTTGACTTTTGTTTTCTCAACAACTTTGATTGGGATAAGTTTAGATTATTCTTTGCACTATTTTTTAGCAAGAGAGCATAAGGATTTTTCAAAAAATTTAACCTCATCAATGCTCACAACAGTTTTGACATTTTTGCTTTTGTTATTTTCTGGTGTGGAAATCCTAAAACAAATTGCTATTTATACAAGTTTTGGGTTAGTGGGTGTTTATTCGGTTGTAAGTTTGTTTTTCCCATATTTAAAAGGGCTTGAAATTGAAAAGAAAAATTCGATTGAATTGCCTGATTTAACAAAATATAAAAAAATAATTTTACCAGTAATAATCGGCATTATATTAGTCGGATTATGTAAAATTTCTTTTAATGATGATATCAAAAACCTTTATAACCCTTCGAAATCTTTGTTAAAGGCAGAAATTCTTTATAAAAAAGCTTTTGAAATGCCTGACGTTTCGTTTATGACAGTTAGAGGCGAAAATTATAATTCAATAATAGCTAAAGAAGAACAAATCTCAAAAATTTTAGATGAACAAAATATTGAATATTATTCACTTTCAAAACTCTTACCATCAATTGAAACTCAAAAAGAAAATCAAAAATTAGTTAAGGAGTTATACATTTCTAATCTAGATGAATACGCAAACTTTCTGAATAAAAATCAACGTGACAATTTGAAAAAATCAGTAAAAGATTTTGTGACAGTTGATTATGGTAGTGAAAATTCTGATATGAAAAATAAATTTTTATTAGATAAAAATACTTCATTTATGGTTGTTTTTGATGCTGATGATTTCGAATATTTACAGGATAATGATGTGAATTTAATAAGCGTGTCAAAAAATATAACAAAAGAACTAAAACATTTTAGAGGATTAGGTTTAAAGATTTTGCCTTTTATGTTTGGGGTGTTGTTTATATTGTTGATTTTTGTTTTCAAGTTTAAAAAGGCTTGCAAGATAATTCTTCCGCCGTTTTTAGGAACATGTTTTTCAATAGCCGTGTTGAGTCTTTTTAATCAGCCGTTGAATATGTTCAATATTTTGGCAATGTTTTTGATAATGGGATTTAGTATTGATTATTCAATATTTAGAGCAAGTGGAGATAAAAACTCTAAAGATGCAGTGTTGATTTCATTTATCTCAAGTGCAATGTCATTCTCTTTGTTGTCATTTACAAGTTTTAAATTAATAAGTTCATTAGGATTAGTTTTATTTTTAGGGATTTCAATTTCGTACATTTTGAGTTTAGTGCTGATTTCAGAAGAAGAAACTGAAACTATATAATCTTCAAACTTTAATGAAGTTAGATTTTGCGGTTTGCTTTTATACTGGGCTTCAAAACTTGTCCAATATTGGTAAAATTCAACAAGATTTTTGAAATCTTTTTTCAAATAATTAGATAGTTTTGTAATGTTTCTGTCTTTAATTAGTTCAAAATCAAGTCCAATATCGTTTTCATCAAAAGCTACAGCCACAATGTTTTTAGAATGTGAAATACTAAAATGAAGATTTGCATTTATAAATTGAGGTTTTTTATTGAGAACAGAAATTTCGGTATTTTTAATGCTATAAAATTTGTTGGCAACAAATTTTGTCAAAAAACGTCCCAAACTGTGTTCAATGCAACGTTTTTGCGAAGAAAATTCTGTTGTGATTGAAGATTTTTCAACTTGTTGCAAAAATTTATCAATTTTTATAAAAAAGATATTCATGCTAAAATCTTATCATGAATACTGGAAATTATAGAAGAAGAAATAGAAAACATTCGACCGTACAAGCCTTGACAGAAGCTCAAAAGATAGCGTTTGCGCCTTTAACATTTCAGGCAGTTGGTTCGATGTTGGATTTAGGGATTTTAAAATCACTAGATAGTTCCCCAGCAACAGTTGCTGAATTGATGGAAAAGTTAAATTTGTCAGAATATACGACGAGAACTTTGTTAGAGATAGGCGAAGTTTCTGATATCGTTGAAAAAGATGATGACGGAGTTTATACGGTTACGCAGATTGGCAAATCATTCTTGTATGATGAGATGACAAGAGTGAACTTTAATTTCGTCAGAGATGTTTGTTATGTTGGTGCTAGCGAAATGACCGCATCGTTTGTGAATGGAAGACCTGAAGGTTTGAATAAATTTTTCCAAAAGTCAGATACGATTTATCCTTTAGTGCCGTCATTGCCTAAAAAAATTAAGCAAAGTTGGTATGAATTTGACCATTTTTATTCAGATAATTGTTTTGAAATTATTTACAAAATTATTACTGAAAAATCACCGTCTAAAGTGTTTGATATCGGTGGCAATACAGGTAAATTTGAAAAAGTTTGCTTAAAAAATAATCCAAATATTGATATAACAATGCTTGACTTGCCTGAAAACATTGAGATTGTTAGCAAGGATGAAAGCTTAAAGGGTTGCAAATTCTATGCGAAAAACGTTTTGAATAATGAAAAACCTTTCCCAAAAATGACTGGTGCAATATTGATGAGCCAGTTTTTGGATTGTTTTTCAAAGGAGCAAATCCAATTTATTTTGACTAATATTTCAAAATCAATTGACGCAAAAACGAAAGTTTATATTTTAGAGCCGTTTACTGATAACCAAGTTTTTGGTGGCGCAAGATTTTCACTAACTCATACATCGTTATATTTTACTTGTATGGCAAACGGTAATAGCAAAATGTATACAAAATCAGAAATGACAGAAATTGTAGAAAATTCAAACTTGCAGATTGTTAATGTGTACGAGAATTTAGGTCCACATGATTACACACTTTTGGAGTGTGAATTGAGATGACAAAATGGTTTGAGCAAAGGGAACAACAAGCCGGCGTAAAAAGATTAATCCTAACTTGGGAGATATATAAACGTTTTGGTGAATTTCCTGTGCGTGTGATAGCGTTTTGCATAGCGTTTTTTGCTTATTTGGGCGGGAAACCACAACGATTAAACTCTAGAAAGTATTTTGAAATTTTATCTAATTATGCAAACGACAAAAGCCTGAAACCGTCTTTTGTAAACTCATTCAAGCATTTTCACTCTTATGCTGATAGTTTGGTTGACAAAATGTTGGCGTTTTCTGGTAATTTGCCTGTTGAAAAGTTTCAATTCGCCAACTCTGATGATAAGAACGAGATGTTTGAAGTTGTAAGAGAGGGAAAAGGTGCGTTCTTTTTGTCTTCGCATATTGGTAATGTTGAGATAATGCGCTCGTTGTTTTACGCGAAGGAATTGGATGTGAAACCAAATGTGAATGTATTTCTGCAGAAGAATAGTTGTGAGATATTTAACGGTTTTTTAGAATATATAAAAGTGGAAACAAATGTCGAAGTTTTTCCTGTTGAAGAAATTTCTGTCGATACTGCAGTAGTGATTAAAGAGAAATTAAACAAAGGTGAGATTGTCTTTATGGCTGGTGATAGGCTTTCTGCGCAGTATCCTGAATTGTATTATGAGACGGAATTGTTTGCTCATAAGGTTCAGTTCCCTCAAGGTGCGTTGAAGTTTTCTCAAATTCTTGAATGCCCGATATTTTTCGTTGTTTGTGCAAAAGAGGGTAAGAATTTCAAAATCCATTTGAAAAAGTTTGATTTTACAGGTTCTAAAAAAGAGGTGTTTAAGGTATTACAACAAGAATACAAAGACTTTTTAGAAAAAATGACCTTAAGATACCCATATCAATTTTTTAATTTTTATGAAATGTTTATGTAATTATGCTCCTGTGTTTTTAGGGGAAATGGTTTTTGCTTCAAATCAGATTTTTTGGGGGATTTGTTAATTAATGTAAAAAAATATTTTAGCTAGCAAATTTTTATTTGATGGGTTTTAGATTAGCATAACACTCAATGTAAATTATAGAGAGAAAGGAAATGTATATGAGTCTAGAATTAAACAATTCTGTTAGTTTTCAAGCTAATTTGAAAATCACTAAACCTGTTAAAAATCTTTTGAGTAAAAATATTGATACTGAAAAAGTAATAGCTGATTTTTCTGAAAGAACTAAAGGGCTTACAACAGATATGTACATACAAAGGGTAAAAGGTAACGATTATTCTGTTAAATACGAAATAAAAAGTCCTTATACGTTCAACATTAAAAGTTTTTCAACAGATACAGTCGATAATGATTCTAATTTTGTAAAAAAAATGGTTACTTTATATAAAATGTTTTTATCAAAAGAATATTATTTGAATGCAAAAGCTTTGAAAGATGAGAGTGATATGTCTTATTATATTGCAAGAATTCCAGCTTTAGCTAATAATTTTAAGGATAAAGAGTTAATCAGCGCTTCAGAAAAACTGATAAGAGATGTTAATTATGATTTGTAATATTTATTAAAATGAGTTCTAAAAAACAAAAAAGACTTCCGATTAAGGAAGTCTTTTTTATGGGACCAGAGGGATTCGAACCCACGACCAAGGGATTATGAGTCCCCTGCGCTACCGCTGCGCCATAGTCCCACGGTAGTTTTATTCAATTTTCAAAAGGTCTAGGCTTGCGGTAGCTGCGCTACCTTTCCTCTCCTCGGAAGATACTCAATCTTCCTCGTCGGCAGAGTGCCATAGCCCACGAAAAGTTTTATTTAATTTTCAAAGGTTCAGGCTTGCGGTAGCTGCGCTACCTTTCCTCTCCTCGGAAGATACTTAATCTTCCTCGTCGGCAGAGTGCCATAGCCCACGGTAGTTTTATTTAATTTTCAAAAGGTCTAGGCTTGCGGTAGCTGCGCTACCTTTCCTCTCCTCGGAAGATACTTAATCTTCCTCGTCGGCAGAGTGCCATAGCCCCATGAACTTGCGCTCTATAATTCACAATACCAAAGAATTTTAGAAAAATCAAGCGCTTATTCTTGTTAGATTTTTAAATTCCTGCTACTTGCTCTTTTCTAATTCAGCGAATTTTGCCGCCATTGTCGGGTTTTTGCTTACCAATCGTTTTATCGTTAAGTCTTCTGCCTTATTATTTGCTAGTCTTAAATTGTTTTCTGATGACAACAACGCCTCTTTAGTTTTTTGCAAGTGGTCAATCGTTTTGTCGATTTCTTCTATTGCTGTCTTGAATTTTCGGCTTGCTAATTCGTAGTTCTTTGCAAATTTTTCTTTAAAGTCGTTTATACTTGCCTCAAAGTTAGATATATCTATGTTTTGGTTTCTTATAACTGCCAGTTCTTGCTTGTATTGCAATGAGTTCATTGCAGCGTTTCTTAACAATGTAATTATTGGGATGAAAAATTGTGGACGAATAACGTACATTTTAGGGAATTTGTGCGACATATCGACTATTCCTGAATTGTACAACTCGTTTTCTGGTTCTAATAACGATACCAACACTGCATATTCACAATTCTTCTCTCTACGGTCTTTGTCTAATTCTTTCAAGAAATCTTCATTCTTTTTCTTTGTAGTGGTCGTTTCCATTTCGTTTTTCATTTCAAACATCACAGAAATTATCTCTAATCCGTTTTCGTCAAAGTCACGATATATGTAATCACCCTTGCTACCTGTTTTTGCGTCATTGTCTTTTTCAAAATATGCACGCTGAAAACCCGTTGCTCGAAGTCTATTGAATTCAATCTCGCAATGTTGTTCAAGACTTTCGCCTACCATTTTTGTCGAAAGTTTTGATTTGAAATCCTTGTAATGCGCAATCTCCTCATCCTTGTTACGCAAAATCGCTTCATATTGCTCTTTTAATGACTGCTCTTTTAGTTGGTTTTCCTTTTCACTTGTTTCAATTTGTCCTGAAAGTTTTAGGATATATTTGTCTTTTTCTGCTAATTCCTTGTCTTTTTCGTTTTCAATTCGGCTCAATGCAAGTTCTTTGTCTTTTTCGTATGCGTCAAGTTTTGCTTTTAAATTCGCTATTTCAATGTTTTTTTCGGATGTTACTTCGGAAACAGCTATCTTTTTCTGCGATTCGCCAGATTCTAGTTTTGATGTAAGTTCTGCTATCTGCAAATCTTTGCCCTTTAATATTTCGTTGAATTGAGTTTCTGATTCAATCTTGGCAATTTTTATTGCTGATTCTTTTTCTGTTTCAAATTGATTTTTATGGCTTGAAATCTCTTTTTCAAACTCTTTATCTCTGACTTGTTTTACTATGGCTGCATATCCTGATTCGTCAACTTGAAAAATTTCTCCGCATTTTGGACATTTTATTTCTTGCATTTAGCTTACTCCTGTTTAGTTCTTTATATCATTATACATTAAATTATTTCCCTAATAAGATTTGTAAATTTTCATATACATATCTTTTGAATTTGATATTATAAACTATGTTTATGACAGATTAGGACGCAAACCGTAGGGGAAATTATGGAAGATAAACCGAGATATTCAAGAGTTTCAGATATTTTAGATTTGGCGATTTTTATGGGTTCAAAGATTCAGGGCATTACGATTTCTGAAATTGCTGAACGTTACAACGTTTCAAGAAGAACTGCCGAGAGAATGAGGGACAGTTTAACTTGTATTTTCCCACAGATTGATGAAATTGAAACTAATGATATTCAAAAGCATTGGGGGTTTACTAACTTTTCGCTTACAAATTTGATTTCGTTCACTCCAAAAGAGATGGCGAATCTTGAGCAACTTCAGCATTTGACAAGTTCAACTGAAATGCAAGAAGAACTTGAGCGTACGCTTGATAAAATTAAGGCTTTGAATAGAAAAAATATTACCTCTTTAGAAAATAACATTGAGCTTATTTTGCAGACAGAAGGGTTTGCGGTGCGTCAAATTCCTCAATATAAGATTGATGTCAAAACTTTTGATATAATTCGTGAGGCTGTTCAAAAATCAAGAGTCGTTACTGGGCTTTATCATGGCAAAAATCGTGAAATCGAGCCTTTAGGGATAATTTATGGCGAAAAAATTTATCTTGTAGCTAGAGAAAAAGCAAAGGGTGACGGAATTTACAATTATTTGTTGCACAAGTTTGAAAACCTTTCGCTTACTGACAAAATCTTTGATAGGGCTGATTTTAATTTGCAAGAACACTCAAATAAATCTTTTGGGGTTTATCAGGGAGAGGTGCTTGATGTGAAACTTTCTTTTGCGCCAAATGTAGCTTCTGAAGCTAAAAATTTTAATTTCCACCCAACACAAAAAATGAAAGAAGAAAAAGACGGTTCTTTGACTGTTTCTTTCAAGGCTTGCGGAAATCGTGAAATAATTTGGCATGTATTCAGGTGGGGAGCTGATTGTAGAATCCTTTCTCCAAAGTCGTTGCAAAAAGAATACATTGAATATTTGAGTGAAAATTTAAAAAATTATTAGTATGTGACCTAAATTGACGTAATGATGAGTTATGTTAGATTGTTGTAGGAACAAATTCAAAAGGGAATATATGACAGAAACAGTAGCAAAACCAAAAATTAAACCAAATGAAAGACAACAGCAGGCGATTGATATTTTAAAGGGGCAAGTTATGTTGTTAGCTGGTCCAGGGACTGGCAAGACTTTTACGGTGATTAATCGTATTGAAAAAATGTTAGCTGATGGAGTTGAGCCGTCTTCAATACTTTGTTTGACGTTTTCAGATGCGGCGGCGACAGAGATGAAACAACGTTTGATAAAGAAAATGGGTGTTGTTGCGTCTTCTGTTGATATTTATACATATCACTCATTTTGTAATGATGTTATCAAGGCATATCCTGCGCAGTTTTCGTTGGGTGTTGGAGTTAGGTTGATTACTGATACCGAAAAAATTGCTATTATGAAAGAATGTATTGACGAAGCTGATTTGAAAGTTTTTGTTCCTGAAAGAGCAGACAAGTATTTCCATGCGAAGAATTTTATTTCGTATGTTGAACGCTTGAAAACTCAAAGGCTTTCTAAAGAGGAATATTTGGATTGCATAAATTCTAATCCGTCATTAATGCCGAGGATAAAAGAACTTGAGGCGGAAATATACGAGAGAGAACAGAACGGTGAAATGCGTAACAAGGGACGCTATACCGAAATAGAAAAAATTAAAACAAATATTGAAAAAGCAAAAGAGCTTTGGGTTTTGTATGACCTATATACGCTAAAAATGATTAACAAAAATCTGATTGATTTTTCGGATATGATTAACTTTGTTTTGACTGCGTTTGAAGAAGATGTGTCATTTAGAAAAGAAGTATCAAACAAATATAAATATTTTTTAGTCGATGAATATCAAGATACAAACGATTTGCAAAACCAAATAATTTTCAATTTGTTAGAGGGAAATGACGAAAAAAACATTTTCGTTGTTGGTGATGATGACCAAATTATTTACGGTTTTCAGGGCGCAAAAGCAGATAATATTGAAAACTTTTTAACTCGTTTTCCTGATACAAAAGTTATTTGTTTACAAGAAAACAACCGTTCAACTCAATCAATTTTGGATTTTAGTTATGAAGTTATTTCGCAAGATGAAACAAGACTTGAGAACAATGAAAAATTCAAATCAAAAAATATTTTGAAAAAACTGGTTGCGAAATTTTTAAAAATTATAGAAAAAGACAAGCCAATCAGGAGATATCAATTTGGTGAAACGTTGCAAGAGTTCAATTTTATTGTGGAAGATATTGAAAATCTTATAAATTCGGACAATTGTCCTGTGAATTCTGACGGTGAAAAAGACTTGTCGCAGGTGGCAATTATTGCGAAAAAACGTTCAGAATTACAAGCTTTTGCGGAGATGTTAAAGGGTAAAAATATTGCTTATCAAATTGATGAAGGCAAAAGTATTTTTTCAATTCGTTCAACAATTTTGATATATTTTTATCTGAAAGCTTTGAATAATCATATTCTATCAAGTGACAAGCTTTTTGGTTTGATGTTGTCAGAACCTTTCAAGTTGGATTTGGAAGATTACAATAAAATTTTGCATGAAAAACAGTTGTTAAAACGTGAAAAACCAAATGATTTTATTTCCATAATGCAAAGGCTAGATGGGTGGCAAAATCCTCAAAAAGTGGATGAATTTTTGGAAACATTTGCATATTTGCAAGAGTATTCAACAGTGAATTCTTTGAGAAACACAATTGTAGAAATTGTAAATAGGGCAGGAATTTTGGAATATTTTTACAAAACCGAGTCCAATAGAACTGAAAATTTGATGGGAATTAAGAAAATAATTTCTGAAGCTACTGATTTTAGTAATATAGACAAAACAAAAGGCTTGACTGATTTTATTGAATATTTGGATGATTGTCTTTTGAATGAAATAGATATTAATTTAGAAAAAAATACAATTATTCAAAATGCTGTTCAGTTGACGACTTATCACGGTTCAAAGGGTCGTGAGTTTGAGCATGTTTATCTGCCGAATTTGACGTCTAAAAATTGGGAAGCGTTCAGAATGCCTGGTGAATACAAGCTGATTTCAGATGAATATTTTACAAAAGAAGAAGAAGACTTGCGTAAAGATTCAGAGTTGTTGAAATTGTTATTTGTGGGTATTACTCGTGCGAAGCATACGTTGACATTGTCTTTTGCGGATATGTGTGATGGCAAGCCTTTGCAGGTGACAAAATATCTTGAAAAGTTTGCAAATTATAATTTTGAAGCAAAACAGTTTACGTATTCGGAAGATGATTTTACAAAAGAATTTTTCAAGAACATTTCTAGAGAAGTGTATGATAACCAAAAGGCATTCAGGGAAGAAATTATTCAAAGGGTTAATAAGGTTGTTCTTTCTCCAAGTAGATTGAATGATTATTTGGAATGTCCACGAAAATTTTTCTACGTGAAGGTTTTGGGAATAGATGTAGAGGAAGCTGACTGGGATGCTGCAAATTATGGTTCGGTTATTCACGAATTGTTGGAAAATTCTATAAAAACGGCAAAACAAACAGGTAGCTATCCAGCATTAGATATTGTTAAAGCAAGTTTTTATAAAGGTTTGGACAGCAAAAGATTCACGTCTGAAGCGATGAAAGATAAATATGTAAAACTTGGCGAAAAAACGTTAGAAAGCTTCTATCCGTATTTTGTGGAATTTCCTGTAGATTTTGTTGAGGATATTGAGTATTCTTTTGACGGAGTTGCAGTGGGGGATGACTTGATTACGGGTAAGATAGACAGGATTGAAAGACTTCCTGACGGAACGTATGTATTGCTAGATTACAAAACAGGAAACCCAGTAAGTGAAAAGCAAGTAGGTGTTGGCGGAACAAAAGAGGGATATTTTAACCAATTGTGTTTTTACAAATACGCATTTGAAAAATTGACAGGCAAAAAGGTTTCGCAGGTTGGGCTGATGTATGTGGAAAACCACGGCAAAAATGTTTATAAAACTCTGGTCAAAGAAGACATTGATAGAATTGAAAATTTGATAAAAGAGACATATGCAAAGATAAAAGCGCTTGAATTTACTCCAACGAAAGCGTCAGAAGAAAAGTGCAAATTCTGTGCCTACAAGCAATTGTGTAAGTTGGATGTGATTTAATAAAAAAGAAAAATTCGTATTACCCTTGCGACCGAAAATGTCGCAAGGGTTTTTTATACTGTAAATATAGAAAGAAAGGAAGAGGTTAGAGAAATGAGAAATACTAGAGAAATTAAAATTAGAAAAGAGCTTTATTTGATTTATATATTGTTGAAAATGCCAGTTACTTGGGTAGTTTTGGCGTTTACTACATTGGCGTTAATGTTTCCTGAAGGCTCTAATATGGATTTGTTAATGAGTTTTGTGACAACTATTGTTACAATCGCAATCTCCAAAGATGTTTAATGAGGCTTTTTAAGCCTCTTTTTTTTATAAAAATTTGTTTTATCAATATGACCGTTTCTGTCGTTAATAGTGTTTAAAATAAAACTAAAAGATAAAGGAGATATGCGATGGAAGACATGAAATTAAGAATTAAGGGTTCTGAAGAAAGAACGTTCACAATCCACTATTCTTGCAGTGGGTTTTACAATGGTGGTGCTTTAGCGCCTTCAATCTGTTGTATTACAATGACAAATTTGCAGACCGAAGAAATTCATACTTTTGCTTTGCACAATTATGTTCTTCAGGGCAAGAATTTTGTAGAAGCTGAAAGGGAATTGCTTTTAGACTTTGTGAAATTCTATAATACTTTGGAAAATCCAATAGTAGTACATTGGCTTATGGATGGTTCAGGATATGGATTTAAGGCAATAACTGCAAGATGTGAGAATTTTGGGATATATGACTTGTCGTTTATAAAAATGCAGGCATTTGATTTAAGCATATATTCTAATAGCTCTTTGCGTCCTACGTTGGAAAGAAATCATTGTACGTCAGTGAATATTTTGGGTGGAAAAGAAGAAGCCTTGTGGTTTAGTCAACGAAATTATAACGCCGTAAAACTTTCTACAGAGGCAAAATCATTTGGATTGACTCAATTGTTGAAACTGTATTTGAAAAACGATATGGAAACAGGATCATTTATATTTGATTAGAACTGCGAGAATAAAATATCAGATATTTTAAAAAACAAAAACATCGGTTATAATGGGTTTAGGAGTTGGGGGAATTTCTTCCACCAACATTGATACTTAATCGACCTTATCGCTTAGAACTAGGATTATTGCTAGTAACATTAGTTCTTCTGCGGTGAGGTCTTTTAAGTCTACCTTAACCGAGATTTTCATTTTGTCAATTATAATATTAATTAATAGTAAATCAAAACGTTGACCAAACACCTGCACAACAGTTTAGTGAGCAATTAAGACAAATCCCTGAACAAATGCAAGGTCAAGTTGTTCAAATGTTTTCACAACAACTGCAACAAATGCAACAACAAGCAGAAATGCAAGCACAGGCACAAAAATAAGTGCAAATGCAACAGTTAAGGGACAATGCAAGGCCAGAGTTAGGAGCACAACTTTTACAAAACCGTTAAAATTTAAAATAAAGAAAATGCAAAAAGCATCGATATTGCAAAAACACCAAAGTAGGCAATTGCTAAATATTTAAAAACATTAAAAACCTTTTTAATCATACAAAAGGTATAACACATTAAAAGGAATAAAGCAATGGGAAATGAAAAAGTCTATAATTTAGTTTCAAAACATTTCAATTATAACAATATGAGTAAATATAATCCTTTTAAGCCTTTTGTAGTATGGGCTAATACTAATTCTATACTTGATGACTATTATATAACGAAAGACGGATACATAATCTGTATCCGTCTTTTTGGTATTATTCTACTTTTTACGAGATTTTTCGTTTATTTTATTGCAATAAATTTATAGTTTTTCATAAACTTTTTAATTTTGTTCATGTTTTTTAATCTCCATTAATTCGTTTGCTGATAAAGTTACTAACAATAAATATACTACATAAAAATAAAAGAGATAAAATACCGTCAATCATATAAATCCTTTCTGTAAGTTTGTGTAAATTATTTAAAATATGTAATTATTTTTTTGAAACTAAATGAGATGTTTTTACCAAGAAAGCATTTCTTTCATTATTGTTTCGTGTATTCGAGCGTTTTTCTTGTCACCTAGTTTGGTATAACATTCAAAGATTTTCTTGTGCAAATTGTAGCTTCCACCTGGAAAGACTTCGCTTTTCGGCTCTATCAATACCTCTGCATATATGTTATGTGAAGCTTGAGGTTTATTAAATTCGTCACTAATTGTAAGGTAGGTTTTAAAGCATTCTAAAGCTTTTTTGTAATTCCCAGATTGCATGTATTCTTCTCCCAGAACTAGATAAAGAGTAAAAACATCTGAATAATAATATGGTGAACTTTTTAAGGCTCTATCCAGATAATATTTTGTTTTTGCCAAATCATTTTTTGTGTAATAGTACCTTGCTTTTATCGAGTTATGTGCTTGTTCAGGCATTGCCTTCATCGTGGATTTTGTAAGTTTGAATGATTGTCCATTATTTTTGTATAATTTACCTTTTTCAAAATATTTGATTGAATCAGTTCTATATTGCGAGGATTTTGGGTGTGACCATCGAGAAGGCAGTAATGATGTTTTTAATTTGCAACTTAAATATTCGCCTCTGGTTGTTAAAATTTCTTGGCAATAATCGTAGTTTTGTTCTATTTTTTTGTTTAATTCTTTCGCGATATCAAAACGTCCATAGTAAAGTAGGGTGCTATTTATTTCATTTTCCCAAAATTCAAAGTGGGTAAGTTTTAACCCTTTTAATTTTTTTATGTATTCTATTTTTTTTTGTGGATTTTTTTCTTCATCAATAAATTTTCGTAAAAAATATTCTTGTACATACTCATCATTATATTCTTTATAAATTGAATTTAATGTGATATAGCTTAAGGTATCAGCACCTGTTTCTAATCCAATAAGATCTTCTGATTTTATTTTATGTAACGGTTGTTTTAGTACAAATATTGTTGTTGTAACAAATAAAAGCATGCAAAAAATGATTACTAAACAACGTAGATTCAATTTTTTCATATAAATCCTTTCTAAAATTATGTGTAAATTATTGAAAATATATAATTATTTTTTCGGATAACTAAATGAGATGTTTTTACCAAGAAAGCATTGTTTCCATTATTTTTTCGTGGATTTGTGCGTTCTTTTCATCACCTAATTTTTTGTAGCATTCTGCGATTTTTTTGTGCAAATTATAACTTCCATAAGGAATTGTGTCGTTTTTATAGATTCTTGAGAGATTTCTCCTTCCATAAGATATATATATATAGTCATCTTTATCTATTATTTTATTGGTGAGGGCTATATGTGTTTCAAAACATTCTACGGCTTTTTTATAATCTTCAATAAGCATATATTTTTCGCCAATTATCAAATAATAAGAAGTATTGTAGACATAATGAAAAAAGTCTTTTAAAGTTTTATCCATATAATATTTTGATGTATCTAAATCCCTTTTTGAAAGGTAGTAGAATGCTTTGTGCACATCGTACCATGTGTCATCTATTTTATTCTTCATTCTTTGAGTAAATTCCAATTCGTCATATCTAAACAATTTTCCATTTTCAAGTTCGGCTATATAATTAAGATAAAATTGCGAATTGTCATCTGATTTAAAAAATTCGTTAAGGTGTTTAAGTTTGCAACTTAAATATTCACCTCTAGTTGTTAAAATTCCTTGACAATAGTTATAGTTTTCATTTGATTTTCGAGCTAATTCTTTTGCATCCTCGAAATACCCATAATAAAGCAATGTTGATATAAATGATGTATTTTCATATTTATTAAATCCTTTTAATTTTTTGATGTATTCCACTTTTTTTTGTGGATTTTTTTCTTCGTCAATAAGTTTTTGTAAAAAATATTCTTTTACATACTCATCATTATATTTTTCATAGCGTTCTGTTAGCTCATCAATGTTGGAATAACTGAAATATCTCATTTCGATTTTTTCTGTATCTTTTGGGTCAAGGTTATACATAGGTTGTTCCAGTACGAGTTTTGATATTGCAACAAATAAAAGCACGCAAAAAATGATTACTAAACAACGCAAATTTAATCTTTTCATATAAATCCTTTCTGTAAATGTGATAACCATATAGTTTTGCAATATTATAAAAATATTGCAATCAAGTTATAAAATAAAATTATTAATATAAGAATAAAAAATGCTACAATGTATTCAAAGCTTGCAAAAAACAATAATACTAAAATAATTGTTAATAATAAGGCACAATCTTTGCAAGCCTGTTCTCGTTTTTGTTTTTTAGTCATTTTACTTTAATCCATAAACTTTTCAATGGTTAATTACCTATTGAGGTTGGAACATAGTTTCCTCTTGAGTTGTAGCCGTAGTTAACTCTGTTTCCACCAACAGAAGTTGGCACATAATCTCCACGAGAATTGTATCCATATTGAACCTTATTCCCGCCAATAGAGGTCGGAACGTAATCGCCTCTTGAGTTATAGCCATAATTTACTTTGTTTCCGCCAATAGAGGTTGGTACATAATCCCCTTTTGCGTTGTAACCATACTGAATCCTATCTCCACCGATAGAAGTCGGAACGTAATCACCTCTGGCATTATATCCATATTGAACTCTTTGTCCGTTAATAGATGTTGGTACATAATCTCCTCTAGCATTGTAGCCGTAATTAATTTGTCCTGCTATTGCAGGAAGTGTAAAGGTTAAAAATGCAAGTGTAAGAATAAATCTAAATATTTTAATCATAAATACTCCTTGTTGTTATTTTATATTGTAATTTAGCCTTATGTCAAATTCGGTCGTGTGGAATTATAAATATGTTAAATTAGTTGTTTCGAATTCTTGCGACCAAATTTGTCGTATGGATAATTTAATATGTGTTTATTGTGGATTTACATTAGTTATTTACAATATTAGCAAGGAGTTTTGGTCTTTATTACAAATACCAGAAATAATTTTTTGAAAGGGGTTATATAAAATTAGATGATAAAAAATATGCCGAAAAGCACAAAAAAATAATGGATGAAATGTTATCTTGGTAATCTTTTAGGTTGCTGTTATTCAGGAGTTTAATACTATTAAAGTGATTTTCAGAAAGGATTTATATGAAAAAAGGATGGATTTATTTGGGTTTAGTTCTAATTTTGTTGGTTGGTTTGAATTTAATCAATATGCCTTTGCATAAAGGGATGGATAATTTAAGTCAAAGTGAATTTATGAAGCTTCGTTATGGAACAGAACAAGAAAAATTACTGTCTTATAAAGCTTTGTACGAAAGATCTGAAGATGTTTACGTAAGAAAATATATTTTAGAAAAAGTTGCAAGAACCACTCATTATTATATGCATCCAAAATATAAAACATTTTTTTTAAAAGAGGTGTTAAAGACGGATGTTCCATTGGATGCTAAAGTAATAGGTTATTATATTTATGACTTAAAATATTTAGGACGATATGAGGATGCGTTTAAACTTGCAATGGATGCAAATATTGATAAAACGGGTTGTCATGATTATAATTCTACGATTTTGTCAATTGTTGAATGCCGAGTGGACAAAATTATTTCTTTTTATAGCAATTCGGAACATGATAGTGTAAAAGAAAAATTAATTATGGATGCTTCTAATAAAATGCTTCAATGTGACGTAGCACTCAAAAGATTTAGTTCAAAACTTTTGTTATGTGATGGAATATTATTGAATGTTGAATCAGTACAAAATGTAAGTAATGTTCCAGGAGTGTACTTAAAATTGGGTGAATTTTATATGTATAAAGGCGACTATAAAAAAGCATTAGAAATTTTTGAAAATGTATTAAAATGGGTAAATTTAGAACCGATAGATGCAGAGTATGCGTTGAATGAGTTAATGGCAGAGTGTTATGAAAAAATTGGTGATAAAAAATCTGCCGAAAAGCACAAAAAAATCATGCAGGAAATATTGAGTTGGTAATTAATTGTATTTACCCCCTGTCCAAATCTGACGTATGTATGTTTTAAGATAATAATAACCTATAAAGAGTGTGAGAGGGACAAGCCCGATGACCACACAGCAACCTAGAGGTAAATCTAAATATTTTAAACTGTCCAAAATATTTATTGAAATCTAAAAGGTGCTAATGCTTGTACGATAGGTCCTCCACCGTTATTTTATGTTGAGCCTGTCGTTATACGATGGGTTTTATTTTTTCAAACTCTTTTTAGGCAAGGTTTATACAAAATAAAAGGAGAATAAAATGTCTGAATTTTTAACAAAAACCGAAGCTCTTAAACTTAAAAAAATTGCTTTCCCTAAAAAAGTCCATTATGTTGGTGAATTTTACCCCGAAATTTTTGACGAGGATGAGGGGATTGAATTTAGTGAAGATATGGAATTTGAAGCAGGAGTGTTTGAATTGAAATCTTTCAGGTTAAAAAGTATCTGCTTTCCAAAAATCAAATGTCCTGTCTGCGGTAAAGAAGAATCTATTGTTTACAGTTGTGTTGCAAGTATGCTCTCTGGAGTTTACACTTTAAAATTTTACTGCCTAAATTGTCACGAAAGCTTTGTAACAAGAGATATAGATTATTATCATTTGATTAGAGATTATATCAAAGAGTTTCTTTACAACCCTCAACCTGATAAAGTTTATCATTGCAAGGCTTTGCGTCCTATTAGATTAGAGTTTATAAGTGATGAAAAATAAAAATGTATGTTGGGGAGTATTCCCCAACTTTATTTAGGGTAACGTCCGTTTTTGTCGCAAGTATGACTTAATATTATAATAGATAGTTTTTAGCAAAAAATATTTAAGGATTTACTTTGGGCTTTTTAAGAAAGTCAAATTGTCGTTAACATCAAGTTATTAGGGGTTTACACTGGTTATGAATGAAAAGATTAGCAAATTAAGGGATAGTATTAGTTCTGAAATACTACACAAAGTTCAGTTTACACAAATTGATGAACAAAATTTTGTGCCGATTAGAAGTATAAATAATGCAGTTTTTGTTGCAATTAAAGATTCTGCAACCGAAGATGACACAAATTCAATTAATCAAACTTTGAAACCGATTTTCAATAGTCAGCTCAAATTTTTGCCGTTACATGACAATGATTTTGCTGATTTAAAGTCGGCTGTAAAATTAATGCTTGATGAAAATAAATCTGCACTAACTTTAAACACAGGTTTCAATAAACAACTAGGGCAAATGTTCATTGAAAAAGGCTATATTACTGATTTACAGTTGATAGAGGCAATTGCCGAAAGTAAACGTAATAAAGTTCCTGTTGGGTCAACTCTTTTTAAATTAGGTCATATTACTTTAGAACAATTAAAGGAAGTCTTGCAACTAAAAACAGGCATGAAAGTTGTTACTAATGATGATTTGTCAAAGCAAGATAAATTTATTGGGCTTTTACCTGAAGAATTTATTAAATCAAATCAGGTTGTACCGTTGTTTTCTAATGGTCGTGAAATTTTATTGGGTGTTGTAAAACCTCTTACGTCTAAGGTTTTACAAGAGATTATCTTTTTAACAGGACAAAATCCAAAACAATTATTAATGACTCACTACGAGTTTCAAAACTCAATGGAAACATTCTTCTCTGAACAAAAGAAAGAAACAGAGAGAATTATCCAAAAAATTGAGGAAGAATCAGCGGATATCGAAAAAGAGGAGTCATTATGG
>JAFYOU010000026.1 GCA_017560095.1 Candidatus Gastranaerophilales bacterium
AATATCTCTTGCGTTCACGAGATGAACAGTTTCGTGAGTCGGTGTTGATTGCGATGAGGGTCCACCTGTTCCCATCCCGAACACAGTAGTTAAGCTCATTTGCGCCGAAGATACTTGGCTGGAAGCGGCCCGGGAAAATAGGTAATGCCGACACAAACCAAAGCGTCCACCCAATAGGGTGGGCGTTTTATTTTTTAATGAATAAAGAATAATTAATAAATAATAAATTCGGGTCTGCGATGCTGATTTGTAGAAAAGGTCATTCTAAGTGTGGCAACCGCGTAGTGGCGGGCTTCCACGCCCGCACCCACCTTTTTTATTGACAATTCAATTTTTTAATGATATATTTGCCTTAAGTTCAGTGAAAAACCACAATGGGACGATACAGAAGAACCGTCCCATTGTGGTTTACTAAAATTCGATGGCAAAGCGGAATTGTGCCAATATGTCATCTTTTTTCTCATATGGTCTACCGTTCGGTGTGCTTTTTGTATTTAGCTGAACAACCCTTTTAGGTAGAAAATTAATATCGGTATATCCGTCGATATTGTTTTTAATATAACTTGATAAATCTAAATGTTCTTGCTTGCCATATGTACTTGCATGTGTAATGTGTTTACATAATTTTTGATTGAAAAAAAGCGAACGTGTCGAAACAATTTGATGCTCTCTTTTATCTTTAAAAATACTTTTCTTTTTTAGCTTGCAACAGAAAAATTTCATATAATATTTGTTTAAAAGACAGCCTGGGTCAAGGGGGTCATCAGGCACTACCTCATGGACTAAACTTATTTCACACAAAAGATACTTTTTATTATTAAATTTAAAAAAACACGCTTGACTAACAGCGTCAACACATGTGTTTTTTATCTCATTGATGAAATCCGGCATAAATTCATCTAAAAATTTCTTATCTTCTAATTTGCTTTCTATGGCTGCTTTTCTTTTCGTTTCTTTTATATTAGCAAGCTCTTGTTCTATTTGGGCACGAAGTTCTTTTTCTGTCTTAGAGTTTTTGTTTAATGCATTTAAAAAATCAGACATGATATTTCCTCTTTTCATAAATTTTGATAAAATTTTCTTCTGCTTAAATCATAACACAAAAACGAAAAAAGTACAACAGTTTTGTATTAAAGCCGTTGTACTTAGGTGGGGAGAAGACAAGGGATGGTTCATTGTCTTCCGATGAATCCAACAACTAAAACTTAATAATTCAACAAAACAGGACGAGGCTTAATAACCTCGTCTTATTTTGTTGCTTAATTGCAGAATTAACGTTTCGCATTTTGCACTTTGCATTTTGCACTTTTCTGGTTATACTACAATTATACTTAATAATTTCTTTTATCATTGTCAATCTTTTGTCAAATTTACTATTGAAAATTTTGGTAAGTAATTGTATAATTGTTAAGATAGGAATTATTCCGTTAAATTATGAAAGGAGTTTTCATTTATTATGATTAACTACTCACATGAAGTTGAAAAAATGTGTTGTGTAGCAAAAGGACCTCATCACGGTCCAGCTCC
>JAFYOU010000003.1 GCA_017560095.1 Candidatus Gastranaerophilales bacterium
TTAAAGTAAGCCGTTATTTTCTTCTTTTTTGGTTCTATTTTTTCTTCTTTTGATTGCGGCGTTTGAGCACAAAAGAAGAAAAAATGAACAAAGCCTTTAGGCTTTTATTGAAAAGAAAACGAACTGGAGCTCTAGCTCCAAGTAATGTTTTGTATAAAATGATATATTTTATTCCATATACTCAACATAACTCTCAGATTTAGAACTTGCATTCTCATTATCTAACATGCAATATTGATACTGTTTTTTAAGATTATCTTTTTTAGATTTAATTGTGATTGTATAACAATTTCCATCTTTTGTTGTTTCATATTTATATTCTAAATCTTTTTTAAGTTTAATTCCTTCAATTTTATCAGGATATTTGCCATTTTTTTGCCTATAATCTTCAACATATTTTATTATTGGCTCAGCCGGTTTTAGTTTTTTATCTGAATTTATAAAATCTAAATCAGCATTTGCAAATCCAACAAGTCCCAAAACTACACCAAACCCAATTAAAAGCTGAATTAAAAATAATCCACCTAAAATCATTAAAAACCACTTGATAACGTTAGTAAGTCTTTCTTTCATAATATAACACCCATTCCTTATATCTATGTTTATTATACTAATTTTTTATTTTTTTTCAATTAGACTAACTACAAACTTAAGTAGTATTCTTTTAAAATTTTTGTATCAATTTCGATGTTTGGACTTTCAC
This sequence comes from Candidatus Gastranaerophilales bacterium, assembly GCA_017560095.1. Classification (GTDB taxonomy): domain Bacteria; phylum Cyanobacteriota; class Vampirovibrionia; order Gastranaerophilales; family Gastranaerophilaceae; genus RUG14156. The sequence goes on from JAFYOU010000003.1 coordinate 704, forward strand.
AAACTATTGCCCCTTTGATATCAAACTTTTTAAAAGCTTTCATCAAATCTTTATAATTAAAATCTGCTTCTTCAAAAATTAAATGCTTTTTTTCACCTTTCGCACTATATTCAATTCCTGCAACATGACTATGGAAATTATTTAGTGCGATTTCACCAAGCTCGTTACCAAGATGTTCTAAAATATAGCAAAATTCGTCATAGGTATTAAATTTTCCATCTTCCCTTGCATGAATGTGTGCAAAATCAATACAAGGCAACACTTGGCTAAATTCTTTTGATACTTCTATAATTTCATTCAATGTTCCCCATTGACTTCTTTTGCCTGTTGTTTCAGGGCGAATCCAAATATTATTATTTTCTTCTTGCAAAATTTCAACAATTTGCCTGTGGGTTTCAATCATTTTTTTAGTAACTGTTGCACTATCTGCCCCCAAATAAAAAGCAGCATGATAAGTAATTGAATACGCACCTAAATCAGCGCCAGCTCGGGCAGTTTCCAATACTCTTCTAATACTTGCCTCTTGCTTATCAATTTCTTTTGCATTCAAATTGATATAATAAGGGCCATGATGAGTTATTAATTTATTATCACGAGCCAAAATTGCTTCACGCGTTTTATCGCTATAACGCACCCCATGAACAAACTCAACCTCAAGACCATCAAGTTTCATTTCATCAAGCTTTAAAAAAGCATTTGAATAATCTTTTGCGCAACTTGGAATTCCGGCTGTTAAAAAATGTAATTTATCCATATTTTCCCTCATTTTATTTTAAGTTAAAATTTCACCCACTTTTGGCGAAAACATCAAATTAAACTCATTTGGACTAAACACTCCCCAAGTTCCCACTTGAAAAATTTCAAGTCCAATATATCCACCTTTTGCAGCAATTAAAATATTTTCATTGTTGCAAAGTGCAATTTCACCAAATTTTAAATTATGTTCCTTTTTAATTGCTCTTGCTTTTATTATTTTTGTATTTACTCCTCTAAAAAAAGAGAAAGCGTTATAAAATGGATTGCAAGCCCTAATTAGTCTTTCAATTTCGAATACATCATTTTTCCATCTTATCTTAAAATTGCCACCAACTTTTGGAGCATCGGGATAAATTCCAATTTTATCTTGTGGAATAGGATTTAATTTTTCACCATTTTCTAACGAGGTTAAAAGTTTAATTAAAGCATCAGATAACATAAAATTGGTTCGATTAAACATTGTCCCCATCGTTTCGTTAGGCAATAAATCGAATTCTTCTTGATATACAATATCTCCTGTATCAAAAGTTTCCTCCATTAAATGAAGAGTAATTCCTGATTTTTTTTCACCATTATTTACGACATGAAAATATGGCGCAGCACCTCTATAATTAGGCAACAAAGAAGGATGACAATTAATGTAGCCTAATTTCGTAGTTTTCAAAAATTCTGCAGACAATTTATAATTATAAGAACAAACAACTCCAACATCGGCATTTAACGTTCTTATTTTTTCAACATATTTTTCTTCATTGCAAGATTTTTCAAAATCTAAAAAATTCAAATTTCTAAATGAACAAATCTGTTTTAAAAATGGATATGTTTCATGATTTTTTTTTGGCGGTACAACTCCAACAATATTGAAACCTTTATCTATCAGATTAGGCAAACAAACTAATGCCATGTCAGGCATCCCAACAAAAATAATTTTTAATTTTTTATTGTTCATACTAATTTTTCCACAAATCTTTATTTAAAATCGCTAAAAATGGAATAATTTCCAAACGCCCAATTAACATCAACAAAATCAATATCCATTTCGTTAACGGTTGAAGCATATTAAAGCTATCCATTGGCCCTATGACACCGAAAGCAGGGCCAATATTTCCAATTGCAGCAGCCGAAGAACCTATTGCAATTGTTGCATTATTTTCAATTAAAACAATCAAAAAGGCACCAAGTGCAAAAATTACAAGATAAAAAATTACAAAAGCAATCATCTGAGAAATAATATCTTGTCCAACAGAAGCTCCTTCAAGCTTAATCGGATAAACTCCTTGCGGATGAAGAATTTTATTTAATTCTCGTTTTAAATATTTTCCAATAAATATCCATCTAATTATTTTAATGCCACCAGAAGTTGACGTAGCACAACCTCCTGTAAAAAATGCTAAAAACAAAATAACTTTACTTGTTGCATCCCAATTTATGTAATTATCTATTGCAAAACCAGTAGTAGTCATTGTTGCAGTTATTTCAAAAAATGCATTCAATAATGCTTTTTTGATTTCATAATTTGAATTAATCAAAAGACTGAACGTAAGCATCAACCCTAAAATCAAAGTTATTCCAAAATACCCTTTAAATTCTTCGCTTTTAAAAATATGAGTTACTTTTTTATGATTTAAGCTACGGTAGATTAAAATATAATTTATTCCAGCTATAAACATAAAAATAAAAACACAAAGGGAAATATTTAAATCATGAAAATCAAAAATACTATTTTGCATATGAGAAAAACCGCCCGTTGCAATTGTTGAAAGAGAAGTTATCGTAGCATCGAACAAATCTAAACCTAAAAATTTTAAAATAATTAATTCAATTATAGTTAGTGCAAAATAAATTCCCCAAAGCCAAGAGGCAGTGTATCTTATTCTAGGGGTTGGCTTATCTTCGGTTGGCGTTGGAGCCTCTGCAAAAAACATCTGACGACCAGCAACAGAAACTCGTGGCAATACTGCAATAAATAACACAACAATTCCCATGCCACCAAACCATTGAGTTAAAGAGCGAAAGAAAAACAATGTTTTTGGATAAATTGAATAATCATCCATAATAGAAGCACCTGTCGTTGTTACTCCACTCATTGCTTCAAAAGTTGCATTTGTATAATTCATTCCATAAAAAAGATATGGAATTGTACAAATTATTGCAAATAAAACCCAGGCAAAAAAGACTGTTGTTAAAGACTCAGATTTTTTAATACTGTCTATCTCTTTTTGTTCTACCTTTTTAATTGAAAAAAGAAATCCAATTGCAAAAGCAATAATTTCTGTAATTAAAAAAGGTGTTATCGCATTATATTCTTTCAATATAATTGCACAAAGAATAGGAATTAAAAATAAAATTCCAATATACTTTGCCATCATTCCCAAAATATTTAAAATTAAGTTATATCTCATTATTCAAAATATTCCTTAACTTTAACAACATCATCAGATTTTGTAAAAATTAACAATTTATCGTTAGGTTCAATTGTTGTTGTTCCTTTTGGAATAATTACCTTTGAACCACGTCTTACAATTGCCATTACGCAAGATATCGGCATTTTAATATCCATTAATTTTGTTGCAACAAATTCAGGTTTTAACTTAATTTCCAATATTTCACCCTGCCCACGTTCAACAGTTGCAATAACTCCAGCTCTTGAATCAATTATTCTGTTTTTAATTTCATTAACACAAGCTTCCGTTTGCGAAATTGCAACATCAACCCCAACTCTTTCAAACAAGCTTGCAGTTGACCCTTGAGTTACACGAGTGATAACTTTTTTTGCTCCCAACTGTTTAGATAATAATGAGCACAATAAGTTCTTTTCATCATTATTTGTAATTGCAACAACTACATCAGACTTTCCTATTTCTTCTTCTTCCAATAACTCAAGACTTGTTCCTGATCCATTCAACACCAATGTTTTTTGAAGATTCAAAGAAAGACATTCTCCTCTTTCGTAATCTGATTCAATAACTTTTAAATTCAAGGTTGTTCTTTCTAATTGCTTTGCTAATTCAAACCCAACAGAACCTCCACCAATAATGGTTATTTTTTTAACCATACCATTAGATTCAAATAACTCGCTTGCAGCTATGTCAAGCCCAATTGGCGTACCCATTAAAATTACTTTATCATTTAAAAAGAAAGTTGAAGCTCCATTTGGAATAAATAATTCTTCATTTCTAACAATTCCAACAACTAAAACTTCAGAGTTAAAATAGCAATCTTTAAGTTGTTTATTTAAAAGTTCAGAATCCTCTTTAATTCTATATTCAAATAAACGAGCTCTACCTTGTGCAAAATTTTCAACATCAACCGCATCAGGAACAGTAATTATTTTAAAAATTTCTTGCACTAAAAGCTTTTGAGGCCAAATAATTGAATCAATACATTGAACATAGCTTGATTTATATTCATCTTTCATAGAATTTAAAGATTCCATCGATTCTTTCTTTTGGACAAAACAAATTGTTTGAGCATCACTCACCTGACGAGCCATTAAGCAAGCTATTATATTTTGCTCATCATTATCTGATAGTGCGATAAATGCTGTAGCCTTATCAACTTCAACATCTTTTAAAATTCTTATGCTTATAGCATCTGCACACATCGTTGCAATATCAAGACGAGATAAGCTTTCAAGTTTTTTTTGATCAGGGTCAATTACAACAACGTCATAATTTTCAAATAATTCCCCTGCAACAGCAGCTGCCATCTCATTTGCGCCATAAATTACAACTTTCATAAACTAACTCCTAAAAAGGAAATTTTGGCATTCCGAAAGGCATTTTTCCTTTTTTTGCGCCCTTCATAAAGCCTCCTAAGCCTTTCATCATTTTTCTCATTGTCTCAAACTGGGCTATAAATTGATTTAATTCATTTATATCCATGCCAGCGCCTGCAGCAATTCTTTTTTTTCTTGAGGCATTCAATAAATCAGGATTTTTACGCTCAGCCGGAGTCATAGATTGAATAAATACTTCAATTTTTTTAAATTGCTTTTCACCTTCGTGTGAAATTGTATCAGCATCATTTTTAGATATTCCTAATGGAAGCATAGATAAAATACCACCAAAAGACCCTAGCGCTTTAATTTGCTTTTGAATTTTTAAAAAATCTTCAAAGCTAAATTGGTCTTTTAGCATTTTTTCTTCAAGAGCTTTTGCTTCTTGAACATCAATATTTTTTTGTGCACGCTCAACTAAAGAAACAATATCACCCATTCCCAAAATACGATTTGCCATTCTGTCAGGATGAAATTCTTCTAGCGGAGTTATATTTTCTCCAGTTGCAATTAATTTAATTGGTTTATTTGTAGACTGAACTATACTTAATGCACAACCGCCTTTAGTGTCGCCATCTAATTTTGTTAAAATAACGCCATCAATTCCTAATTGTTCATTAAAATTAAGTGCTACATCGATTGCACTTTGACCAATCATAGAATCAACTACAAGAAGTTTTTCATTTATTTGAAAACTATGATTAATCAACATTAATTCAGCCATCATATCTGAATCGATTTGCAATCTTCCAGCCGTATCAAAGATTATGACTGTATCATTATTTTCTTTAGCATAATTCAATGATTCACGAGCAATTTTAACTACGTCTTTTTCATTTTCTATTGCAAAAAAGTCAATATTGTTATCATTAGCTAAAGTTTTTAATTGCAAAATTGCAGCAGGACGATAAATATCTAGTCCAACCAAAAGTGGTTTTTTACCTTCTTTTTTTAATTTAAGAGCAAGTTTAGCACTTGATGTAGTTTTACCAGAACCTTGCAAACCCAACATCATAATAATTGATGGATTGGTATCTAATTTTAAGGGCGCTTGTTTTTCACCCAAAAGCAAAGTTAGCTCATCATTTACAATTTTAATTAAGGTTTGAGAAGGATTTGTTGATTTAACAACGTCAGCTCCCTCTGCTTTATCTTTAATTGATGAAATAAATGATTTAACAACATTCAATGAAACATCTGCAGCCAAAAGCGCTCTTCTAATTTCTCTAAGAGCATCTTGCATGTTTTCTTCAGTCAACTGAGCTTGGCCTCTGGTTTTTGCAATTATTTCTTGTAATTTTTCTGATAAACTTTCAAACATACTTGTATTTTACTATAAAAGATATTTTTTTACACTTTATAAGCTTTTTTAGGTTTTTTATTCCAGTATTTATAAACAGGCAAACCCAACAATGTAATTGCAAGCCCAGGAACTGTATATACAGGCTTAAAAATAGTCAAAGACACAATAATCACAGAAGCCAAAACAACAAATGTTATAGGAACCCAAGAAGGCACTTGGTACACATTTTCTTTTTTAGGATACATTTTTCTCATTTTGTAAATACCCCAAATAGTAATTGCATAAAAAATTACAGAAGAATAAATAACATAATCTAATAATTGCGCATAATTTCCCCACATAATCAAAATGCAAATCCAAAAACATTGAAGCCATAGCGAATTTTGTGGAACTTTTGTTTTTCTATCAATATAAGCAAGACTTCTGAATAAAATTTTATCTTTTGCCATTTTGTAATATACACGAGAACCAGTTAAAATCATTCCATTAGCACAACCAAAAGCAGAAATCGCGATAACAACAGCAATTATTTTTAAAGCTTTTGCACCAAATATAGTTTTCATTAATTGAGCAACAACAATATCTTCAGGAGAAGTTTTAATCAAATCTAAAGGAAGGTTTGTTAAATAAATCATATTTAAAAGAAAATACAAAGATATTACAAGCATTGTTCCAATAAACAATGCTTTTTTGATATTTTTTTCAGGTTTTTTTATTTCAGAAGTGATAAAAGTTACATTATTCCAAGTAATTGAAGCAAATAACGCGCCAACTATGCTTGTTGAAATAATTTTTAAAGTATTAAAATTCCAGTCAATATGATTGTGCTCTAAACTAAAATTAGAAACAACTGTTTCCATATTAAAACCAAAGAAAATTCCTACTATGATAATTGCAATTATGGAAATCACTTTTGTCAAAGTAAAAATATTTTGAACAAAAACCCCTTCTTTAATTCCTCTTGAATTAATAAAAGTAATAATTAAAACAGAAAATATAGCAAAAAGCTGCTGAGCAGAGAAAGAATAATTACCAATTTCAATCAATTTAACACTTGAAGAAATAACGGGAAAAATCAACCCTAAAAATTTAGCCAAACCAATATTAACTGCTGCAAGCGTTCCTGTCTGAATAACCAAAAATAATGTCCAACCATATATAAAAGCCAGTTTTTTGGAAAATATTTTTTTTAAATAAATATACTGTCCGCCTTCAGTTGGGATTGTTGAAGATAATTCACCATAACTTAACGCTCCAAGCATGGTGATAAAACCCGCCAAAATCCAAATTAAAATCAATATAAAAGCCGAATTTGTATCCCTAGCAATATGAGAAGAAACTATAAAAATACCACTTCCAATCATGGAGCCGGCCACAATTGAAATTGCATCTTTTAAATCCAGAGTTCTTTTAAGTTCGGACATAAAAAAATAATATCATGAAAAATTCAGATTCTTAAAAATAGACTAATAGAATTTTACAAAAAAGGAATAATACAGCACCCCCAATAAAATTACTAAAACCTGTTCTTTATAATATCTTGGGGAAAAAAGAAAGAATATTGCAGCAGCACACAAAGCAAAAAATTCGACTTGAAAATAAACATAACCAGGAATAATCATACTTACTCTTGATTTCAATATAAAAGGTAGAAAAGTCACACAAAAAAGGGCCAAAGCAACTAAAATGATTCCATTGATAAAATATTTTGTTTGATGTTTCCAATTCATATCTTAAATATTATCCAAAAATTCATTAATATTAGCAAGAGATTTTTCAATCATGTTCTCAAATTCTATAACATCTTTTTTCGGAAAAACCACCTTGCATAAAATATCATATCTTAACAATCTTCTAAAAAGCATTTCTCTATCTTGTGAAAAATTGGCAACTACAAGCTTTTCTCTTGTAAAATCAATTATTCTTTCATCCTCTTTTAAAAGATATGATTTTGCCAATTTTCCATATAGTTCAAAAATAATTTCTTTTTTCTCATTTATTTCGAATTCTTTTTTTATATCATTTATTTTGACAATATTATCCATTAAAATTTCTTTAAAAGCACCGCTTTCATCAAAATATTTAAAATAAAGCTTATCTTTTCTCCACTCATAATCATGTGGAAGCACAATTAACTCTTCCATTTTTCTTGTGGTCACTACAATATATTTTTTTAAATCTTTATATTTTTTAAAGGTTGAAATTTTTTCACCGTAACAATTATTTATTGAAATTAATCTGTAATTTTCATATTTTTCTTTTGCTATTTTTGCATCTTTATTATTTGTTAACAATAACACTCTATATATAGCTCTTTGAAATAATTTAAATTTCCATTCAGGCAACATAATATCAGCAATCAGCAATAAATATGCAAAAAGACTTATTTCATATTTTGCAAACATTATTAAATTGTTGTATGTTAAAAGCTCATAAAAAGAATCTTTCTGCTCTATTTCAAAACCCGCCTTTTTAATCAAATTCAAATGTCTGTATAGCGTTGATTCTTTAATTGAAAAACGATTTAGCAAATCTTCTTTTGTACTTTTGTTTTGCAGAAGAAACTTTAATATATTTAGGCAATTTTTATTCATCAATTTTGCCTCCATACATTGCCTTTATAAGCAACAATTTTTCTTTTAAAAGATTTCTAATTCTTTCATCAGAAACATAATAAATTTTTGGACAAAACTGCAACAATCTTTGAATTATATAAAACTCATCGTCAATCGGCCTTTCAAGGGTGATTTTATCTTCTTCAATTCTAAGAACACTTTCTTTTTCATCAACAAACATTTTATCATACATGTTTTTATCAACCGTATAAACAAAAGTATTATGTATAACGTTTGTTTTATTGTTTTTTTTGATTACTTTTTTAACCATAAAAATTCTATCCACAGGCAAATGCAAAAAATGTTTTGTATTTTCCAATATCCCGTGTAGATATAACCTTTGAGACCAATCACTTATTTTTAATCTATCCGCATTTATTTCTATCAATTTATTTCCGCCTTGAGGCAAAATATAATCAATCAAAATTAAATTTTTTTTCTCGCAATGTTCTTCTAACTGCCTTACTAAATTCCAATTGATGGTTGAATAATACCCAAAATCAATTAATTTCAATTTTGTATCTTCATCTTCAACAAACTGAGAAATTTTGTAAAACAAACGCATTGTTTTTCTGATTCTATCGTGATTTTTTTGTGCAATTAAAAGTTTTTTTAAATCAGAAATTACAAAAAGTTCTTCTTCGCTAAAACTAATATTTGTTTTTTCTCTTACAATAAAATATATCTTTTCTCGTTTATCATTAATTTTTGTTTTAATATCAAAGCCACTTTCAATAAGCTTATGAATATAATTTGTAATCAAAGTCGGAGTAATTTTAATATCCGAATTTTCAAAATTTTTAATTATAGTTTTTTTGGTTTGTTCTTTTTCGGTTATTAAATTTAATAAAAACAATATTTTAAATGCACTTAATGCTTTCAAAATAACCCCTTCCAATACTCATTATAACAAATTTTTGCTAAAGAGAAAAACGCTTTTTATATTGAGAAAGAGTCATTAAAGATGATTCTTCTATTTCTTTTTTTCTATTTTCTATAATCTCGCTATGAGATAAATTTAAATTTTTGTCTTTGAATGTAATTGCTGTTTTTGTTTTTAATTCACCCAATTCAATTTCGCTATACTTATTTTTAATTAAATCAGAATTAAAAGAAGCAATAACGCCAATTGTTTTATCATCTTTAATTGTTTTTCCAATTGCCAAACCAGTTTTATCTAATGCATTTAAAACGGGTTTTGAATGATTATATGTACAATAAATTGAATCTTTATGCATTAAAGATGCAATTTTAAGAACAAAATCTTCACTCCATAAGACAGACTGCTTATGAGGCGCAAAACCATCATGAAAAATAATATCATATTTTTTATTAAGCTTTTGAATAGAATTTCTAGCATCATCAATATAGAATTTAATAAAATCTTGATTTATTAAATTTCTTGCTATTATTTCGTTGATTTTTTCGTCATATTCAAATTCTATAGATTTTTTTACTAATTCAAAATTAATTTCAAGACAATCAATTTCTTGAATATTGGCAAAATATTTTAAGGCGCATTTTGTATTGTAGCCAATACCATAACAAATATCTAAAATTCTTACAGGTTTCTCTTGATAAATCAATGTCGGCTCAATAAATTTTTCAAATGCTTCTGTCTTGGCGCCATACTTTGAATGAAAAACCTCATCTAAACTTTTATCGTATAAGCCAATTGAACCATCGTTTGTTGTAAACATTTCAATATTTTTCATACCAATAGTATACTAACAAAAATTATTTTTCAGTATCATAATATATGTATATAAAACGAGGATAATATGAATATACAAACAATTAATTTTTGCTCAAGGAAAAAAAATGGAAACAACCACACAAAATATTATCCACCACAAATCCAAGCAGGATATCAACCAAGTAATGAAACAATGGTAGAAGAAGCTCAAATGGCAATTAATCAAGCTTCAAAAATAACAAAAAATTCAATTGCCATACAAGAAGAAGCAAAAAGGCATATAGCTGATTCTGAACAAATTCAACAAAGCACAGAAAGGATTCTTGCAGAAATTGTTGATACTATGGAATATATGGATTTTTGCATAAGCGAGCGAATAAAAGAAAAAACTGGCAAATTTAGTGGCAAAATTAAACTTCGAGGCAAAATATATAATTTTCAAATTAATCCACAAAAAATAACCATCACCTTAAGAACAAATACTGGCACTGATGTATACGAAGTTGATACAAATGAAAGAAAATTAATTTATTGCGCAAAAGGAATCAAAAAACAGGGTATAACTACTACAATTGATGAAGAATACTATTTTAGCGCAGACGTTTTAAAAAAATATCAAGCAAAAATCTCATCAGGCAATATAAGTTTAATAGACCAATGCTTTGAATACAAATTAAACAGATATGATGAACACTTTCTTTCACGCTACACATCTAAAATGTTAAAAACTGCAGATAAAACAACAGCAAAAGAGGTATTTGAATTTTATGGCAACGAAGAATTAAAACAATATTCAAAAAGCTCAAGCAAAAGCACTGCGGGCGAAATTACAAAAGAAGAAGAATATAGTTTTAGTTTTTCAGATAAGCATTTGAAATTATTCAAAAAAGATTTTAGAAAAAAAGCAGATTGTTGTAGTTCAAAATTGTGCGTAGAATATACTGGCGAAAATAACTTTTTTGCTCAAGCCAACTATAATTCAAGCACCACCCCTGAATATAGTGCAATTTGCTTTTATCAAAATGGCAACATAGAAGGAAGTTCGATAATTTAATAAAATTATAAATTATTACCAAAAACCATTTCTACACGCTTTGCAACTTTATTTAAATCTATTGCAAAATTATTATTTTCATCAAAAACAGCATTGTTTTTCTCATCAAATAAAACCATCTCGCTCAATCGAGCAAAAGCGTATTTACCTTGGGTCATTGCTTCATTGACTATCGATTGCCTTATAAGATATCTTTCGCACCCAATATCGTCTGCAGCAGCTTGTGAACAAGAATATATTTTTGTATTTCCATTCTTATCAATTCTGATTACAGGAAAATCGTGTTTTTTATACAAAAATTCTTTTCTTATCTTATTTATAACCGCAGTATCAATTATTGGATTTCCTTCTTCGTCTTTCAATAATTTACAATCAGCATCCCTTTTTTCAATATCAAAAGCCCTTCTAAAAATACAATCTTTATTAATACCTCTTGTACCCGTTAAACTCTGAGAAATAAAAGGTCTGCTCATCCCAGTCTTTTGTGATGCATCAGTAATATTTTCATATTTTATAACATTACCAGAAGAATCTATTGAATAAATTGGCTGATTGTAAACATCTCTAAATACCAAAAGTGTAGCCATAAGCTTTTCAGGATTAATTTCTCCACCCGTTTCAACTTGATCAGCATACACAAATGTTTTACCATTTGCCACATATTGCTTTCCTTCAAGAACGCGAGAAACAACGCAATGTCCAAGATCATATTTATTTGCCGCAGAAGCAATATTGGAAAATGTTTCACAGTTTCCATCATAATCTATTGAATAAATCTTTCTAGAACAAAATGGCAAATTATAATTTGCAAGACAACCGATACCATTTAAATTTGCATTACTATGCATTTTTGGCTGATAATTTTTATTTATTTTAATATAACATTCCGAGTTATTTCTAATTACTGGGTTAAAATTAATTTTCATAATCTTAAAAAACTTATAAAAATTAATTTTTGCTTTTTAATTTATTTAGGTAATTTCAAATTATCTTCGAGTTCAAGAATAATCCCTTCACCTTTTTTGGCTTTATAATGAAGCCCTGGAGAAACAATTCCCGAAACCAAACCAACTCCACCACCAACAGAACCACCTATAACAAGACCCGTAATAGTATTTCCCGCTGCAACACCAATTACAGAGCCCAAGCCTGCTCCAACTCCACCCACTGCTAATGTGTATGCTGCAATTTTACCTGCAGTTTCTTTTGCGCCTTCTTGAAGATATTTTTTCTTAGAAGCCAATTGTACACTAACGGGAATATTTTGACCATCAGGAAGCAAAATGTGAGTAAATTCCATAAATACTTTTGCATTTCTTGAGAACCATTTTGGATTTTCTATGCAAGTAATTCTGGCAATTAAACTTGAATTGCAAGGAATTAATAAAGTTCCCTCTTGAGTTTTTAAATCATTGTCAAAAGAAAATTGAACATAATCGCCAACTTTATAATATTTTGAATTAAAATTTTGCGCAAAATTAACAACAATGTAATTTTCTTTTTGGATAATATTGCCACAAGATGTAACTTTAACAAGATTTATTTTTGAATTTTCAATTGCTTGCAAATGTTCAATATCGTTATCTAAATAATCAAATGCTGAAACAGAAAGCTGAACATTTGCAAAAAGAATTGTCGATAAAAGTGATATTGATAAAGCTTTTTTAAACATAAACCCTCGCATATTCATTCTTAATATTATGATAACAGATTTTTGAAATTTTTTAATCCCTATTTTGATTTACAAAATAAAATAATTTCACATTTTCTTTAAATTCTTTTAAATCTACGCTTTTTGTATAATCTAATTTTAAACTTTCTTTTTGAACCAAATAAGCTTGAGTAAAACAAGAACGCTCGATAGCATCTTCCAAATAAATTCCGCCTCCCGAAACGCTTGAATAAGTATAGTAGCAATTATAATTTTTATTACTGTCAAAAATTATTTTATTGTCTTCCATATGATATTTTTTATCAATATCTTCAGGATTAAAAACATTATCGTTTTGCACAGTACCTTCAAGCACAATTAAATCATAATTTTTAAGCTTCTTGTCAGTCAAAACACCAGGATTGATAAAATCTATATTATATCCTTTATATTCAAGTTTTTTTAAATATAAAATAGAGCTTATAAGAGTTTTTGAAATTGCAATATTTTTTTTATCGGAATATTTTTTTATGATTGTCTCATAAATACTTGGTGCAAGTTCAAGAACCGGAGCAACCTTACCTTCATAATAATTGTTCTCAAAAATTTCTAAATTAAAATTCGCTGCTTTCAAATTGGTATAAATAGCCTTAAAATGCATTCTTTTATTGCTAATTGGAATTAAAAGCATATAAAACAAGCAAAATATAAAAAATATTGGCTTTAAAAAACTTCTTTTCTTATAAACACCCACCAATATAATGGCACTCAAACAAACAAATGCCACAATAAAGCGAATAGAAAAAACCATATACGCAACAGCTCTTGCAAGAACAAGCATATTAATCAAAAAAGCAACTGCTAAAATACAAACCAATATAGTTTTTTTATTTCTATTAAAACAAGATTTAAAAATAGAAATACATACTGTCGGCAAAAATACCAAAAAACCCAAAATCCCAAATCCAACCGTTTGTTCGTCTGTAAAAATATTAACTATTTGTTGGGGAACGTTACAACCCATTTGCGGATTAACATGAATAAAATCAAAAAATACTCTTTTTAATTCAAAAATTGTAGGATTTAAATAAAAACCCCATTTAAAACCTGTAAAATCTAAACTTTGAAAAAGGAAATGAACTAAATTGGCAATATAGCCCTCAAATCCACCCCAAAACATATGCCCCAAATAAGAAGCTCTATTGGAAAAAGGGTTATGAAAATGAATCAAATTCAAAAAATAGTTATAACTTGAAAAAATAAAAAAATTCAAAGGCAAAATAAGTGCAAACTTTTTAGTCTTATTTAATTGCTTATTTTTTTCTATATATATTTCATATAAAATAATCAAAACAAAAAACGCCAAAACGGCAATTACGCCCGTACTTTTAGTTCCCATCGCAAGAGCAAGAGAAAGCGATGAAAAATATATTGAATTTTTAATAAATAATGCAAACGCACAAGTCAATAAAGAACCAACCAATAAATCTGTTTGCAAACTTGGAATCTGAAGAATCACCGCACTAAATGATGAAAATAAAAATATTGCAAAAATTCTTTTACGCCAAGCAAACTTAAATTCTTCAAAAACACTCCACATGGAACAAAGAGCCAGTATATAAGCGCAAAAAGAAACTATTCCATAACCATGGAAATTCTTTTTAAACAACAACAACCAAGAATACATTATCTCAGAATTAATTGGCATCACAAGCGCCCTTATATCATTTGTTTCAAAATGTTTTAAAGACCCCTGAGCTACAAATTCATAAGCCCTCAAAAAATGATATGTTTGACTATCTGGCTCAACTACAGGCATAACCAAAGCCAAAAATAATGAAACCAAAAGTAAAACAATAAAAGCAAACAATAGCACAACTAAGCTTTTATCAAGCAAAAATACATTCTTTAATCTTACAAAATCAAATTTAAATTTTAAGGGTATAATATTTTTAAATTTAAAATAAGCAAAAGCAACTAAAAAATTTACTACAGAAAAAATAAAAACATTTAACTCTTTTATTGCACTAAATAAAGATAAAATTTCCATATTCAAAACAACCAATGCAAAAAAAGCAATAAATATAATCAAAAAATTACCAAAAATTGAAGCTAAAAAATAGCTTGATAATAAGTTTAAAACAATTGCCCCTATAAACATAAAATAATTTTACTCTTAAATTGCAATTTTAACTATTACTTTTTTAATTAGCATTGATTCATTTATAGCAAGCATTGGTGCATGAACATCGTTATCAAAAAAAACAACAAAATCACCCTCTTGGACATTTACAAAATTAAAAGTATCGCCATTTAAAAATTCAACATCTTTTTGTTCATCATAAGCTTGTGTTATTTGGCTGAAATCTTCCAAAACCCCATAACCCATTTTTTCTTCACCAGATATTACATATTGAATATCAATATATTTTCTATGCACTTCCCATTTTTTCTCTTCAGGAGATTTTGTATTTAAACTTTGAATATTTGCATAAATTTCTTGACCTTGGATTTCATAACTACCATCTTCAATATTTTTCAAATCGGTATTTTTTAAAAAATCAAAAGCTTTTTTAAATTTATCGCCAAAAACATAATATTGTTCACAATTTGATAATCTATCATAAATCATTTTTGTTTCCTTTTTCTAAAATCATAATTTGCAAGATTAATTGTTCAATATATTTTTTTTGAGAAAAAACAAAACCACGTCTTCCATCAAACATTGCACCTTTTAAAATATACCAAAACAAAAAAGTAAATAATGGTTTATAAAATATAGATGATGCAATTTTATCAACCTGCTTGAAAAGATTTTTGTCTTTTTCGATAATTTCCATCATTGCCTTTAAGATATCAGCTTCAATATACTTTAAAATATAAGCATTTTTAGAATTTTTATTTGGTTTAATTTTATGAATTTTTCCATTCGTTTTAATATCGAGCGAATAATCATTAACGAATTGAGCACATTCTTTTTTAAATAATCTCAAGCACTTTTTTTGTAAAGCTGATTTTATTTCTTTATTCAAATAAAAACTCTTTTGATAAAACGAAACACAATTCTTACCTTTTTTGGGATTTAAAATATACTTCTGTATTTCAAAAATTAATTTTTGCGGAATTATTTCATTTTCTTCTAAAATAAAAATCCAATCATTTTGAGCTTCAGCAAGCGCCTGATTTTGTGCAATTGAAAAATCATTCTTATCAGCATAAATTATTTTTGTCTTATATTCTTTCGCTATTTCAATTGTATCATCTGAAGAGTGTTCATCTAAAATAATAATTTCATCAAAATCTTTAATGGATTCTAAAGTTTCGCATAATTTTTCTTCATTATTTTTTGTTTTTAAAATTGCTGATACTTTGATTTTTTCTTCCATAAGTTCCTAAACCTAGTAAAAAGACGCAATTAAATGCGTCTTTATTAACTCTCTATTTCCGTAATCTAATATCCTTCACGGTGTTTATTTTTTGTTTTTGCGCTTACGCTTTTTTGCTCCTGAGGGACTGCGTCCCACGTCGCCTTCGTAGTGCTATGGCCTTGCTCATCGCAAGCCCTACGCACCGGCTTACGCTTTTTTGCTCCTGAGGGACTGCGTCCCACGTCGCCTTCGTAGTGCTATGGCCTTGCTCATCGCAAGCCCTACGCACCGGCTTACGCTTTTTATCTATGCTTTAGTCCACATAGCATCAGTTGACAATTTTGAGTTCATAAACTCTTGAGAAATATTTATATTTGATGGAGTAAAGATGAATACGTTTTCACCAATTTTTCTTTGCGAACCGTCAAGAGCATGTGTACACCCACACAAGAAATCAACGATACGTTGAGATTGTTCTCTATCTAAAAGTTGGAGATTCAAGATAACAGTTTTTCTTTCTTTTAATGCTTCAACGATTGTAATTGATTCATTATAAGCTTTTGGTTCGATTACAACAACTTCATGAGCACCAGCTTTTGCTTGAGGTAAAACTCTTAAATTTGCTCTGCTCTTTTTGATTGGTTGTTCAGCAAATGTTGGTTTTAATGCCGCATTCTCATCTGTTGGATATGCTGCTTCAAACCCACCTTCAAATTCGTCTTCGTATTGTTCTTCGCCCATTGGATTTAGGGAATCCGTCAATGCTCCGATAATTTCTTTAATTTTTTCTGAAAGTGCCATCTTTTCTCCTTTTATATTTTTAATTAAATAATATTCGTCCTAATCTAATCATTGTTGCGCCACATTCAAGAGCAATCTTATAATCATGACTCATTCCCATTGAAAGTTCCTTTAACTGAAAATCGTCCGTTAATTTTCTCATTTCAAGGAAAAGTCTTTGAAGCTCACTTTTATCATCAGTCAAAGGTGCGATATTCATTAATCCAACCAATTGAACAGATTTTAAATTTTTCACTTCTTTGATTAAATTTTCAAGTTGCGCCACAGGAATTCCAAACTTCTGAGACTCATTTGCATTATTTACTTGAACCAATACTTTCTGAACAATGCCTTTTTTGTTAGCCTCAAAATCAATACATTGTGCTATTTTCAAGCTATCAACCGAGTGAATGTACTCGAAATTTCCCACAACATGTTTGACTTTATTAGTTTGTAAATGTCCAATAAAATGATATATCGATTGTGTGCGCGTTGTATCATCTATTTTATTGATTTTTTCAAGCGCATCCATTGCTCTGCTTTCAGCAAAATTTCTCAATCCCGCTTCAAAAGCTTCTATCATTTTTTTCTCATCGTAGTATTTAGTTACTGCAATGATCCTCGGGTTGTAACTTTCAATATCTTTTAAAATCAACTCCAATTGCTTTTTTACAGTCATTTAAAAGCCTTATTAAAATACTCCCCATATCTTTTTTGTGGAATTTGCCCACATTTTTTATTTTAAAATATTTTCTAATAGTTGCAAATTATATATTTTATTGAGTTTTTCAGATTTTTAAAACATGTTGAAATCATGTCGTGGCGCATGTTTTGGCATGTTGCAATATCATTAATATTTCTTAACAAGATAAATTTTTATTTTAATTAAAGCATGCCTTTTGTTATACTTAAATTACGAGGTATTTAATTTATGCAAAACGAAACAATGAAACCAATCGAATGGAATGAATATTTTTTAGAAATTGCACGCACCGTTGCAAAACGTTCAAACTGCTTAAGAGCACAAGTTGGAGCAGTTATTGTCGGAGCAGATAAAAAAATTAAAGCAACAGGATACAATGGTGTACCTTCAAAAGTTACTTCTTGTATGGAATTAGGTTTTTGCTATCGCATGAAAAATAATATTCCATCAGGAACCAGATATGAAACTTGCAGAAGCATCCATGCAGAGCAAAATGCAATCATTCAAGCAGGACAAGATAGATGTATGGGTTCATCTATGTATATATATGGTCATAATTTTATTTGTATTTTATGTAAAAGATTTATCGTACAATCAGGAATTGAAACAATTTATCTCAAAAAAGATGAAAATTCCAATATCGAAGTCGTGACAGCCCAACAGTTAAGAGATGAATTAACAAATGACGCCTTAGTTGCACTAAAGTAGAATAAAAAAATAAAAAAGAAATACTAAAATAATACTTATGAAAAATAAAATTTTATACACAATAGCACTTATTGCTTTTTTTACTTTACTTTTAGCCCAAAGAAGCGGTTGCGAGCCTAATTATTCTTATAAAATATACACTCCTAAAAACTATAGTGATATTTCAGAACAAATTAAAAACACAAAAGGCGAAGAACAGGTGCTTTTTATTGTAGATTTTTCAAACTCAATGAATGAATATATGGAGGGTATTCCTAAGCTTAATTTAGCAAGAAACACGTTGGCTGAAATTCTACCAAAAATTCCGCCTAATGTTAAAACCGGATTAAGAATATATGGTCATCGGGCTGGTTTCACATATTACCAAGGTTGCCAAGCTTCAAATTTGATGGTTCCGTTAAATTATAACAACTATCGTGCAATTCTAGATAACCTATATGCAACACGTGCTGTTGGTTGGACTCCAATAACATATTCTCTAAAACAAGCAATTAATAATGATTTTGCTAACACTAAAGAAAAAAAACATATAATTCTTCTAACCGATGGCGGAGAAAATTGCGATGAAAGCCCTTGCAGCTATGTTATTGAATTAATGAAAACAAGAGATGATATAACAATTGACGTTATAGCTTTTGATGTACATGATGTTGAAGCAAATAATCAATTAAAATGTACCGCCTTAATGACAAGGGGCAAATTTTTAAAAGCAAATTCTCAAGAAGATCTATCAAAATCTTTATTTGAAACACTTGGCATTTCAAAAGATGTTAAAGGAAGCATTAAAATTCCAAATCAATAATCTTTCGAATTTCGCTCTTTTATACTATAATTTTAATTAAGAGAGAGAAAAATATGAGAATTATAGCTAAAAATCTTGTTAAAATATATGGCGATAGATCAGTCGTAAATGACGTATCATTTGATATTAACAAAGGAGAGGTTGTTGGTCTTTTAGGACCAAATGGAGCCGGAAAAACAACAACATTTTATATGGTTGTTGGTCTTGTTAGAGCCAATAAAGGCCAAGTTTTATTAGAAGAAGATAATGGGAACATAATTGATGTCACAAATCTTCCAATGAACGAAAGAGCTAAACTTGGAATAGGATATCTTCCTCAAGAAACTTCTATTTTTAGGAAGCTAAATGTTGAAGATAATCTAAAACTTGTTTTAGAAATGAACGACAAATTAAATGAACAAGAAAAAAAAGATTTATTAGAAAGCTTATTAACTGAATTTGGCGTTGCAAAATTAAGAACAGCGCCTTCAGTAGCACTTTCTGGTGGCGAAAGAAGAAGGGTGGAAATCGCAAGAGCATTAGCCGCAACTCCTTCATTTATTTTGCTTGATGAACCATTCACAGGAATTGACCCAATTGCAATCGGTGAAATTAAAGATAATATTCATAAACTCGCAAAAGAAAAAAATATAGGTATTTTAATTACTGACCACAACCCAAAAGCGACATTATCAATTACAGATAGAGCAAATGTTATTTTTGATGGTCGCATTAAAATTTCAGGAAAAAGCACAGATGTTGCAGTTGATCCAGTGGCAAAAGAATTTTATTTAGGAAAAGATTTCACATTATAATGCAAAACGTTATTTCTAAAATAAAAAATTTTAAAATCCCCAAAATAAATCCAAAAATAACTTTGTTGGATAAGTTCATTTTATCACAAGTTTTGGGTGCAACCATCGTTTGTTTAATTCTTTTTATCATTGTTTGGATTGCGCCAGAAACTTTATTTAAAATTATTAAAAAAATTTTAAGAGATACATATACTCCATTATATGGATTAAAAGTTCTGGTTTTAGAAATTCCAAAAGTTTTAGCAAAAGCAATTCCTGTTGGAATTTTACTAGGATCAATTTTTACTTTTGATAGATTATCTAAAAATTCAGAACTTTCAATTTTAAGGGGAATAGGACTTTCATTCAATAGAATTATGGCACCCGTTATAGCCTTAGGAATAGTTTTATCATTCTTTTGTTATTTAGTAAACGACAAACTAGTGCCCAGCGCAAGCGCCAAACTAGGAGAGTCCAAAGGTGGGGGAAGTCATTTTGTCTATATTGTTGAAAACCCAGATAAATCTCCAAAACAAAATATAATTGTTTCCAACTTCAATCCAACAGAAATTTTTAATATAACCGTTATGAATTTCTCTCACGAAAAATATACTGACGCCACTATGTTTAAAAGTATAATCTTTGCTCCAATCGCACACAAAACCAATAACGCATGGATTCTAGAAAATGCGCTAATTTATGAGATTGATGATGATGGAATATATAAAAAAGTATTACATCAAGAAAAATATCCAATTTTAACTGAAAAAAATCAAGCTCAAGAAGTTTTTGATTTAATGCTAAACAACACAAGAAAAGAAAGAGTTTTCACAAATAGCCAAATTAAAAATTACGCAAAACTCTTAAAAAGAGCTAACTTTTCAGATGAATATCGCTATTTCAGAGCCAAATTATATCAAAGATATTTACATCCTCTAACCTGCATTTTATTTGCAATAATAGGTTGCATGCTTGGTTTTGCGCCACCTCGCTCTCAAAGACTTGTTGGCTTTACAATTGCCGTTGGTATGACTTTTGGATATTATATAACGCTTCCATTTTTTGATTTATTAGCGCAAAAAGCTATATTACCACCATTTTTAGCTGCAAGTTTCCCAATTGCATTATTTATAGTTTCAATATTTATCATTAAGAAAGCAAAGGATTTATAATGAAAAAAATAATTCTTTTACTAGTTTTGTCATTAATATTAAGCTTTTGTCCAACATTAGCAAAAGATAAATTCGAAGTAATAAACGACACAGCTGGAATTTACATTTTTAAAATCAACACAAAAAAATATGGCAAAAAAATAAAACCTTATATGACCAAAAAACTTACAACGCCACAAGTTGTATATGATGACAATTGTTTCGATTTTGTTGTTAACGGCGGTTTTTTTGATGTTAAAAATGGAAAAAGTGTTTCTTATGTAACTATTGATAATGAACTTGTAGCTGATGTCGAAGATAATATTAAATTAATGAAACATTTAAAATCTCAAAAAAGATACGAGCAAGTTTTATCAAGAGCAGAATTAAGAATTTTAGAAAATAAAAGACATAAATTAAAATTCGATATAGCACTCCACAATGACCCAATCAAAAAAGGGTATAAAATTAAACACGCACTTCAAGCAGGACCAATGCTTTTACCTACAATCGATTTAGTTCAAGAGGGGTTTGTAATTAAAGAAAACGATATAGTAAAATCTCAAAGTGTAGATATTTTAAAAAGAAGGGAAAGAACCGCAATTGGCTTAAAAGGCAAATATCTGTATGTTGTTTTATTCACAAAAGATCACAAAGTTGATGCTTACGAAATGAAAAAATATATGGAAAAAACACTAAAAGTTAAAAAATCTATGGCATTAGATGGCGGTTTATCAACTGCAGTTAATTATAAAAATATTTCAATTGGTTCGCTCGGCAAATACCAAAGAAAAGTTAAATCATTTCTTGTAGTAGAAAGGTAAATAATGAAATTAGGCAACATTGATTTTTGTAAAATTAAAAAAATTACTTTAATTGAAGTGGTAGTTTTAGCTATTTTATTTACTGCTATTGGGATATATTATTCTCCTCATTTTATGTATAAAAAAGAAGAAAGGCTTGCTGCAAAAATTAAATCAGATAACGCAATTTTCACAGCAAGAGTTATTGAAGAATTTGCAAAAAATGAAAACGCAAAAGCTTCAGATGTTGCAAAAAAAGTAACCGATAATTTAAATAAAATTGCAAAAAATCCATACAATAAAAAAATGCCAGCATATACTTTCGAAAAAGACTGTCTTGGATGCAATAGCGTTACTTATGATGATAACACTCAAATGATTACTTTAACTACGCTAAATAACAAAAACGAATTAATTTTAAGAACAGTTATCAAACCACCATCTTTTGTTGTTTATTCAAAATTCGATGATGAAAAACGTTAATCTTTAATAATGGCTTTTAAAACTTTATAAGCTATTTTTAATTTTTCTTCGTTATTTTCAAGAGATTTAATATCTTGAATTAACTCTTTCATCATTTCTTTTGAATTTTTTAGATATTCAACATAAAAAAGTTCGTCTGGACTAATTTTTAAAACTTCAAGAATTTTATCCATTGTTTGAGAAGTTAAAAAATTATTTCCACATTCAATCCCAGACAAAGTACGCTGAGAAATATTCAGAAGTTCAGCCAATTTTTCTTGCGATAAACCCCTTAAAATTCTATATTGTTTTATTTTTCTACCTAATAGCTTTTTTATTTCCATAATTACTTTATAGTAAAGGGTTTTATTTGTTTTTATAACGAGATTAAATAAGTAAATTAAATTAAATAAGAGGTTTTATATCTTGTTTGTTAAGAATTATGAATTAAATTTGTAGCGTAATATCGCGTTTTTTAAAAATTTAGCAATTTAATTTCGTAACTTTGCGCAAATTTTATTTTAAATAATTTTTTATAAATACATATCAACTAGTTGGATAACGGTATAAGTTTATAAGGAGTTAAACATGTTAAATACATCATTAGCAACAATGGGCGCTGAATCTGCAATTAAGACAAATAATGCTATTACAGGCAAAATTGTTGAAACAAACAACAAAAGAAATGAATCTATTTCAAGATACAAAAACACTTGCAAGGGAATGCAAAAGGATACTTTTGTAACTTCTGTTGGAGCTGGCGCAACTATTGCAACAACAGCAGCAGTTGCAAATTCAAAAAAAGCTCAAAAAGTTTTATCTCAATCATTTAAGCCAATCAAAAAAGCATTTTGTGATTCTAAGTTTGGAAAAGAAGTAATTAATACCTGCAAAGGATTAGCAGATGAAGCAAAACCTTTAATTGAATCTGGTGCAAAGTGGGTTAAAAATCTACCAAAACCAGCTAAAGCAATTTTAGGAATTGGTACAGCTGTTACTGCTATTGCTTCAGGAATTGTTCATGCTCAAACTCGTAAAAAAGATGAACAAATTATTAGAGAATATACTAAAAAAGAAGCAATGATTCAACAGCAATTTAAATAAGTGTTTATTAAAACAAAAACCCCGAAGTTTAATTTCGGGGTTTTTAATATTTATTAGTTTTCTTTTTCTTTTAAGATTTGTGCCCATTTATTTAAATCTCGAATAATTGGTTGCGCTTCTCGCCTTGCTTGAAATTCTGTTTTTGTACGATCAACAATATCTTGCTCCATTCGAGCTTCGACTGCCATTGCAAGAACTTCTGGCATGTTTAGCGCCCAACCGTCATTTTCCAAATCTCTATAGTAAGCTGCTTCAAAGTTTGGATTCATTCTTAATGTCCAATTATCACCGCCTGATGTTCCTGGGGTGTTAAATAATCTATCAATACCCAAAACATCCATGAATGTAAATTGTTCATTTTTAGCGCCTGATTTTAATAAATCAGCAACTTTTGCTTTCCAAAAATCTTTAGGGTTTGTTGCCACTTTTTGCTCTATATCAGCTCTTTTATTGCCTTCTACAGGATGCAATGATTGCGCTAAATATTGAGGATTCCAGCAGTATTCCCAGTTTTTATATTCGCCAGATTCAATAATTTGTTTTCCTGGTTTGTCATCATGGCAACCAATGTATGCTGTTCCAGCTCTATTTACATCAGAGCTTTTTGTCCATTTCATACCTGAAATTCCTGGTAAATGAAGTTGCCCTCTAAATATTTTTTGAAATGCCCCAGATTCATCCCAACCTAAGTCTTCCCAAATAACATCTTGAGGATTGACACCCATTTCTCGCATAGTCGGAAGAACGATTCTGGTTAAAATCTTTTCATAATTATGATTTCTATCTAGACCAATATTGCACATTCTGCCAGCATGGAGTCTATTTTTGTCTGGAATTTCAACGCCATTTTGTCTGATTTTATGAACAGTGCTTTCTCTGTAAATATATGGATTAACTAAGCCAATAGCATGGTCAATTCTAACACCTTGAGCTCCTGTCATGCCATTAACCAATTTTGCTTTTAAGAATTTACCTGCTGGGCCTAGTGTGCCATCGTCATTAAATAATTTATTAGGGTCTAAAACAGCCATACCCCAAAGTTGAGGAGAATTCATTGGCCCACCATCTGGACAGCCAATTTTCCAGCCATCTAAAAATACATCTTTAAATACAACTTCGTCTAGCGAGCTTGTGCCCACTTCGATATCGCCAATATAAGTAAAATCACCTCTTTTGTTTGCATCAATTTTAGCTTGTTTGCCAACTAAGAATTGAGCAAATTTATATTGTTCAATAAAATCTGCGTTGTCTTTTTTAATTCCTTCAAAACGTGAAATAGCAAATCTATCGCCACGTTTAACATCTTGGATTAAGTTTTGATCTTCTTGAGGCCAATATGGATAAAAATCAGTATTATGTTTTTTGGAAATTACATTTAATACAGAATAATATTCAATCCAATCAGCTGAACGTGTTTTAAAAGCTTCAAATTCATCATTTAATCGAAGAGCTTTTTGATCTCTTTGAGCTAATTTTTCTTTAAAATTAGAATATGCAACACTTATAAGTTCAGATTTGTTTTCATTAGCTTTTTTAAAGTCGATTCTTGCATAATTTTGCCCGTTTGTTTTGGTTTTTTTGCTAGCTTTTTCTATATCTTCTTGGCTTAAAATTCCAGCAAAATCGTCTGTTGTTAACATTTGTTCATTGATAAATAATGGATTTTTTTCAAACACAGAAGAAGTATAAGGAGAGGTATCTCCTTTATTCAATTTGCCATTTGGGCCTAATTGAATTTGATTAAATCCATGAATTTTTGCAAACTCAACAACTCTATCTGCTTCAAATGGAGAGCCTATTTGTGTGTCATTTCCTTCTGGATTTGCAGGAAAACTTGGCCCATGCAAAATCAAAGCACGGTTTTGAATTCCTAAATAATCAAGCCCTTTTTCGATAGCTTGAGTGTATTGTTTTTCTTCATTACCCTTTTTAGGTGCACGAGTAAAGGCAACATTTCGACCCATGTTACCACTGGTGATCCTAACAACTTTTTCTAATCTCATAAGTCTCTTTTACCACAAACAATCTTAAATAGCTACTAATATACAAAATTAACTTTTAATTTACTTAATAATTACTAAACTAATGCTTTTACTCTTTTTCTTTAAGAACGCCAGCCCATTTATTTAACTCAGCAATAAGCTCTTCGTTTTCTTTAAGGCTTCCTTCCCTAGTAGCTTTCGCACGCAATGATTCAGCTACTATTTCAGGAATATTAATTGCCCAACTATCATCTTTTTGAAGCTCACTATAATAATTTTCTTTATAATTTGGAGACAACCTTAAAGTCCAATTTTGAGCGCCACTTGTTCCTGGAATATTATATCTTTTAGAAATTCCAAATAAATCCATAAAAGATAATTGTATATTTTTTGGCCCTTGAGTAAATATATCAACAAGTTTAGCTTTCCAAAGCTTTCTTGGATTAGATATAATTTCTTTTCTATATTGTTCTCTTTTTTTCACTGTTTCATTATCTGAACCAGGATAGATTCTCTCAGCCAAATATTCCGGATCCCAAGCGCTTTCAGTGGCATCCAATTTTATTTCTTCGCCATTTTTCTTGGCTTCGTTTCTTTTTTCTTCTAACACTTGTATTTTATCTAAAACTTCATTCTCAATGTAACTTCTTGTTGTATCATCATCATGACAACTCATAAGAGCAGTCTTATCACCAAGTTCATCACCCTTCACCCATTTTGTAGTTGCAAGACCAGATAAACCGAGCTCATCTGCAAATACTTCTGTAAATCTACCAGTTTCATCGCATCCGATGTCTTCCCAAACAACATTTTCAATACTAATTCCAGCTTTTTTTAATGCAGGAATTATAATCTCAGGGATTACTCTTTCAAAATTCTTTCCACCTTCAATACCTTCAAATGGTTCTTCTTTTGATTTGTATGCAACACGCGTTGATTCTAGTGCTTTTTGATCGACATGTTTTTCACCATTTATATCAACATATTTAACAGTATTAGGATTATAAATCCAAGGATTTATTAAGCCTATTGTATGATCTATTCTTATACTTTTAGCACCGGCTAAACCGTTTAAAAGTTTTGCCTCTAAAAACTCACCTGAAGCACCCAGTGTTCCATCTTCGTTAAATAATTTTTTAGGATCTAAAAGTTTAATACCCCAGAACTGCTGTTCATTATACAACCCACCATCCGGTGCACCAAGACAATATCCTTCCAAAAATACATCTCCAAATACAAGTTCATCTAATTTACTCGCACCAACTTCAATGTCACCTATACATAAGAAATCACCTTTTGCTTTTGCATCAATTTCTGCCTGTTTTGCCGCAATAAACTGAGTAAATTTATAAAGAGCAATGGCATCTTGATTTTCTTCTTGCATTTGCTTGAATCTTGCAGTTGCGCTTGCAACACCATTTTTAACATCCCTAATTAAAATTACATCATCTTGATTTTTCCAATTTGGATAATAATCTGTTTCATTATCATTTGCTATAACATTTAAAACAGCATAATAATCAATCCAAGATTTATTTTTTTCAAGAAATTTATTGAAATCATCCTTTAGGACTTTGGCTTTAGGGTCATTTGCTTGAAGTTTTTTATTGTAGTTTTCAAATGCTTTTTCCAATAATTTTTCATTGCATCTGCGAGCTCTTGTATTGTGTAAAGCTCTTGTATCTAATCTGGAAGTACTAAAAAATGTTCTGGGGGCTACGGAATTAATTTCTTTTTGAGTAAGAATATTTGCAAATTCTTCACCAACTAACATTTGCGGA
This sequence comes from Candidatus Gastranaerophilales bacterium, assembly GCA_017560095.1. GTDB lineage: Bacteria > Cyanobacteriota > Vampirovibrionia > Gastranaerophilales > Gastranaerophilaceae > RUG14156. The sequence continues at coordinate 27,974 of JAFYOU010000003.1, forward strand.
TTTATCAATAAAGGATTTTTTTCAAAAACAGATGATACATATGGCGATCTATCACTTTTATCCAGTTTTCCATTTGGACCAAATTGCATTCCGTTAATGCCATGTAGCGCTAGATCTTGAAATATATATGAATTTCCATAAGGAGTACCGATTCCAAAATCTCTTCCTTCTATATCAGCAGGAATGCTTGGAGCATGCATTCCTATAACAAAATTTTCAATCCCCAGTTGACGCAAACCTGATTGAATCGTATGACTATATTGTCTTTCTTCATCTTTTCTGATAGCACGAGCAAAAGCAACTTGGCTTCTTGCAATTTCTCCCATTCCAGCAACACTGGTTAATCTCATGACGGTCCCTTTTTAAACTATTTTTCATATAAAACATGAAAAAATTTTTTTTTGCTAGAATATTTTTATGAAAAATAGTTTTAATAAAATTGGAATAATATACAATCGCGACATTCCAGATTCATGCAATTTAGCTAAAAAATTACAAGAAAAATTATCAAATTCAATATCATTTTGCGTAAATGAAATGAACAAAAATATCAATTTAGCAATTGTAATTGGTGGCGATGGTACTTTTTTAAAAGCTTCAAGATTTTATGCACCATATTCAATTCCAATTTTAGGATTCAACGTTGGAAGATTAGGCTATCTTGCACAAGCTCGGCCCGAAGAAATAAATGATGTTATTGAAAAATTAAAAAATAACGATTTCATAATAGAAAACCGTCTAATGCTAAAAGCAAATAAAAAAACTGCTCTAAATGACGTTGTTATAAAAGGTGTTAATTGCGCAAGAAGTTCTACAATGGAACTTTATATCAATGATAAAAAATTATGCTCTTATATAGCTGATGGCTTAATTATTTCTACTCCAACAGGTTCAACTGCTTATTCACTGTCAGCAGGAGGGCCTGTTGTATCGCCTGATATTGATTGTTTTTTAATTATACCAATTTGCCCGCATACGCTTAATATGCGTCCAATCGTTATTCCAAGCAATGAAAAAATAACAATCAAAAATAAAAATGAAAAATTAAATGTTTCATTTGATGGACAAGTTGATATAATTGTTGAAAATGAAATAACAATTGAGAAAAATGATTATTTTGCCAAGCTTTTGGTTTTAAATCAAAATAAAGATAAATTTTATGATATCTTAAAAGAAAAACTACACTGGTCATTATCGCCAAGAAAATAATTATGTTAAAATCGCTCACAATTAAAAATTTTATACTTTTAAAAGAAGCTACTTTGAATTTTACCAAAGGTTTCAATGTGCTTTGCGGTGAAACTGGTGCCGGAAAAAGTATTATTATTAAAGCCCTTGATAGCGTTTTAGGTGCAAAAATAAATAAAGAAGTTATTTTAAATAAAGATTTACCATGCTACATCGAGGCAACTTTTGAAAATAATGGCGTTGAAACTATAATTTCTCGAGAAATTTCGTCTCAATCTAAATTTAGATTAAATGGAATACTATCATCAGCAGATGAAATTAAAGAATTAAGAGAATCTTTAGTTGACATCCATTCTCAACACCAAACATATTCATACATTCAACCCAAAAATCATATTTATTTATTAGATAATTATATTATTAAAAAATCTCCCGAATTTTTTGAATTATTAAAAAGTTACAAAGAAAATTACCTTGAATTTAAAGAAATTGAAAAAAAATTAAACGCCTTAAGAGAAAATCTTGAAAACAATGAAAGAGAAATTGATTTTCTTCAATTTCAATTAAAAGAGTTGGATGATGCCGCAATTCAAGAAAACGAAGAAGAGGAATTAAAAGAAGAGCTTAATATTTTATCCAATACTCAAGAATTAAAAGAAGGCTCATATTCAAGCTATTATGCTTTATATGGAGATAACCAAAGTATTGTCGAGGCATTAGGCAAAATTAAATACACAATTTCGTCATTAGCAGAATTAGATAAAAATTTAATCGAAGCAAACACTGCTCTTTGTGATGCTTTTGAAAATTTAAAAGAAACAGCAAATTATTTAAGAGATTATTCATCAGGACTTGAATTAAATCCAATGAGATTGGATGAATTAAATGAAAGAATTTCTTTAATTCAAAAATTAAAACGCAAATATGGTACAAATCTAGATGAAGAAAGAGATAATATTGCATCAAAACTTGAACTTTTGACTCGTTCAGACAACAATATAGAAATCTTGGAAGAAAATTATAATTTATTATTGTCAACTTTAGAAATGCTATCTGAAAGCATTAGTGAATATAGAAAACGTTTTTCAAATGAATTATCAACTTTAATTGTTAAAAAATTAAAAAATTTAGAATTAAAAGAAGCTAAATTTGAAATTGCGATTAAAGAAGTTTCAAAAAATGAACTTGGAATAGATAACGTTGAATTTATGATTTCAACCAACAAAAATCAAGGCTTAGCGCCATTATCCCGTGTAGCTTCGGGTGGTGAAATTTCAAGAGTTATGCTTGCTCTTAAAACAATTTTTGCACTAATTGATAAAGTACAAACGGTAGTTTTTGATGAAATAGATACGGGCATTTCGGGAATCACATCAAGTTCTGTAGCTAATTCAATATTAGAACTCGCATCCATGTCACAAATTATATGCATTACCCATCAGCCAATAATTTGTGCCAAAGCAGACAATTTTATTTGGATTACAAAAACGCACGATAATGATACAAACATAAAAATTGAAATTTTAGATGATTTAAAGCGTCTTGAAGCTTTAGCCCAATTGGCTTCGGGCGAAATAACTCAAGAAACAATTGATTTTGCAAAAACGTTAGTTAAATAATTATTTATTAGCAACTTTACATGGGGTACGGTTTCAAACAGAGGTCGCGCGCTATCTCGCGCCCGCCCTTGTTTTTACACACCTTGGCTCGAATTTAAAAAATCTCAAAAAATCGTCATTTTTTGGATTTTTTAAATTCTCATTACGAGAAGAAATGTCCACGTTTAGAATTTAGCGTAATATTATCAAATGAATATAACGCTGCAGGACGTTTTGAAACAGATTTAGTATATTCATTTGTTTCAACCAAAATATTCGAAGATAACATTTTCTTTCTAAAGTTGCGTTTATCTAAATCTTTTTTAAGAATCAATTCGTACGATTTTTGCAATTCTGTTAATGTGAACTTCTTGGGCAACAACTGAAACGCTATTGGACATAATTCCAATCTTTCACGAGTTCTTTTCAATGAATATTCAATAATTTCTTTATGGTCAAATGCCAATGGAGGCAAGTTTTCAACCTCATGCCATTGAATATCAGATACGCCTTCTGTACCTTTAACATCAAGCTTGATATCTTCCGCTCTTAGCAAAGCAAAATACGCACAAGTAATTACACGAGCATTTGGGTAACGTAATGGGTCACCAAACGTGTAAAGTTGTTCTAAATAAATGTTTGATACAGTTGTTTTTTCTTTTAAAACACGTAAAGCAGCATCATCAATATTTTCAGACAAGCGAATGAAACCACCAGGAATTGACCATTTCCCTCTAAATGGTTCTTTATCACGCTTAATCAACAACACTTTCAATCTGTTATCATGAATTGTTAAAATAACAACGTCTACTGTAACCTCATGGGTTTTTGTTTCTGCAAAAGTTCTCATAGGTCTATAATATAATAAAATTCGATTAATGGCAAGAAGTACACTTATTATTTCAAAACACACAAAAATAATATAAAAATTACTTATTTTTATTGGCTAAAATATTTTGGATTGCTTCATTTAGTTCTTTTTGCATTTCTTCTTGTCGTGCTCTAATTTTTAAAATTCCATCATGCAGGGGTTTGTTTGGGTCTCCTTGAGGATTAATATTTGTGCCAATCAAGCTATTTTTAATTATTTGGATATCATCTTCAGCGTTTTGTATAATTGATAAAACCTGCTCAATTTCAGAATCACTGCATCCTTTTTCATATAGTTTTACGGCAATAGTTAATTTCAAATTATCTCTTTTTTCTTGCATAATTTCAGTTTTACTTTTTTCTTCAACTAAACCGAATTTTTTTGCAACCTTTGAAAAAATATTCATTTTATGCCTCTTTAAAATCTACATTATAATTAGATACCCAATCAACACCATATTTATCAACATATAAGAACAACCACTCTCTAAATCTTAAAAACATCCAAAGAGGGTTTTTATAATGTTGAAAACACCTTACTTTACACTCATTCAAAATCTCTCTTAACTCTTGCTTTGTCATACCAACACAATCGAAATCTAAACTTGGTGAAAATTCATCTTGAACCTCATACATTTTTGTAATTCCATATTTTTCGGGCTCTTGTGCTAATTTTGCATGTTTACCCATAGTGAATACACTTCTTCCATAAGAATTAATAATTTTATGATGTTCGCATAACATATCTATTGTCATTTTTGCATCTTCCTTTGTTTCCAAAGGGTATCCAAAAAATATAAAAGCAAAATTCCAAATATTATTTTTATTAGAATTTTCTAAAATCTCAAAACGCTTATCTAAATCAATTCCTTTATTAATTGATTCCATAATTTTTTTAGAACCAGATTCCAATCCCCATAAAATCATTTTTAATCCGGCCTTAGAAGCAACTTCAAAAACTTCATTATTGAACGCGGTTTCTAATCTTGCATCGCAAAAGAATGATGAATTTATTTTTTCTTCAACAAGCCTTTTGGATAAATCTTTTAAATACGAAGGAGGAACCGACTCATCAATAAATTCGTAATGCGTAATTCCATATCTTTCTTTCAATTCATTCATTTGGGAAATTACTTTATCTATTGATTTTACATTAAATTCCATTCCAAAATCTTGATCACAAAAAGTACATTTTCCCCAATAACAACCTCTTGAAGTTTGATAAGGAATAACAATTTTAGGAGCAAAATAAATCTTTAAATTATAACCATCAAGACTAAGGTTTTCAATATCATTTTGCTTTGCAGGACACATTTTTCGCGTCTCAAAAACCTTATTATTCTTGAAATAAAGCAAATTAGGAACTTTTTCTATTGGAATTTCGCCATTCACAAATTTTGCAACCTCAACAATTGGGCCTTCACCTTCTTCAATTGAAATTGAATCGCAAAACTTTGAAAATTCAGGTTTCCGTAAAAGCTCATCTTTAACCCTTCCAAAGAAATTTCCACCAATATTTACATGGGCTTTTGTATATTTTTTTAATAAAAATCCCAATGTAAGTCCTGCAATAATTTGACTTGAAGAATTAAGCGAAATTGCAACAAAATCATAGTTCTCGTCTTTAACTTTTAAAACATAATCTTTCAAAAAATCCCAAAACATATTGCTTTTTTTATCAAAAACAAAATGCTCAATTGATTTTAAATTTAATTTTAAAAACGGATTATGAGAACTGTCAAAAGCAATATTTGTTGGCGCCCAAGCGGCAGAAATAATTTTTAATGCATTATCAATAACGCTCATTGCACCGATTAAATTTTTAGGCTCATAAAAATTGTCTTCAGATCTTATTGCATCAACCGCTTGAGAAATTGAAGCTACAATTTTTTTATCAAAATCAACATTTTTAGAAACAATTTCTTTAATTTTACCAAATTTATATATATCACATTGTTCTTCTAATGTATAACCAAGCCCTTTTTGTTTTTTCTCATATATTTTTCTTAATTGATTAAAAAGTTCAACATATTCTTTTTTTATTTTTTCGCAAGCAAAATTCAAATATTTTTTATCCAATATTTTGTTATAAAATTCAATGTTTAAATCAACACAAAAAGCATTATAGCCTTTATTTTTAAGCTGTCCCATCAATGAAGCCATAGCAAAATGAGGAGCAATCGGAGTCCATTGCGGAGGAAAAATTAAAAGCATCTTTTTATCTTTTGGCATAAATACCTGATTTTACTAATTCAGCTACCTATAAATTACCATAAAAATAAGATAATGTAAATTTTTGTAACGTAAAAGCAATTTTTCATAGTATATAAACTTTATATAAATAAGAAATAAATTATACAGGAGCTCTCATGTCTTTAGCATTAGCGCAAACCAACAATTTTTCACGAGAAGAATATAAATCAGATAATTCGTATATTGCTGCTATTTTAAACGAACATGGTATTAACAAACAAACAGCAATAAATGAAAAAGCGGGTGAAGCAACTTTTGTTGATTACGCTGGAGCTTTAAATGACAAACTAACAAATGCACTCTTAAATGGTGGTTTCGGTGAAACTGACGGTCTAGATGAAAGTGAACTTGCAATCAGAGAGAATATCGCCAACATTTATCGCCAAAAAGGAAGCAGTGCAATAAATACTAATGACCTAATCAAAATGATTAAAAGCATGGGTTATACAGTGTCATCATCATATATTTCTACATCATATATCGTTGACAACAAAAACGATGGTCATTATGATACAGACATTCATAATGGAGCAATTAATGTTTTAACAATCACTGATGCAGAAGGAAACGACATTGTTATTGCAGATGCTAACGGAAACGCAGCAATTGAAATTGAAGAATTGTTTATTGATGAAATTATTACCGGAGCAATTTCAACAATTGAAAATATGGAATTTAAAGAATATAGTTCAGTTTCAAAAAGCGCATTCGATTCCGCTCGCGACGCCATGGCATTTGATGTGTCTTTTGTAGTTGAAAACGAAGATTCTTCAGATATTTGGTTAGAACATCAACTGGCAAGAGCTGAAAAAGAAGAAGAAAAACAACAAATTCTTAAAGAGCAACAAGAAAAAATTGAAAAAGCAAAAAAAGAAAAGAAAATCAAAGACGCAGAAATTGAAAAACAAGAAGCACAAGCACTGCTTGAAGCAAAACAAGAAGCAGAAAAAGCATATAACAAAGAAATGAAAAAATTCAAAGAAAACTATTTTGAAGAATTAAAAAACAATGAAGAATATGCTGATTATTCAGATAAAGAATTGGAACAACTAGCTCTTGAAGAAGCAGCGCAATATTGCAAGAAAAAATTGGGATACAAATTGGCTTAAATTCTAAAAACAAAATAAACAAAAAGCCCTTAAGGGGCTTTTTTTAATGTTTTTCTTAAATATTTATAATTTGGACAATATTTTTCAACTTCAGTCCAAAAAATTTCGCTATGATTTTTAATTTTTGTATGAACTAATTCATGAATTAAAACATAATCAATGCAATCAAAATCATAATTCATTAAATTGATATTTAAATTAATATTATTTTGATACGAACAGCTTCCAAAGCGAGTTTTCTGATTACGAAGTGCAACTTTGCCATAATTAAATCCATATTTTTTAGCCAAAAATTCAAGTCTAGATGGCAAATAATTTTTTGCTTCAATTTTTATTGCCTTAAAGTATGCTTCCTTTAAAGGTTTTTGAATTTTTGACGAAGCAAAATCTTCATCAACTGGATAATAAAAATAAACAACGCTGTTTTTAATTACTGTTCCTAATTTATTTGATTCAATAATTTTTAAAGTATCAAACTTTGTTTTTAAATTTGGCTTTAAAATTTTATCTTCAATTTTAAAAGCTTTAATTTTATCAAAATTTTTCATCAAAAAATCTCGAGCAAATTTATAAGGACATAAAATTGGCATTGTAACCAAAATTTGCCCTTCCTTTTTTAAACTTACTTTTATATTTTTTGAAAAAGGATGCTTTTTATATTTAACTTCAAAATTCTCTATTGTTTCTACTTTTTCTTTACTCATCTTTAAAAATTTTTAGATGTCTATTTGCGCCTTCACCAACACTAATCGATTTAAAACCATATGCTTCAACAAGCTCATGTTGAAGCTTTCTTGTTTGTTGGTCTTGTGGTTGAAGCTCAATTACTTCTGCGCCTTCTCCCAATTTTGCAATAGCAGCATTTGTTTCATCAAGTGCTAATTCGGTTGAATCTTTATAATTTGTTAATTTTTGAATTTCTTGATTTTCTTGAGTTAAATTAAGTGCTTCTTTCAGAACTCTTTGAATTTGACTCATTGAATTAGTTCTAACAAAGAAAACAGGTAACCTATATTCATTTGCGGTTGAAAGAATTTTTGTTCCGCCTTTTGCAAAATTTTTATGCGCAATTACAAAATCAGCCTCTTCAACATTTCGAACAATTGTTGCATCAATATCGAGTCTTTCAATTAACTTGTCAACAATCGAGCGAGAAACTGCATAAATGTATATCTTTTTGTGCTTTTTATTTTCTTTAATATAAGCTTGACGATTAAAATTAAAACTCAAAGACGATTTATCTGCTTGCTTAACTTCAATCTTTTTTTCAAGCTTTTCAACTTCAGCCAAAATATTCGTTTCAGGCTTTTTGTTATAATTTCCATCAACTTTTCTAATTTCAGGCTGAATTGGCCAACTTCTTAAAATGTAATCAACTGCAGTTGCACTATCTTTGTAAATTGCAAGAGTGTTTCTATCAATGATTTCAATAACTATATCAAAAGTAGGTTGTTTTTGACGCTCTAAAACTGTTTTTTGACAGCCCCTATGTTTTGCTTCGTCATCACCCAATGTAACAGTATCAACTCCGCCAATTAAATCTGATAAAGTTGGGTTTTTGATTAAGTTATCTAACGTATTACCGTGTGCTGTTGCAATAAGCATTACGCCACGCTCAGCTATAGTTCTAGCTGCTTGTGCTTCTAATTCAGTACCAATTTCATCAACTACAATAACTTCAGGTGTATGGTTTTCAACCGCTTCAATCATGATATCTTTTTGAAATTCTGGTTGAGAAACTTGCATTCTTCTTGCTTTGCCGATTGCAGGATGCGCAACATCGCCATCACCCGCAATTTCATTTGATGTATCAACTACAACAACACGCTTACTTAATTCATCCGCCATTAAGCGAGTAATTTCTCTTAATTTTGTAGTTTTACCAACGCCAGGGCGACCCAAAAATAATATTGATTTATTTTGAACAACAAAATCACGAATACATTCGATTGTTCCAGTTATAACTCTACCTATACGACAAGTTAAACCAACGATTTTACCTTGACGATTTCTTATAGCGCTTATTCTATGCAAAGTCCCAGCAATGCCTGAGCGATTATCATGGGTAAATTCAGGCAATTGTCGAGTAATAAAATCTAAATCTTCTCTTGTAATATTATCATTTCCAAGGGTTAAAATTTTTCCATTTCCAAGGCGAATTTCAGGAATTCTTCCAATATCCAAAACAATCTCAATAGCATCATCAAGTAAGCCTTCTTTGATGTTTGCTTTAATCCTTACAGGCAGGATTTCTATTAACTTTTCAATGTCTGTATGAAATTGTACTTCGCTCATTTCCTTGACGCCTTTTTAATCCTTTTTCTAATAATATAATGCCCATTTTAATACTTCAATCAACAATTTTCAACTTTGTTGCAATAGTTTGAAATAATGTATTTATGACACTTGTGACCAAAAAGCAATTATGAATCTTGAGGCGTTTTATAGATATGGTATAATATAAGTGTAAGTGTGTGCAATAGGAGGTTAAAATGATTAAACCTATTAAAGCAATAGCAGGAAGGACAATGATGTCTAATCCTATCGCACTTAATCCTCAAATAGCGTATAAAAATCAAATGAATTATACGCAAAAAGGAGAAAAATTGAACATTAATTGTAATGAAATGCGTTCAGTTACAAGATGTGGTCAAAAATTAGACATCATGGCTTAAGCTAAAATTATACTAAAGTCGAGTTAACGCTCGACTTTTTAATTTAAATGATATAATTCAATTATGGAAAAACTAGAACTTTTAGCCCCTGCTCAAAATTATGAAACTGCAATATCTGCAATCAATTGCGGAGCTGATGCTGTTTATATCGGTGCACCAAGATTTGGTGCAAGAGTTAATGCTAAAAATTCTATTGATGATATAAAACGTGTTTGTGATTATGCGCATTTATTTAACGTTAAAGTTTATGTGACACTGAATACTATTTTAAATGATGAAGAATTAATTGAATGTGAAAAATTAATTTGGAAATTATATGAAATTCAAGTTGACGCTATTATTATTCAAGATTTTGGAATTTTACAATTATCACTTGAAGGAAAATTACCCCCAATAGCGCTTCATGCCAGTACACAATGTGATATCAGAGATATTGAAAAAGTACAATTTTTTGAAGAAATTGGCTTAAAAAGGGTAATTTTAGCTCGCGAACTTCCATTAACCCAAATAGAAAAAATAAGGAAAAATACAAATATTCAACTTGAACATTTTATCCATGGTGCGCTTTGTGTAAGCTATAGCGGTCAATGCTATATGTCAGCCTTTATTGGAGGAAGAAGCGCTAATCGAGGCGAATGCGCTCAAGCTTGCAGAAAAAAATATACGCTAGTTGATAAAAATGGTAAAACTATTCTAAAAAATCAATATTTGCTATCTTTAAAAGATAATAATCTATCTAATCATCTTGATAAATTAATTAAAGCTGGGGTTATGAGCTTTAAAATCGAAGGAAGATTAAAAGATGAAAATTATGTTAAAAATACTATTCTTTTTTACCATAACAAATTAAAAAATTATCCTCGTCAAAGTTTTGGCAACATTATTTCTGATTTTACACCAGATCCTTCTAAGACCTTTAATCGTGGATTTTGCGATGATTATTTATTTAATAAAAAAGATAATATTTATAATTTTATAACTCCTAAATCAATGGGCGAATATTTGGGCAATGTTATAAGCGCAAATGATAAATGTTTTGTTATCAAAACAAAAACCGAAATTTCTGCTCAGGATGGACTTTGTTTCACAATAGGAAACGAACTTGTTGGATGCTTAGCTAATAGCGCAGAAAAAACAAAAGATGGAGTTAAGATTTATCCGAATAAAAAATTAAATCTTCAAAAAGGAATTGAAGTTTATAGAAATTCAGATATCCAATTCAACAAAACCCTTGAAAATAGCAGAACCACAAGAAAATTAAACGTTAATTTTGTTATTTACAATAATAAAATTGAAATTTTTGATGATTTCAATAATAAAATTTCAATTAATTATGAAGCAAATGAAATTGCAAATAATCAAGAAAATATGAAACAGAATTTTATTAAAGCATTATCAAAGACAACGGATACTCCATATTTAGTTGAAAATATTGAATTTAAACTTAAAGAGTTTCCATTTTTACCAGTTTCAAAAATTAACGAATTAAGAAGAGAAATTTTAGAAAAATTGAGCGAAAAAATCTTATCTAAATATAGAACCAAAAAGCAAAAACCAATTGATATTGCCAAATTTCCACAAAACGAAGGTGACTACAAATTAAATGTTCATAATTCAAAAGCGCGCATGTTTTATGAAATTTGCGATTGCAAGATCAAGCATAATTCTTTTGAAAGCGAAAGACCTGGAAATTGTGAACTTATGAGAAGCAAACATTGTCTAAAAAGAGCATCTTTGGGTTGCGAAAACCACGAAGAATTATTTTTAGTTGATGAAAAAGGAATAAAATATCCGCTTAAATTTGATTGCAAAAATTGCGAAATGATTATTTTAACGCCAAATAATTAAAATAAAAACAGAAAAAGATTCCAAGACAAAACTTGGAACCTTTTTTTTGGATAAATCTTCTTATAATCTTAAGAACTAAAAGACATTAAAGCTTTTACTGAACGAGCTGTATCTTGAACTTCTTTTTCTGAATGCATATTGATTGTATCGTCAAGAATTTTAATAGCTTCTTGTTTATCTTTTAGAGCTAAAAGTTCATTAATAGCACACATTGCAACACGAGCAGACAAATCATTAATACCTTTGCCTTTGTTAACAATCATAAGTTCAAGTGCGCTATGAGTATTTTTGCGAATTAAAGCTTTGCTTGTTAATTCTCTAATTTCATCAATTGGGCAATTTGTTCCAAGTTCATTTAAAACTTGAATTGATTCTTCATCTTTGTGTTTGCCTAGTGCTTCAATAATGTTTCTAACTCTTCTACTATTCATTACTAACTCCTTGTAATTCATTAGCTAATAGTGATTTTAACTCACTAACCGGTTGATTTTGTAATCTTGATACATTATATTTGAATACATCAAATTCAACTTTGGTGTTTCCGATTTCTTTTAATTTATGACCAAAAGCAATTGTATTATCTTTTAATCTATTACCAAATGCAATTGCATTTGTTTTGAATGATGAAAACTTGTTAATTGTTCCAACCCATGCAGAAGCCAAAAGCTTGCCTGTGTTTTGTAGTCTTTCTTTTAGAGATGGAGACATTGCTTTATCAGCTTTTTCTGTCTTTTCAAAAACATCCATCTGAATCATGTTACCCTTAAATGTAATTCCAAATGGGTTTGTTTGTGCTTTGTGTTCTGCTTTTTGAGCTTTATCAGCCTTATTTGTTCTTAAAGCTTTAAATTTGTTAAAAGCTTCGATGCTTGATCTTAGGGGGGAAATCTTTTGCATATTTCTTGCCTTTCTTACTTATTTCTTATAATACGACTTATCCTTGTGACAAAGATATCATAAGTAATAGTTTAAAAAATCAATCTTTTGATGGAAATTAAAATTTTATTACACCTGAAAGTTGGATAATATTGGAATTATAAATTATTATCCAAGAATTTTTTTCTTTTAATTTATAAATATTTGCTTCATTCCATTCAACATTATCTGGATTTAAGCCATTCATATATTTTCTATACTCTTTTTCTTTTTCACGTGCATATTTTTTAGCACTCATTTTTTTTACTTTTTCTTGTTTTGGATTAATTGTTTCATATATTTCCATTGATATAACAGGAACTTTTGCCTTCAATTTGCCTGCTTGATAAAGCAACAAAAAATCAAGATATTTATCAGGCTTTACAGCGTAAAAACCGCGCTTCAAACCAAAACCTTTATCATTTACTATATCTTCTTCAAGTATCATAATAGGCGCACCATCTTGATTTGAAGTATATTTGTCTATTAGTTTTGTTTCTTCTTTTTCCCCACTAACATATACTTCTTTTGGAACATATTGATTTTTAAAATATTCATAAGCAATTAAATTATTATCAATTAACATAGTAATATTTTAATTAATTTTTTGATATTTGCAAAATTTAGTGGGTTGATATTTGTTTTTTAGCATTGTAATATTGTTTTACAGTTAAATATCTTGTGCCTGTAGCTCAGCTGGATAGAGTGTTTGGCTACGAACCAAAAGGTCGGGGGTTCGAATCCCTCCAGGCACGCCATTAAAAGGAACTTAATTATGAGTTCCTTTTATTATGCCTGTTCGGGATGCGACCTCAAGGGTCGCCCTCTCAGAAAAAGACATTCAGTCTTTTTCTTCGGCAGAGTCTCCAGGCACGCCATTAAAGAGAGTCATTAAGACTCTCTTTCTTATTGTCATATTCGCAAGCGGTACGGTATTCGCAATCGTCACCTGCTCATCGCAGCTGGCTTCTTGCTTCACACACCTAATGCCTTCATCTGCATTCGCCAAGCCAAGTCTGGCTAGGCTCATTTGATTCGGGTTCTCCAGGCACGCCATTAAAGAGAGTCATTAAGACTCTCTTTAATTTATTAATCGCAGTCCAGTATTCGCACAAGCCCACCAAGCTCTTCGCTTGCCGTGCATGTGCTCAACATCCTTTTGCCACTCGCTTTGCTCAGCAAGTCCGTCGGACTACGCTTCGCTTTGCTCGGGTTCTCCAGGCACGCCATTAAAGAGAGTCATTAAGACTCTCTTTAATTTATTAATCGCAGTCCAGTGTAGTTAGACGAGTAGTACGGTTTTGTCAGTTTGACTATTTTATTTTCTAAAACTCGCTCGTTATAGGGATTTTAGCGGTCGGAAGTGCAACTATACCAAAAAACCGATTTACTCATATTTACTCATTATTTACTCACACCGGTTGGCTACTTTCCAATAATAGCAAGAAAATTTTTAAAGCGGTTTTTTTGGTATAGAACGCTTTTTTTGGTAAGGTATGGTTTTTTGGGTAAAGTTAAAATTTATTGTTTTTCATTATCAATAAAAAATGCGTTTAATAAATCTGTGTTATCTCTTAAACTTTTAATTACAGGTGCAAGGTTATAACATTCTTCTATTTCAGGTTGTTTGCTAACAAAATAATCTACTATAACCGTTATGTTATAGATATTCTCTGCCCATTTGCTAATCTGTTTAAATTCTTTATTTGTAATATTGTATCCTGCTTCTTCCATAATCCCTCCTAACATCAGGAAACACAATACATGAAAGAAGTCAGAAAAGCGAAAAAGTAGAAAAAGTTTTACAAAAGGACATATTTATTTTAAATATTTATCTAAAATAGTTTGTTTTTTAGCAGGGATTTCATCTATTTCCTTTTGTAATTCCTCTATTTGTTTTTCGTATACTTCTATTTTTTTTATAAATTGGTCTTGAATATCAAGATTTGGAACTGATATCAATTTATTATGTATTGTTTTTCTATTTACGCCTCCAGGACCAAGACCGATATTTAATTCATTTAAATTTAAAGATTTCAATAAATAAAAAGCATATTTTAACCTTATTTTCTCTTTATTAATGACAACATAAAATGTAGTATCAATTGGCGTACAATTATTTTTTATATAATGAATCTTACCAACAGAACCTTTTCTTCCAACTATAATGCTAGGTCCTTTTAGTAAATATTCGTCATGTAACCCAACAACTCCACTAGACCCTACTACGGGGAACATGCCTTCATTACGTTCTCGTTCAGGTAATGCAATTCCATATTCCAATTTTAAATATTTACTTAATTTTATCTGTTTATTATCATCTATGTCTTTATTAAATAATGTTTGTATTTCTTTATTTATAGAGTTGATTTTATCTGTTTTATCAATGTATGAATATTCAATATCTGTAATTTCTTTATACATATCTTCAAGTATTTTTGAGTTTTGTATATCAGGTACTCTAAAATTTTTGACAGATATGGGTTTTATCGTTGGATAATCAGATATATTTGATTTTAAATTTGACATTTTAAAAGAATTAAATATCTCGTACAAATATTTTCTTATATACTTATTTTTATGATAAATTCCTATTAAATGATTCGTTATATACGAATCTGTTTGTAAAAAGCCAATATTATTGGTATCAATTGAACGTCCACTTATCGGAAAAACTATTGTATCTTTTGGCATCATAATTAAATTATGATTATCTATAGCAAGTTTATTAACAAAACTATCTGCATCTGGAATTATATAGAATTTCTCATCAATAGAATTTAAATTACCTGCTCTAATAAAAGGGATATCACCATTTTCAAAATATTCTTTACCTTGAGGTGCATTATTCCCTTTTTGGATATATATGTCTTTAATATTTTTTAGCTTAATAAGAGGATACCTTGTTTCAATTTTTATTTTTTTTTTACTTTGCAAACTTATGTTTGCGTTAAATTCTATTGAATTATAATCAAATAAAGAATTTAAATTACTAAAGAAAATGTTGTTTTTTAAACATTTTTCCATATTGCATAGATCGGTATCGGATATTTTTTCTGTAAAATTTTTATATATATAGTAATTTATTTTTGTATTATCAAATAAATCATTAGGATTATATAACTTTGAATTAATAGTGCTTCTATTAGTATATGTATCCAATTCTTTAATGATTTTATCAGATAATTCTTTTAAACCTTCGTCTCCTTTCCTTTTGGAAAATTTATATCCTAAAAAATTTGCAATTTCATCCTTATTCTTTCCTGCGTGGACTATAATTGTCTTTACATCTTCATTTAATAAATAATTGTATAATTTCTTAAGTTCGGTTTTTACCAAGCTACTCAGGTCAATATTGTCTTTCCCTGTAGATATATCATTAATAAGATTCTTTAATTTTTCTATTTCCTTTGAATTTGTTTTCTTTTCTATGGAACTTTCTATATTGGTAATAATGTCATCAAGGTACTCTTCATACAAATCAGATTGCTTAAATTTGTCAGTTAAATTTCCTGTAAACATAGATATATAATCTTTAAAATCAAGATCATTATAGTTTTCTTTTAAATATTGAGAAATAATTTTAGACTTGTTATTAAAATTAATATCTTCAGGATTCTTTTTGAATTTAGAAATTATATTTTTTATACGTTCAATATCGTTTAGTTTACGCTTTTCCATAAATAAAACAACAGTATTTGTGCCTGTTGCCATAAAAGCCCCTGAACCAAGTTCTACAATTCCTTTTATCTTAAAATTTTCCAAAATTAATTCTCTTGTTTTTTGGTGAATTCCAGGATTGGTTAAAAATGTATTAGATATAACAATAGCTGCATATCCGCCTTCTTTTACCAATTGTTTTGTCCTTTCCATAAATAAACATTCTATGTCATCGGAATTTGTACCAAGATCTTTGAATAATGAAAAATTTTTCTCTCCATAAGGTTCTTCATTTGTCTTCTTTAGAGTTTCTTTAAAGTCTTGTACAGAATATGGCGGATTTGCAATTACGCAATCGAAAACTGGATTATCCTTATTATATTTGTCTACTTGGTTATTATCTTGATATAATATAGTATTTTGAAAAATTTCACTGTCAAAACTATCTAAACCATTTCCTGTAATAATGTTTGCATCACCATCACCATTAAGGAAACACGCAATTTTAGAGGTTTTTGTTAATCGATAGTCTTTTTCAATTCCATATACAAATTCTTCTGCCCACTTATACTGATTATCTGCCCATTTCTTTAAATTTTGTACTTGTAAATTTGTTTTCATATCCTTTTGAGAATATTTACTTAATATAGGTTCTATCCTGTGCATATATTCGGTTATGAAATGCCCTGCACCACAAGCATAATCAATCATATATGGTAAAAACTTGTCATCATTATTGTCAATTTTATTATTGATAATATTTTCAAAAGGAATAGAATTAACTATAAAATTTGCAATAGGTATAGGTGTAAAGAATTGTCCTTCTGTTTGTTTAATACCTATATTTAATAATCTTTCAAAGAAATCACCCAAGAACTGTTGCTTGTCAGTATATTTTATTCTGACTTTTTCAAATAATTTTACTACTGCTTTAAGTATTAAAGAGTTTTGTTTAAATGTCTCCATATTAAATACTTCGATAAAAGCAAACTCATTATTTTTAATAAAACGTAGTTCATTAAATTCTCGTATCAGTTCTTGACATAAATCCTTGTTTTCTGCAGATAGCTTTTCTATGTTTTCAATAAATTTATCCTTAGAATAATCTGTAACATCAATTCTTAAGTACTTTTCAATGCCTTCTTTATATAAATTTGAAAGTCTGCCTAAGACATCATAACTAGTATCTTCTTTTTTCCATTGAAATTGTATTTTATACTCATTATCAGAATATAATTTATCTTCATCTACAATTTTACAGAGAAATAAATTAAACAGCTTATTGTATGCATTAGTTAAATCAGAAACAGCAAATTTTCTTAATATTCTAGCAAAACCATTATATAATTTCTTATCTTCAGACAACGACTTTAATTGATCCTTTGTTATGCCAATAGAATTAGCACCATATAAATAGTCGAAAATGCCAGAGTTTGTATATTCTTTATTCCATTTATTAAAAATATCTTTTTTGTCAGACCCTTCAAAATCAGAAGTATCTATAATACAATAATTTGATTCTATTTTCCCATTGAATAGCCTTGATGAATATAAACAAATTGCTTTTACGGCTCTATCGTTTGTAAAATATGTAAATAATTGTCCCCCATTGTCATTTAATTTTTTATATTCCTCTTCGTATGCATTACCATATTGTTTGCATTCAATCATATAAAAAGGAAGCCCTTCTTTTGTAATTAAAATGTCAAGATATTGACCTTTTTCTTTTCCGCCACTTGGATAATCCTTTTCTATAATAATTTCTTTAGGAGAATATCCTTTTGTGATTAATCTATCTATACATTCCAAAACTACAAATGTCTCTTTTTGGTGAAGATTTTGTGTAGTTGCTCTTCCGTATTTAATATCATCACCATAATTGATAATAGATTTTGTAATATCATCTTCATTTAATTTTAATGTTATTTCGTAATTATTAAAATTTGCATAAGTTTTACTATATATTAAGTCAGACTCGCCATCCTTTAATGTAAAACCAATAGCTTCTAAAAAGTTTTTAATGTTATCCATTATCTACCATCCTTTAAATTTTAATGAAGTTAGCAAATCTTTTTATATGCATACTGACTACACCACATTGTAATTGTAAAGAAATGTTAAGAAAAATTCATCATCTATTTTTATGATTATTTAAAAGCCTCTTTTTCTTTCTTTTTCAGGAGGTTTCTTTGCATCTCTTGGTATTAACCAATATTGTCCGTATTTAAACGCTCTTTCTATTCTGCCTTCAGCACAATATATTTGTACTCGCCTTTTTGATATGCCCCATTCCTCAGCACATTCTCTTACAGTTTTTAAATAATCAGGTATATTTTTCATAATTCGTATAATTATTTTATAAATTTTGGCTAAAAAATGCAAAATTTTAAGGCTCAACTTTACCAAAAAGTGCAAACTATTTGTCAAAAATTTTTGAGTACGCAGAAAATCAAAACCGCGAACAGGTAAAAGCCTGTCGGGGACTTGATAATCAGATTTTTGGGTTCGGATTCCACTATCCACCATATAAAAGAGTCATACTAACTGTTCTTATTAGTCAAACTGCAAGGAATTTTTCATCCAGTATTCGCACAAGCCCAAAAACAATAAATTCTCAGTAAGGCAGCTATGTTATTTCTTTTAAATAAATACAAAATAGAAAATTCAGGAAATTTAAACGATTTTGGTTTTAAAAATAACAAAACTACTTAGTTCTGTTTAAAAAAGCTTTTAGTGCATCTTGTTTATTATTTGGGGTTGATAAATCAAATGCTTCAAAATATTCTTCATCATCTGGATTAACAAAAGCACTTCCATAAAATTTTTTAACAAACATCAAAATTAAATACAAGATAATTGAACAAAAAGCAACTCCGAGCATTGCTCTTAAGAAATATGAAAATACTTTTTTGCCTTCTTTTTGCGTATCAGGAACCACTTCTTTTTTAAGCGCTTGAGTATTAATTGGTTCAATATCTAAATCATCCACTTTAACATCTTGCAAAACAAAATTCATTTGCTCAGCAGTAATGTTTTTAAGTGCTGCGGTATTTACATCTGTATGTGCCCAAGAAGATAATCCCAAGAAACATATAGTACAAATGATAAACGCTATTTTATGAAGTCTTTTTAGCACTTATTCTCCTTGTTCTTTTTTTAGGTTTTTCTTCCGTAGAAATTTGCTCCTCTACTGCTTGTTCAACCGGAGCTTCAACATCTTCTTTTTTCTTAGTTTTTTTAGCTTTTCGAGAAAGTTTTTTAACGGGCTTGTCTTCTTTATCTTGCAACTTCTCATCCTGAGAATCCGTTGTTTCAATTTTTTCTTCTTTTACAACTTCTTCTTTTCTTTCCTCGATAGCCTCAATAGCACCATCTATTACAACATCTTTGATTAAATCATCAATCAACTCATTAACTTTAGCTTTAGTTAATTCTTGGGTTTCTTTTTCTATTGGTTGGTTTAATTCAAAATTATTTTCTTGAATTGATTCTTGATTTTGCTCTTGAGCAAATTCTTTATTCTGATGACGATTTTTATTCTTATCTCGTCTATTATTTTTATCAAATTTATGATTTTTATTATTTTGATTTGGAGCTTGTTCCGTTGAATTAAAATTAGAACCGAATGGGCCTTTTATTTTATTTAATTTAGCTCTATTTTCACCTACACTTGTTGAAGTTGCAAATTTAAGGTCATCTATAATGAAACCTTGACCATTGCATTTATCACATTTTTTAGTGAAAATTTCAGATAAACTTTGACCTTGACGATGTCTTGTTAATTCAACAAGCCCTAAATCAGATAATTGGCCAATTTGAGGCTTAGCTTTATCTTTTTCTAAAACAAGCTCAAAATGCTCTAATAATGCTAATTTATCCATGCGAGAAGCCATATCGATAAAATCAACAATCACCATTCCGCCAATATTTCTTAATTTTAATTGACGAGCAATTTCATCAGCTGCTTGAATATTAGTTTTTAAAATAGTTTCAGCTTGATTTGATGAAGATGTAAATTTACCAGAGTTAACATCAACAACGGTCAAAGCTTCTGTTTGTTGGATAAATAAATATCCGCCCAATGGAAGATTAACTCTTGTATTTAGTGCTTTTTCAATTTCTTTGTTAACCCCTGTTGAAACCAACAATGGGTCATTTCCTTTATGCATTGAAACCCTAACTTGCATATTCCAGTGTTGAAGAAGCTGAGTAGTTCTATGAAGCGCAAACGCAGTATCTACAATAATTTCTTCAACCTCACTATCACATGCTTCTCTAATAACTCGATATAGCAAATCTTGATCTCTATATAATAAAGTTGGAGGATTGGCGCTATCTGCAGCGTTTACAATTGAATTCCATTTTTCTAATAAAATTTCTAAATCTTCTTGAATTTCAGCATCCGATTGACCTTCTGCTTCTGTTCTCACAATTACACCAACACCAACAGGTTTTAATAAGCTAACAATTGATTTTAATCTAGCTCTTTCTTTTTGAGAAGTAATTTTTTTAGAAACGTTTACCCCTTTTTCATCTGGAAGCAATACCAAAAATCTTCCAGGCAAAGATAAAGCAGTTGTAACTCTTGGGCCTTTGTGTCCAGTTGGCTCTTTAACAACTTGAACAATTAATTTTTGATTTGGTTTAACTTTTTCTTTTAAGGTGCCTTTTCCAGCAATATCGTCAGTATGAATAAAGCCCATTTTATCTGGCATACCTACATCAACAAAAGCTGCTTCAATAGATGGCAGTACATTATCTACACGAGACAAATATACATCACCTAATAAAACATCGCCTTTTGAAACAAAAAATTCGCAAACTTTATTATCTTCTAAAACTGCTGCGATATTATCTTTTTCAGAAATGATAATTTTCTTTGTCATAGTAAAATCCTTTTTAAACTTAAATAACTCTCAAGTCGGTATCGAAAAATTTTACCCTTTTTATTTTGAAAATATTACTTTCACCAAACATTGTTTTGAGAAATTCGTCCGCACGAAGCGAAGGGGTTTTCTCGTCTTGTCCTGTCTTTAAAATAAAGCTTAGAACACTATCATCCTTAATTTCAAATGATTTTAGGGAATTTCGATAATTAACTGTTTTTTCTATACCTTTTTTAGTTTTCTTCGTGATTAAAATTTCATCCGAAGACAAACACTTTTCTATAATATATCTTATTTTTTCAATATTGTAAACATGATTTTTTTCAAAATCACAAATTGCTTCATATTGTGCCCATTGAATATAATTTTCTAAAGATTTTGGTTCATTAGTATTTTCATCAATTTCAATTAATTCAACAACACTAACTCCATTTGGAGAATACTTTTCAAATTCATCAACAAAATTAGGAACCAAAGGTTCATATGTTTGAAAATTAACAAGCTCACAATCTGATTCTAAGAATATAGGTAAAGCAGGGGAATATGAAACTTTTGGCATTGGATTGAAACCTTGCGACAAAACAAGCTTTAACTCCATTCTTCTGAAAACCTTTAAAATAAGATTTTGCCAATCAAGGTGGGAAATAAAGCGTAATTCCTTATTTTTTGTTATTTTTATTCTATGCTTGTAAATTTTCTCTTGTTGCATTATTTATTTTTTTAATATTTGCCAATTCTTGATTTTGCGATGACGACAAATCGCATTTACATATAATATGACTTTGTAGCTCGTTCAAATAACTAATTTCATCAATAGTCGATTCTAATTGTTCACGTCTTATTTCTTTCGTTAAACGTGATAAAACTTTTGAATTTATGAATTCATCTTGAAAAAAAGATTTCATAAATAAAGTTTAACAGACTTATAATAATTTTGTTTGAAAATTAAAGTTTTGTAATAAATTTTTCAAAAAACATTACAATTAATAGCCATCACCAATTGTATCAATTGCTTCAACTCTGATATCAGTTATAAGCTCAGAATAAGATATAACTACAATTGTTGGAATATGACGTTCTAACATTTGATATAACGGCAATCTTATTCTTGGAGAACAAAGAATAACGGGTTGAACGCCAACCGCACTTTGAGCTCGCATCAAAGTAGTTGCCGTTGTTTCGATTAACTCTTGAACCTGCATAGGATTTAATAAGAACATTGTACCAAGTTCTGTTCTTTGACAAGAATCATCAAGAATCTTTTCCCACTCAGAAGATAATGTAAGAGCATATAAAACCTTATCTTTATTTGAATTAGATAAACATATCTGCCTACCCAAAGCAGCTCTTAAACGTTCCGATAAGATATCCGGTTCTTTTGAAAAACGAGCATAATCGCAAAGTCTTTCAAAAATGAAAATTACATCTTTAATAGAAACTTTTTCTCTAATTAAATTAACAAAAATCTTTCTTAAATCTGACGTTGAAATAATCGTTGGAACAAGGTCATTAACTAATGTTGGGTCTTGAGATTTAACAAGCTCCATTAATTTTAAAACATCAGTTTTAGTCATAACTTCATCAACATATTTTCTAACGCATTCTTGCAGATGAGTTACAATAACATCAACGGCATCAACTGCTTGAATTTTATCATTTTTACCAATGTGCTGAGGATTAAGCCAATAAGCTTGAGATTGGAAAGTCGGTTCAATTGAAACAATAGCATTATCAGGCAATTTTTTACCCAAAGCTTCATACTGATCCGCAATAACCATTAATTTTCCAGGGTAAACTGTTCCCGTTGCAACAGGATTCCCACGAATAGAAATTAAATATTCATTATCTCCAATTGCAGAAGAATCCATAATTCTAATATTTGGAATAATATAACCTAAATCATCGGTTACTCTTTGACGAAGTGCTGCAATTTTAGCCAATAATTGCCCATCTTGCTCAGGGTCTGCAATAACCAATAAGCCTGCGCCAACTTGCAAAGACAAAACATCAACCCCAAGACGTTCATACATTTTATTAGGATTAACTAAATCTTGCATATTTTGCTTAACCGCATCCAATTGGCCAAGTTGTTGTTGCACATCTTGATTTACCAACACAGATAAACCACCTAAAATTAAAATTGTAGAAAATAACAAAAATGGAAGCCAAGGCAATCCTGTGATTCCAGAAGTTACCGCAATTAAAAGCAAAAAACCTGCAGCCAAAAATAAACTTGTTGGTTTTGATAAAACTTGAACAGCCAAATCTGAACCCAAAGCAACACCACCACCCGTTGCGCGAGTCATTACAATACCAGATGAAATAGCCATTAAAAGCGATGGAACTTGAGAAGCTAAACCATCACCAATAGTTAAAATAGTATATTTAGAAACCGCATCTCCTGGTTGCATGCCATTCATTAAAATACCAATAATTAAACCGCCGATAATATTAATTAAAGTAATAATGATACCTGCAATAGTATCACCTTTTACGAATTTCATTGCACCATCCATAGAACCATATAAGCTTGATTCCCTTTGAAGATCTTCACGACGCTTAACTGCTTCTTCAGGTGAAATTAAACCAGCGTTAAAATCAGCATCAATTGTCATTTGTTTACCAGGCATCGCATCAAGCGCAAAACGAGCAGATACTTCAGCAATACGCTCAGCACCTTTAGTAATTACCATAAATTGAACAATGGTGATAATTAAGAAAATTACACCACCAACAACCATATTACCACCAGTAACAAACTGTCCAAACGCTTCTACAACTTCACCAGCATCACCCTTAGCCAAGATTAAACGAGTTGAAGCAATTGAAAGTACAAGCCTAAAAACAGTACCAATCAAAAGAATTGAAGGGAAAGCTGCCAATTCAAGGGGCTTATTAACATATAAAGATATCATTAATAAAACAATACCTAATGTAATATTGAAACTTATCGAAAAATTTACAACCCAACTTGGCATTTCTAATAGCAAAATTAAAATTGCCACAATAACAAAACCGGCTAATGCAATTTCCGATATTGGATTACTTGGCTTTGGAGCGTTCATTACAACCCTCCTTTATAAATTCCAAAAGCATTTTGCAAAACAGCCAATTGCGTTTTAAAATTAGCATCAATTACGCCATTATTTGCCAAAACCGCGCAACTTCCTTTTTCGATTGTTTCATCAGGAGTTACAATTATTCTTACATTTAATTTTTTATCTTCTAGAATTTCAGGCAAAGATGCATTAGCAAATTCAACATCATCAGGATTTACTTTAACTTCAAGCCTTTGAGCATCAGAATTAATATTATCAAGAACTTCTGAGAATATATTTTTTAATACATCATCGCTCATTTCTGTTTCTTTTTTAATGATTCTTTTTGCAATTGCAAACGCAATTTCCATAATATGAGGATAAAATTCATCATACATAGCATCCTTCATATTAAAGAATTCAACTAGCTTTGATTTCATCTCCTCGAGTTGCTGTTGAGCTTCTGAAAAACCATTTTTGTATCCTTCACGAGCTGCAAGCTCTTTAATTGTATGCGCCTCTTGTTGCGCACGAGATACTAATGATCTTTCATCAATTCTGCGATAACCTCTTCTTCTATCTCCCCTTCTTCTTTCCGCGCGTTCTTTAAATTCAATTGCAGAAATATCTATCTTTTCAAAACTTTCATCCTCGGAAACATTTTGCTCAGGCAATTTAACAGGAAGAATATTTTCTTTATTTTCGTTAGTATTTTTAGTGTTTTCTACATCTAAAATTACATCTTCTTTTTTAATTACACTACCTTTTTTTACAGGTTGCAAAGAAGATGAACTTTTTTTATTTGGAATATTTTTTTTTCTAATAATCATGAAGCGTGTTCTTCTAAATATTTAGAGACTATATCTGCAATATGTGCAGGAATTTTCTTTTTATTTTTCGTATAACAGCTATTTACGAAATCCTTTATTGCTGGCCTTTCTTTATTTATGATAGTCAAAATTCTTTCTCTAGACGAATTTTTAACAATTTTACACATTTTTTTAAATGCTTTATCATAACTTATTACAATTGCTTCAGGTAATGCGCTCTTCATTTCTTCAAAACAACGTATTGTCGTAGAAGTATCAAGCTTTTCTTCTAAATCAGGCATTTTTAAATATTTCATCAAAACATCACGTTCTGGTTTATCAAATTTTTGAAGAATATTTTTGATTTTTTCCGTTGGAAAGCCTTTCATCAAAACAGCCAAAGATGCCAACTTAATTACCTTTGAATCACTCATCGAAGCAATATCGATAGCCGTTTCTTCTTCAATTTGTTCCATTGCCATAGAATCAATATTTGATTGCGAAAGGGCATTATCAGCAACTTGCTGAGTTAAAATACCTCTCTCTTTTAAATCTTCCATAGCTTTTGTAAAACACTTTTTAACCTGTGCTTCAACCAATGAAATTAATTGATCTTGAGGTAAATCATTCTCTACAGCTTTTTTGGCAATATCAAACACAGTAAAAGCAACTTTTTGCAAAATTGCTTCACGATATTGCATATCAACTCCAGCTCTTATAATATCAATGGATTTATGAAAAATCCATTCACCTATAAATTGCGTAATCAAGCTCGCTTGAGATGCATTCAATTTAGAATTTTCTTCATTTAAAAGCGCATCCCCTGCCATTTTACAAAAACGAAAAATAAGTTCAATAACAAAATCTTTATCGGGTTTTTGAATGTCAGAAGGCACAACTTGACTAGCTTGAGATGATAAATCTTTAGCAAAAGCGTCACAATTAAAATTTTTCAAATCAGATTCAGCCATTCTTCCCCTTTATTCCCCGTTTTTATGTGCTTTCAATCCAATTTTTAATTTTTTCAATTGCTTCATTCTCATCCATTGAATTAAAATCAGACTCCAATTCATCAATAGCATCAATCAAATCACTTCTTGGTGCAGATGTTTTAGCGCTTGCCATTGATTTTGCCTGTTCTAGCGCTAATGCATATTGATTTTTTTGTTCAATTAAATTTTGAGCCATTTTTTCTTGTTGAGCAATTAAAGTATTGGCCTGAGCAGAAACATCTTTTAATTGTTGCTCTTGAGTTGCCGCAATTTGTCTTAAATATTCAAGTTCTTCTTCTTGTTTTTGGGCTTCTTTTTTAACCTTTTTACCAATATGACTTAAACCAAAAATCAAACCTACTAAAAGTATAGCCCCAACAACCCACCAAGGATTTCCTGATTCTTCAGGTTTTGGTAGTTCATTTTCTTTATCCGGAGCTAAAATCAAACTATTAGATTCAACAAATGCAATCGAAACATTGTCAGGATTAACCTTTGGACTTGCAGCATGTGCAATTAAAGTTTTTAATTCATATAAGCTCATATTTGTTGGAATTGCATTTTCATCAATTGAAACTGCAATTGAAATTTTTTCAATAATTCCAGCAGACATATATTCATTTACTTGTGTTTTAGAAACTCCATATTGAGTTTCAACGGCACTTCTTGAATATTGCCTATCTTGAGAAGACGAGCCAGTTTGAACAGATGATTTAATTCCATTTGGAACATATACGCTAACAGGAGCCATACCAGATGTTGTAGCATTATTGTTATTATCGCCCAAATTTTCTTTAAAATGTTGCTCTGAAACTGATGTTTTTTGATTTGGGTCATATAAAATACTTGTTTTTTCAACTGGCGATTGAGTTAAAAATGTTGAAACAGTTGCAATATAGTTGCCTTTACCAATTAATTTATCTAATTGAGCACTAACTTTAGATTGCATGTATTTATCATTTTCTTCAATTTTAGCTATAGCATCGTCAGAAGCCCCAATAATTGAATTATAGACGGTTCCATTTGTATCCGTTATTGAAATATTATCCGCTTGAAGCCCATGAACAGCGCCCAACAAAAGATTAGAAATTGCTTTGATTTTCATATTATCCAATCTTTCACCGGATGGCATTGTTATTTGAACAGTTGCTGTTATTGGCTTTTGATTTTGAGCAAAGAAAGTTTGTTCCGGAATTGAAATAAACACTTGGGCATTTTCAATTGGTGGAATTTTTCTAATTAATCTAGCTAATTCTCCATTAATTGCTCTTATTAATCTAATTTTCTTGTCATCTTTTGTTGATGTAAAATCACCTTTATCAAAAATCTCAAGCCCTGTATGTTCATCCAACATACCGCTTTTAACGATAGCTAAAAGCGCTCTATCTACTTGACCTTTTGTAATTTTGTCTTGCTTTGACAATAAAAGAGTAATCTTTGAGCCAGTACTTGCTTTTTTAGTTTTAATGCCACTTCTAGCTAATAACGCTTGAACTTCTAAAGCTTTTCCAATACTTTCCGTTGTAAACAATTCAATATCTTGTTCTATCGTTTGACTATCACTATTGTTAAATTCTTCAAGAACAGCTTCATTTGCACCAGAAACTACATTTTTATTTGAATTAACTTTAATACCTATTCCAATCAAAGAAATAGTAAACACCACAGTCACTATCAATAAAGCAATGATAGTGAAAAATAAAGGTTTATTTTCAGTTATTTGTTTTAGGTCAAATTTTTCCATATTGCGTGATGTTCTATACTTCCAATTATACTATCATAATCAGCTAAAATTAAAGTTAAATCTGAATCTGCATGATTTTTTCATACGTTTGTAGGATTTTTCCTGTAACCGTAGTCGCAGCTTGAACAGTTAATTCGCTTTGAGCAATAGCTGACATAACTTCATGAATATCTGCTTTGCCTTGCATTGCAGCTGCTGCTACTTGCTCAGGTTTATTTGTAATTTCATTCATTTGACTAATCATTTCACCAAATGTATCTTTAAAGCTTTTAATATTTGTATCATTTGAATTTATTGAAATATTTCCATTTAAGCGCATCGTGGGCATTTCATTAATACCGTGCATTTCAAAAAAATTCATTTTGTTAATCTTATTCATATCTTATTTCCTTATAGGTAATTTGATAGTATTGCTTTTACGTAATTTTGAGTTTCTTTATATGGTGGAACCCCATTATATTTATCAACTGCCCCAGGGCCAGCATTATAAGCCGCTAACGCCAAAATTGTATTTCCATTATATTTTTCAAGCATTTGTTTTAAGTATTTTACTCCACCATCAATATTTTCTTGAGGATTAAAAGCATTTTTAACTCCTAGAGATTTAGCAGTGGAAGGCATTAACTGCATTAAACCTTGTGCACCTGCAGAGGAAACTGCATTCGGGTTAAATGCTGATTCTTGCTTAATCAAAGCGTTGATAAGGCGTTCTTCTACTCCATATTTTTCGCTTGCATTTTTTACATAACCCAAAATTGCTTCTTTAGAATTCGGCATTGACTTTGATGGCACTTCAATTTTAGTTAATGAACCAAAAGGCAAAGGGGTTATTTTTTTTTCGTTTATATTTGAGGGTAAATCAAGTTCAAATACACTTGAACTTTTATTTTCTTGCTTAGATTCCGCTAAAATTTGCTGGAATGCTGATACTTCTTTATTTTGAGAAACATCAGCTTTTGGATAAATTGAATTAATATAATTATCTAGCTCACTAACTCTGCTAAAAGCAGCAGCTTGAGAAGAAGAATTTATATAATTTTGTATTTGCGGACTAAACATAATTTACCCTAAATCCCCTTTGATTTAAGAAACGACTCTTAAAAATCAAAATTAAACCGAATTTTTAAAAATCATTTAAATGCATTAGTTAAAACCACGCATTTTAGGGAAGCTAACGACCAAATTATATTTAATAATTTTTTATAAAAAGTAAAGCTGGTTTTAAACCAGCTTTTATCTATTTTACAACTATTTCAAATTCATCTCCGCCAGAATGTTTTAAGCGGACATTTTTCTTACCGTAAATTGTTATTAAAGATTTAATTTCACCATTTTTAAATTCCTTAAATTCATTTCTTGAACTTGTTGGATAAACATAAAAATTATGAAAAGTTCTGATATCATCATTCAAAAGTAAAATTTTTTTAACCCCAAATAATGAATTTTTAATTTTATATTTTTTTTCTTTATCAAATTTTGAAATCAAAATTACTTGATAATCTGGAAACAACTCTTGCACTTCTTCAGCAGACAACGTAACTGAACTTTCATAAAATTTTAAGGTATCAGGATTATATGAAAATTCACGTTCACCTATATTAAATTCGTATGCAAATGAATTTAAACCAAGCATTAAAGATAAAACTAGAAACACTTTTTTCATTAGTCTTCTTCCTTTAATTTTCTATTCATTAATTTAGCCATAATTTCTTTTGGAGTGATATCTGTATAAACCGCTTCATAAATAGCATTTGATACAGGAACATCTATTTCTAATTTAGAAGCCAATTCGCATAACGCTTTTGATGTTTTAACACCTTCAGCAACAGAACCCAATTCAGCTAAAATATCATCAATTTTTTTACCTTTTGCAATCATTGAGCCAACTGTAAAATTCCTTGAATATGGGCTTGATGCTGTTGCAATTAAATCACCCATGCCAGATAAACCATATAATGTCTGAGGTTTAGCACCTAATGCAATTGCAACTCTAGCCATTTCAGCCATTCCACGAGTTAAAAGTGAACCTCTTAGGTTATCTCCAAGTCCCATAGTATGAGCAAATCCCGAAGCAATCGCAATAACATTTTTCAAACTTCCACCAAGTTCAACCCCTATTAAATCATCACTTGCATATAATCTAAATAAAGATGACACATTAAGAGCTTTTTGGACTTTTTTAGCTATTTCTATATTAGTTGAAGCAATTGTAGCTAGTGTTGGCTTTCCTTCAATAATTTCACGAGCCAACGTAGGCCCAGATAAAACAGCAAAATTAATATCAGGCAAAACTTCTAAAATTACTTCAGACATTCTTTTTAAAGATGGAAGTTCGATACCTTTTGATAAATTAACCAAAATTTGATTATCTTTTAAACCAACTTTTTTCAATTGTTCGCAAACTGGACGAATACCAGAAGTTGCAACAACCATCAAAATAATTTCAGCCCCTTCAATAGCTAAAGATAAATCAGATGTTATTTCAACTTTTTTATCTAATTGAATTTCAAGAGGATGCTCAATTCTTTTTTCATTTTTAAGCATTGGAGTAATATCAGATTCACGACCCCAAACGCAAATTTCATCAAAGTTATTATTTAATAATTTTGCTATAGTTAAACCCCAACACCCTGGCCCTAGTACTGTTAATTTCATTTATTCTTCCTCTTGATTGTCAATTTTTGCCATTTCTTTATCTTGAAATGGTGTATCCTTTTCCATTTTAACTCTTGTAATTTTAATATTATCAAGTTCTAAAATTGTGTATTTTATATTTTTATCTTCAACAACATCGTTTAATTCAGGTTCTCTTCCCAACAAACCAAATACATATCCACCAATTGTTTGGAAATCTTCATTTGGAATATCTTGGTCAAATCTTTCATTAAAATCATCAATACTTGCTTTAGCTGCAACGCTTAAAGTATTATCGTCAATTTTAACTATTTCAGGTGTTTCTACTTTATCAAATTCATCGTATATTTCACCTGTAATTTCCTCAATAATATCTTCAATAGTAACAATACCAACTATTCCACCATGCTCATCCATTACTGCTGCAATTTGATTTTTAGATGAAGTTAAATCTGATAATAAATCCGAAATAAATTTATTTTCAGGAACTATTGTTATATCTCTCACTATTGATTTAATTGAGAAATTTTCATCTACATTATTATTCTTAATAACTTTTAAGACATCTTTTGCATTAATTACACCTAAAATATTATCAACATTATCTTCATATAAAGGCAATCTTGTGTGACCTGAATTAATGATAATGTCTGCTATTTCATAAATTGAACTATTTGCATCTGCAAAAACAATTTCTGTTCTTGGAACCATTACTTCTTTAACAACAGTATTTGCAAAAGAATAAAAATTTGAAAGCATATTTGCTTCATGTGAATCAATTGCTTCAATTTTTTGACCTTCTACAATTAACTTATCAAATTTTTCTTCCCAATTATCTTCTTCATCATGTGCTTGCAATTCAATTGTTACATCATTTACGTTTTTGATATATTTTCTAATTTTTCGCTCTAACATTTGAGCAATATCATCAGCATCCTTCATTTGAGTTTCAGGGTCGACTTCAATATTCATATTAATTACAACACCAGTTGAACCAAGGTCAATTGTTTTCAATTCAACAACTTGAGTAATTCCGTGGATTGTAGAAGCTACATTCCTAATTATTTCTTCAACTCGAGGTTCTGCTGATTGAACAGTTAAAGAATTAACATTATTTTTAAGCAAGAAAAATGCTAAATATAAAAGAATGCAACCAATTATAATAGATGCTATAGCATCAGGGATATGTGCTAAAGCTATTGGCATAACAAATTTGGATAAAGTTAGTGCAACAAGAGCAATTAACACCCCTAAAAACGCAGCTGTATCTTCATACCAAACAAATTTTGTTGTTGGAGATTGGATGTTTTTAATATGTTTTAAAGAAACAAAAAATCTTTTTAGTGGATTTTTTTCTTTAACCTGTGCTTCATCTAAAACTGCGACAACTGCACTGTTTACTGCCCACGCTTCAAAACACATACTAATTAAAAGGGCAATTGCGATATAGTTATAATTTTTAAGCATTTCATCCATTCCATGTGGATTAAAGAATTTTTCTCCACCATGGAAAATTGCAACACCAGAACCTAAAAGCATTAATAAAGAAGCTAACATTGTCCAAATATTCGCCTCTAATCCATAACCAAAAGGATGTGCACTATCCGCAGGGCGCGCACCTCTTTTAACTCCAATCCATAAACAAATGCTATTAAATGAATCAACGCCAGAGTGAATTGCTTCAGCTAACATTGCAGAGCTTCGAGAAACAAAAAAGCAAATTAGTTTAACTAATGCTATCCCGATATTAGCTAAAAACGCTCTAATAATTGCTTTATGTTTTAAATTATTTTCTTTATCTTTATTTTCGTTTATCGCTTCAACGATATTTTGATTATCCGTAATATCAATGCCTTGTTGGGTTATACCCTGCTCAGAAGATGACATATTACTCCCTATTATATTCATAATTAATATCTTATATGATACTCACAAAAAGCGTTTTTTGCAATAAAAATTAATACGTTTGATCACAAATTTTATCCCTAAAATGTTTATCTAAAAATTCATAAGCATTGTCAAAGCCATTTTCTTTACCATCTATAAAAATTGCACCAATTAATGCTTCAAACATATCAGCCGGTCTTTTATTGGCTTGAGTCTCATTTCTATTAATAGCATAATCTGGAAGTTTCATTTCTTTAGCCAAGGAAACCAGATTTTCATTTCTAGTAAAATAATGTCTTTTAGGACAAATTTCCCTTCTAGTAGCATTTGGAAGATTATTTTGCAAAATTTCATGAACACAAAATCCCAAAACAGCATCGCCAACATATTCTAACGTTTCGTAAGTATCGCAATGAGCTAGTGTCGAGCCATCTTCCATTTCTCCATATAAAAATGCTTTGTGCAAAAGTGAAATATCACTAAATTCTAAACCCCACTTTTGGCAAAAATCTTTTAGTTCTTCGACTCTTTGCCCTGTTGGTTTTTTATAATTTATATATGTTAAATCTTCGCCCGCTTCATCAAAATTAATTTCACCTGATTCAATTTTTTCAATTGCGTCAGCTATACAACCCTCTCTAAGCCCATGGCCACACTTGCCACCACGTGCCTCTGATAAAACCAAATCTTTAAAATGAACCTTATAATGCCATTGCTCATTATAAAATCTTGTTTCTTGGTATAAGTCTTTCCAAGAATATCCCTTTTGCTCAACAATATTGGCCAATTTTTCAAAAGGACTTTCTTCTAAAATCAGACCTTCTGGATAAATCCCTTTGCCAATTTTTTCATTTAAAAAATCAAAAGCAACCTTAAAGCCATCTTCATTTTCATAAATTATTGCACCCAAAAAAGCATTCAAACAATCCGCTTGAGCACTTTGAGTTAAACTCTTATTTTCTGATTGCGGAAGTAGATTTTGCGGAATAAAATTATTTATTATTCTTGATTTATTTTTACGTTTAATAAAATCAGCTACTATATCTGTCAATTCGCCTTCGTCTTTAATTGGATAATCTTTATGCAAAAGACATCTAGAATAAAGCTCAAAAAACTTACTTCCTGTTTTTGAATATTTTAAATATGTACCCTCTTTTTCCAATGGAGGAGTTAAAACAAAATCAAGCGTTTGAGGCTGAATTGGAAGAGAATTTTCTTTAATTACATCTTGCAATAAAGCTTCTTTTTGTTGCATTTGTCTATTTGCACCAAAAAGAATTTGATTTTTTAGCGCCAAAGAAGCATTTAAACTAAGCAAGTTTATCTGCGCATAACTTCTTTGCTCTTTATTTTTGCTTTTTAAAAGAGCTAAATTACAATTATTAAAATTTATCTGATTTATTGTTAAGTTCATTGTTACGCTTCATTAATACAAAACATGCAAAAAATTATTTTTGCTTTAAAAACTTCTCATTTGAAGAGCTTGT
Source organism: Candidatus Gastranaerophilales bacterium (assembly GCA_017560095.1). Taxonomy (GTDB): domain Bacteria; phylum Cyanobacteriota; class Vampirovibrionia; order Gastranaerophilales; family Gastranaerophilaceae; genus RUG14156. The sequence continues at coordinate 61,567 of JAFYOU010000003.1, forward strand.
GCTATATGAGATAGCTCAATTTTTTCTTTTTCATCTAAATCTGCAATAGTTCTTGAAATTTTCAAAATTCTATCGTACGCTCTAGCCGATAAATTAAATTGACTAATGGCATTTTTTAAAAATTGTTTAGTCGCATCATCTATTGCACAATATTTTTTTATTAATTTTGTTGTTAATTCGCTATTTGTTAAAATGTCATCATTTTTATATCTTTCAAATTGAATTTTTCTTGCTTTTATTACTCTTTGCCTAATAACAGCAGAACTTTCAGCTTCGATATTATTTGACAAAAGTTCATCTTCATTTAATCTTTGAACTTTTAATTGAATATCGATTCTATCCAATAATGGACCAGAAAGTCGGGATTTATAGCGATTAATCATTGCTTCAGAACAAGTGCATCTTTTTTTGTTGTCTCCTAAAAATCCACAAGGACAAGGATTCATTGCTCCAACTAAAATAAAATTTGCAGGATATTGAACACTTATTTGGGCACGAGAAATAGTTACAACATTATCTTCAATAGGTTGTCTTAAAACTTCTAAAGTAGTACGTGGAAATTCAACCATTTCATCCAAAAAGAGAACACCTCTGTGCGCCAAAGTAATTTCCCCAGGTTTAGGATTAGAACCTCCGCCAATTATTCCAACCGCAGAAGCGCTATGATGAGGGGAGCGAAACGGTCGAGTGGTAATTAGTGGATTTTTTCTATCTAACAATCCAGAAATTGAATAAATTTTAGTTAGCTCAATTGCTTCTTTTGCTGTTAATGGCGGCAAAATTGACATAAATGCTTTAGATAACATTGTCTTCCCAGAACCGGGTGAACCCGACATTAAAACATTATGTGCACCAGCTGCAGCAATTTCCAATGCTCGCTTTGCAACAGCCTGTCCTTTAACATGAAAAAAATCAACCGCAAAATCTTGCTCTTGAGAAATAAAATCTTCGATATTTTGCTTTAATTTTTTAAGCTCACAATTGCCATTTAAATATTCAACAATTTGAGATAAATTATCAGCCCCGAGAGTTTCGATATTTTCGATAAAGCTTGCTTCTTCTAGATTGGCTGAAGGCAAAATTACTTTTTTAAAGCCCAACTCTTCCAATCCACAAACTATAGGCAAAATTCCATTAACTGCACGAATTGAACCATCTAAAGATAACTCACCCAAAAATGCAATCTTATCAGAATTAAATTCTTTGATTACTCCTTCTTTGAGCAAAATCCCAATTGCCATAGCAAGATCATAACTTGAACCTTCTTTTTTAAGATCAGCCGGCGCAAGATTAATTACAACTTTTGTTGAAGGAAAACTATAGCCGGAATTTTTAATTGCTAATCTTAATCTTTCTTTTGCTTCCGATATTGCAGTATCGCCAAGCCCAATAATGGAAACCTGAGGAATAGAATTAATTGTATCCACTTCAATATTTATTTCATAAACATTTAAACCGATGATAGTAGCACTTTTTGTGGTGACAACCATTATATTTCCTCGCTTGATATATCAGGAATTAATCTCAATAATTTAGTATTTGCTATTTCAAAATTTGGATTTAAATTTAAAGAGGTTTTATAAAACTGCATAGCTTCTTTTCTTTTATCTAAAGCTTGACTATATAACCCGCAAAGATAATAGTAATAATAATTTTTTTCCAAAGTAAATGAAGCATTATAAATTAAATTTTTAGCCAATTTGTAATTTTTATTTTTCAAATGAAGCTCAATCAATTCCCCTAAAGCCTGTTCATACATTGGATTAATTGACAAAGAACGTTTTAAAAATTCTTCTTTCAAAACAGAATTCTTTTGAGCAATACTAATTGCGCTATTATAATATGCCATATAATTATTTTTTGGCATTTTATCAAGCATCATTTCAAGTTTTTTAATCTCTTTTGGCTTCTGCGCATGTTGTCTTTGAGCAGTAGCAAGTTTAATTATCGATTCATAATTTTTTTTATCTTGCTTGTATGCTTTTTTATACATTTTTACTGCATTTTTATAATCACCATGAAGATACCTAATATCTCCTAAGCCAATTATTGTATCAAAATTATTTTTTTCTATCTTATAAGAATTAACAAAATAAACATTTGCTCGCTCAACATTACCTAAAGCCAATTCACTTTTAGCATAGAGTGACATTATCTTGTCATTTTTTTTATCAAAATTTAATATATTAGAACAATCTTTTTTGGTTTTTTCGAAGTTTCCCTCGTAATATATTTTATTAGATAAATAATATTTCTTAACTTGACTATTTCCTTCCAACGAAGCTAAAACAGTTTGTTTTTGAATTTCTAGTTTTGGCTTAAGCACCAACAATAATTTTACTTTTTCAAGTTTCTCAATCGCCTTTTTTGCTTCTTTAAATTTTTGAGCTTTCATTAAGGCCTCGATTTTAAACATTTGATAGCTTAAGTTGTTTGAATTAATTGAAATGGCTTTATTAATTGAACTCAATGCTAAATTATATTGTTTAGTTTCAAGATAAGCCCTTGATAGTAAATAATTATAAAAATCGTTTTTTGTATATTCATGTTTCTTCTTTAAAAGTTGAGCAACTATTTCATCAGCACTATTGTTAAAATAAATATCTGAATATGCTTTTGCAAAATAGATTTCTTCTTCGTTAGTTAAGTTATTTCTTGGTTTATAACTTGCTTCTAAATCCAAAATATTATCGTAAAATTGATTTTTATAAACAATCTTTTCTATAGCCTTGTCACCCAAAGAAAAAAAACCAATCTCATAAAAAACTTTAGCCAAAGTTAATAAGGATGTATCATTGGTTACTTTATTAATCAACAAAGTATATTCATCATGTGCAACTTTTGCGTTTCCTTGATTAAACTTTTGAGTAATCGAAATAAATTCTTTTCGAATTTTTGATTTTTCATCCGCAATTGTTTCACTTTGACTAGATTCATTTGTCAAAAAAGAATCCACAATATTTGCCAAATTAAAATAATTTGAAGTAGACTTTGTATTAATACTTTGTATTTTAGGTTCTAATAAACTTTGCGCGTAAATAAAAGGACAAAACATTAAAATGAAAAATAAAGATAAAATAATTTTTCTTTTCAATTTTTTCATTTAAAAAACCTAACCTTCTGAATTATAGTAATAATATTTATCAAATGTTTCTAATAATTTCTTTTGCTTTTCTGCAATAGAACTATTTTCAATATTAAGAATATCATATAATTGAGATAAGTTAAATTCTTTTAATAAAATTTCATCTTCATTAAATTTAACTGTAGCATCATTAACAATCACTTTTAAAATTTCATAAACCGAAATAGACATAAATGCATTAACAAGATTCTCATCAAAATGAGTATTTTTTCCATTAATCATAATCTGAAGAGCATCTTTAATTTTCATTTTGTCACGATAATGCCTTTTTGATGTAATAGCATCAAACACATCTGAAACCGCAAGAATTCTTCCACCCAAAGGAATTTGTTCTCCTTTTAATCCTTTAAAATAGCCTGTTCCATCATATTTTTCATGGTGGGATGAAGCAATTCGAGCTACATCTTTAAAATTATTTGTCGTGTAAACTTTAGATAAAATATTATGAGTTAATTTAACATGTTCTTTAATATGTTCATATTCATCCGAAGTTAACCTACCTTCCTTTTGTAAAACCGAATCTTTTATACCGATTTTACCAATATCATGAAGCAGGGAGGCAATCTTGATTATTTCTTTTTCTTCTTCCGACAAATGACATTTTTCACAAATCAAATTAGCATATAAAGTTACACGTTTGGAATGTCCCGAAGTAATTTTGTCACGTGCGTCAATAGATACTGAAAGAGTATTAATAAAACTTGAAAATAATTTTTTCTGCTCTTCAATTAATTTTTTTTGCTTTGAAAATAAATGTGCATTTTCCAATGCAATTCCGGCACTTGAACCAATTGCAATTAATAAATCTTCGTCTTTTTGAGTAAAATCTCCGTTAAATTTATTTAAAACTTGAAACACGCCAACAATTTGATGGGATAGATTTCTTATTGGCATACATAAAATATTTCTTGTTTTATAACCTGTTTGAAGATCTATATCTTTGTTAAAATATTCACTTTCATAAGCATTTTTAATATTTACTGTTTCACCACTTGTTGCAACATGGCCCGCTAAACCCTTATTTGAAGCAAATCTAATTTCTTGCATCTCAAGACCAAGCGCAACTTTACTCCAAAGTTCATTTGTTTCTTCATCCAACAAAAATACTGTACATCTATCAGCTTGAAGCGCTTGCTGAATTTGTTGAGCAATAATAGTAAGCAAAGAATCAATATTTGTTTCAATAGCAATTGTTCTTCCAACCTGCAATAAAGCCAATAGTGCGTCATCTTTAATTTCATTTGGGATAAAAGATGGGGGAGTTGAAGAAATAGTTTTTTGTTGATATTCAGCCTCTATCTTTTGTTTATACTTTAAAATTGCATCATCAAATTTATGGTTTGAACTTATTTTTATATATAAACTAGCTTTAATTAAATTAAGTGCCACTTCAATATTTTTTTCATAATATTCAATCAAACCACAACAAAATACATTAATTTTTTGTGCAATTAAATCACTAGAAGAATTTGCAAGATATTTTGCATCATTCAATAAATTCAAAGTCTGATAATACCTTGCTCCTTGTCGATAATTATTTAGTGCAAGATAAGACATAGCAATTGAAACTAAGTCGAAATTTTTTGTGGCAATAGAACTTTTGTGAATATTATTTAAATCTTTATTATTAAAAAGCTTATCCAAACAAACACGCTCAAAAAAAGAGTCCAAAAGAAACTCTTTCATTTTTGAAATGTCAGTATCTTCAATATTTTGCAAAAATTTGCCCATATTCTATCCCAATAACATTTTAAAGTCATTATAAATCCATGTCAATTAAAGATAATATTTTTGGATTAGTTTAAATCATTAACTTTTAGCTCACAACACATCTGACAAGCTGAAAATATTTTTGAATATTTCAAGTTCTTTCTAAAACAACAATATTTTGGATTGTTAATTATTTCTTTCAGACTATGTTCTTTTAAATTACCCATTTTATAAGACAAACAAGGATAAACATCTCCTGATGGATTAATAATTGTGTTTGAATAAGGATACAAACAAGATTTATAAATTTCCTTTATGTCTTTAGTTAAATATTTTGTAAAAAATTTTTTAATTAAGGCTAGCTCTTTATCTGAATTATAGTTATCAAATTTTGGAGAAAAACGAAGTTTTGTTTTAGAGTATTTTTTTATTTTTTGAATTTCAAGATAAACTTTTTCAAATTTTTCTATATCAAAATAAGGCTCAATTGGATAATCAACACCATAAAAAACTTCATCAAAATGACTGTACAATTTTGCATTTTGCTTTAAATTATTACTTCTTAAAAATGAAATTGAAAGATATTCAAAGCCTTTATTTGTACAATATTCATATAATTTTAAAATATCTTCCAAATTATCTTTTAAAACAATTGTCTTAATATCAACCATTAAATTGCTTTTTTTAAATCTACATTGTTCTTTTAAATTATCAAGATTAGTAGTTATTTTCTCAAAAATGCCGTTTTTACCTCTATTAACATCATGACCTTCTTTCCATCCATCCAAAGAAACACTTAATAAAAGCATTTTAGATTTAATAAAAGCATCAATTATTTTATCATCAATCAAAACGCCATTTGTTACGACATTTACTTTACCTAAGGTTTTTTTAGAAACTTTATCCAAAATTTCACAAAAATCAGGACGAATCAAAGGTTCGCCACCAACCAAAGTTACAAAAGAATAAAAAGGAATTTGTTTTATAATATTAAACCATTGCTCAGTATTTAATTCATTTTTAACCCTATCAGTTCCAACATAACAATATGGGCAATTCAAATTACATAAATGAGTTAATTCAAAAAAATACCTTAATGGCACAATGGCTCTATTTCTTTTTTCCATAAAGCGACAATAGTTTATTGCGCCATAAGCGTCACGAACAAAATCAAAAAGTTTGGACGGACTAAAATTCATAGCTTGATTATAGCTTATTTTCTATTTTTAAGTAAGAAGTTCTATGGTATTATTAAGTTATTGAAATATTTGAGGAGAAAATTCATGAATCATAACTTCAAAGTTAACTATGAAAGATGTGTTAAATGTGGATTATGTATTGAAAATTGCCCCACTAAAGCACTTGAATATGATGATTACAAATCTTCAAAAATGGAAAAACCTAAAAATTGTATGCTCTGTCAACATTGTTTTGCAATTTGTCCAGTTGGAGCTATTTCAATTATGGGCAAAAATCCTGATGAATCAAATGAAATTAAACAAATTAATAGTGATGATTTATTAAATTTAATTCAATCAAGAAGAAGCGTTCGAAAATATAAACAAGAAAATGCAGATAAAGAAATTATTCAAAAATTGAAAAATATGTTGAATTATGTTCCAACAGGAAAAAATAACCACTCTCTTCATTTTTCTTTCATTGAAGACATAGCAACCATGAATGACTTTAGAGGAAAAGTTAACACTACTATTGTTAATTTTTTCAATAAAAAACCTATTCAATTTTTATCAAAACAATTCTCAAAATTTGAAAAAATGAAAAATGCAATTTTAAATGGTAATGATGTAATTTTTAGAGGTGCACCACATTTAATATGCGCTTCTGCCCCAATTGACTCATCTTGCCCATCTCAAGATGGAATAATTGCACTATCTTATTTTGAATTATATGCAAATTCACTAGGCCTAGGAACATGCTGGTGTGGCTATGGGCAAGCTGTATTAAAAATGTTCCCTGAATTTATTGAATACCTTCAAGTACCAAAAGGTTATATCCCCATATATGTTATGCTTTTTGGCCCTAAAGACATCGAATATAAAAGAACAACTCAACCAAATCCGTACACCTTTACAACAATCGAAAAACAAGATTTGGAAATTAATATCTTCAATAGAATCAAAAGAACTTTTTGGAACATAATCAAAAGATAAATTATTTTACTTAATACTAAATTCGTAGTAGAATAAACCCATACTAGATATTGGGCAAAATTTTTTATTCACAAATTTTATAAAAATATAAGTGTTGTTAGTTATTTAAAACAAAAGAAGGTGTATCATGAAGATTCTTGGTATTAGCGCGGCTTCTGACAAAAATCGTATGGTTTCATTGAAGCATAACAGCGCAAACAATGTTGCTATTTTTCCCAACAAAAAAACAAAGCAAAACTCTACAACTTCATTTAAGGGAATTCCATTAGTAGACCCACGGACGGCCTTAATGCATACAAACCCCAATTCCACAAAATATATTAAAGATTTTTATGGTATTCCTTTGTTGAATTTAACAGAAGTTTCAACAAGAAACAACGGTGTTTACGCAGCTGCACTTAAAGAAATAGAAGAAGTCGGATTAAAAAAACTAACTTCCAAAAGTCAAATAACACAATTAGATAAAGAACATCCAAATGTTTGGTCCATCACTTCAGAATTTGCACCAATTAAAGAAGGTGGCTTAGGCTCAGTTCCTCCTGAAGTTAGAAACAATGCGGAAAGACTTGGCGTCAATATGCCAACTTTTATTCCTATGTATTTAAACGAAGGAAGTGCAACCCTAAGCAAAGTTGGCGATAAATATACTTACAGATTCAAAAAAGATGACAACCGAATGCCATTAGATAAAGTCGCAACAATTAAAATGGATGTTTATAGAAATGGCAAATCTGAAACAATACCTGTCAATTTCTTTTTACATACAGACAAAGATAAAGACGGAAATGAAAGACAATTAATTTTCATACAAACAGATAATTATTTTGACGGCACAATATACGAAGGAAGTGCAAAATCTGAAGAACCTGAAAAATTTGCAATCATGTCCAAAGCAGTTTACGAATTTGCAAAATTAAAAATGGACGGCATCAATGCAGCTAAAAATGTGGAAATCCATAGCGAAGAAGCATTTAGCGCCATCAAAGAGCCCGATGCAATGATTTTAAACGATTGGCAAGCAAGCCCAACTGCAGCATTATTAAGATATAAGTCTGTTATGGAAAACGCTCACGGTCAATTAAGCGATGAAGCTACTCAAAAATTAAAAGATATGAGAGTAATAACAATTGCTCATAATGCTATGTATCAAGGTTCAACTCAAAATGATAATGACTTTTTACAAAAGAAAACCGCTACAGCTAATATCTTAAATACATTATTTGATAAATATACCTACGATATTGTTTCTCATGCTAAATCTGGAGCCGCAATAATTGATCCAAACGATAAAAACTTAAGAGCACTTGATAATGTTTTAGTTTTAAGACACAAAGACGCTGTTGAAAATTACACAAATTTCTTGAATATGGGTATTATTTTATCAGATTATCTTTGCCCTGTTTCTGAAAATTATGCACAAGAATTGGTTTCACCACAGCACTGGGATTTATCCAATATGCTTCAATGGGCACTTGTTCAAAAACAAAAAGCTGGAAGATTAGTTGGTATTATCAACGGCAACGACTATGCCAACTTAAACATTGAAGCCAAAGCAAAAGGAATTAAAAAAGGCACAGGTGTTACTTTTGAAACATACAACACCCAAAGCCCTACAGAAGAAATTATGCAAAAAAGAATGCAAAATAAATTAAACTTTTATAATGAATTCGTTCTACCTTTTGCTAAATCTAATGCAAGTTCTGAGGAGCTTAAAAATAGCGTTGGTAACTTAACAAAAGGAATTGAATTCTGCCAAGGCTCTCAAGGTACAACACTTCCAATTTTAAGTGAAGAAGAACTTCGAAACACTCCAATTTTAATGTCTGGCGGAAGATTAGTTTCCCAAAAAGGCATAGATGTAATGTGTGATGCGATTAAAATGCTTTTTGACAACTGGAATCACGACTTCCCTGGCAAAAATAAGCCAATATTCTATATTGCTGGGGGCGATAACGAAGGCGGAACACAAAGGAAAATTATTGAAAATTTAAAAGGTAATAAATTATCCGAAGAAGACAATAACAGAATCCTATTTGCCCATGGCAGAGTTCCAATGGCAGCATTTATGGCAGCATCTGATTATTTCTTAATGCCAAGCAAATTTGAACCTTGCGGTTTAACTCAAGGTGAATCTTTAGCCCTTGCAACTCCTGTAATAGCTTCTGCTGTTGGAGGCATTGTTGATACTATTAATAGAGATCATAAACTTAATGGCATCTTAACTAGAAAAGAAGATAAACTAACAGCAAAAGCATTTTATGAAGCCATGAAAGAAGGTTTAAACATATACTACAACAATCAAGATGATTATGCTCGCATGGTTAAAGATTCAATAGATGAAGACTTCAGCTGGTCTAAAAATGGAAAAGGCCCAGTTCATGACTATCTTCACTTATTAGGAATCCAGAAGTAATCAAAGGAGGCTATCGCCTCCTTTTTTAAACTTTAAGATAATTTTAATGCCAATTTTATAGCGCTTACCATGCTATCAGGATTTGCAATTCCCAACCCTGCTATATCATAAGCAGTGCCTGAAGATGGAGATGTGCGAATGATATCAAGTCCAATAGTAGTATTAATAGCATCATCGAACGCTAACGCTTTAATAGGACATAATCCTTGATCATGATAACAAGATAAAATTGCATCATAACTTAACTTTTCTTTATTTAAAAATTCCTTCCCAACACGAGCAAATAGAGCATCTGCGCTTATTGGATTAGTTATGGAAACTCCATTATTATTCAAAATTTCAACTGCAGGTTTTAAAATTTCAATTTCTTCACTGCCCAAAATACCTTCTTCTCCGCAATGTGGGTTTAAGCCACACAAACCAATTTTTGGAGTTTTTATATTATATTTTTTAATTAAAAAATCATTTAAAATGTTTGTTTGTTCAACTACGTTTTCAATCGTTAATTTAACTTCATTAAGCGCACAATGACGAGTTAAAAGCATCACTTTCAAATCATTTGCAATAAACATCATTTGCGCTTTTTGATTATTACGCGCCAATAATTTTTCAATTATTTCTGTTTGCCCATTAAAATAATAACCTGCGCTATGGAGCTCATATTTTGAAACAGGAGCCGTTGTAAGCCCATTAATTATTCCATTACAAGCTAATTTACAAGCTAATTCAAGAGATTTATAACAAAAAGCACCATTATTTTTTTCATCGATTTCTAAAAAATCATAATCAACATCAATTTTTTCGCCAATAATTAAAACCTCTTCTTGATTTGGTTTTAAGATATCGAGGGCTTTTTTAGTTATTTCTTTCCCTATTCCCCTTTTATCCCCAGTTGTAATTGCGATTTTATACTTTTTCATTAAAGTAATTCACTATCTCTACAAGCGTATTAATTGTTCCAAAATTGCCAGATTTGGTAACAATAAATTTATTATTTTTATCAATACACAAAGGAACTGCAGGTAAAATTGCATCAAGAATATTCAAATAAACCGAATTAATCTTATTTGCACATTTATAACTTGTTTCTCCGCCAACTAAAATCAAAATAAATTCGCACGCTTCTTCGATTTTTTGTACTAAATCTGCAAGAAAGTCGGTTATTTTGCTCGGAAATTCAACTTTTGCAATTCCAGCATCAATTAATTGATTTAAATCATTTTCATCTAGAATTTCTTTATTGATATACGAAGAATGAATTGCAACATCAATTCCATTTTTTAAATTTTCTATAATTTCATTCGTTTTTTCTTCATCTAGACCATTAATTATATCTTTGATTTCCAAATCAATAAATTTTATTTCTTTTTTTTCTTCTTTTAGCTGTCCAATTTGTTTTAAAGTTAGTTGCGTAGCTGAACCTGAAACAATAAACTTAGCTATTTTTGGAAGCTTTAAAACTTGTTTTTCTTTTTCTTCATCTTTAATTTTGTTCATTGCATCAGCTAAACCGGCACTTCCGCAAGGCAAAACATCATATTGACTTTTATCAATTGCAAGTGCAATTTGCTCTAAATCAGTATTTGACATTGCATCAGCTACGATTATTTTCTTTCCAGACTGAACAAGTTCATTGATTTTAAGTGCAATTGGGCCAGCCCCTTTTGTAATTATATTAAATCCTATTTTTCCAACAAATTCTTTTAATTGAGAGTTTAAATCTTTTGTTAAAATATCAGGAATATAAGAATCAAATATCGGAGCTTTTGGATCAAGTGCAACTTGAGTTCTTTCTATCACTTCTCCATTTAAAAGCTGATATCCGCCTACAGTTGTTCTTCCTTCTTCAGCATATGCAGGAGCAACAATTGCAACATCCTTACCGACAGCTTCTAATAATCCCACTATTTCTACACCGGCATTGCCACGAAGCGTAGAATCTATTTTTTTGTAAAAATTTTCAACCGATAAATTTTCCTTCAGTTTTTGAGAAACTTCAACAATTCGACTTAATGCAATTTCTTTATCGATATTTCTGCTCTCAGTCGAAAAAGACCAAACATCCGTCGGCTCATCATTATGAAAATCTTCATTATAATCAATCACAATTTTGGCACTATATCCTTTTTTGAAAAACTGCAAAGCAGTATCATTAGCACCAGTCAAATCGTCCGCTATAATAACTGTCGAATCAATTAACGCCATAAAAACTCTTACGCTTGAGCGTCTTTTTTGCTTCCTACAAAACCATAATCGGTTGCATTAATTATATATCTTTCAACCATTTCTCCATCTGGCGCTTGCCATTTAGAAATCATGATTTTACCTTCAATTGAAACCATTGAACCCTTTTTAATCCATTCAGCAGCTGATTCTGCTTTTTTATCCCAAAGCTGAATTGGAAACCAATCTGCTTCTCTTTGTTTTGTTTTCGGATTCCATCTGTCTACAGCAATTGAAAAAGTTGTTTTGCTTTTTCCGCTTTCAAAATATTTAATTTCAGGATCTTGTCCTACTCTTCCCACTAAAACTACACTGTTCATAACGACACCCTTATTAAAGTAATTTTAATAGATTATATTATGTTGAATTTAGTTTTGCAAATGAGGAAAAAAACGTATATATTTCATAAGCGATATAATGAAATTTGTATAAATATATCATTTTATTCAAAACATTACTTGGAGCTAGAGCTCCAGTTCGTTTTCTTTTCAATAAAAGCCTAAAGGCTTTGTTATTTTCCTTTAGGGCTAAAGCCCTAGTTCATTCTTTTCTTTTTAGCTCATGCGCCGCACGCAAAAAGAAAAGAATGCAACCAAGAAAAGAAAAACGTGGCTTACCTTAATTCTTAGTTTTTATAAAACGCTTCAAAATTTAATTCCTGGTCAAAAGATTCAAAGATTTTGACATCTTATACAATAATTTCTATGTTTAATAATCAAATTACAATAGCGTACAAAATCTTTTCAGCTTTTGCCTTTTTGTGGAATTAAATTTTTCGCTTGTTGCTTTTAACTTTTTCATCGGCGCATGAGAAAAAAGAGAAAAGCTAAAAAGAAGCTTTAGCTTCTTTAGAAATAAAAATAAATTAAAATATAGTTATATTTGAATAAAATGATATAATTTTATACAAAATTAATTAAAACGAAAACTCTCCGCCATTTTCTTGAATTTGCTCAAAAGTTTCAAGTTCAGCTTTTTTGCAACCATCTTTTTCATAAATTGAAACCATATTTTTACCATTGTGTTTTGAATGATAAAGAGCGGTGTCTGCTGCGTTAATCAAATCTTTTGCTTCTTGACCATCTGTCGTATATTGCGCAACGCCAATTGAAACAGTTGGAGATAATGTCCTTGTATCGTCAATTTTTACTTCAATTTGAGAAACATTTTTCCTAATACGTTCGGCAATTATACAAGCATCTTTTTTATCCGTTTCAGGAAGAATTACAACAAACTCTTCACCACCATAACGAGCAGGAATATCAATTTTTCTTACAGTATCTTGAAGAGTAGACGCTAAGTGCTTCAAAATTAAATCACCTGTTAAGTGGCCATATGTGTCGTTAATATTTTTAAAATTATCAATATCCATCATAATTAACGACATGTTTCTCTTATATCTTGAACAGCGACGTATTTCATTTTCTAACAATGTATAAAAATGACGGTAGATATATAATTTTGTCATACCATCTTTTGTTGCTAATTCATATAATTTTGCATTATCAATAGCAATCGCTGCTTGATTAGCTAATGACGTAATAAATTCCAAATCTTTTTGGTTAAACAATTTATCATGTTTTTTATTTGTAATATTAATAACGCCTATTACTTCACCTTTAGCAATTAATGGAACACAAAGAAGCGATTTTGTATTAGATAAAACTTCTTTCATAATAAAACGAGGGTCAGCTGAGCCAAGATTAGTAATAATTGGTTTTCTTTCTAAAAATACAGTCCCCGCTATACCTTCGCCAATTCCAATTTTAGCACATTGTACAGAGCCATTATTGATAGCTTCTTCTAATTTTTTATCTTGCAAACCTGAAACAATTCGAACCTGCAAAGCATTAATGGAATAATCATAAAGCATCAATGATCCTCTTTCGGCATCAAGAGTAATTAAAGCTTTTTGAATAATAACCTGCAATAACCTTTTTAAATCATCAATAAAATTAACCGCCTGAGAAATATTATAAAGAATTGAAATATTATGAAGCGATTTTTGTAGTTGCATTATTTCTTCTTGTTTTTTAATTTTTCGATGATATTTTGCAATAATTGGCTCCATATAATCAAAAATTTTATTCAAATTTAAAATAACTTCTTCTTTAATTGGCATTTCTTTGTTTTCTTTAATAAAACAAAAACAAATTGGCACATTATTGTTAAAAAAAACTCTTGTGTAAGTGGGGTCAAGCGATAAGATTTTATTTTTTTCTAAAAATGTTTTAAAAAGATGAGCCCCACCATCATCTTTCATAGAAATTATTTTTGCTTTATTAACTGCATCCCAAAAAGCAGCATCACTTTCGTTACCTTCAACAAATTCACTATTTCTTAAATTGCTATTTGTTGTTGAAATGCATTTATATCTTTGATTTTCAAGCAAATAAAAAGTAATATCACTAGATTTTATAAAATCAGAACAATATTTTTTTAGTCTGTCTAACAAGTCATATACATCATCCGTTTGATTAGCAATTGTGCTAACTTCAAACATCATGTTAAGATATTCTATGTTGCTCTCTAACGACATTTTTTTACTATCCGACATAATAAAATAATTATAATTCTTAAATCTTTAAAAATCATTGAATACAAGGCTAAATACAACTTTTGGAGGAAAGATGGGAGAAATCTGCAAAAACTGGTCAACTTGGCTCAAAAAAACAAGATTTTCATATATGAATGAAGTGCAAGTTCAACAAACTCTTAATTGGCTGAGTGCAATTCGAGACCAAGTTTTGTTGCTCGCAGACATCAAAAAAGGACAAAAAATTGCAGATTTTGGCTGTGGCTCAGGATTACTGGGTTTTGGAGTTTTAGAAAAATTTGAAAATAATGTAGAATTAATTTTTTCAGATAAATTTCAAGATTGCCTTGATGAATGCAAAAATATTTTAGCCCAAAGCTCAAGTGTAAATAATGTAAAATTTTTATTGAGCGATGTAGCCGATATTAAATTAGAATCAAATTATCTAGATAGAGCAATGACTCGTTCTGTTTTGGTCCATATAAAAGAAAAACAGCCTGTATTTAATGAATTTTATAGGGTTTTAAAGCCAGAAGGATTATATTGCGCATTCGAACCAATAATATCTGAAAATACAAGATACTATGAATTAGTTAATGAATCACAAATTAGTGATTACAAAGAATTTGCAGCTGCAGAAAAAGAATTTATGGAAAATCCAAATGATCCATTAGTTAATTTTAATGCTCAAAGCTTAGACAAAAATCTTAACGATGCTGGCTTTAACAACGTTATAGTCAATGTTCAAGCAGTTACTTCAAAATACACCCCATCAAAAGAAGCTGTAATAAGCTGGTTTAGTGCTCCTCCTGCACCAGATCAAAAAACCATGAAACAAAGATTTTTAGAATATTTTGAAGAAAAAAAAGTTGATAATTTTATTTTAGAAATTCAACAAACGCTTGGAGATAAAGAAATTAGTGTTAGTTCGAATACTGCCCTAATAAAAGCTGTAAAATAGTTAAAAAATTGCAATATTTCTTGTGTCAAAAAATATTTAGATATAAAATTTCTATATGGCAAAAATTCTAATTATTGATGATGATATAGCTATTTGCGAACTTATAAAAATTAACCTTGAACTACAGGGACATGATTGCTTATATGCTACAGATCCTACTCGTGGTTTTGCGCTAATCAAACAAGAAAATCCAAATCTCGTAGTTTTAGATGTCATGATGGGTGCCATCAGCGGCTATGACGTTGCAAAAAAAATTAGAAACACATTCGAAATTTCAAAAACTCCCATTATCATGCTTACTGCACTTAGCGAATTAAGCAATAAATTAGAAGGTTTTGATTCGGGCGTTGATGATTATTTGACAAAACCTTTTGAAATAGAAGAACTAAAAGCAAGAGTTTTAGCACTTTTAAATAGAGCAGGCACCGAAATAGACTCTCTAAGAGTAAAAGAAGTACTATCAAAGGGGGATATCACGCTAATTCCCGAAAGTTATCATGTTCAAATAAAGGATAAAAAAGCTCAATTAACTCCAATTGAATTTGATATCTTGAATGTTTTAATGCAACATGAAGGCACAATGGTTTCATCAAAAGTTCTTTTAAAAGAAGTTTGGGGCTATGTTGATGATGACATAGATACAATAAGAGTTCATATTACTCACTTAAGAAGTAAGATTAATAAAATTTCTGATGAAAAAAATAAATATATTAAGACTATATATGGTGGCGGATATAGACTTTTAGCAGATGGTGTAGAAAAATAGTAATGAAGTTTAAAGTTAACAATAAAACAAAACGGTTTTTAATACTTATAATAAGTGCCATTATTTTATTTTTAATTTCTTATCAAGATATTAAACTCAAACAAAGTCAAAGAATAAACAATATAACCAATTTAAATATAACTAACGAAAAACAAGTTTCTCCAAAAAGCTTATATCTTGAAACATGGCAAATTATCAAATCAAATTATTATCAGTCTGATTTAAATGAACAAAATTGGACAAAATGGAAAAAAAGATATTACCACAAAATTAAAACCCAAGAAGATGCATATATTGCAATAAATTCAATGCTGACTTCATTAAATGATTCTTATTCAAAATTTATGTCAGAAGAAGAATTCAGCGCCCAAAACAATGCGATAAATTCCAAACTATATGGAATAGGAATTAATATTGTATCAATTGCAGGCAAAATCTACATTGCAAATGTTATTGAAAATGCCCCTGCATACAACCAAGGGATTCGCTCTGGCGACATTATTTTAAAAGTGAATGGAACAGATGTAAGCGGCCAATCAATCTACCACGTTGCACAATTAATCAAAGGCGAAATAAATGCAAATCTTTCACTTGAACTTTTAAGAGGAAATGAAAGATTTGAAAAAATAGTCAAACGCGAAGAAATAAAAGTTAAAACAATTGACTACAAGAAACTATCAGACAAAATAGGCTATATTAGAATTTCAAGCTTTATTGGCTTAGATACTTCAAAAGAATTCGTCATAGCTTTAAATAGATTGCAAGACACAGAAGCACTAATTCTTGATTTAAGAGGAAATTCTGGCGGATTATTTCAAAATGCAGTTGTTATTTCCAATCTTTTTATGAAAAAAGGTACCATTGTTAACGTTATTGCAAGACAAGGAAAAATGAACACTTATAGTGCAACTGACGAAGGCTGCATTTACAATAAACCTCTTGTGGTTTTAATTGATGGAACATCTGCTTCAGCTAGTGAAATTTTATCTTCTGCTTTAAAAGATAACAAAAGAGCAACTTTAATTGGTACAAAAACATATGGAAAAGGGCTTGTTCAAAAAGTGTTTGCTCTTCCTAACAAAACAGGTATGAATTTAACCATTGCGAGATATTTAACTCCAAATGGAAATGATATCAACCAAAAAGGAGTTGAACCAGATTATGTTGTTATGTTTAATCATAATGATTTTATAAACAATATCGACTCACAATTATCTTATGCAAAAAATTATTTGGAAAAAGAAATTGAAAAAGGTTTGTAATGAATAAAAAGGCGCTAATATTTTTATTTTTAACAATTTTAAGCTTTTTTGTTTCTTTATTTTTTAACTACAAAAAAATAAATGTTTTTTATTATGGAGGTTTTTATAAAGAGGTACAAACAGACGTAATTTTTAAAAATGAGCCACCTCAAATTTTCTATGATGATGAAGAAATAAAAACATATATAAAAATCAATAAAAATCACTATTTATTCAAGCCCAACAATTTAAATTTAGTTAAAAAAATAAGCTTTAAAAACCATGAAAATATCGAAAAACTTATAATTTATAATGGCCATGAAGCTATATTTTTCACCAATATCAAAGAGGCAATTGATATTAATAACGATAAAAGCTTGTTTGATAAAATACTTATAAGCATTTTATCCTTTTTTTCGCATACAAAGCTATATATCACCTCATATATTTTTTTATTTTTATTTTTATATAATTTTCAATTTCAAAATAAAAAAACAAAACTCTTGGTTGCATCAATGCTTTTTTTATCTTTAGTTTTAAGGTTATTACAAATAAACAGTATCCCTTTTTGGGACGACGAGATTTATATTTTAACTCACTCAAACAAATGGATTGAAACGTTCCAAGACCCTGGAAACCCTCCTTTATATTTCATATTATTTAAAATTTATAAAACATTTGTTCAAAATTCTGATTTTTATAGATTTTCTTCTGTGATTACAGGAGTTCTATTTAATTATTGTTTTTATGTCCATATTAAA